>DATJNO010000065.1:0-38158 GCA_035508055.1 Bryobacteraceae bacterium | reverse complement strand
CAAGCCGCCAGCCTGGGAGTCGCGAGCGGCGTGATCGCGCTGGACTCGGACGCCGCCAAGCGCCTGGCCTGCGCAGCCAAACCAGTTATCCTGGTGCGTCCGGAGACGGAAACGGCAGACATCGAAGGAATGATGCACGCGGCGGGCATCCTCACCGCAGCCGGCGGCCGGACTTCACACGCCGCGGTGGTGGCGCGCCAACTGGGCAAAGTATGTCTGGTCGCCTGCCCCGATCTCGAAATCGATCTGAAGCGCCGCGCTTGCCGTATCGGCCGTCGAACAATGCCCGAAGGCGAGTGGCTGTCGCTCGATGGCAACGACGGCGGCGTCTACGCAGGCCGCCTTGAAGTCATCATCGAGCGGCCCGAGCGCGCGTTAGCTCGCATCGAAAACTGGCGCCGCTCGGCCGATGCCGCATGAACCAGCCGGTGCATTTGGGACAATAACCCTGTCCCCAATAACCTGCCGTGATGACCAACACACCTGTAGCGGATACCGCAGAAGGCCGCCGTCTGAAAGAGACCCTGAGAAAGTCGCTGCTGTGGCGGCGCTGGGGGCCTTATGTGAGCGAGCGCTCCTGGGGAACGGTGCGAGAGGACTACAGCCCGAACGGCGCGGCCTGGGATTTTCTCCCGCACGACATGGCGCGCAGTAAGGCTTATCGCTGGGGCGAAGACGGTCTCGCCGCCATCTGCGACCGCTATCAGCTGCTGCTCTTCAGCCTCGCGCTCTGGAACGGCCAGGACCCCATCTTGAAGGAGCGCCTCTTCGGCCTGACGCCCAACGAAGGCAATCACGGCGAAGACGTCAAAGAATATTACTTCTACCTCGACAGCACGCCGACTCACTCGTACATGAAGTATTTGTACAAGTACCCGCAGGCGCGCTACCCTTACGAGCGGCTGCTGGAGGAGAACCGCCAGCGCGAGGGCCGCGGATTCGAGTTCGAGCTGCTCGATACCGGCATCTTCGACGACAACCGGTACTTCGATGTCTTTGTCGAATACGCCAAGGCGTCGAGCGAAGATCTATGCATCCGCATGGAAGCCTTCAATCGCGGCCCGGAGGCATCTCCGCTGCACCTCCTTCCGCACCTCTGGTTTCGAAACACGTGGGGCTGGAGCGACCCTGCGGGCCCGCCACCTGAGATCTGCATGGGGCCATCGGCCGAAGACGCCGTCTGCCTGCTTGCCGACGACGCTGGCGCCGGGCGCTTGCAGAATCTGCCGTTCGTGTACGAGCTGGGCAAGCGGTATCTTTACGGCCCGGCGAATGCGCAGCCGCTTTTCACCGGCAACGAAACCAATACGATACGGCTCTACGGCGTCCCAAGCGGGCACAGCTACTTCAAAGACGCTTTCCATCGCGCCATCGTCAATGGCGAGCACGATGCGGTGAATTCGCACCGGACCGGAACCAAGGCCTGCCTGCATTACCAGTACATGGTGCCCGCGGGCGGTTCCGTCGTGGTGCGCCTGCGTCTTTCACCCGGGCCACTGCCAGGCCCCTTGCGCGATGTCGACGAAATCGTCGCGCGGCGCCGCGCGGAAGCCGACGAATTTTATGCGGCGATTCATCCGCCCCAAGCCACCGAAGACGAAAAGCTCGTTCAGCGCCAGGCATTCGCCGGCCTGCTGTGGACCAAGCAGGTCTACCTGTTCGATGTGAACGCGTGGCTGGAAGGCGACAATCCCAACGCCCCGCCAGCCGAGTCGCGGCATTGGATTCGCAACCGGCACTGGCGCCATCTCAACTCCATGCGCGTACTCTCGATGCCCGACAAATGGGAATACCCGTGGTTCGCCGCCTGGGACCTCGCCTTCCACGCCGTGGCGTTCGCGCTGATCGATCCGGAATACGCGAAGCTCCAGCTCTTTCTGATGCTGTTCGAGCAGTTCCAGCACCCCAGCGGCCAGATTCCGGCTTATGAGTGGGAGTTCTCCGATCTGAACCCGCCCGTGCACGCCTGGGCCGTCTGGCGCGTGTACAACATGGAGAAAGAACGCACCGGCGCCGGCGACCGTGAGTTCCTGGAGCGCTGCTTCCACAAACTGCTGATCAATTTCGCCTGGTGGGTGAACAAGGTGGATAGCGCCGGCAACAACGTTTTCGAGGGCGGCTTCCTCGGCCTGGACAACATCACCGTCATCGACCGCAGCGAGAAGCTGCCGGGCGGCGCTGTGCTCGAGCAATCCGACGCCACCGGGTGGATGGGCATGTTCTGCCTCAACCTGATGCGCATCGCGCTGGAGCTGGCCAAGGAAAACATCGCCTACGAGAGCCTGGCGCTGAAGTTCTTCGAACACTACATCTACATCGGCGCGGCCATGAAGAACATGGGCGGCCGCAAGTACTCGCTGTGGGACGAGGGCGACGGCTTTTTCTACGATGTACTGCGCTACCCGGACGGAAGCTTCCATAAGTTCCGCGTGCGCTCCCTGGTCGGCATCATTCCGCTCTACGCCGCGGAAACGCTGCGCCTGGACGAGATCGAATCGGCCCAGGAATTCAAGACCAACTTCGCCTGGTTCGTCCGGAACCGCCGGCAACTGACGGAAAGCTGCTGCCACTACATCGAGGCGAAGCGGCAATACGAGCTGACTATCGTCGACGAGCATCAGCTGCGGCGCATGCTGGAGCGTCTGCTCAGCCCGGAGGAGTTTCTGTCCGGCTACGGAATCCGCAGCCTGTCGAAATATCACCAGCAGCACCCCTTCGCGTTCGGCCATGGCGAGGTGCGCTACGATCCAGCCGAGTCCGACAACAAGATCAAGGGCGGCAATTCCAATTGGCGCGGCCCGATCTGGTTCCCGACCACGTTTCTGATTATCGAGTCGCTGCGGACGCTGGGCGCGGGTTATGGCGACGATCTTAAGGTGGGAATCCCAGGCGATCCGCGCGGCGCGCGCAACCTGTATGAGATCGCAGGCGAAATCGCCAACCGCATGATCCGCATTTTCACGCGCAACGAGCACGGCCAGCGGCCGGTCTATGGCGGGACGCGAAAATTCCAGGACGACCCCCACTGGCGGGACCTGATCCTGTTCTACGAGTTCTATCACGGCGACAACGGCGCCGGTTTAGGAGCATCGCACCAGACCGGCTGGAGCGCGCTGGTCGCCGCGCTCATCGACGAATGGAGGCGATAACGCGATTCTTCGTTTGGTCCTTTTCTTGCATCCAAAAAAGTAGGAGGGGCCATGTTATTACCGGTTCAAGTAACCTTTCGAAACATGGACAAGCGCGCCGGTTTAGATGACTACGTGCAAAAGGAAGCGGCCAAGCTGGAGCGTTTCTACAATCGAATCAGCAGTTGCCGCGTGATGGTGGAGCGGCCCCAAAAAGCTGCTTCCAGCAAGCTGTTCCACGTGCGGATCGATCTGGGAGTGCCCAACGCCGAACTGGTTGTGAAGCATTTCCCCAGCCTGCATGGAGCGCTGCAGGACACCCAAGACACAAAATCCAGGCGTGAAGCGGCGTCCGTGCTGGCGCGCAAGACCCCCAAACGCGCGATTCATGAAGCATTCGAGGAGATGGCGCGCCGGCTTCAGGACTATGCCCGCCGTCAGAACGGCTCCGTCAAGGTCAAGCAGCGAACACAAGACGCAACCGTCAAAGAAATCTTTCCGGCCGAGGGCTACGGGTTCCTGGAGACTTCGGACGGACGCGAGGTCTACTTCCATCAGGCGAGCGTGCTGGACGGCCATTTCGCGCGACTGCGCTCGGGCGCCCGGGTCACCTTCGATGAAGAGATGGGCGACAAAGGGCCGCAGGCTACGACTGTGAAAGCGATCCACCCGCGCAAACAAACCCGGTCAGCCGCCTTAGTTGCGGAATTGCCTGCCGGTCCGAAGCGGTAGAGCTATCTCGTGACCAGCACCGGGCACGGTGCGTAATCCAGGACGCGTTGCGTCACGGAACCGATCAGCACGCGGGTTGTGCCGCGCCTGCCGGTGTGCCCCATGATGATCAGGTCCGCGTGCGAGCCGTTGGCTGCTGCGACGATCTCTTCGAACGGGTCGCCTTTGCGCGTCTCGCACTCCGTTGCGATGCCCAGCTTGGCGGCGTCCTGGCGGGCAAGATCCAGGTAACGCCGCCCCTGTTCCTCCAATTCCGACTCCGCTTCTTTCTCGCCGCGCCCGCTGAAGCGGGCCAGTTCGTTCAGGACCAGGTTGTCGACGACGTAAAGGACGGTCATCCGGCAGGACGGGCAAAGCTGAACGACGCGCAAAGCCATATCGACGGCTCCCAGCGACGCCTCCGATCCATCGATCGGCACCAGAATGTGGCGAAATAGCGGTTCCATGCTAACGCTCCCGTTGCTCTTTCACGCGCTTGGTCCTCAGAAAACTCTCGCGCTCCTGTTCGTCCAGCATCGCCTGAATCCGCTGAATGGCCGCACGATACTTCGGGATCAGCAGATTCTCCAGAGCGTTGACGCGGCGCTGCGTCCGCTCCAGTTCCGCGGCCACTCGCCAGACCGAACCATGAATCTCGGTCCACGCGCCGAGGATCTTGCCGGCTTCGATCCAACGATTCCGCAGTTCGTCGAAGACCGCGCTGATGCCCGCCGGGCTGTAAGGAAACGGCAGGGGTTCGACCTGCATGGTCACCAGCGGCAGCGGCACGCCCATCACCGTTCGGACTTCGAGCGAATAGTCGGTGGCTGCGGCGGGCGCGAGCGCCGCAAACCGCATCGCGTCCATTCCCATGACTAACCTTGCTTCGCGTTGCACCTGGTAAGCCGCCGCGAAACGTTCGCGGACGTCGTGCTCGGTGTGCTTCACTTCGCTGAACAGGTTCCACAGCTCGCGCAGCAACGTTTCGCGCTTGCGTTCCAGGATGGCGTGACCCTGGACCGCCTGTTCCAGGTCTCGTCGCAGGTCGAGCAGGACGGCGCGCGTGGGCGGCAATTGATCGGGATCAAGCATGGCGCGGATGCTCCTCGAGTTTGCCGCTGTAATGTTGGCCCAGATCGGCGTCGGTGGCGCGTGTCAGCTCGCTCGCGGGCAGCAGCGAAAGGATCTCCCAACCCAGGTCCAGCGTTTCGGCGATCGGGCGCGCGCGGTTTTCGGCTTGCGCCACGAAACGCTGCTCAAACGCGCGGCCGAAGTCCAGATAGGAGCGATCCGTCGGCGTGAGCGCGGTCTCGCCGATAACCACCGAGATGGCGCGCACCTCTTGCACTCGCGCATAGGAGGCGTAGAGCTGCGCCGCCAAACCGGGATGGTCGGCGCGCGTGTGCTTCTCGCCGATACCGTCCTTCATGAGGCGCGAGAGCGAAGGCAGAACCTCGATCGGCGGGTAGATTCCTTCGCGGTGCAGCGCGCGGCTGAGCACGATCTGGCCTTCCGTGATGTAGCCCGTCAAATCGGGCACCGGGTGGGTGATGTCGTCGCCGGGCATGGTCAGGATCGGGATCTGGGTCACGGAACCCGGCCGGCCCTCGACGCGCCCGCAGCGCTCGAAAATCTCGGCCAGGTCGGAATAAAGATAGCCGGGGTACGCCTTGCGGCCCGGCACCTCGTTGCGGCGCGAGGAGATTTCGCGCAGGGCCTCGGCATAATTGGTGATGTCGGTCAGCAGGACCAGCACGTGATAGCCATGCTCGAAGGCGAGAAACTCGGCCAGGCTGAGCGCGACTCGCGGCGTGACGAGCCGTTCGAGCGGCGATTCGTCGGCCAGATTCAGAAAAAGGGCGGTGCGCGCCAGCAGCCCGGATTCTTCGAAGCGCTCCTGGAAGTACGCGGCAGTGTCGTGCGAGACGCCCAGGGCGACAAAGACGACGGCGAATTTCTCGGTCTCCTCGGCGATACGCGCCTGCAGGGCGATTTGCGCCGCCAGCTCGTTGTGCGGGAGTCCGGCGCCCGAGAAGATCGGCAGCTTTTGGCCGCGCACGACCGTGTTCATGCCGTCGATCGCCGAGATGCCCGTCTCGATGAAGTACTGAGGATGCAAGCGCGCGGTGGGATTGAGCGGCGATCCGTGCATGTCGACGCGGGCTTCTGCCAGCGGAGGAGGGAAGCCGTCGCGTGGCCGGCCCAGGCCGTCGAACACCCGGCCCAACATTTCCCGCGCGACCGGAGTATGGAACGTTTCTCCGCGAAAGCGCAGCAGCAGTTCGTGGGGCTCGAGGCCGGCAGTTTCGCCCCACAGCTCCGCGATCACTTGATCCTGCCCGGTGGCCAGCACCTGGCCTAATCGCGCGCCGCCCGCCGCGTGCACCTCCACCAGCTCTCCATAAGCCGCTAGTCCATAGCCTTCGGCCACCACCAGCGGGCCTTCAATTCGATCCGCGCCCAGGTATTCGCGCATCAGGCCCTCCGCTCCGCCGGCATCAGCCCGTGCAGGCTGGTCTTGAGTTCGTGCAGCAGCGCCGCGATCTGATCCACCTGTTCGTTGGGCGCCGATTCCTTCATCTGCACCAGCCGCCGGACATCCAGAAGGTGCTGGACGCGCGCCAGCGGCACTCCCGATTCGATGACCTGCTGCCCGGATTGATACAGCTCGACGAAGAGCCGCAGGAGCGCCAACTGCTTCGCCGGGACGCAATAGGCATCGATGGGATGCAGCGCGCTCTGCTGCAGGAAACCTTCCTTCAAAAGCCGGGCCGCTTCGAGAATCCAGCGCTGGCGGTCCGGCAGGGCCTGGGCGCCCACCAAGCGAACCAGCTGCTCCAGGCGTCCGGCCTGCTCCAGGATCTGCGCCGCCGCGCTGCGCAGCGTCTGCCAATCCGGCCCGGTCTCCTTCACCCACCAGGGCGCGACCGCGTCGGAATACAGGCTGTAGCTGGTCTGCCAGTTGATGGCCGGATAATGGCGCGCGTTGGCCAAAGCACGGTCCAGCGCCCAGAATGTGCGCGTGTAGCGCTGCGTGTGCTGCGTGACTGGTTCGGTGAAATCGCCGCCGGGCGGGCTGACGGCGCCGACCATGGTGACGGAGCCTTCCCTGCCGCCCAGCGTTCGCACGCGGCCGGCGCGTTCGTAAAACGCCGCGATGCGGCTAGGCAGATACGCGGGGAATCCTTCTTCTGCGGGCATCTCTTCCAGACGTCCCGCGATCTCGCGCAGAGCTTCTGCCCAGCGGCTGGTGGAGTCCGCCATGAGTGCGACGTCGTAGCCCTGGTCGCGATAATACTCGGCCATGGTCGTGGCGACGTAGATGCTGGCTTCGCGCGCGGCCACCGGCATATTGGACGTGTTGGCGATCAGAATCGTCCGTTCCATCAGCGGCCGGCCACTGGCCGGATCGGTGAGGCCGGGAAATTCGTCCAGCACTTCGGCCATTTCGTTGCCGCGCTCGCCGCAGCCGACGTAAATGATGACGTCGGCGTCGCACCATTTGGCGAGGGCGTGCTGCAGGATGGTTTTGCCCGCGCCGAACGGACCTGGCATGGAGGCGGTCCCGCCTTTAGCCAGAGGCGCGAACGTGTCCAGCACGCGTTGGCCGGTGACCAATGGACGCGACGGCTCCAGCCGCTCCTTCACGGGGCGCTCGGAACGAATTGGCCAGTGCTGGACCATCGTGGCTTTGTGAACCTGGCCGGCTGCGTCCTGGATCGCTGCGACAACTGTCTGTGCGTCGTAAGCGCCTTCCGGCACGATGTCCACGAGCTTGCCGCCGACGTCCGGCGGCGTGAGGACGCGATGCTCGATCAGCGGAGTCTCCGGCACGACGCCCAGCACGCTGCCGCCGATCACGGCATCGCCGGTTTTCATGCGCGGAGTGAAGGGCCAGGTCTTCGCGGGCAGAGCGCCGGCCTGTGAACCCCGCCGGAGATAGATGCCCTGTTCGTCGCGGATCACGGCTAGCGGCCGCTGAAGCCCGTCGTAGGTGTTGGCGAGCAAACCCGGTCCGAGGGTGACGGAGAGCGGCGCGCCGGTTCCGAACAGCGGTTCGCCGGGACGCAGGCCGTGCGTTTCTTCGTACACCTGGATGGTCGCCACGTCGTGGCGCAGAGCGATGACTTCACCGGCCAGCCGGGCCTCGCCCACTTGCACCTGTTCGAGCACGCTGAGCGGCCCGGTCACGCGCGCCCGCACCACGGGGCCGCTGATCCAGATCAGATCGCCTGAACGCGCTGGTGCACCGGCCTGGCTCACGCTGCTCCTTTCGACAGGATTTCGAACACCCGCTCTCGCAGAGCCTGTTGCGCCGCGGCGAGCTGCGTGGGAAAAGTGGCGTCAAACCGGCTGCGCCCGCTGGTAGCCAGCAATCCGCCCCAGGTTGCGGCGGGTTCAGAAGCGCGGATGAACCGCACGCCGGCCTCACGCGACCATTGTTCGAGAGCGTCTACGGAAAGCAACGCGTGGCCCGCTGGATCGGCTGCCAGCGTCAACTCCTGGGTCCCCAGCTCGCGAGCGGCACGCAGAGCGCAGAGCTTCAGGACGGCGCGATATTCCGGCTGCCCGATCATCGCCCGGAGCCATTGCTCGGACGTTTGCCAGACGCGCTGGATGGGCGCTTCGCGCAGAGCAATCCAGCGGCGCCTGGCTTCCAGTTCGGCGCGCGCCGCATTTCTGCGCTCCAGGGCAGCCACCTGGCGCTCCCTGTCTTGCGCGGATTGCCGGCGGATGGATTCCGACTCTTCGCGAGCGCCTTCCAGAATCGCGGCGGCGCGACGCCGGGCGTCTTCGGCGATCTCGACGGCTCGATGATGCGCGCGCCGGCTGACTTCCGCGGCCAGTGCTTCCGGATCTCCCAGTATGGCGGCCACTCAGCGCTCCAAATGAACTCCCAACGCCCGCTCGATGCGCGTTTCCAGAGCCATCGACGGCTTGGCGGGCGGCTGCGGACCGGGGATCTCCACCACCGGAGCGCCGGGGTCTTCCAGCGCTTCCTCGCGCGCTTCCGACCAATTCTCGGTCAGCAGAATCAGCCCGGTTTCCGGATCGGCCAGGGCGCTTTCGACGGCCTTGCGGGCCTCGTCGAGCGTGGCTACGGTTTGGCCTTGAAAGCCGATCAGGCCCAAACCGAAGACCGCGTCCTCATCCCCGATCACGACAATTTTTTGGCCTGGCATCGTCTCCTCACGGTTTAGCTCCTCAAAATGAGGAAGGAGATGATCAGTCCATAAATGACGATGCCTTCGGCCAGGCCGACGAAGATCAACGTCCGGCCGAGCAGATCGGGTTTCTCGGCGATTGCCCCGATAGCGGCGGCGCCGGCGATTCCAACCGCAAGGCCCGCTCCGATGGCTGCCAGCCCGGTGGCAATCGCCGCGCCCAGGAAGCGGGTCTGGCTCACAGTAGCCACTGCTGCCGGAGCTTCCTGCGCGTGCACTGGCTGCGCCAGCACAACGAAGAGCAGCACCAGCAACACCCCGTTCAAACCTTCAAGCCCGAACACCCACGCTCGCATGTCTTCCTCCCGTCTGGAGAGAGAGCGGCACAAACGGCTGCCCTCTGCCCTGAAAGAATCGACCAAAGAACTCGTAATATTCCAGCCGCAGCGCCTGAATGCCAACGATGACGCCCTCAAAGCCGACAATCAGGACAGTGCCTAGCAGCAGAATTAGCCAGCCCCAGCGTCCTCCGGAGTAGCTCACCACCAGAGTGGAGAGCCCTTCGTGCGCCACCGCGAATGCGCCCAGGCGGATGAACGAAAGGCTGTTGCTGGCGTAGCCCGTCACAGTTTCGAACAGCTCAAAGAAGCCGGTCACCAGCACTTCGCCCAGGGGAGCCGCAGGCCGGTGCCAGATCCAGCTGGCCAGCGGCTCGTGAATCCAGAGCAGGACGCAAAGCAGGGGAATCAGCCACAGCACTCGCCCGGGCAACACGCCCAAGCCGACGCCCACGCCGCCTCCGAGCAGCGCCCAGTACAGAGCAATGCCCACCAGGCCGTTCTTCTCCAGGAAGAGGCGCGGCCAGTCCCGCGCGCGCCAGCCGTTCACCAGATTCAGCGCAAAGCCGACGTTGAGCAGCACCACGCCGCCGCCGACGGACGTGAGCAGGACAGTCCACATGCCTTCCAGAGGACGCAGCCACGCGGCGTGGAACACCGGCTGGCCGAAAGCAGCGCCGTAGAGCAGACCGAAGAACATGCCGCTCGCACCAGCGGCGGCGATTAAAACTCCAAACGGAACGCGACGCCGCAGCCACAGGCCAACCAACAGCAGCAAGAGCCCGTGCCCCACATCGCCGAACATCATGCCGTACATGACGAAAAAGCTCACCGTGACAATCAGCGTCGGATCCAGTTCGTTATAGGACGAAAGGCCGAACGTGGTGACCAGCTCCTCAAACGGAGCGAGCCAGTGCGGGCTGCGCACCAGGCTCGGAATGCTCTGGCGGTTCGGATCGGGCTTCAGCACTTCCATGGAGACGGCGTGCCCGGCGGCCTTCTCGACAGCCGTTTTCACGCGCTCCAGGTCGCTGGCAGGCACCCAGCCGGAAATCAGGAACACTTCACCATGTTTGGGAAACCTTCGGATGGCCTCAGCCAGTTTTCCATCCGCGGACGCCCGCCGCCAGGACCTGGTCAGCTGTGGCTCCAGTTCCGCTGCCAGCTTTTGGCGTTCGCTGTCGAGTGCGTTCAGCTCATCCTGAATCTCACGCGCCTTGCGCTTCAGGGCTGCCAGCGCTTCGGCGGGCCGGCCCAGAGCTTCCGGAGGCAGGGTGACCGGCTCAAAGAAGGCGCTTTTCAAGGCACGGTCCAGGATCGCCTCGTTGTCCTTGGAACTGGCGGCAAGCACCAGCGTACGGTCTTTCCGCGTTTGCAGCGGAATCAGGATGAACGGGATCTGAAACAGCGCCTCGGCGACCCGCGCCACGTTCCCGGCGGGCATTACGCCCACCAGCACGGTTTGATACTCCAGCCGCCGAAGGTCCTCGACGGGCACGTCCATGGGAAGCAGGATCTGAACCTGTGACTCGCCCAGCCTCAGCCTCTCGAACTCCTGCCGGGCTTTTTTCAGCCGTTGCTGCCAGGATTGGATGCGGCTCTCCAGGGCTGCCAGGTCTGTCTCCAATTCCCGCCAGTCCCGCGTGGGGCGCAGCTCGACATCCGGCGCCGCACCCGAAGGCGCCTGCAAGCCAAGCGAATTGAGCATCTCGCCAAAACGCTGTGTGAGACCGGCATAGCGGTTGGCGAGTTCGGTCCATTCCGGCGACGGCGTCCATCCCTCCGGCACGGTTTCTTCCAGGTGCAATGCTTCCATCCGTGCGAGCGCGGAGGTGACCGCTTCCAGATCTGGCTCAAGCACGAACAGATTCGTTTCGAGCAGCGGTTCCGGCGCCAGCATGCTCATGCGGCCCGGACCAACCGGCGAGCGATCTCCGCGCCTGCCAAACCGGTTGCCTTTCCTTCCACGATCACCGTCAGATCGCGAATTTCACCTTCCAGGAGCCACAAATACGCCAGCGCGCCGCCCAGCCGGAACAAAGGCCGGCTCATCGCGGCGGTTGCCGAACGGAACCGCTCGCGCTCGGCCAGGATCTCGATTTCAGTCAGCGTCTCCAAGTCGGTAGGTCCGGGCGAAACCTGTAAGCCGAGGCGTCCGGCTTCCACGGCCGGCGGGGCGCCCAGCGCGACGCGCCGTACCGTCTCCAGTCCCGCCGAGAAGGCGTGATGCAGGCTGTAGTTGACGATCTCCTCAGGAGTCATGCGTCCATAAATGCGGTATCGATAAGCCCAGAGCAAATTTTGGACCGCAATCCAGCGGCCCAGGAACCGCCGGGCGTCGGCGGCGTCCCGCCCGCTTTGCGCCTCGATGAGCCGGACCAGACGCTGAAAATAGAACAGATCCAGCGCGACCTCCAGGAAAAATAACCGCCCCTCCTGCTGATACCGCTCCATGGCGTTTTCGAGCGGGGCGGCATAGGGGGAATCGCGGATCTGTTCGATGACCGCGGCGACCGAGCCCGCTTCCGCCAGCGCCTCCCAGCGCAGACGCGCGCTGCGCAGGGGAATCAAGGACGCCACGGCTCGCTTGCGTTCCAAATGATAGTGGATCGCCCGCAGAACGGTCTTCAGGTTCTCGATTTCGAAGCGGCGGTTGTACCAGGCCAGCAATTCGCGCGCGCTTCGGGGGAGAAAACGGATCAGCGCCTGTCCGGAGGCGGCGGCTTCTCCACGCAAAACGTGCAAGCGGACGGCGCCCGAATCCGCAACCGCCAGAGCCACGGGAGTTTCGCTGAGCAGCCGGCCCAGTTCAACGGAAGAGCGGGCTTCGAGAAGGCGGGTCCAGGTGGGGCGGTCCAGAAGGCGGGAAATCTTTGCCCGGATATAGCCTTGCGCGGCGGCATAGGAAAAAAGGCTCAATTCACTCTCCCCCGTGGGTCACGCGGCCCACCACGAGGTCGACGGCGGCACTGAGATTCTTCTCCGCCTGGCTCTCGATCTTCCGAATTTCGGACTCGGCCTCTTCCAGGCGCTGCTTCATTTCCGCGGCCGCATTCGATTCCACTTCTTTTAGCCGCGATGCGAGCGTCTGCGCCGTTTCTTCGCGGACGGACTCGACGGACTGCCGGGCCTGCTCGCGGGCTTGGGCAACCGTCCGCTCCGCATCCGCCTCGGCGGCTTTGAGGATCTCCCGCGCCTGCTCTTCGGCCTGGATCAGGCGCTCGAGCGTGCCTTGTGCGGGTGAGGTCTCCGGCATGGCTTTCTCTCGATGACGGAGCAAGACGCGGGCCAAACACACTCTCCCTGGGAGATACTACCGGCTAGTCTAGAGCTTGCGCCTTGTCCAGTAAGGGATGGCTCATGCTTCCCACTGAATTGGCTCAAGCTTCTCAATTGGTGCGCGGGAAGCCGCACTCCTGCCGTCGACCTGAATCAAAACAAAGAACTTATGGCTTGGCATCTCGCTCGCAGTTTACGGCCACGAATTTTCCCCATTTGGGGAAGGAGTCATTGATGCATATTCACACAAAAGTGAAAATTTCGTGGGCTCGCACGGCAACAGTCGCGCTTTTAGCAGTGCTGTTGATCGCGGTGTGCGTGCCAAGTTTAAGCGCTCAAACCACACTGCAGGCGCAGCTGGTGACCCGGCCGGTTACGCCGGACGACATCAACGCCTACAAGCTCCCAGCGACCACCGAACGGAGTGGCGGTCTCATCACCACTGGTCTTGGCCAGCCTTTCTACCTGGACGCGGAAGTCGATATCAAAGTTCCTGCAACGCAAATCGTGAGCGTAACCTGGACGCTGGCCAGTAAGCCGGCCGGCTCGAACGCAACCCTGACGGCCAGCCCGCTGGGGTCGGGTGTGCCGATCTTTGAACCGTCCGACCGCCTGGTTTATCAGGTGGCGGGGCGGCAGATGCTGCGCCCGGATGTAGCGGGGATTTACAACGTAAGCGTCACCATTACGACGGCGGCCTCTGGTTCGGCCACGTTGACTTTGATGCTCACGGGCAGTACCTACATGGGGATTTCGGCCTGCTCTCTGTGCCACAGCAACGGACCGGCGGGCACAGACTGGTCGATGGTGAATGACTGGTCGAAGACCGCTCACTCGACGATTTTCACCAACAGCATTAATGGCCAGGGCGCCATGGTGAACGGCGTCCCGTACCCGTACACCGCCGAATGCTGGGGCTGCCACACGGTCGGCTTTGACACCAATGCGACCGCGACCAACAACGGATTCAGCCAGGTGATGGCGAAACTGGACTGGACTGCTCCGACGACGCTGCAGGCGGGGAATTTTGCAGCCATGCCCGCGGCGCTGCAGAACCTGGCCAATATCCAGTGCGAGAATTGCCATGGCGCCGGCTCGACGCACGTGGCCACGGGCGGCGATCCCCGCCTGATCTCGACAACGTACACCGCCGGCACTTGCGTCCAGTGCCACGCCGAAGCCCCGTTCCATAGCAAGGGAATGGAGTGGAGCAATTCCGCGCACGCCGTGACTACACGCGATCCCTCCGGCACGGGCCGTGAGGCGTGCGTGGGTTGCCACACCAACAACGGCTTCATCGACCGGATCAATGGAGTGGGACCGGCTGACTTGTCCTACGATGCGATCGCCTGCCAGACTTGTCACGAGCCGCACGGTGAGACGCTGCCCAGCGGCAACGAGCACCTGGTCCGCACCCTGGCCACGGTGACCTTAGCCGATGGAACCACAGCCTCGGCGAAGACCGCCGGCGCCGGCACGCTGTGCATGAATTGCCACCAGGCCCGCGTGAACGCGTCGACCTATGCCGCCAATACGGCTGGAAGCACCTATTTCGGTCCGCACGAAGGTCCGCAAGCCGATATGTTGCTGGGGACCAACGGCTTTACTTACGGCGAGGACATTCCCAGTTCCGCGCACCAGTACATCGTCGCGGACACTTGCGTCACCTGCCACACCCAGGAACCCGCCTCCACGGATCCGGCTCTGGGCCTGGTCGGTGGCCACACTTTCACGATGAGCTTCCCCGGCAACGCCACGATTCCCGCCGAGCAAATGGTCGGCGCTTGCCAGACCTGCCACGGTCCTGAACTCACCACATTCAACTTCCCGCTGATGGACTATGACGGCGATGGCGTCATCGACGGTTGCCAAACCGAGGTACAGCACCTGCTCAATGATTTGGCGTTGCTGCTTCCGCCGGTGGGCCAGGCGAAAACCTCTCTCAACATCGATTCGACCTGGACCCAGCCGCAACTGGAAGGCGCTTACAATTACCTGTTTGTGACCAACGATGGCAGCCTGGGCATTCACAACATGGCTTACACCGTGGGCCTGTTGAAGGCATCCATCGCGAATCTGAAGAACAGCAAGTAATCGAACTACTGTTCGACGGAAGTAGCACAGTCTGGCCATACTGCTCATCCGGTGGGCGGCGTGGCCAGAGCTGTCTTGTCAGCAATGGTTGCGACAGAAAAGCGGCGGCGCAGCAGTGAACCCCATCGCCCGGGAGCGTGAACCGGGGGCTTGAGGTCTCTGGGGATGCCAACGCCGCCGCTGGTTTGATTCCAGAATGCCGGAAGCCGCCTTTTGCGTCTATGCAGGATTTAGCGCCGCCGCATACCACCGTTTACAACAGCTGAAAAGTCACCTGCACGACGGCCTGGGTGTCCACCGGCTTGCCGTTCCTGAGGCCCGGCCGGAAGCGCCAGCGCGAAACAGCCTCGATGGCGCGTTCGTCCAGCCCCAAGCCCAGCCGCTGCAGAATCCGAGGGTTGCGGACACGCCCGGTGGCGTCCACGTCAATCACGAGCACGACCACACCTTGATACTTCGCCTTGCGGGCTTCTTCCGAAAACTCCGGCTCCACTTTGTAGATGAGTTCCGGAGGGGTGATTTTCGCACCGCCAGAGACGCCCGGTGCGCCTTCCCGCGAATCCCCGATTCCCTGGCAGCAGCCGTCGCCAATTCCGTTCTTGCCGGCCACACCGAGATCGCCGCTGGCGAATCTGCTGAACGGATCGCCAATCGCGGAGTTCGCGATCTTCACGACGGGTGCATCGAACGCAACGGTAACTGGCATCGGCAACAGCGCATCCGGCCGATGAACCGGCGGAATGAATGTCCGGAGCGCTCGGGGCGGTGGCGCGCCGCGTCTGGCCGGGAGCGCGGTCCGATTGCTTCCACCGCTGGCTTGTTGTTGTGGCCGCCGGGGAAGAACCAGCGGGACGAAGGGAGTGTTGCGAGCAAGCTGGATGATCCTGTGGGCCGGCTGCGAAGCGAGCAGGAGGAGCAGCGCCGCGAACGCGATATGGAGACCGAGCGATAGGGCTTGGGATCGAGCAGTGGGCATGCCGCCCGAGCAGCAATTCGTCGTCCGCGGGCTAACTCGATCTCAGTCAAAGACGGCGTTGGCGCTCGCCTGCCTCGGCCGCTCTACACCTGTGCGCGGGCTTCACTGGCTTGGGAGTTGCCCGCGCGCTGCAGCCTGTGCCAGTTCGTCACAGCGGTTGTTGTCGGCGTGCGATGCGTGCCCTTTGGTCCACGACCATTCGGTTTTATGGCGCGACACTTCTTCATCCAGCTCGTTCCACAGGTCCTGATTCGCCACCGGCTTCTTGTCTCCAGTGCGCCAGCCGTTGGCCTTCCACTTCCGGATCCAACTCGTGATCCCGTTCTTCAGGTAATTCGAATCCGTCACGATCTCCACTTCGCACGGCTCCTTGAGCGCCCGCAATCCTTCCACGGCGGCCTTCAGCTCCATGCGGTTGTTGGTGGTGTGCGGCTCCGACCCGTACATCTCGCGCTTCTTTTCGCCGTATCGCAGAATGCACGCCCACCCGCCGGGGCCGGGGTTGCCGATGCACGCCCCGTCGGTGATCAGCTGGACTTTCTTCATCCGACGGGGGCCGCAGCCAGCTCCCGTTCAAAGAAGGCGTCCACCTGATCCAAAATCTTCCCAGCCTCGGTGGCCTTGTAGATTTCGACGCGCAGCTTCGATCCGTTGCGCACGCCGTGCGTGAAGTAGCTGGCGAACTGCTTCATCTTGCCGACGGTGTCCGGCTCGGCGCGCTCGCACAGCATGGCGTAGTAAGTCCGCATGATGTCGTAGCGTTGGCGCTCGCTCGGCCGCTGGTAACCGCCGGTCTCCAGATACTGCTGGATCTGCCGGAAGATCCACGGATTCGACGAAGCCGTACGGCCGATCATGACCGCGTCGCAACCCGTTTCGGCAACCATGCGCACCGCGTCTTCCGGCGTCAAGACGTCGCCGTTGCCGATCACCGTGATGCTGCTTACGGCGGTTTTGATCTCCGCGATCCGGCTCCAGTCCGCCTGGCCGCTATAACCCTGCTCGCGCGTGCGCGGATGCAGCGCCACCGCTTGCAAGCCGCAATCTTCAGCCAGCTTCGCCATCTGGACACCCACCAGTTCGCGATCGTTCCAGCCGGCGCGGAACTTCATGGTCAGCGGAATCGAAATGGCCGCGCGCACTTTCCGCAGAATCTGCTCCACGAGCGGAAGGTCGCGCAGCAGCCCCGAGCCGCCATTGCACTTGACGACTTTGTTCACGGGGCAGCCGAAGTTGATATCCACGATATCGAACCCGAAATCCTGGCAGGCGCGGGCGGCGTCCGCCATCACCTGAGGGTCGGAGCCGAACAGTTGCGCCGAGATCGGATGTTCCTCCGGCTGGAACAAAAGATAGCGAAAAGTACGCGTGGGCTTCCTGGCCTTAAGCGAATTCACCACGCCGTGCGAACTGGTGAACTCCGTCATGAGCAGACCGCAGCCTCCCTGGTTCCGGATCAGGCGGCGGAAGACCGTGTCGGTGACGCCCGCCATGGGCGCAAGAACCGTTGCCGGAGCCACCCGGACCCCGCCGATCCGGAATTCGCTGGGGAAAATCGACATCCTCAGCTATTTTAGCGGCACGGGTCACGAAACGTAAACGAGGCAGGCCGCGTTTAACCGAGTAAGGGAACCAGCATGAACGGGAAGATGGTGATTGCATTCGTATTCGGAGCGCTGCTCGCGTCCGGGATCGTCTACGTGGCCGTGAAACCAGCGCCGGCTCCGAAACCGGCCCAGATTGCGGCTGTCGCTCCGGCGGCTACCGCACCTCAACCGGTAACGCCCGCTTCTCCAGCCCCCACTCCAATTCCGCCGCCGGCCGTCGTCGCGGAGCCGGCCCATGAGAAGCCATCGCCGTTGTCGCCGCCGCGCCACCGCGAGAAACCGCTCGTCGCCCGGAACGAGATTCCGCCGGCGGTTGCGCCAGCCCCGCCGCAGCAGGACGATGCCGCGCCAGTCCAGAGCGCACCCGTGCCGGCCCCGGAACCGCAGCCCGTAGCGCCGGCCCCACCTCCAGCACAGCCGGCGCCGGCCCCGCAACCTGCTCCGGCTGAGCCGCCACCGCCGGCAGCCGCTCCCCCGCCTGTGCCGGAGCGCGTTCCACACACCGTAACCATCGCCCGCGGAACTGCGCTGCCGGTACGCATCGGCGAAACCATATCGACGGCGCATAACCAGCTGGGCGACAGCTTCCTGGCGACGCTGGAGCAGCCGCTGGTGGTGGACGGCTTCATCATCGCCGAACGCGGCGCGCGCCTGGAAGGCCGGGTCACCGACGTCGAACAGGCCGGCCGCGGTCATGGCGGTTCGCATCTGAGCATCGCCCTGGTGCGGCTCGCCACGGCGGACGGTCAGAACATCCGCATTAACACGACGCCTTACGAGAAAGAAGGCGCTAGTGCGGCAGGAACCGATGCCGCGAAGGTCGGCGGCGGAGCCGCGATCGGGGCCATCATCGGAGCGATCGCGGGCGGTGGCAAGGGCGCGGCCATCGGCGCAGGCGCGGGCGGCGCTGCGGGCGCGGGCGATGTCTTGCTCACTCGCGGCCAGCCGGCCGAAATCCGGGTGGAAACGCGTCTGACGTTTCGCATTCAGGATCCGATCACGATCACGGAGCGCTTGGACTAACATGGAGGATGACTCTTAACCCGACCGGGCGCTTCTCCTCCCGCGTCGCCGACTACCTTCGTTACCGTCCTTCTTATCCGGCCGGCATGCTCCCGCTGCTCGAGCGCGAGTGCCGGCTAACCGCCGATTCCGTAATCGCCGACGTGGCCTCGGGTACGGGCCTGCTGGCGAAGTTGTTTCTCCAGGCCGGATATCACGTTCTCGGCGTGGAACCGAACGTGGAAATGCGCACCGCCGGCGACGCGTTCCTGGCCGCCTTCCCCAACTTTCGCGGCGTGCACGGGCGTGCCGAACAGACCGGCTTGCCGGACGCGAGCGCCAACCTGATCGTGGTGGGCCAGGCCTTCCATTGGTTCGACGCCCCAGCCACGCGCCGCGAGTTTTGCCGCATTCTGCGCCCGCCGCGCTGGGTCGCACTAATCTGGAACGAACGCATCGTGCCCAGTGGCGGGTTCCTGAAAGGGTACGAAGAGATGCTGCGCCATTATGCTCCCGATTACGCCAAGACCGATCATCGCCAGGTGGACGCGCAGCGCATCGCGGCTTTCTTTGGCCACTGCGCTTGGACACTGGCAACCTTCGACAACGCGCAACAGTTCGATCTGAAGGGCGTGCGTGGCCGGTTGCTCTCGTCTTCTTATGCGCCGGACGGCAGTTCGCCCAATTACCGGCCCATGCTGGCCGAGCTGGAACGTCTGTTCGCGGCGCACAATCTCAACGGACATGTATCGTTCCTCTACGAAACTAAGGTTTACTACGGCCAACTGGATTAAGGACTTCCCGGTGGGACGCAGCCTTGCCGGAGTTACGTACTAGTACTCCCGCATCACCAAGACCAGAAGCGCCTGCCATATACTGGTAACACTAACCTCCGGCATTTGGCGATACGATGTCGAAAGGAGCGTTCGTTCATCCAAGATGGCAGCCCCGGCACAGGCTCTTTCTGCTCCCAGACCTCTGCAGTTCTTGGAACCCTACCGGCGGATTACATCCACGGGAGCTTTCATCCCCGAAATCGATGGGCTGCGTTTCTTAGCGATATTCTCGGTCTATATCTATCATTTGGCCGGAGACGTGCTTCGTCACTCGCAGCCCGGCTACGCCCAGTCACTCAACTCCAGCTGGCTGCTCCACGTAGCCCAAATTTCCAACGTCGGTGTTCCGGTTTTTTTTGTTATTAGCGGCTTCATCTTAAGCCTTCCATTCGCCGAGGCGTACCGCGGCCTGAGGAAGCCCGTCTCCATCAAGAAATATTTTTTGCGACGGCTGACGCGGCTGGAACCACCCTATATTTTGTGCCTGCTCCTCTTTTTCGGCCTCAAGATTGTTGCCGGCAAGGGCACGGCGGCGAGCCTGCTTCCCAATCTGTTCGCCAGTATTTTCTATGTCCACAATGCCGCCTTCGGCAGGCCCAGCGACATCGATTTTGTAGCCTGGTCGCTCGAGGTCGAAGTTCAGTTTTATATCCTAGCCCCTGTGCTGGCGTCCGTGTTCGCCATTGCGAAAGCACGCCTGCGAAGGCTGGTGCTGATTGCGCTCGTCTTGTTGACCACTGGAATGAGCCTGTTTGCTTTCGCTCACCCGCCGCTGGGGCTTTCCTTGCTGGCTTACGCGCAATATTTCCTGGCCGGATTCCTGTTTGCAGAATTCTATCTGTCCTTGGCCGGCCGCTTCCGCACCCGGCGGCTTTGGGACTTCGTCTCCGTCGCCGCGTGGTGCGCGCTCCTGGCCCTGCTGGTCAGGGGCGGAACGATCGTCGATTGGACGGCGCCGTGGTTGATCCTGGTATTATTCATCGCGGTCTTTCAAGGTGCTGCCGTTCGACGGTTCTTCACGAATGCATGGATCACCACGATCGGCGGCATGTGCTACACGATCTATCTCTTGCATAACTATGCGATCGCGTCGCTGGGAACCATCACGGAGCGTCTCAGCCCTGCGCTTCCATTTTCCGCCCGGTTGCTCGTCCAGTTTCTCGTCATATCGCCGCTGGTTCTGCTTGTCAGCGCGGCATACTTCCGTTTTATCGAACGTCCCTGCATGCGGTCAGACTGGTTCAGGCGTCTGAAGGCGGGCCCATTCGTCAAGACGGTGCTCTATGATGCGTCGGTAAGGCCCTGAGCGGCGGCATTGTTGGCGCGGGCGAAAGCACGCCTATTTGAACCCAATATCTTCCTTTACCACTTCCATCCAGTTGTAGACGATCGGGCAATAGCCGGCGCGATCCACCAGTTGCCACATCCGGCTGGCGATGGATCCGGTCCCACGCACCAGGTGGGGGAAGTTGGCGCAGTTTTGCGGCCGAGCTTCGTACACCGTGCAAAGATTGTCTTCGAGGAACACGCAGCCCGCCTCGGTGCGCTTCAGGATCAGGGCGCCGTTTTCGTCGCGCTGCGTGTAGTCGCGAAGGAACTCATGCCGCGTCATGCCTAGAAACTTAGCCAGCTTTTCGATGTCGCGCTCGGTGATTCCCACTTCCGGCACCCGGCAGCAGTTCGCGCAAGCGGTGCAGTCGATCTGCGCTTCAATCTCTTCGCCGAAGCGCCGCAAGCGGCGGTCGGAGTGCCGGTGCCTTTTCAGATAGGCGCGGAAGCGCAGATTTTCATCGCGGTTTTGGTGCTCCAAGCGGCGGATCTGGACGAGGTCGGTAAGCATTCCTTAGAATAGAGTATGACCTCCGCGACCGAGGAATTCTACCGCATCCAGAAGCTGCCGCCGTACGTGTTCGCCGTCATTAACGAGATGAAGGCCAAGGCACGTGCGGCACAACTGGACGTAGTGGACCTCGGAATGGGCAATCCGGACGGCGCCACGCCGGAACCGGTGGTCAAAAAGCTGATTGAAGCGGTGCGCAACCCACGCAATCACCGCTATTCGATGTCGCGCGGCATCCCGCAACTGCGCCTGGAAATCGTCAAGCACTATCGCGCCAGTTACGGCGTGGAACTGGACCCGGAGAGCGAAGCGATCGTCACCATCGGCGCCAAGGATGCGCTGGCGCACCTCCTGTTCGCGGTGATCGGCCCGGGCGATGCCGTGGTTTCGCCGAATCCCGCCTATCCGATCCACCAGTATGGCGTGATCATGGCCGAGGGCCAGGCTTGCATGCTGCCGATGCCCGACCCGGCGACCTTCCTGAACCGCCTGGAACATCTCTTCAATACGTCGGCGACCAAGCCGCGGATGATCCTGATTTCGTTCCCGCACAATCCGACGACGCACTGCGTGGACCTGCAGTTCTTCCGCGACATGGTCGGCTTGGCGGCGCGCCACGGCACCATGATCGTGCACGATTTCGCTTATGCGGACTTGGGCTTCGACGGCTACCAGCCGCCCAGCATCCTCCAAGTGGATGGCGCCAAGGAGATCGCCGTCGAAATTTATTCCATGTCGAAAAGCTTCAACATGGCCGGCTGGCGCGTCGGTTTTTGCGTGGGCAACCCGAAAATGATCGCCGCGCTGGCGCGCATCAAGAGCTATCTCGACTACGGTGTCTTCCAGCCCATTCAGATCGCGTCCATCATCGCGTTGCGCGAATGCGCCGCCGACACCAAGAAAATTTGCGCCAGTTACCAAAAGCGCCGCGACGTGCTGGTGGATGGGCTGTGCCATGCGGGCTGGCCCGTGACGCCGCCGCGCGGCACCATGTTCCTGTGGGCGCCCATTCCGGTACAGCATCGCGCGCTGGGCTCCCTTGAGTTTTCAAAATTGCTCATGGACAAAGCGCTGGTCGCGGTTTCGCCCGGCATCGGCTTTGGGCCGATGGGCGAAGGTTATGTCCGTTTTGCGCTGATCGAGAACCTGCATCGCACCCGGCAGGCCATCAAGTCGATCCAGCAGTTCCTCAAGAACTGACGCTCCACTCGCCTTAGTGCGTGGCCAGGGCTTTCTGTTTCGGGAAAAGACGCGCCGCCACGCGCGCATGCAGGTCGTAGAATCCCTGGTCGAACAACACAAATAGCACTTCCCGCACCCCGGCGTCGGGCGATTGCAGATGTTCGGCCACCGTTTTCAGCGCGATTTCCGCCGCTTCTTCCGCCGGATATCCATACGCGCCCGTGCTGATGGCGGGAAAACTGACGGTGCGGCAGCCGCGCTTTTCGGCCAGTCCCAAAGAGCTGCGATAACAGGCTGCCAGTTGCTCCGGCTCGCCGTGCCGGCCGTCGCGATACACCGGCCCGACCGCGTGAAAGACTTGCTGCGCCGGAAGCGCCCCGGCCGTGGTCACCACGGCGCTGCCGGTGGCGCATCCGCCGGATTCCGCCCGGATCTGGTCCAGCTCGCGCATCAGCGTCGGCCCGCCCGCGCGATGAATGGCGCCGTCCACGCCGCCGCCGCCCCGCAACCCGGAATTCGCCGCGTTCACGATCGCGTCGACGCGGATCCTGGTGATGTCCCCGACGACTAAACGGAGCTTCTTTCCACGTGGAAAATCAATCTCCATGCCTTCATGGTAGCAACGGGCACAGCTATCATTGAAGCTTGAAGCCCTCCTGCGCTTTGGTTCTTTTCGATATCGACGGCACGCTGATTCGCCGCGCCGGACCGCATCACCGCCAGGCTTTGGTGGAGGCCATCCGGCGCACGACCGGCGTCGAAACCAGCACCGAAGGCGTGCCGGTGGCGGGCATGCTGGACCGCGATATTCTCGCCAGCATGATGTTGCGCGCCGGCGTCCGGCCGGGCGAGATCCGCAAGGCTATGCCGGCCGTCATCCGCCGAGCGCAGTCCATTTACGTCCGCACTTCGCCCGATCTGGCGCGCAAAGTTTGTCCCGGCGTTCGCACGGTTCTGCGGCGTTTGTCGCGCCGCGGCGTCGTGATCGGCCTGGTGACTGGCAATCTGTCGCGCATCGGCTGGCGCAAGATGGAGCGCGCCGGGCTGCGGCATTACTTCCGCTTTGGCGCCTTCGCCGAGCTGGCGAAGGACCGCGCCGGACTGGTGCGCATCGCGGTGCGCCACGCGCGCGGACGCGGCTGGATCGGTCGCGAAAGCCCGGTCTCCCTCATTGGCGATCACCCCAACGATGTTCGCGCCGCTCAGGCCGCGGGCGTCCGCGCGGTTGCAGTCGCAACGGGGATCGCCACCTTCGAAGAGCTCGAGGCGCACCGGCCCGATGTGCTCGTGCCGGATCTGCGGTCGCTCGTGCTGGATCTTCTGCTGTAGTCCTTTATTTGGCGGTGAGCGGCTTCAGCCCGAATTCCATGTGCAGGCGGATGCTCTCAACCCAGACCGGCCCGCGGTCGTGATTGTAGGCCGGATTGTTGTAGTGTTCGGCGTCAAATGTCATAGAAAAGCCGGGGAAGAGGCGCACGCTGTAGTAGCTCTCCCACAGATACTCGGGCGCGTAGTTCAGCTTTCCGTCGCCGATCAAAAAATCGTAGCCGCCGCGCGCCAGGTACAGCGCGTGTACGCCGGAAATGCCGGCCGCGGTGTACGAGGTGGCGAGAACGTCATCTTTTCGTTTCCAGCGCGTGCCCTTCACAGACACGCCGGCGCTGGCCAGCCGGTCGATCGCGGTGAAGGCGAAGTCCTGAGTCTTGCCGTCATTCCATCCCAGCCGCGAGAACAGGCCAACGGTTCGCGTAATCTCCTGGTCGAAACTGACTCCGGCTCCGTACTTCAGCGTTCCAGCGCGGCGGACGTCGAAGATGTTGGGCTGAGTTCCGGTCTGCTCGGCCAGACGCAGCGCGGCGGCGTAGCTCCCGGAGTCCGTGTGATTCAGATACTCCAGCAATCGCACGGCGCCGGGATGATCGCCCATGGAGTAGCGCCGCTCTTCTTCAAACGCGTCGCCGCGGTCCACGAACAGGCGCCGGTCAAACCGGGGACCGTTCGCGACCTTGGGCTCCGCGGCACTGCCATAGCGGAACGACCAGTTGCGCGTGTGAAACTCGTGCACCATGCCCCAGGTGTAGCCGCGCGTGTCGGCCGGATAATCCCAGGCGCCGTTGTACATCACGCCCCAGGCCATGAACTGCGTGCGAGGATCGTGCGAGTAGTTGTTGTTGTCGAAGAAGTCCGTCAGTGTGAAACGTCCGACGGTGACCGTGTAGCGAACCATGGGTCGATCGCCGGCCAACTGGTTTTCGTCGTCCTCCAAATGTTCCTTCTCAGAGCCGAAGCCGACGTCGTAAGTCAGGTACAGGCGCGCGATGTAGGGTTTCGGAGTGGCGCTCGCAACCCGCGGGATCTCTCCATTCGGCGCATTCGCCAGGCCGTCGACGTTGCTGAAGCCCCTGCCACCGGCGATTTCCGGATCGAAATAGAGCTGCAGATTGTGGTACAGGCGCAGGCCGAAAAACAACGTCGTCGTCAGCGACGCGTCGTATTCGGAATCGTGCTGCAGGCTAAACTCGCCTTCGTAGGGCGCATCGAACGTGCCGTGATGCTGGCCGATGGACGTGGCCTGATAGTAAAGATTCCAGTTAGAAACGGAGGGCGTTTTGTCGGCGGATGCGTTCGAGGCGTCCGCTTGCGCGGCGAGGCGGGCTGAGCACAACCATAGCGCTCCAAAGATTGCGGCGTAACGGATCATCCATGGCTCGGACCTCCAGTGTAGCCAAATGTCGTACGCTGTTGGAATGAGCAGCGCCGTTGAGAGTCCCTTCCAAGACCCCGCGCGCCAATTGCTGCGGCACACTTTGGCCACGCTGGCGTATCGCGGCGGCAAAGCGCTTCGCGGCGCGCCGGATTCATTCGCGGCTTTTCAAGCATCGGCTGGGACGCGCACGCCCGGGCAGATTCTCGCGCACATCGGCGACCTTCTGGATTGGGGTTTGTCCATCGCGCAAGGCCGGCAGAAGTGGCAGAATTCCGAACCATTGACCTGGCCCGCTGAAGTGGCGCGGTTCTTTGCGGCCTTGAAAGCGTTCGACGCCTGCCTGGCTTCCGGCGAGGAACTGCACGCCCAGCCCGAAAAGCTGTTCCAGGGCCCGGTGGCCGATGCGCTGACGCACGTCGGACAGATCGCGATGCTGCGCCGCATGGCGGGGGATCCGGTGAAAGGCGAGAACTACTTCGTCGCCCGAATCGCGGCCGGACGCCTGAGCGCCGAGCAGGAGGGGGCCGTTCGCGAATTCGATTGACCGCCTACTGCCTTCCGCCTGCCGCTTTCTCCCGCCGCGCTTCGGCCTCGACGGCGCGCATCACGCGCAGCAGGTTGCCGCTATAGATCTTGCGGATGTCGTCCACCGAGTAACCTTTTTCGAGCAGCGCGCGCGTCAGGTTCGGGAACTTGGAAACATCCTCCAGGCCCGTGGGCGTGCAGAACACGCCATCGAAATCGCTGCCAATTCCCACCGCGTCGATGCCCCCGATTTTCACGGCGTGATCGATGTGCGCCACGACGTCGGCCAAAGTCGCCGGGGGCACGTTCTTGCGGTATTCGGCGATGGTCGCGTCTTCGCCCGCCGCGCCCGGCAGCGTGCTGTCCTGGACGTTCTTGGCGGCCGCCGCGGATTTCTCGGATAGAAAACCGCAATTGAAGTTGATCTGGATGACGCCGCCCTTTTGGGCCAGCGCGGCGATCATCTCGTCGGTCATGTTGCGCGGTACGTCGCACAGCGCGCGGCAGGAAGAGTGCGACGCAATGATGGGCGCGCGGCTCACCGCCAGCGCATCCCAGAAGGTCTTGTCGGCGACGTGGGAAATATCAATCATCATTCCCAGGTAGTTCATTTCGTGAACGACTTGCTTGCCGAAGTCGGTTAGGCCGTTATGGTGCGCCACGCCGGGCTTATTGATGTCGCCGGAGGAATCCGCCCAATCGTTTGTGTTCGTGTGCGTCAGCGTCATGTAGCGGATGCCGAGCGCGTAATAATCGCGCAACAGGCCCAGGCTGTCCTCGATCGCGTGCCCGCCTTCGATGCCCATCAGCGCCGCGATCTTGCCTTCGCGGTGAATGCGCTCGATGTCGGCGGCGGTGGTGGCCAGCTCGAAATCGTTCGGGTAGCGGCCGATGATGTCATGGCGCACCG
This sequence comes from Bryobacteraceae bacterium, assembly GCA_035508055.1. GTDB lineage: Bacteria > Acidobacteriota > Terriglobia > Bryobacterales > Bryobacteraceae > Palsa-89. Next base: position 11,858 of record DATJNO010000065.1, on the reverse strand, counting down.
TGTCGATCATTTGCAGCGTGCGGTGGGCGGAATGATTGCCTTGGACGTATTTCGAGTCGACGTACACGGCGAAGAACTGCGCGCCCACGCCGCCTTCCTTCAGCGCCGTCACGTTGGTATGGCCGTCGTTCCTGTTCTTGCCGATATCGTAGCCATCCACCGTGCGGCTGGTGATGTCGTTGTGTGTGTCGATCAGGAGCAGCGAGCGGTGGATTCGTTCGACCTCAGCATTCGTTAGCGTGTGTGTTTGCGCAATTCCCATGGCAAGAAAAGCGGCCAGCAATAGTAGGGCTCGCATGCCCAAACTATAGCGCACCGGTCAGGACGCCCGAAGCTGCTCGAGGGCCGCATCTTCGGCTGCATAGTCGAATTGCTTCGGATCGTGCGGCGCCGGCGGGTTTCGCCGTTCCCATTCAATCGAGCGCCGCATCCCGGCTTCGAAGGGCACGGGCTCGGCGTAACCCAGCTCCCTCCGGATCCGCTCGCTGCTCATGATCCAATCCTGCGCGGAGTTGTAAGGAACCCGCAGATGAGGCGGCGTCAGCTCCACCGGAACTGCCAGCACCGAACCCTGCCAGCCCACAATCCGCCCGATTTGGCTTGCCCACTCGAGTTCGGAAAAGGTCGGAAGCTCGGCCAGGTTATAAATACGGCCCGCAGCCTGCGATGATGTCGCGGCCAACGCGATTCCCGCCGCGACGTTCTCCACGTAGCCTCGCGGGCCTCGCCATCCAGCCGCGTCCTGCTGGATCAGGATCGCGGGACGCCTATCGTCCATCCGCTTCAAGTATGGATGCAGCCGATGAAAATGGTCGCCCGGGCCATACGTCATCGGCAGCCGGAGCACCGTACCCGCCAGCCCCTCGCCGTTCATGATCACGCGCTCGACGGGAATCTTGTCGTACCCGTCGTCCAGCCAGGGAAGCGCAACGCGGATGGCGTCCATCACCTCCTTGCGGTACGTTTGCCCGTGCGTCCGCAATTCGGACTCCTCCGTCAGCGGCACCGGTTGCAGCGGCCCGGGCTCCGTGCCGTGCAGAATTCCTGCCGCGCGGTAGACGTCGCCGCTGCTCAAGGCCACGACCCGCCGGGTGATCCCTCGGAACGCGTCCATAGTGGCCTTGGCTTGGCGCTCGCTCCCCAGGATCATGTCCACGACAACGTCCGGTGAGAATCGCAGAAAGTCGGAACGCGACTCCGCTAAGTTGCCGCGATCCCCCAGGATCCGCTCCACCGAATCGGGCAGCTTGGGCTTCGCCTCACCCCGATGAAACACCGCTACCTGATGCCCTTGATCCGCGAGCCTCCGAACCACGTACGGCCCGATAAATCCCGTCCCTCCGATGACCAGGATCTTCATGGCTCCATTGTAGTTGCGTTCCTGGCTATTCTTGAAGACGTGAGGCGTCTACCATTCTTTGTAGCAATTTGCTTCTCAAACCCGTTGCTGCTTTCGGCGGCTACAAAGATCGACGACCCAAAGGCCTTTGTCACGGAAGTCTACAAGCAACTAATGGCAAAAAGCTCCTACGAGCCGCCGACTGACATTTACACCCCGCGCCTCGCCAAACTCTTCCGGGAGGATGAGAAGAGGGCGAAAGGCGAAGTTGGCTGCCTGGAATTCAATTTCTGGGTCAACGGTCAGGATTTCAAGATCTCGAGGCTCGCCATCACCAGCGAGGAGCCTGGGCCAGACCGGAAAACTGTGATCGCGAAGTTCCGAAACATCGACAGACGGGAGGAGATCCACTTCGATTTCCGCCGCAACGCCGGACGTTGGATGCTGGACGATGTGCATTCATTACTAGGGGACAAGTGGACGTTGTCCCAAATCCTGAAGTGCGCCCCTTGAGATTCGTTCGCGATGCTTGCATAAGCATTTTTAATGGCTTCGCCCTCTTGCATTTGCCAAACCGTTGGTATACTCTAGGTTCAATGACCTTTTCGGAAGGACAATCCGCCACTCGTCCCACCTTACCGGGTGTGGGTTCGTTGGCTGTTCTTTCCGTCGGTCAAGTTCCGAAGCTTCTGCCCATTATTATTCAGGTCGCCGTACCCGGCCCCGCCTGAGGGCTTCGGACCAAGGTATCCGAGGAGGCCATCGGCGGGGAGGACAAACCCAGCCCGATGGCTTTTTGTTTTAGGAGCGTTTTACCCAAGCGAGTGAGAGGGACTATGTCGACGAACATTGCACGAACCACCGGAGCGCCGGAATCCAGGCTGATGTCGGGAGCCCAGATCCTGCTGGAATGCCTGGTGCGCGAAAACGTAGATTGCATTTTTGGCTATCCCGGCGGCGTCACTCTGCCTCTGTACGACGCCTTCTACGATCACCCCATCCGCCACGTCCTGGTGCGGCACGAGCAGAACGCCGCGTTCGCGGCCGAAGGCTTCGCGCGCTCGACGGGCCGCGTAGGCGTTTGTTGCGCGACGTCAGGCCCGGGCGCGACGAATCTGGTCACCGGGCTGGTGGACGCCCTGATGGATTCGATCCCCGTGGTCGCCATCACCGGCCAAGTCACCAGCAAGCTCATCGGCAGCGACGCGTTCCAGGAAGCCGACACGTTCGGCATCACGCGCTCCTGCACCAAGCACAATTTCCTGGTGAAGAGCATCGCGGAACTGCCGCAAGTGGTGCATGAAGCGTTTTATCTGGCGTCCAGCGGACGGCCGGGCCCGGTGCTGGTGGACATTCCGAAGGATGTTTTTCAGGCGCAATCGCACTATACGCCGGTGTCGTCCATCCATCTGCCCGGCTATAAGGTCTTCACCGAAGGACACACGGGGCAGATCCGGCGCGCCGCGCAAATGATGTGGGATGCCGAGCGGCCCCTGGTGTATGCCGGCGGCGGCATCATTGCAGCCAATGCAGCGGCCGAACTGCGCGAGTTAGTGGAAATGCTGGACGCGCCCACGGTCACCACGCTGATGGGCCTGGGTGGCTTGCCTGCCGACCATCGGAATTTTATCAGCATGCCGGGCATGCACGGCAGCTATGCGTCGAACCTGAGCATGACGCATGCCGATCTGTTGATCGCGCTGGGCACCCGCTTCGACGATCGCGTTACCGGCCGGCTATCGGCCTTCGCGCCGCACGCCAAGGTAATCCACGTGGACATCGACCCGGCCGAGATCGGCAAGAATCGCGCCGCCGACCTGCCTATCGTGGGCGATGTCAAGCGCGTACTGGAGAAGCTCAATAAAGTCCTGGAAGAGCTGGCGCCGCAGAACCGCGAGCGCAAGGCCGCCTCGCGCAGCGCCTGGTGGAACCAGATTCGCGAATGGAAGGCGGAGCATCCCCTGACGCCGGACGTCTCCACCAACGAAATCAAGCCGCAGCACGTGATGCGCGAGATTGACCGGCTCTCCGGCGGCCGCGCCATCGTGTGCTCCGACGTGGGCCAGCATCAGATGTGGGCCGCGCAGTTCATTCGCTTTAACGAACCGCGGCTGTGGCTCAACTCGGGCGGCCTGGGTTCGATGGGTTTCGGCCTGCCGTCGGCCATCGGAGCGCAGTTCGCCTGTCCCGATAAGCTGGTCTTTGCTGTCGTGGGCGACGGCGGCTTCCAGATGTCCCTGCCGGAACTCGCTACCGTCGTCAATCACGGCCTGCCCATCAAGATCGTCATCGTGAACAACGGCTATCTGGGCATGATCCGGCAGTGGCAGGAACTTTTCTATAACAATCGGCTTTCGCAGGCTGAGCTGACCTCCTTCCCCGACGTCGAAAAGCTGGCCGCGGCCTACGGCTTCAAGGGCCGCACCATCGACAATCCCCAGCATCTGGCTGCGGCGCTGGAAGAGGCCGTGCGCGAACCCGGGCCCTATCTGCTCAATATTCGCGTCGCGCCTTACGAAAACGTTTATCCGATGGTGCCGGCCGGCGGCGCCATCAACGAAATGGTGCTGGGTCCGCCGCAGCCGGTGGAGGCATAAAGAACCGCCATGCTGCAAGTCATTTCTCTGCTCGTGGAAAATAAGCCCGGCGCCCTGATGCGCATCACAGGCGTGCTGAGCGCGCGCGGCTACAACATCGAGAGCCTCACGGTCGCGCGCACGCTGGACCCCACTCTGTCGCGCATGACCATCGCGGTGGACGTAGAACCGAGTCTGCGCACGCAGGTGATCAAGCAGATGAACAAGCTGGTGAACGTGCTACAGGCCTCGGACCTGACCGACTCTCCGGCCGTGAAGCGCGAGATGGCGCTGCTGCGCGTGCGCGCGCCCATGAGCAGCCGCACCGCGATCCTCAAGGAATCGGAGATTTTCGGCGCCCGCGTGGTGGACTCTTCCACCGAAGGCTTCGCGCTGGAAGTCACCGGCGACTCGGAAAAGCTGGACGAATTCATCGATGTCATGCGCAGTTACGGCGACATCGAAGTGACCCGCTCCGGCGTGGTCGCGGTCTCGCTGGAGACCAAGAAACTGCGCCTGGCGCCGCCGGTTTCCAAGCTCGCGCCAGCCGAAGAAGTCAACGAAAAACTCGAAACGAGAAAATAAGAAAAACTATGGCAAAGCGATACTACGAAAAAGACGGCCAGCTGAACCGGTTGCAGGGCAAGACGGTGGCGATCATTGGATATGGCAGCCAGGGCCACGCCCACGCGTTGAACCTGCGCGATAGCGGTCTGAATGTCGTGGTTGGCCTGCATCCGGCCAGCAAGAGCGCGGCCAAGGCCGCGGCTACGGGACTCAAGGTGCTGCGCGTCTCCGACGCCGTCCAAGCCGCGGATGTCTCCATGATCCTGGTGCCGGACCACATTCAGGGCGATCTGTACACCAACGAAATCGCGCCGCACATGCGCCAAGGCAAGACGCTGATGTTCGCGCACGGCTTCGCGATCCATTTCGGACAGATCCAGCCGCCGGCCGATGTGGATGTGTCCATGATCGCGCCCAAGGCGCCCGGCCATCGCGTCCGAGAGCTTTATACGGAAGGCGTGGGCGTGCCCGCGCTGGTCGCCGTCAGCCAGAATCCGTCGGGAGCTGCGCTGGAGAATGCTCTGGCCTACGCGCTCGGTCTAGGGTGCCTGAAGGCCGGCGTCATCGAGACGACGTTCAAGGAAGAAACCGAAAGCGACTTGTTTGGCGAGCAGTCCGTGCTGTGCGGCGGCGTCAGCGAACTGATCCGCGCGGGCTTTGAGACCCTGGTGGAGGCCGGCTACGCGCCGGAAATCGCCTACTTCGAGTGCCTGCACGAATTGAAGCTGATTGTCGATCTCATTTACGAAGGCGGCCTTGGCTACATGCGCTTCTCCGTCTCGGACACGGCGGAATACGGCGACTACACGCGCGGGCCGCGCATCGTCACGGCCGAGACGCGCAAGGAGATGAAGAAGATTCTGTCCGAGATCCAGTCCGGCCAGTTCGCGCGTGAGTGGATCGAGGAAAACAAGACCGGCCGGCACAAGTTCCTGGCCATGCGCGAAGCCGCGAAGAATCAGCCCGTCGAGCAGGTGGGCCGCGAGCTTCGCCAGATGATGACGTTCTTGAAGAAGAAGAAGGAGGAAGGCGTACCGCAGGAGCAGGAAGCCGCGGCGGTCACCAAGTAGTACTTATGCGCATCCACACTTTCGATACAACATTACGGGACGGCACGCAAGGCGAGGCCGTCTCATTCTCGGTCGATGACAAGCTCGTTGTGGCCCAAAAGCTGGACGAGCTGGGGATTGACTACATCGAGGGTGGATGGCCGAATTCCAATCCCAAGGATAAAGAATTCTTCAAGCGCGCCCAGGAGGTGAAGTTCAGGCATTCACGGCTGACTGCCTTCGGTTCCACGCGCTTCGCGAAGAACGCTGTCGACCAGGACCCGAACGTCCGCGCGCTGCTCGAAGCCGAAACGCCGGTCGTCTGCATCTTCGGCAAGAGCTGGGATCTGCATGTTCACCGCGCTCTCGGTATCACGGAAGAAGACAATCTCAAGCTGATCTCGGAGACGGTGAAATATCTCAAGGACCACGGCCGTGAGGTGGTCTACGACGCCGAGCATTTCTTCGACGGCTACAACGCCAACGCGGACTTCGCGCTGCGCACCATTGAAGCCGCCAAGAAAGCCGGCGCCGACGTCCTCTGCCTGTGCGACACGAACGGCGGCAATCTCACGCACCGCATCGTGGAGGTGGTTTCCGAAGTGCGCAAGCGCTTCGACGGCGTGCTCGGCATCCACACGCACAACGATTGTGATGTCGCGGTCGCCAATTCCATCGCCGCGGTGGAAGCCGGCTGTACCCACGTCCAGGGCTGCATCAACGGCTACGGCGAGCGCTGCGGCAACGCCAATTTGGTCTCCATCATCGCCGATCTGGAGCTGAAGCTCGGCCACACGACGATCGGCCGCGAGAATTTACAGAACCTGACCTCGGTGGCGCGCTACATCGCCGAGTTGGCGAATCTGCCGATTCGCAACGATCAGCCCTACGTGGGCCATAGCGCGTTCGCGCACAAGGGCGGCGTACACGTCAGCGCGGTGCTGAAAGATTCGTCGACGTATGAGCACGTCAAGCCGGAAGCGGTCGGCAACCGCCAGCGTGTCTTGCTCAGTGACCTGTCAGGCCGCGGCAACGTGCTTTACAAGCTGAAACAACATGGCCTGGCCGAAAGGCTGGATTCCGAAGCCCGCCGGCAACTACTGGAGCGCATCAAGCACCTGGAGCATCAGGGCTACGAACTGGAAGCGGCCGAAGGCACCTTCGAGTTGCTGGTTCGCGAAGCGCTGCATCCTGGCTGGAGCGTCTTCGAGGTCGTGAATTACGACGTCACCACGCGCCTGGTCGGCGGCACCACCGCCACCGTCACGCTGCGCATCCAGGACAGCGTCCATACCGCCAGCGCCACGGGCCAAGGCCCGATGAATGCCCTCGACCTGTGCTTACGCCAGTGCCTGTCTTCGGTTTATCCACAAGTGAAAAACGTCCGGCTTACGGACTATAAAGTCCGCGTGCTGGAACCGAAGAAGGGCACCGCCGCCAAGGTGCGTGTGCTGGTGGAATGGTCCGACCATCGCCGCAGTTGGGCTACCGTGGGCGTGTCCGACAACGTCATCGAGGCCAGTTGGGGCGCGCTGGTGGACGCCATCCGCCTGGAACTGATGCGTATCACCGAGCACGACGAAAGCATCGACAAGGTCGTGGAAGACTACTGCTGGGGCGTCTGAACTCGTGGAAAGTCAAGTCGGCGGCAAAAGCGAGCAATTCACCCACGAGCAGCATATCGTGCCCCAGTGGCACTTGAAGCGCTTTGTGGGTCCCGACGGCTCGTTATGGCGCTATATGCAAAATAAGCCGCCGCGACCACGTCGCCCCAAAGGCGAATGCTGGGAACGGAATTTCTACGAGTTTGACGTCAATGGTGAAAGGACAAGGAATCGATACGAAAAATGGTTAAGCCGTATCGAAAACGATGCAGCATCCTTAGTAGACAAGCTCGTCGGCCGACAGCAACTCAGTCATCGGGAATCGAGTGCGTGGGCCGCCTACGTGGCAACGTTGTTCCTAAGAACTCAAAAGGTGCGGGCCCAATTTTCGGCGCGGATGGTGCAGGAGTTTAAGCAGCAATGTCAGCGTCCCGAGTTCGTCCGCGACCTTCAGTATGATCTCCTAAGGGTTGGCGAGCTTGTTTACGCTGACGACCTAAGACGGCAAATTGAGCAGCTTCGTACCAACATGGAGAGCAGTCCCTCCTACTATCACCTGTTAGCGTTGCACCATCATACCCGTCCGTTATCGGCGGTACTGCTCACGAAGCGCTGGGAGGTAGTGGACGCCCCACCTGGCAAGTTCTTCGTCATCTCGGACTGTCCGGTCACGACCGTTGAAATTGCGCCGGGCCAAGCGAGGCCCGGTCCCGGTTTCGCTAAGGAAAATAGTGCCGTCGTTCTGCCAATCACGCCGCAGACCATCTTTATCGCCTCGGCGGCTCCAGTTCAATGGAGACGTGTTGGTACCGCTACCGCAGTTGACTCCACTAACCTATTGACCGTTCGGTTTGCTGACAAGAGGGTGTACGCCCACATCGACTCGCCGGAGGTCCAGGGCCTCGTAGATCGTGAAATGAATCTGATCACTTTCGGCAAGGATGCTTTTGTCCCTGGGAGCCAAAACTAAGCCGCGCTAGAATGAAGGGGATGGCGGCGACTACGCTTCTCACCTCCGAACAGTTCCTCGCGTTGCCCGAGGAACTCGACGAGCAGGGCAATCGCATCAAAGACGAACTGATTGGAGGCGAAGTTGTCAAAATGCCCCCGCCTTCGCTTCCGCACGACCTCATCAAGAACCGGATCAACCGGATTCTACTTCGATACATGGACGCGCATCCCGAAGTTCCACTGGAATCTCTGGTTGAGATTGGCGCGTCTGTCAGTGACTACGACACGTTCATCCCCGACATTAGCATTGTGAGGCGGGAACGGCTGACTCCCGTGGAGAGAAGAATCTTCCAAGGTGCGCCCGATCTGGCCATCGAAGTCGTGTCTCCCAGCGACACGATGAAGCATATGAAGCGGAAGATCGACGCCTATCTCGCCAATGGCTCGGAGTCGGTTTGGGTGGTGTTTCCCGATGCCCGCTCCGTCATGGTGCATCGCGCCGGCTCCGTCCACGAGTTTAAACCCGATCAAACGCTCGCGGATCCCTTGCTCCCCGGCTTCTCCATCCCCGTCGCGCAGTTCTTCGAGCTCACTTAAGCCGGCGTTTCGATGCGCTACGTCCTCCGCCGCTCCTTCCCCCCGTTCACGCGCGTTCTGCTCATCGAAAGCGGCAGCCGGCCGCTGTTTGAAACCCTGCTGCCGGCGTTTTATGAAAACCATCCCGGCATGACGCTCGACCTGGTCACCTGTTATGCCGGCGTGCCGAAAAGTTTCCGTCCCGCGCAGGGAACGGTCTACCGCGTCACGGATTATCCCGACACCCGCTCCCGCGGGCGCCTGTACAAAGAGCTAGCCGCCAACCGCTACACCATCCTCGGCATGATCTGCTCGGCTGAACCCATCATGACCAAGTGGAAATGGGTGCTGGCGCTGCGCTTGCCCGGTAAGGTTTTCGTGTTGAATGAGAACGGCGACTACTTCTGGATCGATCGCGCGCACTGGACCAACATCCGCTACTTCGTCTTGTTCCGCGCTGGTCTCACGGGCGCGGGCGCCGTCCGCACCCTGGCGCGAGTGGTCTTGTTCCCCTTCAGCCTGCTATACCTGATCTTGTACGCTGCTACCATTCATCTCCGGAGGGCATTGCGAACGTTATGAAGGCAGTCTTCGTGGAACAGACGGGCGGAGTGGAGAACCTGAAGTATGCCGATCTGCCCAAGCCCGCTCCCGGCCCCGGTCAGGCATTGGTGAAGATCGCCGCCTCGGGCGTCAACTACATCGACGTCTACTTCCGCAAGGGCATGTATCCCGTGGCGCCGCCGATCATCCTGGGAAGCGAAGGCGCTGGAACCGTGGAAGCCGTCGGCGCCGATGTCGCTAATGTCGCGGTGGGCGACCGCGTTGCCTACGCCATGGCGCGCGGCTCCTATGCAGAGTCTGCTGTCGTCCCCGCCTGGCAGTTGGTGAAGATCCCGGCTGCGACGGACTTCAACACCGCGGCGGCTGCGATGCTGCAAGGCATGACCGCCCATTACCTCACTCATTCCACCTACCCCCTGAAGTCGGGCGATTCCTGCCTGATCCACGCGGCCGCCGGAGGCACTGGCCTGCTGCTCGTGCAAATGGCCAAAATGCGCGGTGCGCACGTCATCGCGACGGTCGGCACCGAGGAAAAAGCCAGGCTTGCCACAGAGGCCGGCGCCGACGAAGTCGTCATCTACACCAAGGATGATTTCGTTGCCAGGGCTAAGGGCGTGCATGTGGTGTATGACTCGGTGGGCCAAGCCACTTTTATGAAGAGCCTCGACTGTCTGCGCCCGCGGGGCATGATGGTCAGCTTCGGCAACGCCAGCGGCCCTGTGGCGGACTGTCCGCCGCTGCTCCTGATGCAGAAAGGCTCGCTGTTTCTCACGCGGCCAACGCTGGGGAACTATTCGGCCACGCAGGAAGAGCTGGACTGGCGCGCCCATGACGTCCTCAACTGGATCGCGCAAGGCAAGCTGAAGGTGCGCATCCACAAGGTCTATCCGCTCGCGGACGCGGCCCAAGCTCACCGCGATCTCGAAGGCCGCGTCACCGCCGGAAAGCTGCTGCTGCGTGTCGCTTGATCGCGCCCTGCCGTTCGACGAGCTGAAGATCGATGCGCTGCTGGTGTCCGCGCCGCCCAACGTCCGATACCTGAGCGGATTTACCGGCGACAACGGTCTGCTGCTCGTGACGCCGGAATCGACGACGCTCTTTACCGACCCGCGCTTCACCATCCAGGCCTCCCAGGAGTGTACCTGCGGGGTAATCATCGTGCGTAAGGGCCCGCTGGATCAAGCCGCGCTCGCGCTGGCCGCCCGCAAGCGCCGCAAGCGCATCGGCTTCGAAGCCGGGCGCCTGCTCTTCGACGTTTACCAGCGCATGCAAGCCGCTTTGCCGTCCGGCTTCACGCTCCAGCCCGCCGGCCCCCTCATCGACCAGCTGCGGATGGTCAAATCCGAGGACGAAATCGCGCGCATCCGCCGCAGCGTCTTGACCAATTCCAAAGCCTTCGATAAGACCGTTCGCTCCATCCGCCCGGGCGTCACCGAATCCGATATCGCGGCCGAACTGGAATATGAGATGCGCCGTTACGGCGCCGAAAAGGCCGCTTTCGAAACCATCGTCGCCATGGGACCCCGGTCCGCGCTGCCGCATGCCCAACCAACCGCACGGAAGCTTGCCAACGATGAACTACTATTGATTGATATGGGCGCGTGCCAGCAAGGCTACATGAGCGACATGACCCGCGTGCTTTTCACCGGACAACCCAGCCGCCGCGTCCGCCGCATGTACAACGCGGTGCTAAAAGCTCAACTCGCCGGTCTGGACGCCGTGCGCCCGGGCGTCACGGCTGCCCACGTGGACCGCGCCGCGCGCCGCGTACTCGAAGCCGAAGGCCTGGGCAAGGAGTTCGTCCATTCCACCGGTCACGGCCTGGGCCTGGAAATTCACGAAGGCCCGCGGCTGGGACGCCGCGACAAAACCAAACTTCAGCCTGGCATGGTGATCACCATTGAGCCGGGCGCCTACATCCGGGACTTCGGTGGAGTTCGCATCGAAGACACGGTGCTGGTTACCGCCAAGGGTTGCGAAGTCCTGACCCCCACCCCCAAGGAGCTAATGCTTCTCTAGCATGACGAATGAGGAAATCAGACAGCTGATCCAGCTGGTCATGGAGACCGGAGTCGCTGAGCTGGAAGTTCAGCGCGGCGAAGACCGCGTCCGCATCCGCAGGGATATGCTTGTGCCTTCCGCGCCGGCGCCTGTTCCGCAGACGTTCGCGGCGGAGGTTGCGCATCCGCTTCCTGCTTCTGCCGCGCCATCCAATGACTACATCGTGAAGTCGCCGATCGTCGGCACGTTCTATGAATCGCCCAAGCCGGGCGATCCGGCGTTCGTCAAGGTGGGTGACGCGGTCGAGCCCGGCCAGGTGCTCTGCATTATTGAATCGATGAAGCTCATGAATGAAATCGAGTCGGACGTCGCTGGAACGGTCGTGGCCAAACTCATGGAGAACGGCCGCCCCGTGGAATACGGCGAGGCCTTGTTCGCGATCCGGCCGCGCTGATATGTTCCAGAAGATCCTCATCGCCAACCGCGGCGAGATCGCCGTCCGCGTCATTTGCGCCTGCAAGGACCTGGGCATCCGCACCGTCGCCGTTTATTCGGAGGCGGACCGCCATAGCCTGCACGTGCGCTTCGCCGACGAAGCGATTTGCATCGGCCCGGCCAAGAGTTCGCGCAG
>DATJNO010000064.1:0-23120 GCA_035508055.1 Bryobacteraceae bacterium | reverse complement strand
CATCGTCGCGGAGATGACCTCAATGGAAACCACTGAGATGGCTCGCTAGAATAGCTCGATTCGTGCGAGACCAACCCGCGCTTTGCCACAATGAGACAAATGGGGTTGTCCACACGGGGGTTTGGCACTCGCTTCTGGTCTCTCACGGGCGCAACGTTTCTCGGCTTTCTGGGAATTGGGACGGTTCTGCCGCGCCTGGGACCGCATGTTCGCCTGGATCTGGGCGGCTCGGATCAAACGGTCGGCTTCGTCATTGGGATCTTCTCGTTCGTGGCGCTCGGCTCCCGCTTCTTCTCCGGGCCTCTGGCCGACCGCCGGGGCCGCAAGATCGCCTTCCTCGCGGGATTGGCGAGTTGCGCATTGGCGGGGACCGCCTACCTGTTGCCACTAGGCATCGCCGGCGTGTATTCAGCCCGCATTCTGCAAGGCTTTGGCGAGGCCTGCCTCTACACGGGCGCCGCAGCCTGGGCCGTGGAGGTGGCCGGCATCGATCGCGGCGCGCAGGCGCTCGGCTATATCAGCAGCGGCATTTGGGGCGGGCTATCCGCCGGACCGCTGGTGGGCCAGTGGTTGGGATCGTTTGAACGCGCGGCAGCCATGCAGGTGATTTGCGCTGTGGCCGCGTTCGTGATGCTGACGCGAGTGCCGGAGGATTACCGGCCATCGCCGCATCCGGCCGAGCGGCATTGGCTGCCGTCACATCTGCTGACGCCCGGCATCGCCATCGGATTTGTCAACGTGCAATATCCGGTGATCACGGGCTTTCTGATCCTGCACCTGGCGCAGCACGGCAACTCAGGACCGGCCGCATTTTCCGCCTGGGCCGGCGTCATCCTGCTGGCGCGCTTCTTTCTAGGCGGCCTGCCGGACCGCATCCACCCGCGCATCACCTTTTACTTCGGCATCGCCGCCATGGCTTTGGGACTCGTCGTGGTTGGATTGGGGCCCTCGCCGGCCGTGGCTGTGAGCGCGGCGGCGCTGCTCGGCTTCGGCTTCTCGTTTCCCTGGTCGTCGATTGTAGCCACCGTATTGCGGCGGACACCCGACACGGAACACGGCTCGGCGGTCAGTATGCTGAGCGCGTTCTATGATCTGTTCGTCGGCATGAGTTCCTTTGCGGCCGGCGCGATCTCCGGACGCTTCGGATACTCCGCCGCGTTTATGATGGCGGCAGCTGCTTTGGGAGCAGCGGCCATCGCCGGGCAATTCGTGTTCCGGCCGGGTCTCGTGGAAGAGGCAGTCCTGGCCGAAGAGCCTCAACTAAAACTGTAGGTGCATTGAAAGCTGCAGAAATCGCGAGCTTCCAATGGTGTGTTGAATGATCCCCAAGCTTCCCACCGGCGGTATCGAGGGCGGGCCCTCATAGTAGGGAAAGAACGTCACGTCGTTGTTCGGCGCATCGAAGTCCGGATGGTTGAAGATATTGAACGCATCGGCCTCAAAGCGCAGGTGAAATCTATCGTTCAAGATGAATTCCTTACCCAAACTAAGGTCGAAGCGAACCTGGAATGGTGCGCGGAACGTGTTGCGGCCCGAACTGCCATAGAGGGATTCGTAGAGATCGCAGCCCGTTGCATCGCATGGGGGCACACCACTGGTTCCCGGCGCTACGAATTGGGGGAGGAAGGCGTTCACATCCAGAACAGGCTTCCCGGCGTTGACGCCGGTGGTGCCCTGCAATTGCGCCTGCTGGTAGGTCACGCCTGGCGCCAACGGCACGATCGGATTGCCGATGTAATTGGAGGTGCCGAAGTACAAGCTTCCTACGGAACCAGAGAAATCGTAGATGCTGTAGGGTTCACCGCTTTGGGCCACGGTCTGTCCGCCGATTGTCCACCCGTTGACGGCATAGCCCAACGCTTTGTTCGAGGTCACGTTGGGGATGGTGTAGCTGTAGTTGATGAGGAACACATGGGTCTGATCGAAGTCGGCCGAGCCGTAGCTCTGCTTCGGATCCAACGGATTGTTGCCGGTGAAGAACAGTCCCAAGCCGCTCTGTTCGTCCAACGCGTGCGACCAGGTGTAGGACGCAGTGAATTGCAGGCCATTCGACAGACGCTTGCGGGCCTGTAACTGGAGGGCGTTGTAGTTGGAAATGCCCTCCGCTTTGAAGAGCACGGAGTTCATGTCATAGCCAATATAGGGAACACGGATCGGCGCGTTGCCTGCATATTCACTGGTCGAGATGGGTTCAAGATCGAGGTTGTAATTGGGGCTTACACCGCCGTAGGAATAGATCTGGCCGTTGACCGGATTCTGAGGTGTGGCGATGAGCGGCTGGTTGAAGGCAATGGGCAGGATTTCATGGACGCCATGGTTGCCGACATAGCCGGCGCTGAATAACCAATTGTTGGCCGCCTGGTACTGCACATCAAAGGTCCAGTTTTCGGTGTAGGGCAACTTGTTGTTGATGTCGTATCCGCCAAACAAGAACGGGCCGAACAGGTTTCCGGCGGGGAATCGGTCCGACTCGGTCTGAGCGATGTTCGGCAGCAAAGCCTGGAACGCGGCCAGGGTACCCGCAGGCTGGGCGGGCGGCGTGGTTCCAAAGGGGGCCTGGAAAGTCGCGCCTTTTTGCGCAACGATGGGCTGCACAAACGGAGGCTCGAGTGTCACGCCGAAGGGCCCGTTGAAACCGCCGCCGGCGCTAGGCGAGAGATAGCTGAAAAATTCGCCACGGTCGTAGTAGATGCCGAATCCCGTTCGCACCGTCAACTTCGCCAGCGGGCTCCAGGCGATGCCGATGCGCGGCGCAAAACCCCATTGGTGATTGCGCATGAGCGTGTCGCTGGCCCCCGGGGTACCGTTGGGATTGTTGCCGGCAATTTCGAGCCCGGAGTTGAGGATCGTGTCGGTGGCGGCATCATAGGAATAGAGGTTGCCGTTGAACGCTGTGAGCCGGCCGTATTTTTCCGACAGCGGCCCATCGAAATCCCACCGCAGGCCTAAAGTAACCGTCAGATTGCTGCGGACCTTGTAGTTATCGTTCACGAACGCTCCGGCAGTGTCCGAGCGGTAGTAACGATTGGCCGAGCCCGTGAACGCCGTGCTGTCGATGCCGGTGCGCACATTGCCCTCCACGAAATCCAGGAAGGTCTTGAAATTGAGATTGTCGGTGTTGGTGTTATCGTTGATGATATTGAGCTGAGTGTGGTCCCATAGCATACCAAAGGCCAGCGTGTGGCGCCCCTTCACCCAATTGAGCGTTGTGCCGTATTCCCACTGGTTCTGGAACATGCCGGCGTTGCCGAAACTCGTGCCGGGACCGAATTGCAACTCGTTGGATAGGGTTGGGTCCGCGTAAGTGATCTGAAGTTGCGGGAAGGTCGTTGAGCCGAGCAGGTTCATTCCAAAATCGCTCGGGCTGAAGGCCTGACTGGTCGTCGCGAAAGCCCGCAAACGCGTGAAGCCGGCGCGCTGTTCCCAGGTAACGTTGGGTGTCAGTATGACGGTGTTATTTATGGACGCCACCTGGCTGCCGGCGGAAAGTTGCTGTCCGAATCCCAGCAGTGAGCCAACAGATCCGAAAGGAGTCGAGGTGGGATTGTCCTGAACGTAGTACTTTACTCCGAGCCGGTCTTTATCGCTGACCGCATAATCGATGTTGGCAATGCCCTGATCGACGTTGGATTGCGCGTTAGCCCCCTGAACGATGGCATCGTATCCCAAGCCTAGCGCCGTGTTGGGATTGGTAATCTGAGCGCTGGGAATCAAATACTGGCCGTTCTTCAGTTTGGCGCTCAGCATCGCAGCCGCCACCGGGTTGATCTGGCTGGCGGAGATAGTGGTTCCATACGCGCTCTGGATGGTGTTGATGATTCCCTGCGCGGATCGGTCGTTGGTCAAGGTCAACGGGACCGTGGCGTCCTGGATCGACAACGATCCATCGGCAATGCGTACGCCCTGATAGGAGACAAAATAGAACAGCTTGTCTTTCTTAATGGGGCCGCCCAGCGTCGCGCCGAACTGGTTGCGGTTCAGGAATGGCACTTTCTGCGTGATGGCCGGCGACGCGTTATAGAAAAATGGAGCGGCGTTCATGGCGCCGTTCTGAAACTTCTCGTATGCTTCGCCGTGCAACTCGTTCGAGCCGGACTTGGTGAGGACGCTGATGTGCGCCCCGCTATTGGAGCCCTGCGTGGCGTCATAATTTGCGGAGTTCACTGCAATCTCCTGCAGGGCTTCGGCTGGGGGCGTGGGAAGGGCCTGGCCGATGGCGCCATACACTGACGTGTTGGTCTGAATTTGACCGCCGGCGCCGAAATTCTCGCCGGTGTTCAAGACGAAGCGATTCTCGCCTACTTGACTGGTCGAGTTGCCATTGAACAAGTTGTTGGTGCTGATGCCATTCAGAGAGAAACTGTTGCTGGTGTCACGCTGCCCGTTCGCAAAGATGGCCTGATTGCCCAGGCCGGTATTCGCTCCCGAGCCTCCCAGGAAATCCGCGTGAACGCCGGGGCTCATGATGGCCAACTGCGTGAAGCTGCCCGTGCCCAGCGGCGTCAGCTGGATCGTGGATTGGTCGACCACATATCCGGTCGTAGCGTCCACCTGATTCATTAACGGCGTCCCAACCACGTCCACCTTGGTTGCGACAGCTCCGACCTTCAAGCTGGCGTCCACCGTGCTGGTGCGATCGCCGTTCACCAGAACCTCCGCGTGGCTTTCCGTTTCGAACCCTTCCTTAATGAAAGTCACCTCGTATGTTCCGGCGGGAAGATTGGAGATCGAATAAACTCCGCCGGATTGGGAGTGAACCGTTGTAGCGAGGTTCGTGGCCACGTTACGCGCCTTGACGGTGACGTCTTGCACGGCCGCGCCGGTGGCGTCCAACACCGTTCCGCTAATTCCGCCAAAAATCTGTTGGCCCAGGGAAAGCGCTGCTCCAAGCACCAGCAGCACGAGCACTGCAAAACATCTCATCCAAATCTTTCGTCTTGTCATCGATGTTTTCCTCAGGAATCGTGTTTTTCAAGCCGCCACACAGCCCGCGCTTTAGAGGCGCATCCGCCACGGAACGGTGACGAACAAACGTTATTTGTCAGACAGAACGCAGACGCGGCGTCGGCCTTTGAGGTATCAGCCGCATCCGATGAAGCAGCAATGCTACTGGATACCACGCGCGTGTTTCAAAATGATGAACGCGCTTCGTGTTGTTCCGACAGCATAGCATTTTCGAGGTCCTTTTGGCGGGGGCAATGACGAAGCCGCGGCCACACTCGCCCGGCAGCGCACCAGCGAATTCTTCAACGAGTATCTGAAAAGCTGATTGCAGCCGGTTAGCTGTGCTGGTGCTCGTGCGGCAAGCCGAGCCGGCCGACGGTATCGCCCTCGAAATCGAACTCGATCAGCACGGCGGGATCGTCGCCCACTACCCAGCCCTCGTGTCCCGGTTCGACTTTCACAAACTGCGGCGCTTTGTATTCCACCACACATCCATCGGCGAAGCGAACGTTGATCTGGCCACGCGCGATGAAGCCTACGTGCGCATGCATGCACAGCTTGCTGCCGAGAGCAGCGCTCAGGTGCGTGGCCCAGCTGAATCCGGGCGGGTAAATCATGCGCTTGACGCGCGCGGCGCCTGTGCGGGCGACGTCCACCTGTACGCCCCCCAGTTCATGATGTTCGTCCGCTTCCATTGGAGCCAGTAGCGGATCGTTGCTGCTCACTGTTCCTCGCTTCGGTGGATGGGGTCCACCCACACAACCGGGCTGGGTTCTTCGACCGGCTCGATGTCCAGGTTCACGACAACCGCCTCGTTGTCGCTGCGCACCAGCACGCACTCCAGGGCGTCGTCCGGCGAAGCGTTGATTTCCTGATGCGGGACGTAGGGCGGAACGTAAATGAAATCGCCAGGGCCGGCCTCCGCGACATACTCCAGCCGCTCGCCCCAGCGCATGCGCGCTCGCCCGCGCACGACGTAGATCACGCTCTCCAGGGCTCCGTGATGATGGGCCCCGGTCTTGGCGTTGGGGAAAATGCTGACGGTTCCGGCCCAGATTTTCTGCGCGCCTACTCGGGCGTAATTGATGGCCGCGGCGCGGTTCATACCGGGCGTTTGGGCGGTGTTGGTGTCCAGGGAATTGCCCGGAATCACCTTTACGCCATGGGCCTTCCAGTCAACCGTGCTCAAGGGATCTCTATTTTGCCGGACCTGCGTTCAACGGGCGATCGGTGAGAGTTTCGCCGTTAGCCAGGGTGACGGAAACGAACAGCGCCCCCGGCGCGCCGTCTTTTTGCGGGTGCGCCATGACGGTCACCTTATCGCCCGGCTTGATGGAATTTGATCGCCAGCCGGCGCGAACCAGCACAAAGGGCGCGGTCATCTCGACGTTCCAGGTGTCCACGCCACCTTTATCGTTGGGGACTTCCATTTCGATCCAGGAATGGGGATTGGCCCACTTGAATTCCTTCACTGTCCCCACCAGCGTGACGGTCTTGGCCCGGTCGAAACCAGCCATGGAATGATGCGCGTAGGCTGTCGTCGCCATACCCAGGCCAAAGGCCAACGCGCAGGCGGCCAGCCAAGTCGTACTCTTCCGGTTACTCATGATTTCTCCTATTACTCATCGCTCCGTTTTCAGCGAACGTTGGCGTCCTTCGAACTCGTGCTGAGCAGATGCTCATTCAGATCCGGCAAGCACGATGCTTCCGTGATATCGGTGTCATCTACCCGCCGCCAGTATTTGGTCCAGCTCCACTCGCCCACCCAGCTCTTCGGATCGGACATGGTGTACTGGATTTCGAGTCTCGACCCATTGTCGACCAGGCGCATGCGCTCGACGACGTGAAGCTGGTCGCTGGCCGGAATTCCGTTGTCTACCCAGTGATGATCGGCGACAAACCCGATGGTGTCCACCACCAGCGAGTCGCCTTCCCAGTGCCCGATGGATTCGCCGTTGAAGCTGGGGATAATGAGGTCCGGATCGGTGTGTTTGCGGCCGTCCAGGTAGATCATGCGGACGCTGTTTTCAAAGCCGCTGATCATGAAAATCTCAGTGGGCTTCTGCACCATGGCAATGGGCCAGACCCGAGTCATGATCAACGGCAGCCCGGCAGGCCAGCACTGTCCGATGTCGTCCTTATAGGCTTTGCCCGCGGCGGCCGCCTTCCTAGCCGCGTCGTATTCCACCTGCGCCGTGGGCGTCAGCTTGAAGTCCGGAGGCGGCGAGAAACGGAACGGGTTGTCCCTGCTCAACGCGTGCAGCCACGTCCCCGTGATGTCGAACGGCGGTTTGGGTCGAGGCTTATTCAGGTTGGCAGGCGCCAGAGCGCCCAATTGCGGAGGGGGCGCGGTGGGCTTGGGCGGCGAGGATTCCTGCGCTTCAAGGCCGCCGGCGGCCAGCAAGCACGCTGCCGCGAGGACCGCCTTCACTCCATAAAGTCTTAGTCGCACGTGTTGCTCCTCTCCGCTTGTCCCCGGCGCCTACCGCTTCTCCAGCTTCATGCGCACCACGCCGTTTTCGTCGATGTATTCGCGGTTGTTATCGCAGACGAATTCCACCATTTCATAGTCCGCCGGCATGCGTTTGTACGCCACCGTGTAAGTCACCGGTTTTTCCAGCACCACCGGATCCTCGATCGTGATCTGGTCGTGTAAGTAGTCCGGCGCCGGCATCCGGATGCGCTCCGTCACCCGCATCTGCGCGCTATGCGGCGTCCCGCGATAGCCGCTTACTGACGGCTTGATGCCGATGGTGTCCACCACCAAGGTGTCGCCTTCCCAATGGCCGACCGAACGGCCATAGTAGCCCGGTGGAACTTCGTCGAGTTTCAGCTGTGCCCGGTCCAAATAAACGCGCCGCACTTCGCTGAATGCTTCGGCAATGATCGTCACTTGTTTCGGCGTCTGAATGAATTCCACCGGATAAATGGCGATGGACATCATGGTGGGAACACCGTAGGGGATGCAGAGAACGCTGGTGTTGCCCAGTTGCTCGCCCCGTTTAGCGGCCGCTGCCTGGAGCGCCTGCTTCTCCTCGTACTGCTTGGCGTAGGGTTCCTTGAGCAACAGCTGTGTCGGCGGCGGCGCCGCCAGCTTCGGATCGGCGTTCCTGCCGCCGCGATAGATGCCCCAGATTCCGGTGAAGTCCGGCGTCTGCGCCAGCGCGGCGAACATCCCGCACGCGGCCACGCAGGCCATCCGGCAGCCCCACCTTGTTGTAAGTCTCATGATGCCCGGAAACCGCCTACTGCGGACGCTGCGGTCCATTGTTCAATACGCGCCCATCCGGTAAGGTCGCGTGCAGGAGAAAACCGCCGGCCTGGCCGCTCTTCAGCGGCGCGATCAGCAGCGTGATCTTGTCGCCGGGTTTAATGCTGGTGAACTTCCAACCGCTTTGCATCAAGATGCTGGGGCTGCCCAGTTCGATGCTCCAATGCTTCGTCTCGCCCTTCTCATCGGGCACGTCGATCTCAATATAAGCGTGCGGATTGGTCCATTGGAACGACGTCACCGTGCCGGCCAGCGTGATGTGCTTGGTCATGTCGAACATGGTGAAGGAATGATGCGGCAGAACGGGGCTGACCGTAAACAGAAATGTGGCCGCGACCACCGACAGCCAAGCCCAATTTTTCCTCAGAATCCGCAGTAACATGCAAACACCTCTGAAAGCCGTATTCCCTGAATCAATATCTATGATACGCCGTCTATCGTATCAAAGACTAAGCTTCTACAAATGCCCGGTCGGGGCGCAGGCGGGAGGCCAGAACCGCGCCCAGAAGCAGCAGGACGGTAGAGCCGGCGAACGGAACCACCCAACTGCCGGTCCGGTCCACCAGATAGCCGAAGCTGGAAGGTGAAACCAGACCGGCGACGGCAAAACCGAAGTTCATCATGCCGCTGGCCGAACCGGCATGCCGCGGAGCGATATCCATCGGAACGCTCCAGATGGGCGCCACAATCAACTCGGCAAAGAAGAATGCCAGTGACAGGCAGACGGCCGCGACTTTCAAATCATGGATCAGAATCACGGGCAGAAGGAAGACAAAAGCGCCCAGGAATCCGGCGACGATGACCGAGCGCCGCGCCGTCACTACGCTTCCGGTCCGGTGCAGCAGCCGGTCGCTGGCAACGCCGCCCACGGTGTCGCCCACCACGCCCGCGAACAGAACCCCGGCGGAAAACATCGCGGAGTCTGCGAGATTCAAATGATAATTCGAGTAGAAAAACGCCGGGATCCAGCTCAGAAACAGCCACAGCGTCCAGCCGTAGCAGAAATCCACCAGTGTGACCGGCAGGATGCGCCGGGCCAGCTGGAGCCAGGGCGTGGGCCGCCGGCGGCGCCCGATGTGCATTGGCAGGTTGGCTAAGTCCGGCGCCTGGACGCCGGCATGTTCACGCGGGTCGTTCCGGAAATAAAACGCCCAGGCCAGCGGCCACAACAGAGTGATCGCTCCGAGGAGAGCGAACGAGCGCCGCCAGGTTACGAAAGCCAGTAGCGCGGCCATCAAGGGAGGCGTCAACGCGTTTCCGATTCGCGCAAAGGAGTGCGTGATCCCCTGCGCAAAGCCCCAACGCGCCACTGGAGTCCAGCTCGACATGGCGCGGGTGGCCGTAGGGAACGCGGCGCCTTCGGCGAATCCCAGACCCAGCCGCAATCCAAATAGCGAAGCGAATCCGCCGACTGCGCCCATCAGGATGATGAACACGCCTACCAGCGAGCAGCACAGGGTCAAAGTCCAGCGAGGGCCGAAGGTGTCCCCGATCCAACCGCCGAGCAGTTGAAAAATAGCATAGGGAATCGCAAACGCCGAGAACGTCAGCCCCAGTTGTGTGTTACTGAGTCCGAGATCGGCCCGCAGGAGCGGTGCGGCCGTGGCGATGCTGACCCGGTTAACGAAAAGGATCAGGTACATCAGGCACAGCAGCCCGAGAACCGCTTGCGGAGCGCTGTACCAGCGCGGCGTGGTTTGGCGAAGCCGGCTGGACGCGGGTGTCACCTAGAGGGGCGCCGTCCGCCCTTAATTTGCGTGCGGTGCAGAATCCGGCGGGCGTCCGGGTCAAATGGATCGCGGCGGTGCATAGTGCTGCGGTTGTCCCAGAGCACCACGTCGCCCACCTGCCATTCATTGCGCCAAGAGACCGTTTCCTGCGTGGCATAGGTCCACAGTTCGTCCAGCAGCCCTTCGGAGTCGGCCAGGCTCAAACCGCCGATATAAGCGTTGCGCCGGCGGCCCAGATACAGGACGGGCCGGCCCGTCTCAGGATGCGCCGGCACCAGCGGATGATACACGCCGGGCGAGTTCACCGGATCGTCGGTCGCCTTCACTCCTTGCCGTACATAGCCGCCGCTGTTGTATGTGCCGTCGTGTTTCAGCGCCAGGCCAGCGATCCGTCGCCGTAGCGCATCCGGCAGGGACTCGTAAGCGCGATACATATTGCAGAAGTAAGTGGCACCGCCGGCCGGAGGCACTTCGAGCGCGTACAGCATGCTGGCCTTGGGCGGCTCTTCGAGGTAGGACATGTCCGTGTGCCAGACTGCTTCTCCCGCGCCGAGACTGCCGATGGGCTGCCCGTTTTCGATGACGTTCGACACCACGTAGATTTCCGGATGGCCCTCGACGAAGCGCCGGCCGGTTTCCTGCACGGGAGCCCAATCGAGCTCGCCGAAACGCCGGCTGAAGGCGATGAGGTCGTCGTCAGAAAGCTGCTGGCCGCGAAACCGGACCACCAGATGGTCCAGCCAGGCGCGATGGATCATGGCGAAATCCTGGTCCGTGATGTTCTTCAGATCCAGGTGTTCGATGTCCGCGCCCAAGGCCGCGCCGGTCGGGGTGATTGCGGCAGTTTCCACGCGACCACTCTAGCAGAAGCCGCGGCTGGTCTATGCTAGAGAAGTTGACTCAGGAGGAAGCCTGGTGCCGAAATCGAACCCGCTTGGCCCGATAGGAATCTGGAGTTTTCAGTTGCAGCAACAGCCCGCCGCCCAGGCGCAGGAGGCGGCGCAGCAGCTGGAGGAACTCGGCTACGGCGCCATCTGGTTCGGCGAAGCGGTAGGCCGCGAGGCATTCACCCAGTCGGCGCTGTTGTTGGGCGCGACCAAGCAGATTACCATTGCTACTGGAATCGCCAACATCTATGCTCGCGACGCCGTGACCATGAACGCGGCTCAACAGACGCTGGCTGAGGCATACCCGGGACGGTTTTTGCTGGGCTTGGGCGTCAGCCATATCCCACTCGTCGAGCAACTGCGCGGGCATCGCTACGACAAGCCCGTGGCGACGATGCGCGCGTATCTGGACGCGATGGACAAAGCGCCCTACCAATCGGTGCTTCCGCCGGAGAAGCCGCTGCGTGTACTCGCCGCGTTGGGGCCGAAAATGCTCGAGCTTTCTGCTGAAAGGGCCGACGGAGCGCATCCGTACAACACGAATCCGGAGCACACGGCGCAGGCGCGCAAGATCATCGGGCCGGATCGTTTGCTGTGCCCGGAACAAGCCGTGGTCCTGGAAACGGACCCGGGGAAGGCGCGCGAGATCGGACGCAACTTTCTCAGCATCTATCTCCGGCTGCCCAACTACACGAACAACTTCCTGCGCCTCGGCTTTGAGGAGGCCGATTACAAAGACGGCGGCAGCGATCGGCTGATCGACGCCATCATTGCCTGGGGCGATGTGAAGACAGTCTGCGGGCGGATCAGAGCGCATCACGCCGCGGGCGCGGATCACGTCTGCATTCAGGCGCTGCCATCCGATCCCCAGGCGCTGCCGACGCGCGAGTGGCAGGAATTGGCCGCGGCGCTGCTGCATTAACGGAACAGATCCTGCTCCGGCGGGCGGATCAGCGATCGGGCCGAGCCTTCCGCCGGCTGCCAGTCAAATCCGCGAATCAGCGCTACCGGGCAGCCTTCAGCCTTGCGCATCACCAGGCCGGCCGCGGCAGCAAGCTGATCCGCTACCGCGAGAATCGTGGCGGTGAGCTTTCGGCCCTGCCGGTCCAGGCGGCCGCGATGGTCATCCAGCGGGTCCAAACCCGCGACGCCAATGGCAACGTCCACTAATCCCTCGCGCCAAGGCCGCCCGAACGTGTCCGTAATGATGACGGCGCCGCAGCCCAGGCCTTCACGCAGCCAGCGCGCGGAGGCGTCGGGATCGGCAGGAAGCACGGTCGCGAAATCGGCGCTCTCCACGTTCGATTGATCCACGCCGGCGTTGGCGCAGATAAAGCCGTGCAGCGTCTCGGCGACGATAACGCCCCGGTCCATTTTGACGATCCGGCGCGACTGCGCGAAGATCAATTCGATCAGGCGCGCATCCTTGTTCCATTCCGCCGCCCAGGAGCGAGCCAGCGCCGAAGGCTGGATCGTTTTCAGATCGATGATCGCGCCTTCGGCCTTCGAAACGATCTTCTGCGCGATCGCCGTAACGACGGAAGCATCAAGGGGCTGCGATTCCTTCGCCGCAGCGTCGCGAATGAGCGCCGCGATGTCGTCTCCCGGGCGCGCTTCCGGCAGTGTGCTCAGCGCGGTTATTTCGAAGCGCATGCGGATCGCAGAAAAGCCGGCACGGGACCATCCTGAGTTCCGGCCAGTAGTTCGGCCACATCTTCGGGCGTATCGATGTCGAACATGAGGCCCGGCAGGCGCAAAGCTTCCGCAAAAACGCCCTTCGCGCGCGCTTGATCCATATGTGCGCGAAAGCTGCCGGGGCCGAAGCGGCTTTCGATGACATTGGGCGGCGTGCGGACCAGTGCGTTGGTGCCCGTGCCGTCGGAAGAGGGTACCACGATCAGACCCGGACGCGCGGCGGCGGCGAGCCGGCTGAAGTCGGCCGGAGTGACGCGTGGAACATCAATCGGCACGAGCATCGCCGTTGTCGCGCCCAGATCCATCGCGCGTGCGCAAGCAGCGTCCGCGGAAGCACTGTGGCTGATTTGCTCGTATTCGTCGAAGACCATAACGCCCCTGTCGCGCGCATGCCCGGCAATTTCGGCGTCGCTGGTGGCCACTACCACGCGGTCGATACCCTCAGCCTGACACAATGCCGCGAGCGTCTGTCTATAAAGAAGACGCGCCAGCGTTTCCCGCTCTTCCGCGGCCAGATAGTCTTTCAACCGCTGCTTGGCATTCCGCGGACTTTTCACCGGCAGGATCGCGAAGATCACGGCGTGATCTCCAATTCCCGCGCTACTACGCGCGCCAGCGCCTTTCGTTCGCGCAGGCCGCGCATGATCGTATTCGTGACTACGGGCCGGACGCCGATGGCTTCTACTTTACCGGCCTGTCCGAGGTCCACTTCATCCAGGACAAAGACACCGATGAAGTCCGCGTACAGTTTCGCCACTTCGGATGCTGCCGCGCCCAGCCGCATGCTCTTCATCATGTGCGCCGCCGGCCCCTTCAACGCCTTGCCGCCGACAATGGGGGAAATCGCAATCACCCGGTCCCGGCGCCTCTGCAACGCTTCGCGAATGCCCGGGATCGCGACAATCGGTCCGATGCTGATGAAAGGGTTCGAAGGACACAGAATAATGGCCTCTGCCTCCGCAATCGCCTCCAGCACGCCCGGCGCGGGTGTAGCGCGTTCAGCGCCCTCGAACCGCACGCCCGCGACACGATCGCGCGCGCGGCGTTTCACGAAATAAGTTTGGAACTCCAGTTCGCCCGCCGAGGTGCAGATGCGCGTACGCACCCGCTCATTGGACATCGGCACGACCGCGGATTGGACGCCCAGCGCCTTCGCGATCTCGGAGGCAATTTCAGCCAGCGTCGCCCCTTGGCGCAAACGTCCGGTCCGGTACAAGTGCGTGGCCAGGTCGCGATCGCCGAGTTGAAACCAGGTTTCGCCGCCCAGCCTGCCTAGCGCTTCCAGGCATCGAAAACGGTCTCCGCGGATTCCCCAGCCGTGCCGCGGATTCGCCAGCCCGGCCAGCGTGTAGGTCACCGTATCCAGATCGGGCGAGATATGCAGGCCGTGAATTTCAGCATCATCGCCCGTGTTGCCGATCACCGACACCCGTTCGGGCGCCACCACCCGCGTTAATCCATCCAGAAAGCGAGCAGCGCCCACGCCGCCGGCCAACGCGACCATTTGAGTACGCCGCTTCATGCGCCCCCACCGGCGGGCAGCCCGGTGATCCGCAGTCCCGAATGCTTCACCTTATGCCTCAGATTGAGCGAGATGAGCAACGCGGCGGTGGTTTCCAGCAGCCGCGCGTTGTCCAGCGGTCCCGCGTCAATCGCCCGCACGCCCGGGATGAACGCCGCCAGCTCCGCCACTGCCGCTTTAGCTTCCGCGCTGTCGCCGCAAATCAACGTGTCGCAATCCAGCGGATGCTCGAGATTCCCCAGTGCTTCCGCGCTCAGCGCATGAAATGCCGCCACCACCGGCACGCCTGGCAGCAACCGCGCGGCCTGCTGCGCCGCGGATCCGTCCCACAACGCGAGCGTTCGCGAAACGCGCCCGCCGATCGCAATCTCGAGCGGAACCGTGGTGTCTACCACAATCGCACCCGGCGCCAGCCCGCCTCTGATTGCTTTCAAGGTTTCAATCTGCGCCGCCAGCGGCACCGTCAGCACCACGATGCCCGCTTCGGAGACCGCTTCCGCATTCGTGTGCCCGGAAACGTCTCCCTCCATCCGCCGCGCCGCCTCCTGCGCCCTCTCCACGCTGCGCGAACCGATCCGCACGCGCCGCCCCGCCCGCGCAAAACGCAACGCCAGACCGCCGCCTTCGGCTCCCGTTCCTCCAACCACCGCTACGCTCGTCGTCACGTATTCCTAAAATAACCCGCCCCGCGCGGCCCACGCTTGGTGTACTCTCGAAAAGGAACTGGAGGAACACAAGTGGCGACGATTCCGGACAAATTTACCGACCTCTTCGACAAGAAAGCCTTCCTGCAGCTGGCTACCATAATGCCCGACGGCAGCCCGCAGGTTTCGCCGGTCTGGTGCGAGTACGATGGCAAGCACATCCTGATCAACAGCGCGAAAGGACGCGTCAAGGACATCAATATGCGGCGCGATCCGCGGGTCGGATGCGACATCCTGGACCCTGAGAATTCCTACCGGCATCTTTCCATGCGCGGCCGCGTGGTGGAGATCACCGAAAAGGGCGCCGACGACCACATCGACAAACTTTCCAAGAAATACATCGGGCAGGAGAAGTATCCCAATCGGAGACCTGGCGAGGTCCGGGTGATTTACAAGATCGAAGTCGAGCGCACTTACGCGATGGGCTGATCCATGCTTGCGTCACGCACCGAGTCCGGCATCTCTCGCGAAGACGCCTGGCGTCTGATTCGCGCCACCGGCGGCGAGCTCCTGGAGTTGCTGCGGGAAGCCGGCGCGATTCGCGACGCCCGCACCGGCCCCTGCGTCACATATTCGCGCAAAGTCTTCATCCCGCTTACCAATCTTTGCCGCGACCGCTGCGGATACTGCACTTTCGCGCGCGAGCCGGGCGATGCCAAAGCCCACACCATGACCCCGGACGAAGTGCTCGCCGTCGCGCGCGCCGGGCGTGAGGCCGGCTGCAAAGAAGCCTTGTTCAGCCTGGGCGACAAACCCGAGCTGCGCTACCCCGAGTATCGCGATTGGCTGGAGCGGCGCGGCCTTCACTCCACCATCGAATACCTGCAGGCCATGTGTCAGCTGGTATTCGAAGAAACCGGCCTGCTTCCCCACGCGAACCCTGGGGTTTTGTCGCGCCAGGAAATGGAGCGGCTTCGGCCGGTGAACGTCAGCATGGGTATGATGCTGGAGACGGTGAGCCGGCGCTTGCTTCAGCCGGGCGAAGCGCATCATCGCTGCCCGGATAAGGTTCCGGAAGTCCGGCTCGCATCTTTGGAAGCTGCCGGGGAACTGCGCATTCCCTTCACCACCGGCATTCTGATCGGCATCGGAGAGACATTGGACGAGCGCTTGGATGCTCTGTTCGCGATCCGCGAAATCCACCAAACCTACGGGCACATCCAGGAGGTGATCGTGCAAAACTTCCGCGGCAAGCCGGACACCTTATTTGCCGGCCGGCCGGAACCCACCGCGCTGGACGTTGCGCGGACCACGGCGGTCGCGCGCCTGATCCTTGGCCGCAGCGTCAATCTGCAGGTGCCGCCGAATCTCTCGCAGGACGCCTACGGCTTCTACCTGCTGGCGGGCATCAACGATTGGGGCGGGATTTCGCCCGTGACGCGCGATTTTATCAATCCAGAAATGGCCTGGCCGCAAATCGCCGCGCTGCGGTCTGTCACCGAAGAGGCCGGATTCGAACTGCGCGAGCGGCTGGCCGCTTATCCGGAGTATCTGCGCGATCCGAGCTGGATCGCCGAGCCGCTGCGCCGGCAAGCGCTCGCCTATACCGATGACGCGGGGTTGGTCCCATGAGTATCCTGGCGATTCTTGATAGGGCGCTCGAAGGCAGGGAGTTGAGCATCGAGGACGGTGCGGCGCTTTTCGCCGCCGAAGGGCCGGATCTCGCGCAGCTCCTCTCCGCCGCCGACGAACTGCGACGACGGCGCGTGGGCAATCGCGTCGCCTATGTCATCAACCGCAACGTCAACTTCACCAACGTCTGCGTGAAGCGCTGCGGCTTCTGCGCCTTCAGCCGGGGCCATCGCGCCGAGCAGGGTTACTTCCTGCCCACCGAAGAGGTCCAGCGCCGCGTTCGCGAGGCCCGGGAACTCGGGGCCACCGAAGTCTGCATCCAGGCCGGCCTTCCACCGCGTATCGAGGGATCGTTCTATGTCGACCTTTGCGCAGCCGTGAAGAAGGCCGTCCCAGACATACATGTCCACGCGTTCTCGCCCGAGGAGATCCTCTATGGCGCGACGCTTTCCAACCGGACCATCGAAGATTACCTGCGAGCGCTGAAGGACGCCGGCCTGGGCTCCTTGCCCGGCACTTCCGCCGAGATCCTGGACGACCGGATTCGCGACCGGATCTCACCCGGCCGCATTCGCACCAGCGAGTGGATCACCGTCATCCGGACCGCGCACCGGCTCGGCATCCCGACTACGTCCACCATCATGTACGGTCACGTGGAAACTGCTTTGGATTGCGCGAAGCATCTGGATCTCCTCCGCGGCATCCAGAAGGAAACCGGCGGCATCACCGAGTTCGTGCCGCTCAGCTTCATCTCGGCCGAAGCTCCCATGGTCAAAAAGTCGCTCGTCGCGGATGTGCGCACCACGGTCACACGCGAGGACGTGCTGCGCATGTACGCCGTGGCACGCCTAATGTTGGACGCCTGGATTCCGAACCTTCAAGCAGCGTGGGTGAAACAGGGCCCGCGGCTCGCGCAGGAATGCCTCAATGCCGGAGCGAACGATTTCGGAGGCACGCTCATGAACGAGAGTATCTCGACCTCGGCTGGAGCGCCGCACGGCCAGTTTCTACACCCGGCGGAAATGCGGCGCTGGATCCGCGCGGCCGGACGTACTCCAGTACAGCGCACCACCGCGTACCAGACCCTTCGAGTTTTTGACGAGGAACCGGCCGAACCCGAAACGAGTTGGGACGCCGCCCGTTTCGGTTCTTATGTAACCTTGATCGCGTCGCCGGAATTTCGCTTCCGGGACCGGAATTAGTCGATTTTTCGGAAAACTGCCGCTACCAGCGCGGTTCGCGCCGCCGGCCGAAGCCGCCGCCCCGATTGCCGCCGCCGCCGCGCTCTTCCTTCGGGCGCGCCTCGTTTACTTTCATCGCGCGGCCATTCAGTTCCTGACCGTTCAGGCCCTGGATCGCGTTGATGGCTTCGCTCTTGTTCGTCATTTCCACGAACGCAAAACCGCGTGCCTGTCCGGTGTCCCGGTCGCGCACCACACTGGCGCGCTCCACCGCGCCGTATTGGGCAAAAGCTGCTTCGAGCTCCTGTTCGGTGGTCGAATAGGAAAGGTTTCCTACAAATATGTTAGTCATTGAACTCTCTCGATGTTGAATTGAACCAGGCGGGCTTGTGTGAGGCACTTACAGGAAGAATCATCAACAGGCGTGCTCGGTACTTTTTTACTATAACACGATGCGACTCCACGTACGCGGCTCTTACCGTGAAGAAACCCGCTAAACCAATCACGAAATCGGTCGATAGAGAGATCATGGATGTCCTCGTCGCCCGCCAGGCCATCTTTGACCGCGACCGCCGCGTGCATGGGTACGAGTTGCTGTTCCGCTCCAGCGCGGAACATAATGCCTTCGATGGCACCGATGGCACTCTGGCCACCAAACAGGTTCTAGCCAACAGCTTACTGGTCATCGGCATGGACAACCTGGTGGGCCGCAAAAAGGCCTTCGTGAATTTTGGCCGCGGGCCGCTGCTCCAGGGCTGGCACGCGTCCCTCCCCAAGGGCACCACGGTTATCGAGCTGCTGGAGAACGTCGAGCCGGATGCGGAGGTCCTGGAAGCCTGCCGCAAGCTGCGCCAGCAGGGCTACCGGTTGGCGTTGGACGACTTTGTGTTCCGCCCCGAGTACGAAGCTCTGCTGGATGTCGCCGATCTCATCAAAATCGAGGTGAACGGCGCCACGCGAGCCGAGCAGCAAAAGCTGGTGCGCTACTGTCAATCGCGCGGAATGGACATGCTGGCCGAAAAGGTGGAAACTCCCGAAGAATTCGAATGGGCGCGCCAGGCCGGCTATAATTATTTTCAGGGTTACTTTTTCGCCCGCCCCGCGGTGATGCGCGCGCGGCAGATCCCGGCGCAAAAACTGCATTGCCTGCGTTTGCTGCAGGAGGCGCAGCGGCCGGAGCTGGATTTCGACCGGTTGGAAAAGCTCATTCTGGCCGATGTCTCCCTTTCCTATCAGCTTCTGCGCTACGTCAACTCGGCTTTGTTCGGGCTGCGCAACCAGATCCGTTCCATCCCCCAGGCGCTGATGTTCTTCGGAGAGAATGAACTGCGTAAGTGGATCGCTCTCGCCACGCTGACCCGGGCGGCCGACGACAAACCCGGCGAGCTGATCCTGCATTCCCTGGTTCGCGCCCGGTTTTGCGAGGCTGTGGCGCGATTGTTGCACCTGGGCCTGGAGGAATCCGCGTTCCTGATGGGCCTGTTCTCTCTATTGGATGCTTTGGTGGACCGGCCGCTGGAGGACACTCTGGCGGAAGTCAACGTCGCGCCCGAGATTACCGCCGTGCTCACCGGCAAGGCTCCCGCCGCCACTCCGCTGGCCAGAATTTACGCGCTCGCCCGAACCTATGAAGTAGGGGACTGGGATCAGGTGGAAACCCTCGCGTGCGGTCTCGGCGCCCGCGCCGAACAGCTGGGCGATGCCTACTGCCAGGCGCTGCACTGGGCCGGCGAAGTGCTGGAACAGGGCACTTCTCAACGCCCCTAAACTCTGCCCAGACAATCTTAGGAGTCCGCCAGCGCGGCTACCAGCGCCCCTTTCGCGGAGGCATGCAGCGGATCCGCCGCCATCCGGATGTCGTGAGTCGCAATCGGAAGCTCCGCTTCGAGCAGCATCTTTTCGAAACGCCCCAGAAATCCCGCCGGAAGCGCCGTTCCGCCGCTGAGCACGATCGGCAGCGGCCGGTTGGACTTGAAGAGGGTCCGTGAATTCGCGAAGCCCTGCTTCATGCCTCCCACTAGCGACTGGATCATCTCGTCGTAGTACACGCTCAGAACCTGCTGCAGTTTGTCGGCGAAGAATCCGTTGAAGTGGAACGATTCCTCCTTCGCCATGCGCACCCGGTTGGCCCGTTCGCCGGTAATCACCGCCGTGTTGGTGTCAATGTAATCGCCTGCCTTGGGAATCGAGAAACTGAGAACCGGCACGGACAAATACGCCACGCATACGTTGCATAATCCTCCGCCGCAGCTGATGCCGATGCCGGTGTAGTTGGAACTTTCCAGCTCCGAATAGATCACCGCCAGACCTTCGTTGATGCTCTTCACGTCGTAGCCCAAATCGGTGAGAATCTGCCGCAGGGTGGCTTCGTGGTACGTGAGATTCTCCTCGGCCCCCAGCGGCGCCGCGGGGACGGTAAAACACGCTTTGCGCCGGTCGTGCGCCGGCGGCACCAGCGACGCGACAATTTTGCGCAGCATCGCCAAGCTCTCCGGCTCGGCCGGATTCAGCACGCCGCGATCCATGGTCCGGCGTGTCTCCACGTTCAGCAGGTCGGCGAACCGGTCCGATTCGTTGCCGTGCACGACGATTTCCGAACCGGTCAGCGTATGCGGCACCTGCTCCTTTTTCAGCACGTCTCCGGTGATCTTGGAGTAGGGGATGGTGACGAAGGCGTTCAGTTGTGTCTGGTAGCGAAACTCGTCGCCCTCGCGGTGCGCCAGGCAGATGCGGCTGGTGCCCACATCCAATCCCAAGGCGGAAGTATTGACTCTGGATTCAGTTCCCATGATTGTGTTCCTCAGCGTCGCTCGCGGCTTTGAGCGTCGCGATAATCTGTTGATATTTTTCCCGTAGAATCGGCCGGTAGCGCGAAAGCGCAACGCCATGCGCGATCGCGTCGCCACGCAACTGGTCCTCGGCCAGCACCAGCCCTTCCCAGATGCGGACGCCTGTGGCGTGCACGAACACCGGGTCGTAGTCGAAGCCGAACGCATAGATGCTGGGCGATGGAGTGGCGTAGTTGTCGCGCAGGCCGACATCGGCGAAGGGAAAGTTGCCCGCCCAATCGGTGTGATAGCCCACCAGCCAGCGGTCCGGATTGACGGACACCTGGGCGTGGGTTACGCAGTTGGCTTCCGGAATTTTATACTTCGCGCGCAGCATCTCCGTCAACACGCGCGCTGCGTGAATCTGCGCCGGATTGGCCGACGGCTGGTCGTCCTGCCGCAACGTCTGCGTTTCGAACGCGATTCCCAGGAAGCTGCTGTTCAGGTTGACGTAGACAACGTTGCGATCCGCCCAAATCGAGAATCCAGCGTGATTCGCCACATCCGACTCCGCTACCAGCCGGTACACGCGCCCGAAGCGGTCAATCAGAAAGTGGTAGCTGCGGTTCTTCTGCACGTAAGTCAGAACGTTTTGCCCGACGCGTTGCAACCTGGCGTTCTGGTCCGAATCGAAATCCACCAGGTCGCTCTCGGTGGTGTGATAGACAATCCCGGCCGGATCGGTTCGCCATTCCGGGTGGGTGGCGTCGATCGCGCCGCGGGGGTAAACCGGATAGGGCGTCCGTTTCTGATTGGACACGGCGTACTCGTCCTCGATGCGTAAGCCGTTGCTGTAGACTTCATAGCTCGCCGTCTTTTCCACCAGCCAGACATTGGTAAAGATGTCCACGCTGTCGGACGGCGCGGGCGGAATCTCGCCGATTTGCGACGGCGCGTTCCTCGTGCTGGATGCCTTGAACCCGGGGATCAGCAGGCCGCCCAAAAGCAAGATCGCCGTGAGAATCGGGAATTTTCGCGACCGGCCGGCCCGCAGGGCAGAACCCGCGTGGCGCTGCAAGTAGCGCAGGCGCTCGATGGGATCCTGGATCCGCTTCGCCTTGCGCTCCAGCCGGTCTCGAGAAAGGAGAGGCACGCAGCTATACACCCGTACTACTTGATCGGCTGAGCGGTACGAAAACCTTATAGTGCCTAGGGGGATAGACCGGGCAATCTCGGGTAAACCGCTGGATCGTCCACGCGGGCTAACGCGGCTTGCCGGCCGAAACGCCGCTTTGGACCGCCGCGAGATGCTGCTGCACCCGGCTATTCTTCCGGCCGTAGCCAAAGTAGATGAACATGCCGATGATGAGCCAAACTACCAGCCGCAGCCACGCCCCCGCCGCCAGACCGCTCATCAGCCCCAACGAAACCACAATGCCGAGAATCGGCACTGCGGGCACCCATGGCGTCTTGAACGGGCGAGGCAAGTCCGGTCGCCGCACCCGCAGCACCCAGACGCCGGCGCAGACGATGACGAAGGCGAGCAGGGTACCGATGCTGGTCAGATCGTTCAAAACATCGATCGGAAGCACCGCCGGCAGAATCGCCACGAAAACACCAACGATGATGGACGAAATCCAGGGAGTGTGGAATCGCGGATGAACCGCGCCGGCCCAGCGCGGCAGCAGCCCGTCGCGCGACATGGAGAAGAACACTCGGGACTGGCCCAGCAGCATCACCAGCATCACCGTGCTCAGGCCCATAATGGTTCCGATCAGCACCAGAAACTCGCCCCAGCGCACGCCCGTTTCCGCGATGCCCAGTGCGATCGGCGCGCCGACATTCAGCCGCGTATAGCTGACCACGCCCGTGAGCACCCCGGCCGTGACGATATAGAGGACGGTGCACAGCGTGAGCGATCCCAGAATGCCTACCGGCATGTCTTTCTGTGGATTCTTGGCTTCCTGCGCCGCGGTCGAAACGGCGTCGAATCCGATGTAGGCGAAGAAGATCTTGCCCGCGCCGCGCAGCACACCCGACCAGCCGTATTGTCCGAACTCGCCCTGGTTGGGGGGAACGAACGGCGTCCAGTTGGCTTTGGCCTGCGGCAGATGCTGCAACAAAAACGCGCCCGCGACCGCGATGAAAATCAGGACTGTGCCTACCTTAACGAACACAATGACGCTATTGATGGTCGCGGATTCCTGGATGCCGATGACGAGAATCGTTGTCACGATGGCGATCGCAAGAAAAGCCACCAGGTTGAACACGGCCGTGGCGTGCGGAAGACCCGTCGCGTTGATTCCCGTGGGCAGAGAGGATGCCGGTTGCCATAAGCCCTTGTAAAGAACCAGCGTCTTGCCGGGAGTGTCGATCAGTTGCGGCGGCAGTTCAATGCCCAGCCGCGCCAGCAGCTGCACGATGTTAGCGCTCCAGCCCGAAGCGACGGTTGCGGCGCCGAAAGCATATTCCAGAATCAGGTCCCACCCGATGATCCAAGCGAAAATCTCGCC
Organism: Bryobacteraceae bacterium; assembly: GCA_035508055.1. Taxonomy (GTDB): domain Bacteria; phylum Acidobacteriota; class Terriglobia; order Bryobacterales; family Bryobacteraceae; genus Palsa-89. Next base: position 333 of record DATJNO010000064.1, on the reverse strand, counting down.
TAACGTCGCGTAACCGTACGTGTAAGCCGATCCAGCGATCGGAATCAGCGACGCGAATTCGGCGTAACATAAGCCCGCGAACGCGCAGCCCAGTCCCGCCAGAGTAAAGGAAAGCACGATGGCCGGCCCGGAATTCTGCGCCGCCACCGAACCCGTAAGCACGAAGATACCCGTGCCGATGATGGCCCCGATGCCCAGCGCCACCAGGTTCGTCGGCCCCAGGACGCGCCGCAGCGCATGTTCCCCCGATTCGCTCGCCTCATCGCGAATCATCTCCAGAGGCTTTTTGGCAAGAAGATCAGGCATCGTTTGTCAGAAGCGTAACACAAACGC
>DATJNO010000063.1:0-42367 GCA_035508055.1 Bryobacteraceae bacterium | reverse complement strand
CTCTCCGGCTTCCTTACCGTCGCGGACGATCCTTTCAGCGGCTTCTTGCGCTTTGGCGATACCCGGAGGCTGCGCCGCAAGCCAACGCAGGCAGGCCTGACCGTTCGTTACTACCGCGGCCAGAGGCTGGTTCACTTCGTGTGCGATCGCAGCGGCAAATTCGCCAACCGTAGCCGTTTGGATCGCTCGCGACAACCGCTCCTGGTTACTGCGCAGGGCTTCCTCGATATTTTTCCGGTCATCGATATCGATCAGTAAGCCGTACCAACGAAGTACTTTGCCTGCGCTGTCCCGCGCGGGCTGACCGAGCACCTGAAACCATCGGTAGACGCCATCGGACCGGCGGAATCGGCATTGAGTTTGATGCGGCTGGCCGGTTGCGACAGCCTGCGCCCAAGCCAAGGCAGTCGGCTCCGCATCATCCGGGTGGAGAAGGTTTTTCCAGCCGAGCTGCGCCCAGGCTCCGGCGCTCGTACCCGTGTAGTCCAATAACCGCTGGTTGATGTAATTCAGCTCACCGTCCGGAGCTGCGCACCAAACCAAGCCGGGGATCGTCTCAATGATCAAACTAAGATCGCGCTCGCTCGCCCGTACCGCTTCCTCGGCCTGCTTCCGTCTACTGATGTCGCGGATGAAGCCCGTGAAGACCCGACGACCGTTGCTGGTAATTTCCCCGAACGAAACCTCAACGGGGAACTCTTCTCCATTTTTGCGCCGGCCCATCAACTCGCTGCTTTGCCAATTCATGTGCCGGCGATTGGTTTCCAGGTAGCGCGCGAGGCCTGCCTCGTGCAAGTTCCGCAGGTATTCCGGCATCAGGATGGTCAAAGGTTTCCCAATCAAGTCCGATAGTTCGTAACCGAAGGTTCGTGTCGTAGCGTGATTGCACAACACAATATTGCCTCTATGATCGATACTCACCACGGCGTCGCTGGCGGTTTCGACAACCACGCGATGGAATTCCTCCGCCCGTTTGCGGTCGGCAATTTGTTGCCGCAGCTCTTCGTTGGCCGCGGCGAGTTCTGCAGTTCGTTGCGCGACACGCTGATCGAGTGTGCTTGTGACATGCTTTTGTTCGCTGAGCCGCCGCGCGGCTTGCAGCCCGACGGACGCTTGATTCGCGGCCACACTCAGTATCAGTCTTTCGGTTTGCTGGGGGAAATCCATCCGCTCCGACCCTGCTACCATTACGCCAATTTCACCCTGCAGCCCCAGTTCCAACGGGACGATCCGAAGGTCTCCGTCTCCAAGAGGGTTCGGTATCAGCGGAGGCCATTCCAGCGGGCCGGCCTCCAACCAGTGGCTGAGGGCCTTGCCGATCTCCTCCCTCGGCCTTAGCGATCCAGCGAACCGAACCATGTCGATCGGCGCCTGGCCGCCCGGGTCCTTCAACCTTACATAAACCAGCTCTAACTGGAGCATGCGCAGAAGCGCATCGAGCAACGTATGAACAATCTGCGATGGCTCCGCGCCACTCCACATGGCAGGAAGGGCGAGGAGGCTGACCAGATCATTATTGCAACGCTGAAGGTGCTTGATTTCCTCTGCGAGATCTCCGGGTTGCAGATCCATATTTCAGGCGGTCGCAGGCGAGCTGCTGCGACCACGCCGTTGGCGGAATTCGCGCAGAAACTCATCCGGCGGCACATAGAAAGGGTTGTGCTGAAGCATGCCGCCGACGATGACCATCGGATGCGTCCGCATAATGTCAATCACCGCGTCGCCTCCAAACTGCCCGTGATGGTAAGTGCAGATGACCGCGTCGTCGTGACGGCGCCACACATCATTTACACGGGACTCGAACTCGATCACGTTGTCGACATGCGATCGATCTTCGGCAGCCCAGTCCATGCGGCAACAAATGCGGCTGAGCGGAAATCCTCCCGGGGCGTTTCCACTGGCCAACTGCTCGAACACCTCCAGCATTCGATCCTGGTCGAACCGGCCATCGGGAAGGTACACCTCGGTGTTGGTCCGAAGCTCCAGTTGGCCGTTCTGCTGCGCGGCCGCCGGGTCGATGCCTGCGGCAGCCAGGCGCCGCAGATGGTCCGGACGCTGCTCCGGGTTTAGGACGTGAACGGCCTTGTGGCCGCATTTCAACCCGTCCTTGATGAAAGGGAGCAAGACGCGATATTCTTCCTCGTCGTTGTTAAAAAACGCGCAGACGTGCCGGGTTTCAACGAGTTGGGAGCCGGCGAGGGAAATGGGTGGTGTGATGCTCCGCATGGCCTATTCCTCCTGGATGCGTTCCGAGCGCAACGCATGCCCGAGCAAGCGCCGCTATCATGATCGTCGCCTTGTTCTAATTTACAGCAATCAGGGCAAGAACTGTCCGGAGCGCGCCTCAAGACAGTCAGGGAATTGAGGAAAACAATACGACCACCGAATGCGGGGCAGCCCGATAGGACCTGTCGAGGACAGGCCGCGTTTCCCCCCAGGAGACGATGTCCTCCGGAGTCTGGAGGCTGGTATCGATCCACCGGTTCCACGGCCCGCATTCCTTCGGCAATTCGAAATCGAGCGGCTCCTGCCAGGCGTTGAGTATCCAGTGAATGAAGAGCCGGTTCTTGACGATCTCCGCGGTCAGCGCGATGCTGTGGGAGGAATGGCTCCAGTCCGGTTGATTCAGGTGGACGCCGTGCCACGCCTTGCTGGATTCGCGGAGCAGGTGGATCAGCGATTCCACGCCCGGCTCCGCGGCCATATCGCGCGCGAGGCGGCGCTCGATCAAAAGGCGGACGAAACGCAGCAAGCCGGCATGCTTTGAAACCAGCGACCAGTCGAACCAGCTCGTCTCGTTATCCTGACAATACGCGTTGTTGTTCCCGCCTTGGGTTCGCCGGACCTCATCGCCCATCGTGATCATCGGCATGCCGAGGGAAATCATCGTGCAAGCCAGCAGATTCCGGATGTGCCGCTCACGCAGCGCTTCCACCGCGGCATCGCCGCTTGGCCCCTCTTTGCCGCAGTTCCAGCTTCGGTTGTCGCCGGCGCCGTCGCGGTTCGATTCCCCATTCGCCTCGTTGTGCTTCACACTGTAGGACACGAGATCGTTCAGGGTAAATCCGTCGTGGCAGGTGACGAAGTTCACGCTAACCTCCGGCTCGCGCTCCTTGCGGCCGTAGATTTGCGGGCTGCCCAGCACTCGGTCCGCGACCCGAGCCACGGCTCCGTCGTCGCCGCGGAACAAACTCCGCACGTCGTCACGGAACTGCCCGTTCCACTCCCGCCAACTGTCCCCCGCGAAGGTCCCGACCTGATAGAGCCCGGCAGCATCCCAAGCCTCGGCGATCAGCTTGGTTCCCGCCAGCGCGGGATCCGACTCGATGTCCCATAGCACCGGCGGATCCAGCATTGGCCGGCCTGACGCGTCGCGATCCAGAATCGAGGCCAGGTCGAAACGGAATCCGTCGACGTGCATCTCCTGCACCCAGTAACGCAGGCTGTCGACGATCATGCGCCGCACGATCGGGTGGTTCGCGTTCACCGTGTTTCCGGTACCGCTGTAATCGGCGTAATATGAACGGTCGGAGTGCAGCATGTAGTAAGTGCTGTTGTCGATTCCGCGGAAGCTGAAAGTCGGGCCGGTGTGGTCTCCTTCGGCGGTGTGGTTGAAGACCACGTCGAGGATGACCTCGATGCCTGCGCGATGCAGTGCTTTCACCATGTCCCGGAATTCATGGACCGGCCCGGCTGCATCCTGTCGTGAACTGTAAGCGCGATGGGGGGAGAAAAACGAAACCGGCGCGTAGCCCCAGTAGTTCCTGAGCCCGGGCGGAGCGTCGTGAGAGTCGAACTGGAACACCGGCAGCAACTCCACGGCTGTGATGCCGAGTTGCTGGAGGTAAGGAATCTTCTCGATCACCCCGCGATATGTGCCGCGGAGGTTCTCCGCGATACCGGAGTTCGGATGCCGCGTAAAACCCCGTACGTGCATTTCGTAGATCACTGTGCGGGAGGCCGGCCGTTGCAAAGGCCGGTCGCCTTCCCAGTCATAATCGCGGGAATCGACGGTCACGCTCTTCATGGCCGGCGCACCTGCTGCCCGGCTATACTCCACAGGAACTGCCACGGCGCGCGCGTATGGGTCCAGTAAAACGCGGCTCGCATCGAACCGGTGACCGTTCGCCGGCTCCCACGGCCCGTGGACGCGATATCCGTACAGCTGGCCGGCTTCGATGCCCGGCACGAAGACATGCCAGTAGTGATACGAGCGATTCGTCGCGGCGTCCAGGCCGATCACGCGGGCGGGGCTGGCGTCATCCTCGTGATCGAATAGCAGCAATTCAACCCGGGTCGCTGCGCGCGAATAAAGGCTGAAATTCGTCCCGTTAGTACCGATCTTGGATCCGGGCGGGTAGCTCTGGCCGCGCTCGATCACGCGCTTGTCGCCGGCGCAGAGGTTGCTTCGCGACTTCGATCCCGCGGACCGTTCCGAAGTGGAACGTTTTCTCCAACTCTTTGACCGCCCGACTGATGGGCACCCGCGTATCCGCCAATTGCGAAACCTCCCTCTTTTGTCAAGTTCATTTGTTACACCCTTGCACCGCCTGATGGGCAACAACAGGGCCTTTGCTAAGGCCCTGCAACTTCTGCGCGGCCGGGAAACCGTCGGCGCGGATGTCCGCATTCGGAGTCGACAGCCCGACTCGATTTGCCGGCTGGTCGTCGATCCTGACCGCTCGGCTCGCACCTCCGCGCCCGTCTTATCTCCAGCGCCGTGCCGGCAGCTTGTAATACTTCCGGCGCTGCGATCCCCGTACGTGCGCGACACAGGACCAGCCTTCACCGCTGATTTATCCACATACGTCCTGCGCACTCAGGAACGCTTCGCCGTCAGTGTCAGGTGACGACACAGCGCGTCGACAACCGGTCATCGTCGCAGCGCTCCCGCGCAGGCTCTGCGGCCTTTATGCGCGGCGAAGCTTCGATGCGTGCGATTGGAATGCTGCGTGCATTCACGCGGCACGAAAGGACCACAGTCATGCGAAAAACGCAAACCCTTCTGTTAGTGACGATCGCCGCCGTTGTCAGCGCGGCGGGAGAGGATAACACCGCCGCGCGACTTGGGAAAGCTACCGCTGTTCTCAACAAGATGACTCAATCAGGCAGCATCCCCGTGGGAAAACTCGCCAGCGCCGATTGCGTCGTGGTGATACCCGGATTCAAGAAAGGAGCCGTTGTCGTTGGAGTTGGCCACGGACGAGGATTCATTTCGTGCCGGAACGGCGGCAACTGGTCGGCACCCGGTGCGATTGCGCTGGATAGCGGCAGCTTGGGAGTGCAGCTCGGAGGCGAGCAAATGAACATCGTGATCTTGTCGATGGACAGAGACTTGCGCTCCAAGGTGCTCTCGGATCGTTTCGCGATCGGTTCGGACGCTTCGGCTGCCTGGGGAAATGGCGCGTCGGCACATGGCGATGCCAATTCGAAGATTCTTCTTTACGGCCAGACCAAGGGGGCCTTCGCGGGCTTCGATCTTGACGGTGCAACTCTGAAACCCGATGACTCCGGCAACAAAGCCCTTTATGGAAGGACGCTGAGTAACGGCGAAATCATCGCGGGAGCGACGGCGCCCTCGAGCGCACGGACGTTCGTCGCGACTATCGCGCAAGCGTCCAGTCACTAATGCACCAGGGCTCCGCGGGGTGCAGTGGATTCGGAGGCATGGGTGCCTCCGAACCCGGCTCTGTCGAAACAGCGCGAAAAGCATATGCGTAGATATCTTGACTTCATCGGGAACATCGGTCTGTTTGCGCTGCGCGCCGCGCAGCGAGTTCTGGTCCCGCCCTTTGAATTCGAGATGATCTTGCGGCAGATCGAGGCGGCTGGGTGGAAGTCGCTGCCCCTGGTCCTGTCTTCGGGCCTCGCTTTAGGGCTTGTCCTGTCCCTTCACACGCGGAGCACCCTGGTCCAGTTTGGGGCTGAAGCCAAGATGCCCGAAGTTCAGTCGTTGGCGTTCTTCAACGAAATTGGACCGCTTCTGGCCGGACTGCTAGTGGCTGGGCGAGTGGGAGCGGGCATTGGCGCGGAGCTGGCAAACATGCGCGCAACTGAGCAGATCGACGCGATCGAGGTGCTTTCCATCGATTCCTTCAAGATGCTGGTCATCCCCCGCGTCATCGCCTGCTCGATTGCGCTCCCCATACTGACGGTCTTCATGGATGTAGTGGGGCTTGCGGGAGGCTACTTAGCGGAGCGCGCAACCTCCAATATATCTATCCTGCTCTATGTTTCGCGCGCTTTCCACGATGTGAGCTGGGCGGCGTTTATTCCCCCGACCCTCAAAACGGCCATTTTCGGAGCCGTGATTGGTCTGATCTCCTCGTATCTCGGGTACACGACCGACGAGGGGGCTGACGGTGTCGGGCGCGCTGCCACCAACAGTGTGGTTATTTCCTCGCTCGCTATTATCCTGATCGACGTTGTTCTGGTGAAGACGATCTTCTTCCTGTTCCCGGATACGGCTCTATGAACGGCGCGAATCCTCCTGCGATTTCCTTCCACGAAGTGTCCCGCTCGTTCGGCGGACGGGCGGTTCTCAACAACGTTTCGTTCGAAGTTGCACCCGGAGAAGCTTTCTGCCTCCTGGGGCGAAGTGGAATGGGCAAGAGCGTGACCTTGAAACTCACGATCGGCTTGATACAGCCGGACGCCGGCGCCATCTGCGTTGAAGACCACAACATTGTCGGGATGGACGAAGACGGACTGTCGAAGGTAAGAAGCCGAATCGGCTTCCTTTTTCAGAGCGGCGCCCTTTTCGATTCGTTGTCGCTCCATGACAACCTCGCGCTGCCGTTGAAGCGTTTGCGGGAGAAGAAGCCGGAAGAAGAGATTGAGAGCATCGTTCAAAAGAACCTGGATGATGTGGGCTTGGGGCAAGACGGCCGGAAAATGCCGTCGGAGTTATCAGGAGGCATGCGCAAGCGGGCGGGACTGGCTCGAGCCCTGATGCTCAGTCCCAGTATCCTGCTGGTTGACGAGCCTGTCAGCGGGCTGGATCGCGTGACGGCTGCGGAGATCGACGACCTCTTATTGCGGGTCCGAAAAAGAGACAGCACCACGATGGTGATCGTCACTCACGACACCCGCGAAGCTCGCCGTATCGCCGACCGCGTTGGAGTTTTAAACAATGGCAATCTCATCGCAGTAGGCGGCATGGACGAGCTAACGAAGAATCAAAACGCTCTGGTCAGAGCACTGGTCTCCGGGGCGGAATAGATATGCGCATTCACACCTGGGCCATCGGGCTGTTCCTCATCGTGGGCATCGGGCTGTTCTCGGCAATCCTGTTTCTAATCGGGAATCGCCACGATGTTTTTAGCAAACATGTGCAGTTCTACGCGGATTTCTCGGACCTCGGCGGATTGCCGCGGGGTGCGGAGGTGCGAGTTGCGGGTATCGAGGCGGGCGAGGTCAAGGCCATTGACATTCCGGCCAGCCCCGCGTCGAAGTTCCGGCTAAAGCTTCAGGTAAGAGCGAACGCGCGAGGAATGATCCGCACCGATTCGTTGGTCTCGATTCGGACCGAGGGCATCGTCGGCGACAAGTATGTGTTCATCCGGGAGGGCACGAGCAGCGCCGCGGAGGCGCCGGACGGAGCCACGCTTCCGAGCAAGGAGCCCTTCGACATAGGTGCGGCGCTGGAAAAAGGTTCCGTACTCTTGGACAAGAGTTCCGCCCTGCTGGATAACGTACAAGGCAGTGTCACCGACCTTCACGGGCGTCTCGACGTCGCGCTGGATTCCGTGACCAGGACCGTGAACCATGTTGACGGTCTGGTTACAGTGGTGCAGCCGGACATCAAAAGGCTGGCCAGCAATGCCAGTCAGATCACTGACACGATCAACGGAATTGTGTCGGACTTAAATGCGGGCAAAGGGCCGGCGGGCTTGCTCTTGAAAGATGAGGCCACCAGGCAGCAGCTGCAGGCGACCCTGGCCAGTGCACGGCAGGCTACCTCAAACCTGAGCGACGCATCGGCGCGCGCCGACCGGATTCTTGCGGATGTGCAGTCCCGGGACCTCGCATCCAAAGCGCAGGCAATTCTCGAGAACGTGCAGGCGATGTCGGCACAACTCAATCAGGCGCTCCACGGCGCTTTGGGGCCGGACAACATGGGCGAGGATGGGGCAGCCAATATTCGCGAGACACTTTCCAACCTGAATCGTGGAACCGCCAGTCTCGCGGACGACACGGAAGCGCTGAAGCACGAATTCTTCTTCCGGGGTTTTTTCAAAAAGCGCGGTTTTTATAATTTGGAGCAATTGTCGCCGGCCGATTACCTCAAGGCGTGTCAACGCCAGAATGCTTGCGGGTCTCGGGCCTGGCTGGACGCAGCGAAGCTTTTTACTACCGGCAGCAACGGCGCAGTGCGACTGCTGGAAGGTGGCCGCCAGGCGATTGACAACGCGGTCTCACCCATAGTGGATTCACTGCCGGATCATTTGGTTATCGTCGAAGGTTACTCCAGTACGGGAAGGCCCGACCAGCAATTCGTCACCTCGCGAAGACGTGCGGATCTGGTTCGCGAATACCTTGAGGCGCATTTTCACCTCGTGCACAGTGACGTGGGAATTGTTCCTCTTCGGGACAAGCCGCCGCACTGCGCCGGACGAGATACCTGGAATGGCGTTGCGATTGTGCTTTTCGACGACCGTCGAAAATGATTGTGTGCAGCCAATTGCCGCCACCCGCCTAACAAGCAGGAAGTTGCCAAGATGGAAGGCGCTAGAGTCGTCATCGTCGGCGGGGGATTTGCGGGTGTAACCCTGGCTGAGCAACTCAGTCGACGCCTTGCGCCGGACGTTGAAGTCGTAGTCATCAGCAGTGAAAACCACATGGTTTTTACGCCCATGCTAGCGGAAGTAGCGGGCCGCTCTCTTTCAGCGCTCGACGTAGTCATGTCAGGCCGGCAGATCGCCCGCGGCGCGACCTGGCTTACGGCGAAGGTGACAGGCGTCGATCTGAAGAAAAATGAGGTTGAGTACACGCGCCTGGACGGCCGGAAAGCGACACTTTCCTACGCTCATCTGGTTCTCGCCTGTGGCTCAGCCGTCAACCTCGATGAAGTCCCCGGCATGGCAGCCCATGCTCATACGCTCAGGACAGTGGGCGACGGCTTCAGCTTGGGGAACGAGGTCATCACACGTTTTGAGCAGGCGGCGGCCGAGTCCGACGATGCCGAGCGAGAACGGCTACTGACCATTGTGGTGGTCGGCGGCGGATTCACAGGAGTGGAAGCAGCGGGTCACCTGTTCGACCTCATGCGGAATATCATGCCCTTCTATCCGCAGTTACGCCACTGCCGACCGCGGATGGTGCTTCTACAACGAGGCGCAAGAATTGTTCCTGAATTTCAACACGATTCGCTGTCGGAGTTTGCTCTGCGAAAACTCCGTCAGAACGGTCTCGACGTCAGGCTGAATACGGAGGTCAAAGAAGTTACAGCGCGATACGTCCGTTTACGTACAGGCGAGCGGATAGACGCGGGACTAATTGTTTGTTCAATCGGGACGGCTCCGGTGGTCCTCATCCAGAAAATCGGGTTGCCAGTGGAACGGGGCAGGTTGAAGACTGAACCTGACATGCGGGTGACGGGTTCGGCCAACGTGTGGGCGTTCGGAGACTGTGCGGCGGTTCCGAATGCCTGGAATGCAAAGATCTCGCCCCCTACAGCGCAGTTTGCATTGCGCCAAGCCCAGCAACTGGCTGCTAATTTGGTTCGGTTCCAGCGCGGAGAAGCAACGCGGCCGTTCCACTTTCGCCCGCAAGGGCTCCTGGCTACAATCGGTCACAAGAACGGCGTCGCGGAAATCTATCGTTTTAAATTCTCCGGTTTGCTCGCGTGGCTTCTTTGGAGATGTGTCTACTTGATGAAGATTCCCACCATCGGGCGTAAGCTCAATGTGGTCGTAGACTGGACCTGGGATCTTTTCTTCAAGCCCAACGTGGTACAGGTGCGCGTAGAGCAACAGCAGCGATTTAGGCAGGCCCACTACGGCGCCGGTGACTTTGTATGTCGCAAGGGCGATCCGGCCGCCGGTATGTTTGTGGTCAAGGCCGGTAGCGCCGGTCTTTACCTGGATGAGTCTGCCGGCACGCCTGTCGTTACGTGGACGAAGGGAGACCACTTCGGGGAGATCGCGTTTCTCGAAGGCTCAACCTACCCGGCGTCGGTCAAAGCGGAAACGCCGCTGGACGTGATTGTTATCGATCGCGCGGATTTCAGCGCGCTAGCCGAGTCTCTTGGCCTGCTGCAGAAAGAGCTGGAGCTTGCGCTGTTCGCGAGGACAGCCTACACGCGGTTTACGGCAATGGTGGCCAGGCATCGTTCCGTAGGGACCCTCACCGTGCGGGATGTCATGACTGGTTCCCTCCAGACCTTGCCGCCCGAACTTACCTTGGCCGATACGGTGGAGAAGTTTCAGGACGGGTATGCGGCCTTCCCAATCGCAGAAGGCGGAATCCTGAGAGGCTATTGCAGTCGGCGGGAGCTTTTCAGCGCGCTTGGTCGAGGTCTGCCGTTCGAAACGCCGGTCCGCGACTTCATGCAAAAAAATCCACCCAGTCTTAAGGAGACAGACGGCGTACTCAGTGCGACCGCGGAGTTTCTCAGCAACGACATCGACATCATGCCGGTCGTTGCCGCCGATGGCAGCGGCAGACTCGTCGGAATGTACAGCCCTGTGGTTGCCGCCCTTCGCTTGATGCAAATCGCTGGCCGGGATTTGGAGCCTCGCTCTTCAGCCGGAGGTTAGGGCAAGAGCAGGGTTTTGGCGGATGGTCACGCGCACGGCCTGATCCGGACCGCCCCAGAGCGCACGTTAGGCGCTGCGCCCCACCAACGTTGCTTCAGATTTGTATTCCAGATCGGCTTCGTTGTTTTTGCCCAAGAGGCGAAGAGCGGCCGCCGTGACGTGATCCGCCGTGAACCCCAGATGGGTAAGCACGTCCTGGCCGGGCGCCGACGCTCCAAAGCGCTCCACACCAATGACCGCGCCCTCGTCGCCTGCCCAGCGATCCCATCCTAGCGGTGAGCCGGCCTCCACCGTGACGCGTTTCTTGATGGTTCGCGGAAGAACGCTCTCACGGTAAGAAGCCTCCTGGGCCTCGAACAGGCTCCAACTCGGCATGCTGACCACGCGTGCCTTTACGCCGAAATTTTTCAGCTTCTCCCGCGCCAGAACGCAGAGACTGACTTCGGAGCCGGTGCCGATGAGGATCACATCCGGAGAACCGCCGTCGGCGTCCGCGAGCACATAGGCACCGTGCGCGACCCCGGGATTTTTCGCCTCGCTGCGGTCAAGATGTGGGACTGCCTGCCGCGTCAGCGCCAGCAGCGTCGGACCGTCATGTTGAACTGCAAACGCCCACGCCTCCGTGGCTTCGTTGCCGTCAGCAGGACGGATGACAGTAAGCCCGGGAATTGCGCGCAAGCCGGCGAGATGCTCGATCGGCTGATGAGTGGGGCCATCCTCCCCGAGTCCGATGCTGTCGTGCGTGAACACGTAGATCGCATTGAGATGACTCAAGGCCCCCAGGCGGATGGCAGGCTTCATATAGTCAGAAAACATCAAAAATGTTGCGCTGAAGGGCAGCACGCCCCCATGTGCGGCTATCCCGTTCACGGCCGCTCCCATGGCGTGCTCGCGAACACCGAAGGCAATGTTCCGCCCCGCATAGCTCCACTCCCCGCCGACAGCGCCCAGCGTTCCCGGCCCCGACACTTCCGGCGATTGGAAATCCCCCAGACCCTTAAGGGCCGTCCTGGTCGATGGGTTCAAGTCCGCTGACCCGCCCATCAGGTTGGGAATGTGCTTGGCCAGAGCATTCAGCGCCTCGCCGGCTGCGGCGCGAGTTGCCAACGGTTTATCGGTGGGCTTCCATTTTGGTAGATCGGCATCCCAGTTCTGAGGAAGCCCGCCGCTCATGATGCTCTCGAACTCGGCGGCTTCCTTTGGAAACGCTTGCTTGTAAGCGTCGAACTTCTTTCGCCACTCGTCTTCCAATTGCGCGCCCTGCGGAACCGCCAGACGGAAATATTCCACCGCGTCCTGGGGCAGGTAGAACTTGTCCATGCTCGGCCACCCCAAGGCTTTCTTGGTGGCTAGCAGTTCTTCTTCTCCCAGCGGGTCCCCATGCGCGCTGAAGTTGTCCTGTTTATGAGGGCTGCCATAGCCGATATGCGTTCGCGCCAGGATTAGCGATGGCCTTTCATCTTCGGCCTGGGCTTCGCGAATCGCGCGTGCAACGTCTTCGGTGTCGTTGCCATCCGGAACCATGCGAGTGTGCCAGCCCGCCGCTTCGAAGCGTTTTGCCACGTTCTCGGTGAAATCGATTTCGGTGGCCCCAGCAAGGGAGATGTGATTCTGGTCGTACAGATAAATGAGCTTCCCCAGGCGCAAGTGCCCGGCCAAAGAGGCGGCCTCCTGACTGATACCCTCCATCAGATCGCCATCGCCGCAGATCGCGTACGTGTAGTGATCGACGATCTTGTGTCCAGGCCGGTTATAGCGCGCCGCCAGCCACGCTTCAGCAATCGCCAGGCCCACGCCGTTGGCGAATCCTTGCCCCAGTGGTCCCGTGGTGACCTCGACGCCGGGCGCTAGACCACGCTCAGGGTGACCTGCCGCTTTGCTCCCCCATTTTCGGAAATGTTTGATCTCTTCGAGCGGCAGGTCGTAACCAGAGAGATACAGCAAGCTGTAGAGCAGCATCGACCCATGTCCACCAGACAACACGAAGCGATCGCGGTCGAACCACTGCGGGTTCCGAGGGTTATGCCTGAGAAACTGCGTCCAAAGGGTGTAGGCCATAGCGGCGGCGCCCATCGGCATGCCGGGATGACCGGCGTTCGCGTTCTGGACAGCATCCGCCGAGAGCATTCGGATCGTGTTGATACACAGGTCCTGCAACTCTCTATTCGCCCTCAGATCCATATCTGCCTCCACTGACGGCCGTCACGCGCTAACGGCGCGGAAGTCTCGTGCTGCGACTCCGGTCGCCGCAAACTTGGACGTGGCAAGCGTCATTGCGGCGTACAAGAGCAATCGCGGGGCCGTTTTGATCGAGCTGCTTTGTCAGGTTCTTGGAAGGTCCGGTTTGTTGACTAGAGTCGATCCGCCGACACCGAGACCGCCCCAAGAACCATCTTGCCCAAGCCCCAAAGGGCGGCTCTACAGCGGAATTGCCAGTTCGATCTGGTTTGCCAGGCGGATTGTCAATCGGTCAATCTGACGAAGCAAAGGGACGAAGGTAGCACCGTGCTCGGAGAGCAGTAGTGCCCGCTCGTCTATCCGACACGCTCCCAGCGTCTGTTCCAGGAGTGCGGAGAAGTCCTCAGGTCCTCCTTGCGACGTCTTACCCTCGATTCGATCCGCTATATTCTCGAGCACCTGAGCGGAACATTCATCATACGCCTGAAGCGAAGCGGTCACAGCCTCCGGCAATACGAAGCCCGGCAATTGGAGACGGTACTTGAGGGATGCAATCCGCATTAGGAAGAGCGCCCGCAACTGGGGTTGCCATCTCTTGATGCGGTCGCGCAAAACCAGGTCGTGGGGCCGCGAGGGGCCGAACTCGAGAAGGACCCCGTCGGCCAGTGATCTCGCCTTGTCAAATTGAGTATTGATCGTTTCGCGAAGAGCGGAGGTGCGCTGGATCGAAGGCTGGATATCGGTCGAAACTGGCTCCCGCGTGAACTGAGCTAGCAGACGCAAAGTGGAAACGAATACGTTCCTCATCTCGACACTCGCCGGGGCGCTCCAGAGTTGATCGAATATCAGCCACATCATCAGTAGCCCCAGGCAGACCCCGGCAACGCGGTCCCTCGCCACGGAGAGCGAGGTGTCCCTGGCGAACTTCTGATTTATGTTGATCACGTAGAACACCGCAGCCAGTTGCAGCCCGAAGAACGATAATCGCGGGCTGGACGTCAAGAACCACGCGGCTAGCGCTGTGACGAGCACGAAGAAAACCGTGAATCCTGCAATCGAATCGACGTACGGCAGAATGAAAACCTGGCTGGTCATGCCTATTAGAAGACCACCCGTCACGAAGCCCGCGAAGCGCAGCAGCTGCCTCTGCCGAGATGTGCCGATCGTGGAGAGCGCAGTCGAGAAACAGGTGAGCATCACCGATACACCCATGCCAGACCAGTCGATGGAGTTATAGATGACGTAGCACGCGCTCACCGCCAAGCACCCTTTCAGCGCGAACCTAAAGTGCTCTGGATTGGCGAACGCGTCGGCGGCGATGAGCCTTGATCCTGGCGTCGCTTCGGAAGGCGCTTGATACTCGTCAATGGATCGGGAGCCTGCAAATGCCTCAGGAATGAGCGCGACCGTATTCTCCATCTCCCGCAGCAGAGGCACACGGTGCGGTTCATCCTCGATGTTCACCTGGATCGCGCCCGGAATTCGCCGAGACAACAGATCGCCACGGATGCTCGCAAGGGCCGCAGCCAAGCTCCGCAAATGCTCCTGATCAAAATTCGAATGCTCAAAATTGAGCTGGGTGAGCGCTGTCGTGATATCCACGAGCCGTCCAACCAGCGCTACAACTCCGCTCATTTGCGCCCTGTACTGGGGCGAATAATCTGACCGGCTCAAAGCACGCCGCAATGTGGATGTTCCAAGCATGCCCAACCGGGTGACCTTTTCTTCGGTAGCCTGATCCACCGGGCGCCCTTCCGAGTAGCAAATCAGCACGCTGTGAATCGCGGCCAAACGGTCGGCGACGGGCACAACGATATCGTCTCCGGGCCGCATACGTCCAAAGGCCAGTTCCACCCCGGAAGTGACAACCACGGCTATGAAGACCGGCAAGAAAAGCCAAAGCGTACCTGCGACGTTGGTCTGGCCCGACACGTGCCGGTCCCAAACGGTGACGGAGATGGAGATCACCAGGGCGAATCCCATAACGGCGCCGTAGTTGGCTATTACTGTGAGCGCATAGAAGGCCAGGAGGAGCGAGCCTACGTTCCAAAGAAAATGAAGAAGTGGGACACTGACCACAAATTGGACGGAGACCAATACATAGGCTACGCCGGCGGCGGTAAAAAGGAGCATCGTTCCCGCCGAGCTCAAAGTGGCTCGCGGGCTCTCGCGCGAAATGAGCAGCGCATTGATGCCGCCTAGAAACGCATAAGGAATGCGGAACGTGTTGCAGATCAGCATGACCAAAGTCGCGGCGAGAACCATGCGCGCCATGGTCATGGCCCGGCCTGGATACGGAGCGAGTTCATGTTTAAGGAATTCCCACAGCCACGCCAATGGCTGGGGTACGTCCGGCAGGTCGTGCGCGAGGGTGCCCACCTCACCGCCCTCGAATCACGACAACTGCTGACTCGCTCACTCGAAACAGCTCCTGGGGAGGGTTTTGCACGCGCACGCGAACCGGGTAGCGAGTGGCCAGGTGCACCCAGTTCAAGGTTCTCTGCACATCCGGAAGGACTGGTGCCAAACGGCCCACCACGTCCGCATCCGGAGTCACCCCGAAGCCGATGCTGTCCACCACGCCCGTGAAGCGGACATCCGGTTTGGACATCACATAGACCTCCGCCCGCATTCCTGGAGCGATGTGCTGCAGCTGGCCTTCACGAAAGTTGGCGACCGCCCACCACGTGCGCGCGTCGATCAATGTGAACATCTGCTGGCCGACGTGTGCATAGGCGCCCTCTGAAATCGTCAGATTCGTGACGCGGGCCGCAAACGGCGCATAGACTCGACAGTTGTTCAGATTGTAGCGGGCCGTCTCTACGGCCGAGGCTCGTGCGCCGCGCTGGTTCACCAAGGGTTCGAGCGTGGTGACCGCATTCTGTGCCTGTTCGTGCTGGGCCTTGCTCTGGATCAGGACCGCCCGCGAGCGTTGCTCTTGAGCCAACGCAGACTGCAACCCGGCCTGCGCCAGCCGCAGCTGAGATTCCGCCTGCTTCAGGGATTGAGCCTCCGCAATCTCCGAGGTCCGGGCGCGGTCCACTTGATCCACAGTTACAAACTGCTTCACCAGCAAAGGCTCGATTCGATGCAGGTTATTATTCGCGTAGCTCCACTCGGCTTGGGCGCGGCTGACGCCCTGTTCGGCGTTTGTCACGTCGGCCCGCGCCTCATCCACCGCCGCCGCCGATCGAGTCACGTCAGCGTCTGCGCTCTGAATATTTGCCTGGGAAACGGAAACCGCGCTCACCAACGCCGCGATTCTCCGCTGCTCATCCACGATCTCGCCCTCCAGGGCCGCCTGCTCGGAAACTGCCTTCTCCAAGGCGTAGCGATAGGGCCGTTCATCGATTTCGTAAAGCAACTCTCCTTGCTTCACGAGCTGGTTGTCGCGTACATTCAGGTGGAGGATGGGACCCTCCACCTGAGGCGCGATTCCGATGAAGTTCGCGACTATCTCGGCGTCGTCGGTTCGTGGGTAGGAGTTCACCTGATACAGCACCACCAGCCCTAGCGCCATTGCGCCAATCACGATAGCAGCGCTCAGCACGGCCCCGAGGACCCTTCCCATTTTCGTATCGGTATTGGACGCCATCAGGATGTCCCTCCTATCGAAACAGCGCGAACCAAAACGCGAAGCTCAAGAGCGCGGTCAGGCTCGGATACGTCAAAACTGGAAACGCGATCACAATATGAACGCGCAACAGCAGCCATCGAACGCCGGCTGTGAGCACCAGGCCCAACGCCAGGCAGACCAGCCAGGCTGGGAAAAACGACCCCAGGACATCGAAGGAAGGTGCCCGCCCGCAACTCATCAGGAAGAGCGTTGGAAGGACTACCGCAAACCCCAAAATTCGCGCGCGTGTTTTAGTGCTCATGGCTGGGATTTCCTGCTGTTGGATTGGATCGCGTCACCGGAACGGAACGCCACATCCGCCAGAGTGACTAGCACCTGCGTCCGCGCCAGGATGTCTGCCGAGCGGGCCTGGGCGAGAACCTTCTGGGCTGCAGTGACGTCCAAGAGGTTGCGAACACCGTATCTGTAGGAGTCAAGAGCGGCGGCGTAGGACTGGGTAGCAGAGGTCAGCAGTGCGGTGGCCGCCTCGCGCTGCCGGAAAGCGGTGTTTAAATTCGAATAGGCGTTCCAAACTTCGTCCTCGATGTCATCGCGCGTGGCGCTGACCTGCGCCTCGGCCTCCCGGGTCCCGGCTTCTGCCTGCATCAGGCGGTTGCGACGCGCGCCTCCGTCAAACACGGTCCAGTTTAAACTGAGGGCTAGACCGCCGGTTAAATCCGTTGTATGCCCCCAGGGCAGTGTTTGTTGTTGAGCGAAAAGCGTTTGGACGCTCGGGCTGGCTCTGAAATTCAAGCTGGGGTAGTACGCAGCCCGCGCCTCCTTCCGCTCCGCCTCCGCCGCGCGGATATCAGCCAGTCCAGCCTGGAGGTCTGGCCGATCGTTGAGAGCATGCTCAATCACCTGCCCGACGGTCTCGCCGATTGACCCGGGAGTAGGTACCTCGCTCAGCGGCTCGACGCGAATCATGGTGGCGGCAGGGGCTCCCAAAGCCGTAGCCAAGTCACCCCGGGCGCTTTCCTCCGCCCCGAGCACCGCCTGCAGATCGTATTGCGATTGCGCGGTGGCACTGCGAGCCTCCAGAACGTCGGGCAGGGTTGCCAAACCATTCCGTAGCCGGTCCTCAGCGGCTTGCTCGACCGCCTCCGCATTGGCCAAACTTGCTCTTGCGGCGGTGTCCTGGGCTAACGCATTCAGCAGGCGATAATAGGCCTGCTGAACCTGAAAGACGAGCTTCCGATGAACGTCGTTAAAACCGAAATTCGCTGCCAGTAGCCGCGCGCTCTGTGCGGCGATTCGGCCACGGCGGGCCCCGAAGTCAAGGATCGTGTAATTGAGCTCCAGCGACGCCTCAGCCTCCGGAATCGTGAAGCGGTAGAACCGAGTGCCCAGGGGAATCTCCGCGCGATCCACACCCGAGAGCGCCACAGCCGACAAGGTCGGGTATAGTTCGCTGCGTGCGATTCCGAGGGCTGCTGCTTGAGCGCGGGCGTTCTCCCAAGCGACGCGCGTCTCGGGGTTATGCGCTTCAGCCAGATCGATCAGCTCCGCCAAGGAGTAGGCCTTCCCGGGTTCGATGGGAAACGCCGCCCGGCCCACGCGCTTCCCATAGTTTGTGATTTCGCGTTCATCGGAGGTGTGCCAGGGGCGATCGGGCGACGCCGGCGGCCTTTGAGCCAATAGGGGAATCGCAACCATCAGCATTGCAAGGGGAATCGCTGTCCGAGCCGGGTCCTTCGATCTGAACGAGTTCGAAGACAAGCAACGCTCCGGTTCTGCAGTTTGCTGAGCCAATCCGATTCCCCCTGCGAAGTACAGTATCGGGCAACAGGCGCGGTTGGGAGCTGCACTAACAATACGTTGGCTGCATCGCGAAGCCACCGCCCTTCAGGCAGCAGCGTCGTGCGAAGCCTGGTGTACTTCCCTGATAAGACCGGTTTCGACGTCGAAAATAAAACCGCGCACGGGAACTTCCTTGGCGATCCACGGATGGGATCTGACCTTCTTTATCTGTTCCCGTGTGTTCTGTTCGGGATCCTTGTAGGAGAAGAAGCGCATCGGAGCGGGCGAGGCGTCGCCGGTTAAAGCTGTGAGTTTCGCATTTAGCTCCCCGTCGGTGAATGTCGTGAATCCGCAGCCGGTGTGATTAAGGAGCATGATCTCCTTCGTTCCGAGGATGCGCGTGGAAACGACAAGCTCTCCGAGCACATCTTCGGTCACCGCCGGCCCGCCGGTTCGGATGACGTCGAGATCGGCATTTGGCAGCCCCAGGATTTCAGGCAGGTCTGAAAGTCTGGGATCCATGCAAGTCACAACTGCGATTTTGGGCGTTGGATGCGCCCCTAGTTTTCGATCGTGTTTCTTCGCGTAGGTCTGGTTTGCTTTTAGCGCTTTGTCGATGAGGCTCACTGTAAATCTCCCTGTTGGGTAATGTCGGTTGGCCGGAAGAACCCCGGCTTGGGGTCGACCCCCCGGCCACACGGATCACTGCATGCACGTGCGGGGCCTTCTGGGTAGCACGTTCCTGGCTCGCAAACTTGCTGTCGCTACAACGCCTGGAGCACGCCCGCCGGCCCCGGGTATGGCTATTGGCGAATGCCCGACGCGGCATTTGGTCGGATGTCAATCTGTATTCCGGATGGAGGCTACAGTACGGGTCGTGACCCCGACCGATGCTTGGAACGCCGCTGAAACTCGGGAGGCGGATTGGAAGACATCGTCGCATGCGGGAAACGATCATCCCGCGGCGGCGTCGATTTTTGCCGCCACGGCTTCTCGCAACGCGCGGACTTGTGGCGAAGAACTGTCTATTTCACGAAACCAGGCTGGCGGATTGACGTTCTTGGCGAGCAGGCGGAGCACCCGGTTAGGGCTACCGAGGTCCGCCCAGCCCGAACCACAATCACGAAGCACCAGAAGTCTCTGCGCCTGATGGGCCAAAATGTCGTGCGAGAAGTCTACGCTCGGCAGCCGATCGTAGGCACGAGCCAGATTGTTATCGGCCAGCGCGCGTGTCACCGAGAGGACCACATGGGGGACCTCGGAACAAAGCAGCTCGACGAAAGTTGCCGCGCTGCCGACGGTGACGAAGGTATTCCAGAGGCAGCCGTTTTCAAAAAGAGCTTGCGCCTGAGGCAACGCCGGCTTTTCCCAGAATCGATTGACTCGCCACAGCGGGTTGGCTTGCGTCTCCGATACGGCCAACCCCGGTTCGATCCACCCGTACTCCGTTTCCGCGTGCTCGGCCTCGGCCCCGACGATGACGAGTGACCCGGGAAATTCCTGCGCGCCCGCCGCCGCCGATCTGACTATGGTCCGGAACGACTCAACTTCGGAGTAGTAATGGTCGCACGGAAAGATTCCCACAATCGCGTCAGGATCAGCCTGCATGATCCGTACGAGCGCGGCGACAATTCCAACCGCGGTGCCACGGTTCAAGGGCTGTGCAATGACGAGTGATTCTTTGGCGTCCGCAAGTTCCGCACTGTAATACTTTTGATGCACATTGGAAACCACAAATGCCTGCCGATCGCAGGAGCAGAGTGGGTCGAGACGAGCGCGTGTCTGGCGCAAGAGACTCTCCGCCCCGATAATCGGGCAGAACTGCTTTGGGCGATCGTCTCCTGCAATCATGACGGTCAACTCTCGTAGCCGGCTTCCGTCGCCGCCAGCCAACAGCACGGCCCAGAAATGCCGAGGCATGGGCGAGATTGACACCGAACTGTTCACCGGGTTCATGAAAGATCGTGTTTTCCCAAGATCACCATCTCATCCTCCGGCCCCGCTTCCCGAAACCTTGTGAACGACTTTCCGAGCAACGTGGTCCGTTCCGCCGGCGCCAATTCCATTGGCTGCACCAGTCACGACCATGGTCTTGCGCTTGGCCGGCATTGTCTTCGGCGACCCTAATCGTTCCGGGAAAGGTGCCTGCGCGACGAAAGGGCAAGTGGGTGGCCATCGCTAAAGCACTGAAAGCCCACAGCCCAGTGCGCCGGTCGCGACTCAGATGTCCGTCCTGTGAGTCGGTGATTCGACGGGAGCACCGCAAGCGTCAACGAGCGCGTTGGAGGGCAGGAGTCCGGTCACTTGACCATGGGAGGTTTGCTACCCTCCTGGACCAGCCAGCACACGGAGGCTGACCTGCCCGACCTGATTCATAGAGCACGCACGCCCTCTGGCTGATCACGGCCAAGGTGAATCCCATGTTCGATCCCCTGCGAAGCGAGCCGCGCGCCAAAGCAGTGCTCGCGAACCTTCACCCGGACTAGGGTTCCGCGGTGGGCTTGGCCGGGAAACGCCACTTCTCCGGGTCCGCAGGCGGCTTGAACTCATCCGTGCTGAAGATGCGCGGTTGCTGTCCAGGACCTGCGATTTTCAACTGCAGTGCGACCTGAAATCTCGGCCCCTGAAAATACGAAACACGGATTCCATGAATGCCGCCGCCGAGCTGCGCGCTACCTTGCTTCTCTTGCGGTGGATGCAGCCCGTCGTTATCAATGACCAACTGATCGTCGACGTATAGCTTGGCGCCGTCGTCAGAGAGCAAAGAGAACGTGTAGGCGCCGGGCTGATCGATCCAGAACCGGCCCGTGTAGTCGATGGCGAACCATTCAAAGCGTTTCGTCACACCCGGAAATCCCTGCTCGAAATCCTGGGTCGGCACGTCGAGGGAGGAGGTGTAGATGGTCCCCACGGGTTTTCGTTTACGGAAATCCGGGAGCCGCTTCGTGAAGCGCCCGATGTGATAAATCTCTCCGCGAAGGCCGGAGGGGATCACCACCGTGGTGCCGAAAATGGGCGTGGCGTCTTGCGCGAACGCAACCGACGCCGAGACAACAAGGACCGGCAACCAGCCTTTCACGACAATTTGGCTCGGACCTTTTCGCTGAGCGCCTTGCCGTCGACGCGTTTGCCCGTGAGCCTGGCCTGCGTGGCTTTCATCACCACGCCCATCTGCTTGAGCGACGTCACTCCGGTTTCGGCCATGGCCGCGGCGATGGCGGCGTCGATTTCCTCGTCGCTCGGCGCGGCGGGCATGTAGGATTCGATCAGCTTCAGCTCGGCTTCTTCCTTGTCCGCCAGTTCCGCGCGCCCACCCTTGCGGAACATCTCCGCGGCTTCCCGGCGCTGCTTGATGAGCGTGCCCAGCACCTGTAGCTCGGCCGGTGGGTCCAGCGGCTTCATCGAATCCACCTCATGTTTCTTCAGCGCCGCTTTGATCATGCGAATCGCGTTCAAGCGCACTTCATTTTTGGCGCGCATCGCTGCCACCATATCGGTTTGAATCTGATCGAGCAAGGCCATCGTTTGTTATCCTGAACTTGTCAATTCTTCTCATGTATATCAAGAAACAACGCCTGCTCACACCGGGACCCACGCCGCTGCTTCCGAAAGCGCTGCACGCGATGATGGGCTCGGATATACATCACCGCACCGAAGACTTCCGCAACCTCTACCGCGCGGTGCTCGCGGATTTGAAGGAAGTGTTGGGCACAACGAATGATGTGCTGGCGCTCGTGGCCTCAGGCACGGGCGCGATGGAAGCGTCGGTTTCTAACTTTCTCTCGGCCGGCGATCGCGTGATCGCCTGCTCGGCGGGAAAATTCGGCGAACGCTGGGTGGAGATCGCCAGGGCCTATGGCCTCGACGCGATCGTCTTAAAAGAAGAATACGGGCGGGCCGTCAGCGCACAACGCGTGGCGGACACGCTGAAGGTGGAACCCAACGTCCGCGCGGTTTTTGTGCAGGCTTCGGAAACCTCGACCGGCGCGGCGCACGACGTGCGCGCGATGGGAGAAGCGATCAAGAACACGCCGGCGATCTTCGTCGTCGATGCGATCACCGGGCTCGGCACGATGCCGCTGGATATCGACCGCTGGGGCCTGGACATCGTGGTCGGCGGATCGCAAAAGGCGTTCATGATCCCGCCGGGCATGGCGTTTCTCTCGATCAGTTCCAAGGCCTGGGCGCTGTCGGAAAGCTCCCGGCTGCCGCGCTACTACTTCGATCTAAAAAAAGAAAAGAAGAGTGCGGCGGGCGGCGAATCCAGCTGGACGCCTTCCACTTCGCTGCTGCTCGCCTTCGCCGAGGCGCTGAAATACATCAAGTCACTGGGCATGGACAAGCTGGTAGCGAACGCGCAGTTGCTCGCCAAAGCCACGCGCGGGGCGGTGACCGCGCTGGGGCTGGAGCTGTTTGCACCCGACTCGCCGGCCGCTTCCGTCACCGCGGTGAAAGCGCCCCAAGGCATGGATTCGGGCGTCATCGTCAAGGAATTCCGCAACCGTTTTGGCGCCATCATCGCCAACGGCCAGGGATCCATGAAGGGGCAGATCTTCCGCGTCGCGCATCTGGGTTATTTCGACTTCGCGGATCTGTTCGCGGTGATCGCCGAACTGGAAATCATTCTGGCGGGCCAAGGCGTGCCCGTGAAATTCGGAACGGGCGTGGCGGCGGCGCAGAACGTGTACGCCGAACTCGCCCTCGCAAAGGAAACTGTTACTGCTTAGCCCATAACACAACATGCGAATCCTGATTGCCGAGCCTTTGGCTGCCGCGGGCATCCAGCTTCTCCGCGAGCAGCCGGGATGGGAAGTCGTCGTTTCGAATCCGAAAGAGTATGCGCAGCACTTGGCGGAGGCGGACGCGTTGATCGTCCGGAGCGCGGTCACGGTGGATCAATCCGTGCTCAGCGCCGCACCCAAGCTGCGAGTGATCGGGCGCGCGGGCGTGGGCGTGGACAACGTCGATCTGCCCGCCGCCACGGCCGCGGGCGTGCTGGTGATGAACACGCCGGGAGGTAATGCGGTTTCCGTTGCCGAGCATACTGTGGCGTTGATGCTTTGCCTCGCCCGGTCCATCCCCAACGCCAGCGCGTCGGTGAAATCGGGCAAATGGGAAAAACGCAAGTTCCTGGGGACCGAGTTGCGCGGGAAAACCCTCGGCATTGTCGGCCTGGGAAGCATCGGGCGCGAGGTGGTGAAGCGCGCCGCCGCGTTCGAAATGAAAATCATCGCCAACGATCCCTACGTGCATTCCCAGACCGCCAAGGACGTCGGCGTGGAACTGGTCGATCTTGCCACGCTTTTCGCTCGCAGCGACTACATCACGCTGCACACCGCGCTTACGCCCGAATCTGTGCGCATGCTCAATGCCGCCGCGTTTTCGAGCATGAAGCCCGGCGCTCGCATCATCAACTGCGCGCGCGGCGAGCTGATCGATCAGGACGCGTTGCGCGATGCGCTGGCCGCCGGCAAACTGGGCGGCGCGGCGCTGGATGTCTTCGAAAACGAACCGCCCAAGCCGGACGATCCGCTGCTCACCATGGAAAAGCTGGTGGCCACGCCGCATATCGGTGGCTCAACTGAAGAAGCGCAGGAAATCGTGGGCGTGCGCATCGCCGAACAGATCGTTCAGTACCTGCAACACGGCGCCGCGCTGCACGCGGTGAACCTGCCGGCGCTTACGCCGGAACAATACAAAACTCTCGGGCCTTACGGGCAACTGGCCGAGCGCCTGGGAAATTTCGCTTCTTACGTGTCCACGGGAAATCCCCAATCCGTGCGCCTGGTCTACTTCGGTAAGATCGCCGAGTACAACACCTTACTGGTGCGCAACGCCGGATTGGCCGGCGTGCTGCAGCGCTCGGTGGCGCGCAATGCGAATTCGATTAACGCCATGCAAATCGCCGGCGACCGCGGCCTCACCGTGGCGGAGCGGCATGAAAAGCGCGTCGTGCATATCGACTCGGTGCGCGTGGATCTGGAAACCGACTCCGGCTCGACCTCCATTGAGGGAGCGGTGGTTCTCGGCGAACCTCGGCTCCTTCAAGTAGACGGCATCCACTGCGAAGCGCCGCTCGAAGGTCATCTGGCCATGCTCAAGAGCAAGGACGTTCCGGGCGTGATCGGTTACGTCGGCGAGGTGCTCGGCAAGAGCGGCATCAATGTCGCGACCTTTTCGCTCGGCCGCGGCGAGGCAGGCGGCGTAGCGGTCTCCGTCATCCAAACCGATCAGCCGGTGCCCGACGAAGTTCTGGACGAGCTCCGAAGGAATCCCGCCGTCAATGTGGCGCGGAGCATCAAGTTCTCGAACACAACGCCCACCCTGCCCGTACTTTAGGGCCGCATTACAATCCGGTGAACTTGGCGCGCCAGTAAACGGCTGCGATAATGTACAGCGTGCCAGAGCCGCTGATTGAAGCACGCCAGGTCGAAAAATACTATCAACAGCCCAACCAGAACCGCATTCAAGTGATCGCGCCGCTGGACCTGGCGGTCTATCCGGATGAGATTCTGGCGCTCCTGGGACCGTCGGGCTCCGGAAAGTCCACGCTGCTGCGCATCCTCACCGGGCTGGCGCAAGCCTCGGCGGGTCAGGTTCTCTGGCACGGCCAACCCAGTGCGGGTCCTTGCGAAAACGTGTCCATTGTTTTTCAGAGCTTCGCGCTGTTTCCCTGGCTCACGGTTTACGAGAACGTCGAGGCCCCGCTGAAGGCTCGCGGCGTTCCCGCCGCCGACCGGTTCACGCGCAGCCTGAAGATGCTCGACGCCGTTGGCCTCGATGGCTTCGAGAATGCCTACCCCAAGGAGCTTTCCGGCGGCATGAAGCAGCGTGTCGGGTTCGCGCGTGCGTTGGTGGTAGAGCCGGAAGTGCTCTTCATGGATGAACCATTCTCGGCCCTGGATGTCCTCACCGCCGAAAACCTCCGCAACGAACTGCTGGAGCTGTGGGAAGACAAGAAGATGCCGACGCGCGCGGTGTTCATCGTCACCCATAACATCGAGGAAGCGCTCACCCTGGCGGACCGCATCGTGGTGCTGGGCAAGAACCCCGGCAGGATCCGCACGGACTTCCACGTCGAACTTCCGCGCCCGCGGGACCGCAAACTGCCGCGCTTCACTCAGCTCATCGACTACGTCTACAAGGTTTTGACCCAGCCCGAGGCCGAACACGCGCTGCCCGTCGTCGGCCCGGCGCCGCAACCCGCGCCCAAGTACCAGATGCTGCCGCACGCTCGCACCGGCGGCATTGCGGGATTGCTCGAATTGCTTGCCGACCAGAACGGCCGCGCCGACGTCTATCAACTGGCCGACCTGCTGTCCTTCGAAATCGACGACCTGCTGCCCATCGTCGAGGCCGCGGCTTTGTTGGGATTCGTGAAGCTCGCGGAGGGGGACGCGGAAATCACGCCGCAAGGCCTGGAGTTCGCCAACGCCGACATCCTGCACCGCAAGGAACTGTTTCGCAACGCCGCGCTCGAACACGTGGCGCTGCTGAAGCAGATCACTCGATCGCTCGAAACCAAATCCGACCACACACTCCCGGACGAATTCTTCCACGATATCCTGGACGAGCACTTCAGCGAAGAGGAGACGGTTCGTCAATTGGAAACCGCCATCAACTGGGGACGCTACGCCGAACTGTTCGATCATGACTCGCAACGCGAGCGCTTCTATATCCCGGAACCGGAGGAAGCGGCCGCCCCGCCCGGCACCGAATCGGCGAAGACCGGCACATGACCATTTACGCGCTGTCGCGCTCGCTGATTCGCGATCGCAGTTGGAACTTTCTGATGGACGCCGCCGTGTTCGCCACGCTGCTGGCGATCGGCTTCGCCATCGTGGCGGTGGCGCGTTACTGGTTCAGCGCGCCCGTCACCGCAGTCGAAATCTCGCTCGCTCCCTCGGCCATCCCGCGCTACGCCTTCTACTCGCTGGTGCGAATGGTGGTGGCTTACCTGCTGAGCCTGGTCTTCGCCGTCGGGTACGGATACATCGCCGCCTATAACAAGCGGCTCGAGGCGATCATGCTGGCCGCGCTCGACATCCTGCAGTCCATTCCCGTGCTGAGCTTTCTGCCCGGCGTCATGCTCGCCATGGTGTCTTTGTTCCCCTCGCGCCAGCTGGGCGTCGAGTTCGGCTCCATCGTGCTGATCTTCACCGGCCAGGTGTGGAACATGGCTTTCAGCTTCTACGCCTCGCTCAAATCCATCCCTCGCGAGCTAATGGAAGCGTCGCGGATCTATGGCTACAGCAGCCTGCAGCGTTTCCTGCAACTGGAGCTGCCGCAAGGCGCCATCGGACTGGTCTGGAATTCGATGGTTTCCGTGGCGGGCGGCTGGTTCTTCCTGATGGCTTGCGAAATGTTCGTGCTCGGCAAACGCGATTTCCGCCTGCCGGGCTTGGGCTCTTACCTGCAATCGGCCGCCAGCGCGGGCGACACGTCCGCGATTATCTGGGGCATTGCCGCGATGATCGCCCTGGTGGTCCTCATCGACCAGCTGGTTTGGCGGCCCGCCATCGCGTGGTCCGACAAGTTCAAGCTGGAGCAGGTGGAGAGTACGGCCGAACATTCTTCGTTGGTGCTGGATCTGGTTCACAAATCGCCCATGTTGACTCGCCTGCGCGAAAAGATTACTTCGCCGCTGATGGAGCGTGTTTATCTGTCGGCGGCCCGACGCCAGCCCGGGGCTGAGGCGCCCCTGCCCAACTGGCAGCGCGCGTTCTGGGCGCTGGCCGGCCTCATCGCCGTACTGGCAATCCTGAATGGCGTGTTCCAAGGGCTGTTCATCCTGCGCGGCGTCAGTCGACCCGAGTTGCTGACGACGCTCGCAAGCGCCGGCGCGACCTTTCTGCGCGTGACCGCGTCGCTCGCGATCGCCTCCCTGTGGACCATTCCGGCCGGCGTCGCCATCGGCTTCAATCCCCGGCTCGCCCGCGTCGCACAACCCCTGGCGCAAATCGCGGCTTCGGTTCCCGCCACCGCCCTCTTCCCCGTTTTGCTGCTGGCCCTGGTGCGCTGGGGAGGCGGGCTGAACACCGGGTCCATTTTGCTGATGTTGCTCGGCACGCAGTGGTACATCCTGTTTAATGTGATCGCCGGGGCCATCGCCATCCCCTCCGATTTGCGCGAAGCCGCGTCCATTTTTCGCTTCGGCAGCCTGGAACGCTGGCGCGTCGTGATCCTGCCGGGCATCTTTCCTTACCTGGTTACCGGCCTGGTGACTGCTTCGGGCGGCGCGTGGAACGCCAGCATCATCGCCGAATATTTCCATTTTCAGGGCAAGGTGCTATCGACCTTTGGCCTCGGCGCGGAAATCAGTTCGGCGACCGACTCCGGCAACTTCGCCGTGCTCCTGCTCTCCACCGTCGTGATGGCGACTCTGGTGGTCTCCGTGAACCGTCTCGTTTGGCGTCCGCTTTACCGCCTGGCCGAGAGCCGCTACCGGCTGGAAACCTGAGCCGGGGCCGCACCGGACAAACGCGTCGCCGCCAGATTATGATGGGATGGTAGTCAGTCGAATCGGTTCCGGGCATCCGGGCCCAGTCGAAAAGGGGAAAGGAAATGATTGAACTGACCGTAAACGGCACAGTCAAGCAGTTCGATGGCGATCCTGCCATGCCGCTGCTATGGTATTTGCGCGATATGCTGGAATTGACCGGCGCGAAATTCGGCTGCGGAATCGGCCTGTGCGGAGCCTGCACGGTGCATGTGGAAGGCAAGCCGGCGCGCAGTTGCGTCATCACCATGAGCGACGCCGCCGGCAAGCGCATTACCACCATCGAAGGCCTGAGCGCCAGGGGCGACCATCCGGTCCAGAGGGCCTGGAAGGCGGCGAATGTGCCGCAGTGTGGTTACTGTCAGGCCGGACAGATGATGCAGGCCGCCGCTCTGCTGATGGAAAAGCCCAAACCGACCGACCGCGAAATCGACGCGTCCATGCAGGGCAACATCTGCCGTTGCGGCACCTATCAACGGATCCGGCAAGCGGTCAAGATGGCCGCGGGGGTGAAAGCATGAAACCGAACAGCATCACGGTCGTCTCCCGCAGAGGTTTTCTGGGCGGCGTTGTGTCCGCCGGCGCACTGATCATCGGTGCCCGCATTCTGCCGGAGGACGCGCTTGCCGCGCCCGAAAGTACCCGCTGGCAGCCGAACATCTGGCTCAGTGTAGAACCGAACGGTCGTGTGACCATTATTGCCGCCCGCTCGGAAATGGGCACCGGCATCCGCACCGCGCTGCCCATGGTGGTGGCCGACGAACTGGAAGCCGATTGGAGCCGTGTCACCATCCAGCAGGGTCTGGGCGACAAAAAGTACGGCGACCAGGACACCGATGGATCGCATTCCATCAAGGATTTCTACCAGCCGATGCGCGTGGCCGGAGCCACGGCCCGCACCATGTTGGAAGGCGCGGCAGCCAGGAAGTGGGGCGTTCCGGCTGCGGAGTGCCACGCGAAGAATCACGAAGTCGTGCATGCGGGGAGCAATCGCAAGGCGGGTTTCGGAGAACTGGTGGCGCTGGCCGCGCAGCAACCGGTGCCGAAGCCGGGAACGTTGAAGTTCAAGTCTCCCTCCGAATTCCGTTACGTCGGCAAGACCGTTCCGATTACGGATCTCGCCGACATCGCCGACGGCAAGGCCACGTTCGGCATGGATGCGCGGATGCCCGGCATGGTCTATGCCTCCATCGAGCGTTCGCCGGTGATCGGCGGCAAGCTCAAGACCGTGGATGACAGCGAGGCGCGCCAGGTGCGGGGCGTTGCGCAAACCGTTACTATCCCTCCTTATCAAGGTGCATGGGAATTCCAGCCACTGGGCGGAGTCGCCGTGATCGCCGACAACACCTGGGCCGCGATGCAGGGTCGCAAGAAGCTGAAGGTCGACTGGGACCTGGGCCCGAACACGGACTACAATTCGGCCGCCTACAAGAAGCAACTGCTGGCCACAGCGCACGCGCAGTGCAAGCCGGCATTGAATACCGGCGACGTGGACGCCGTGTTTGCGAAGGCGTCGAAAGTGCACGAAGCCTCCTATTACGTGCCGCATCTCGCACATGCTTCCATGGAGCCGCCGGTGGCGGTCGCCGAATACAAGGACGGCAAAGTCATCGCCTGGACGCCCACGCAGGATCCGCAGGCGACGCAGGCAACCGTCGCCAAAGCCGTGGGCATCAAGCCCGAGGACGTCATGGTTCACGTCACCTTGCTGGGCGGCGGCTTCGGACGTAAATCCAAGCCGGACTACGTCGCCGAAGCGGCGTTTCTTTCCAAGCAAGTCGGAAAGCCGGTCAAGGTGGTGTGGACCCGCGAAGACGATATTCACTTCGATTATTTCCACTCCGTCGCCGGCATGTACATGAAGGCCGCTGTGGACGATAAGGGCCGGCCTACCGCGTGGCTGCAGCGCAGCGCTTTTCCGCCCATCGCCTCGATGAACGATGCCTCGCAGCGCTACGGCTCGTTCGAGCTGAGCATGGGCTGGACCAACGTTCCCTACGATATCCCCAACTTCCGCGCCGAAGTCGGACCGGCCGAGGCCAAGGTGCGCATCGGCTGGCTGCGTTCGGTCGCCAATATTCCGCACGCTTTCGCCGTCCAGTCCTTCACCGATGAACTGGCCGCCGCGGCGGGGCGTGACCGCGTCGAGTACCTGCTCGAACTCGTGGGCAAGGATCGCAAGATCGATACCCGCCCGCCCAATTTCCGCAAAGGTCCCGATCCGTACATGCTCGATACGGCGCGCGTACGCCGCGTGATCGAGACCGTAGCCGACCGCTCCGGCTGGGCGAAAAAGAAGCCCGGCAATGGCCGCGCGCTCGGCATCGCCGTGCACTACAGCTTCTATACCTATGTCGCTTCCGTGGTCGAGGTGGAGGTGGACCAAGGCAAGATCCGGATTCCGCGCGTGGATACCGCGCTGGACACCGGCATTGTCGTCAGCCCCGATCGCGTCCACTCGCAGTTTGAGGGCGCCGCGGTTTTCGGAGCCACCATCGCGATGATGGGCGAAGTGACCGCCGCCAACGGCCGCATACAACAGTCCAACTTCAACAACTACCCGGTGGCGCGCATCAACGAAGCTCCGCTCGAGACGCATGTCTATATCGTTCCGAGCAACGAGCCGCCGGCCGGCGTCGGCGAGCCGGGCGTGCCGCCCATGTCGCCCGCGATTTGCAACGCGATCTTCGCCGCCACCGGCAAGCGGATTCGCGAATTGCCGATCAAGAAGCAGCTGGCGTAACTCCGGCGCTGGTTCGAATAAGATAGAGAGTCGAACCAAGGAGGCTGTTCCATGATCTGGAAGAAGCTTGCCGTTCTGAGTGTGCTTGCGCTGGCGCCCGTCGCCGCTCCAGCGGGAAGCCCCGCGCATCATGCTCCGAAGCCGCCCAAGTCGCTGCGGCTATACGTTTTCGACTGTGGCGTCCTGACGCCGAAGGACGCAAAGACGTTCGGTTTTGA
Organism: Bryobacteraceae bacterium; assembly: GCA_035508055.1. Taxonomy (GTDB): domain Bacteria; phylum Acidobacteriota; class Terriglobia; order Bryobacterales; family Bryobacteraceae; genus Palsa-89. The sequence continues at coordinate 11,613 of DATJNO010000063.1, read as the reverse complement.
TCACGTCTCGGAGCTGAAGATGTCGGTCCCGTGTTTCCTGATTGCGCATCCCAAGGGCACTCTTATGTGGGATGTGGGTACCGTTCCAGACAGCGATTTCAAGCCCGGCGGAGGCCCGGTCATCCAAGGCATGATGGACGTGGACCAGCCGTTGAAGCCGCAACTCGAAGCCATCGGTTACGAACCCCAGGACATTAAATACATCGCTTTCTCGCATTACCATCTGGATCACACCGCCAACGCCAACATGTTCGCCGGCTCCACCTGGCTGGTTGAACAAGCCGAGCGCGACATCATGTTCTCGGATAAGCCCGCGCCGGTCAAGGTCGAAAAGAACTACGACGCGCTTAAGAACAGCAAAACTATCATCCTGCCCGCCGCTTCCGATTACGACGTTTTCGGCGATGGAACCGTGATCATCAAACCCGCTCCGGGCCACACGCCCGGCCACCAGGTCCTGTTCCTGAAACTGCGCCAGACCGGGCCGGTGCTCATCGCCGGCGACCTGTATCATTACCAGGAAGAGCGCCACAGCGGCAAAGTCCCGACCTTCGAATACAACAAAGAAGAATCGCTCGCCAGCCGCGCCAAGATCGAGGAATTCATCCAGCAAACCGGCGCGCAGCTTTGGATCGAGCACGACTACGCGCATGATTCCAAGCTGAAGAAGTCTCCCGCGTACTACGAGTAGCCCGCCGCCATGTCAAAACTCCAGCTCACGCTGGCTTGCTGGAATTACGACCGCACGCGCGCGTTGCTGGAAGGCCGCGTCACCGTCGACGGCGTGGATCTCAACTACCTGAACCTGCCGGTGGAAGAGACCTTCTTCCGCATGCTGCGTCACCGCGAGTTCGACGCAGCCGAAATGTCGCTCTCTTCCTACACCCTGTCCCTGTTCCGCGACAATCCTCCCTTCATCGCGATTCCGGTCTTTCCCTCGCGCATGTTCCGGCATTCCTGCATCTACGTCCATGCGGACAGCGGCATTCGCGAGCCTAAGGACCTCCCCGGCAAGCGGGTTGGCAGTCCCGAATATCAAATGACCGCGCCGGTCTGGATTCGCGGCATCCTGAGCGACGAGTACGGCGTGCCCGTCACCGGCCCCGACTATTTCACGGGCGGTGAAGAGCAGCCAGGGCGTCCCGAAAAGCTGGCCCTGTCGTTGCCGCCCGAATTCCGCCTGCAACCGATCCCGGCGACCAAGACGCTTTCTAAAATGCTCGAATCCGGCGAAATCGATGCGCTCTACACCGCTCGCGCTCCGTCCACGTTCGGCAACGGTTCGGGCCGTGTCCGCCGGCTCTTCCAGGATTATCAGCTGGTGGAGCGCGACTATTACCTGAAAACGAAAATCTTTCCCATCATGCACACGGTAGTCATACGGCGCGAGGTCTACGAAAAGAATCGTTGGGTGGCGCAGTCGCTCGCCAAGGCGTTTGCGCTTGCGAAACAGGATACCTACGAAGACCTGCACGAGATGGGCGCTCTGAAAATGACGCTGCCGTGGCTGGTCGCGCATGTGGAAGAGACCGAGAAGCTGCTGGGCCGCGACTTCTGGCCCTACGGCCTGGAGCCCAACCGGCACGTCTTGCAGACCTTCCTGCGCTATTCCTACGAGCAAGGGCTCGCGAAACGCCTGCTCGCGCCGGCCGAACTCTTCGCGCCCGAATCGCTCGAGTCCTTCAAGATCTGAATGCCGATGCTACGCTGGTGGGCGCTCAGCCGCGGCGATCTCGACACCACAGTCGCGCAGGTCGGCTTCAACCTCGCCCAGATGGTCATCCCGGTTTTCCTGCTGCTGCCGGCCGGAATTTCCGCCGGCTTCAGCGTCACGCACCTGCTGCCCGGCTACGCGATGGGGTTTCTGGTTGGATCTCTGGGGCTCGTTCAACTGGCCGTGCGCCTGGCGCGCCGCGAAGGCCGCCAAGTCACCGCGCACGTCTACGGCAACAACGTTCCGGCCATCATCGCTTATACGCTGTCGATCCTGCTGCCGGTTTACCTGGAGACGCAGAACGCCAACCGCGCCTGGGAAATCGCCGCGGCGGCCGTCGCATGGACCGGCATCATCAAACTCGCCGCTGCTCCGTTCGCGGGTGCATTTCGCCGCTTCATTCCCGCACCGGCCGCGATGGCCGTCTTCGGCGCGGCCATGTACAGCTACCTGGCGTTGGTGCTGCTACAGCGCGTCTTCGATCAACCGCTGGTGGGCTTGATCGCGCTGGCCATCATCGCCACCAGCATTCTCGCCAACGTACCGATCACACGCTGGCGGATTCCGCCGTTTCTGGCGGCTTGGCTGATCCCGCTGACCGTGGCGCTGGCCATTGGATATGTTCGGCCTGCGTGGCCAGGCTTGGCGTTGCAGCTTCCATTCGCGGTTGCGCGCGAGCCGCTGCGCGCCATGGTCCTCGCGCTGCCCTATCTCTCCGTCATCGCGCCTATGGCCATTTATCACGTTTTGCAGGACATCGCCTCGGTCGCCGGAGCGGCCGCCGCGGGCGACGATTATGACGCCCGCGCTGTGCTGGCTTGGGACGGCGTCGGTACCCTCGCAGCGGGACTGGCAGGAAGCATCATTGCTCCCGTCATCTACGCGATGCACCCGCCTTATAAAGCTGTCGGCGCGCGCATCAGCTTCGCGCTTTGGACTCCTGTCGCGTTCCTGATCGTCGTCACGGGCGGGCTGACCATTTTTGTCGCGGAGCTGTTCCCCTGGCCGATTCTGGCGGCCATCATCGCCTATGTCTCGGTGGGGGTCGGAATGGCGGCGCTGCGACGCGTCGACGCCAAATACTGGAGTGCATTACTACTGGGCTTTGTGCTTCCGGCCGGCGCCGTGGTTGCAACCGCCATCAATTCCGCCTTGCCGGCGCTGCGGCTCTCCGCGGCCAATCCCGCGGTGGGAGCCGCTCTGAACCGGTCCATCTATTGGTCATCGGTCGAAGGCCTTGGCAACGGTTTCCTGTTTCTGGTGCTGGTGGTGGCCGCGGCGATCGTGGAGATGATCGACCGCCGCTTCGGTCGCGCCGCCGTTTGGTGCCTGATCGCGGCGGTATTCTCCTGGTTCGGCCTGATGCACTCGCCGCTGCTGCGCTGGGCCGCGCAACCGGATTACGCGCTCGGCTGGCTGGCCGCCGCGCTGATCGTCTACTCGGCCCGCTGGTGGCGCGGCGATCCGGCTGCCGGCGCTGATTAGTGCACTGGCTTGGGCAGGCACGTCTGGCGTGCCACCGAGGGAGGCGCCAGAACGGCGAAGGGCTCCATCACTCCCAGCGTTCTGGCGAAGCTCTTCAGCCGCGCCAGCACCGTGTAAGTCACCGCCTGCCCCTTGGTCAGCAGCAGCACGCCGTTCTTGGCCCGCACCTCCTGATCGATGATCATGAGCGTGTCCAGTTGAGAGACGGTCACCACGCGGGCATCGTAGCCGGTGTTGTCCACGGGCGCGTTTTCCAGTGCGGCGAGCAGCGAAGGATCGTAGGGCGTCTGCTGGCAACGCATTTCCTCCAGAGCGTCCGCGCGCGCCGAGCCGCCGCGAATCAGGCGGTCGAAATCGTTGGCCGCGCGCAGCACCTCGCTTCCAATTCCGCCGCCGCGGGCCTGCCCGCCGACGATCTTCGCTACCAGCTCTAACCGCGGCACGTTTTCCAGCAGCCGCTGCGCCACCAGCGGGTGCGCCGCGACAATCTCCTCCTCTTCGCTGGAGAGCGCCTCGCCAATCGCCGCCTTCTCCAGAAGGTCCGGCGGAACGGCGATGCAGCCGATCTGCGACAACATGGCCGCCAGTTCATATTGCCAGGCGTCCGGAAGCTGGAGACCCGCCGCCATGTGCGCCACATAGGCCCGGATGCGGTTGGCGCGGCTGAACGCCGCCGGGTTGACCAGGCTGAGAATCTCCGTCAGCAACTGGATCGCGCCGCGCAGCGTCTGCTCCAGTAATTCACGCTCGGCCAGGACCAGGCGGTGCTGCTCCAGGGCCGCTTCCAGCACCTTCAACAGAACTTCCCTGGGGCAAGGCTTGAGCAGAAACCGGAAGATGTTGCCCTGATTCACCGCGGCCACGGCCGCATACAGATCGGCCTGACCCGTCAGCATCACGCGCACGGTATCCGGAGCCATCTGTTTCACCGCGGCCAGGAAGCGCGTGCCATCCATTCCCGGCATCCGCAGGTCGGAAATCACCACCGCGAATGGCCCATCCTCGCGCAGCTCCTGCAGTCCGCGTTCCGGACCCTCGGCGGTTGCGATGTCAAACTGCGTGCGCAGCTGCCGCCGGAAGGCCGCCAACACGTTGGGTTCGTCGTCTACGCACAGGATACGCGTATTCATGCGCTCTCCGGTGATTCGCCTGGCTGGTCCTCCAGGTGCGCGGCCCATACCGGCAATTGCACGGCAACTCCCACGCGGCTCAGATACTCCCGGTCCAGCCACACCCCGGTTTCCAGGGGTTCCCTCCAGCCCTCCAGCACGTCGGCGACGTGAATCACACCCGCCGGCGAGAAGCCCGGGGTCGGCGCGCTGGCCGGGTCATGATGGAAGGCCACCGCCTCGACCACCGCGTCCGGGAGTCCCCACAGCCACAGCAGATGCGCTCCGATCTCGGCGTGGGCCGCTCCAAACGCTTCGCGCTCGGCGGAAAGTTGCGCCGGACCGCAATCCGGCGCGATCTCCAGCACCCGGTCGTATTCGTCCGGAAAGAGCGACGCCAGAACCAGCTTGCCCAAATCGTGCAGCAAACCCGCGACCATGATGTCGCCCCGCATTTGCTGCGATGAGTGCGTCTCCGTAGCGATCCCGATCGCGATCTTGCCGACCGAGTTGCAGTGCCACTGCAGAGCGTCGATCGAAAAACGCGCCGAGTGCGAATTGGAAAACGCCGAGAACACCGACAAGGAGAGCGTCAGAGCCTTGATCGCGTCCACGCCCAGATAGCTCACCGCCTCCGCCGGACTGGAGATGTGCTTGCGAATCCCGAAAAACGCCGAGTTCACCAGCTGCAGCACCTTGGCCGTCATGGCGATGTCCCCGGAAATGATCGCGCCGACATCCTTGGCCGAGGTCTCCGGCGAGCGCAGGGTTTCCACCAGTTGCTGGTAAATGGCGGGTACGCTCGGCAAGGAACCCACCCGTGTAATCAGTTCCTCGAGGCCCGGTTTCCGGAGCACGTCCCGCAGCGCGAAGGCGCGGCTCACCGTGGACCGCAAGGTCTCCGCATCGCAGGGCTTGGAGAGATACTGGTGCGCGGTCATGACGGCCTGCAAGCGCAGGTCTTGATCCCAGGTGCCGGAAAGGATAATGCGGATCATCCGCGGATATAGTTTGGTGACCTGGGCCAGCAGTTGGGCTCCGGTCATGCCGGGCATGCGCATGTCGGCCACGATCACGTCGTAAGACTCACTCGAAAGCGCCTGCAAGGCTTCCGCCCCGCCGGGCGCAAACTCCATCGTCCATTCGCCGCGCAGCGCGCGCAGGCTGCGCCGCAGCGCTTCAAGGACTTTGGGTTCGTCATCGACAAACAGAATGCGCCTCATAGCGTTGCCTCGCTCCTCAAAGGCAGGCGGACAATGAACGTTGTTCCCACGCCGGGCTGTGTTTCGAAATGAATCGTTCCGCGGTGCCTCTGCACCACCACGGAGTGCGCCAGCGCCAGGCCCTGCCCGGTGCCCTTGCCGACTTCCTTGGTGGTGAAGAACGGATCAAAAATCCGGGATCGCACTTCTATTGGTATGCCCGTGCCGGTGTCCCGCACGCGTACCTCCGCCCAGTCCTCCTCCCAGCTCGTCTTCACCGTGATGGTGCCTTTGCCCGGTTTTGCTTCCAACACGTCCGCGATGGCATGAGCGGCATTGATAATCAGGTTGAGAATCACCTGGTTGATTTCCCCGGGCAGGCACGGGATCAGAGGCAGGCTGGGATCGAGTTCTGTGGCCATGTCAGCCACATACTTCCATTCGTTCCGGCACACCAGAATGGTGCTCTCGATGGCCCGGTTCAAATCCACCGGGGTCAACTCGGTTGCGCCGGGATGCGAAAAAGCTTTCATCGCCCCAACGATCTGCGCCACGCGCCCGACACCCTCCAGCGACTCGCCGATCGCCTTGGGAATCTCCCGGCGTAGAAACGCGAAGTCGGCCTTCTCTGCCAGCTGGTCCAGGGTACTCACCAGCCGCTTACCCGCCGGGCACACGCGCGCCTCGGCCAGCAGCGCGTCGTAGGCATCCAGCAGCTTGGTAAGCTCTCCGAACGCTTCCTCCAGGAAGTGCGTGTTATCGCCGACATACTGGATCGGAGTGTTAATCTCGTGCGCCAATCCCGCGGCCAGCTGGCCGATGGACTCCAGCTTTTGCGCCTGACGCAGCTGCGCCTCCAGCCGCTTGCGCTCGGTCAAGTCGACATATTCGATGATCAGGCCGGTGATCGTGCCGTCGCCATCGCGCAACGGCGCGCCCCATGCGCCCACGTCCACGAAGTTGCCGTCTTTGCACACCCGGCGCGCCTCGTGCACCACCGTTTCGCCCGCCAGAATCCGTTCGATTCCGCTTCGGTATTGTTGGTCGCCGGCGTCGGGAACGGCCGGCAATGGCAGCCCGGCAGCCTCCTCGCAGGACCAGCCGAACAGCTGCTCGGCGGCCGCGTTCCAGGTTTTCACGGTGCCGGCCCGGTCCAATGTCACAATCGCCAAAGGCGAGTTTTCCACCACCGCGCTCAGCGTCTGGCTGGCCTTCCGGACCGCATCTTCCGCGTGTTTGCGTTCGCTGATATCCCTGATGACAGCCGTGCAGACCCGTGCGTCGTCTTTGCCCAGATAGCCGGTCATCGAAACCTCCAGTGGCTTCTCTTGCCCGGACTTGTGCCAGCCGATCGCCTCGAAGGGCGGCAGCGAAAAGTTGCCGTCGGACCGGCGGGTGAGCCCGCGCAGCCATCTCTGCACCAGTTCGCGCGACCACTCCGGCCCCAAATCGCTGACGTACAGGCCCAGCAGTTCGGCGCACGAGTATCCCAGCAGCGCCTCGCAGGTCCGGTTGGCGTAGAGGATCCGTCCGTCCAGACTCAAGGTGAGCACGCCGTGCGACGCGTTTTCGGTGATGGCCCGGTAGCGGGCTTCGCTTTCCTTCAGCGCCTTGCCGGCGCGGGTGCGCTCGATCACCCGGCCCAGTTGCACGCCAATCGAGTGGATCACCTGCAAGAACGGGTCGTCCGCCTCTACCGGCGCTGTGGAGAAGAATTCCATCACGCCCGCCACCTCCGGGCCGGCCAGAATCGGCGATGCAAAAGCCGCCTTTAGTCCCAATTCCGTGGCGAGCTTGCCACGCGTGACGCCGGCATCCAGGGCCAGATCGGCGACCCAGCAAGGCTGCCCCGTGGCCAATACCCGGCCCGCCAGTCCGGTGCCCGGCTCAATCACCAGCCCTTCGGAAGCAGCGCGGAAGTGCTCGAAACGCGCCGCTTCCTCCAGATGCCAAAGGCCGGTGGAACGTAGGCCGGACTGTCCCCCCTCGTGCATCACCAAAGCGTGTCCCACGCTCCAGCCGGTGTGCGAGCAGATCAGGTCCAGAGAGGTTTGGATGACCTCTTCAGCGCTGGCGGCCTGGTTGGCAGCCACCGCGGAGGCCTGCAGCAGCTCCAAGAGGGAGTTCCGCTTCAGCAGATCCCTCTGTTTTTCCTGGATTCCACTCGTGTCGCGCATGATGCCGACCGAACCAAGGAGCGCCCCGCTGGCATCCCGCAAGGGGGTTACCGAAAGAGAGGTGTACATCCGGCGGCCGTCCTTGCGCAGGCCCTGGGTCTCGAAATCCGCGACCGTCTCGCCTCGTTCCAGACGAGCCGTCAATTGTGGAACGTCCCCGTGGCAATCCTGCGGAATGATTGCCTGCAGCGGACGGCCCAGGATCTCCTGCCGCTGGTATCCGAACATGCGCTCGGCGCCGGCATTCCAGAAAGCGATTCGGCCCCCGATTTCCTTAATGATCGCGTCGTGGCTGCATTGCACGAGAATGGCCCACTCGCGCGCCGCCTCCTCGCGCTGCTTGCGTTCGGTGATGTCGATCAAAATTCCGCGCACGCCCATCGGCCTGCCTTCGCTCATAATCGCGGTACTGTAGGCGGCGCCGGGAAACGTCGAGCCGTCCTTGCGCCGCATCAGGTACTCCCGCGGCCCGCCCCGATCTCCCGCGAGCCGCACCCGCAATCCCTCGGCCCCGTGGGCACGCTCGCCCGGTTCCATCAGATCCAGAGCGGATACGCCCCGCTCCAGGTCCTCCCGCGCCAGGCCAAATGCGTCCAGGCCGCTCTGATTCATGAACGTGATGCGGCCGCTGATGTCGCACTCATAAACCGTTTGCGGCAGCATTTCGGTCAAATCCCGGTGACGCAGTTCGCTCTTCCGCAACGCCTCTTCGGCTTCTTTCCTTTGGGTGATGTCGGCCCGGCGAAGCCGGGCCTGAACGCTGCCTTGGAGGCCCTGGAAGAACAGAATGACCAGGCCCAGCACGAAGATTGTGACCGCCAGCGCTTCCACGCCACCTGCGGCAGCCGGTGCGCGATTTCCCGTCACCAGCCACAGCAGGCGGAGGGCGCAAAGGCACGACGTCCCCGCACAGGCCCAAGTAAGTGAACCCCGCGCAACCCTCGCGCAACGGTGTCGCCTCGTCTCCACATCTTGCTCATCGGCCCAAAATGGACGATCAAGACTCGCGCGCGGCGCACACGCACTTTGCTACTTTGGGCCTTGACGCGGACGTCGGCAATCACGGTCAGCACCATCGGCCACTCCACCCACCCGATCGAAGAATTCCTCGGCATTCTTCAAGCGCACGGGATCCGCCAGTTGATTGACGTGCGGACCATTCCGCGCTCCCGGCGCAACCCGCAATTCAACCACGAGAGCCTGCCGGACTCTCTGCAGCCGGCCGGCATCGTCTACCACCATATGCCTGGCCTGGGCGGGCTGCGCCATGCCCGGCGCGATTCGGTGAATACCGGCTGGCGCAACGCGTCCTTTCGAGGGTTCGCGGATTATATGCAGACGCCCGAGTTTCAACGGGCGTTGGGCGAGTTGATTTCTCTGGCAGCGCAAGCTCCCACAGCCATCATGTGCGCCGAGACTGTGCCGTGGCGCTGCCATCGTTCTCTGGTCGCCGACGCGTTAACGGCGCGCGGCATCGAGGTCCGGGAGATCCTGAGCGCCGCCAAAAGCCAGCCCCACAAGCTGACTCCTTTCGCCCAAGTGAACGGGACCACAGTGACTTATCCCCAGCCCGGCATAAGCCTTCCGTTGCAGTTTGACGGGCCTTAAGGGCTGCGCTAAAATCAGACTGCGGGGTGGAGCAGTCTGGTAGCTCGTTGGGCTCATAACCCAAAGGTCGGTGGTTCAAATCCATCCCCCGCAACCATCCAAACGCGCCTTTCGGGGAAGCCCGGGATTTCAGCAGTTTCAGAGAATCCGCCCAAGAGATCCCCTCACCAGAGGCACGTAGTGTCCCCTGCCACTGTCAGGTATGGGCACGCATCGCGATAGAAGTTCTGTGGGCAGCGCTCGCGCCGCTCCCGGCCTGCGCCGGGGGCTCTACGACAGGATCCAGCTTACCGGCTGACCTGCAGGCTGGCTCCGCCACTGGGGCCGCTCTCAGGGCCGCTGCCAAGGACGTCGCCGCTGGAGACAAGCTTGACCCAAAGCGAACCGTTGCCTTTGTAGTACGAGGTGGCGCTGGCCTCGCGAAGTGCATCCAGGCTGCTCTCCTCGGTACCCGAGGCTGCGGTGGTGAATCCCGGCAGATCGAAGATCACCCACGAGCCCTTATCCAGTTCCTTCACGCTGAGGGCGAGGGACGGCCTTTCCGTGGTCACCTTGATCTCGCTACCCGCTCGTACGTTGGTTTCTCCGGTGACGCGCCAATCCTTGCCGTCGCGGCTGAGAACGATTGGCGGACCCGGAGGTGGAGGGGCGCCCAGGACCCCGTTTCTGGGGCCAACGAGAACGCCGATGCCACCCCTGCCGGCGCCACGACCGCCAGGGCCGCCTCTGCCAAAACCGGCGCCACGACCGCCAGGACCGCCACGGCCACCACCGACGGCGGGGGCGGCAACAGTCATGCGCCCGACATCGCCCTTGCACACGGCAGCGTTCCAGGTCGGCTTGATCTCGCAGGAGTTGTCAATTGCGATTCCGTCGTTTGGGTCGTTGATGAGAATGTAGGAATTGGGGACACCGCTTACCGAGCCGTCCTTGTCGTTGAACACCGAAGTCTGGTAGCTCCCATTGCCGTAATCATCGTTGCTCCACTTAAACTCCATCGGCGGGAAATACACCGGCTTGGCGTTGACGAATTTCGCGCCCTGTACGATGTTGTTGGAGCTCATTCCGAAGCTGGTATACAGCAGGTAAGAGATCGCTCCCGTCTTGCGAGTGGCGTTGTCCTCGAAATTCACGAAGGTGTCATTCACCACGTCATGACGGTAGTCGTAGAACTCATAACCGCGGATCGGGAAATCCGGGAGTTTGGGCTCCGGCAAGCTGCGGCCGTAAGCCATTTCCGCCGGCGTCCTGGGGTTGCCGATGTTGTCGGTTTCGCCCACGAACAGCGAGTCAACCACCCGTGACGTAAAGGCGGAGCGACCGAAGTTGCCGGACGCATGCGTGTAGCCAATTGCGTTGTCGGCCAGCTTCAGGTTTTTGAACAGGTCCAACTCGCCGCGGGACCACATGCCGTTATTGCGGTTCTTGTAGCTGGTGAAATCCTCGATGAGCGTTTCCACTTGAGGGCTGTTCGCGTCAGCGGGATTGGCAAGGGCAATATGCCCGCCGACGGCGAAATGGCCATCGGCCCTCGGGCCGCGGTCGAACATGAAACCGTCAAAGTTCGAATGGGCCGTGTTGCCCTTGAACTCCCGCACCGGAGTTCGACGCGGCCAGGTATTCGCACTGATCTCCGTGCCTGCGAACTTACCTGTCGGATGCTCCGGCAAGGCGAACCAGAAACCGGTTGCGTCGGAACCCGCGGCCACGTTGTCCCGGTAGATGTTGTCCGGGTTGGTGATCCAGAAAGTCGACGCCGTGTTGTCCGAGGGAATCAGGATGTCCTTGGCGTTCTGGCCGTCCGTATCGAAGTTCTTGCCGCCCTCCGCTCCGAACGGGCCGAGGTTTGTCGGGACGCACGGCGCGTCCGGATGACACTTGGTGAGGATCCCCAGGTTGTGCACGAACTGGTTGCCGTGCTCCACGGCATCCTCCAGGAAGAAGCAGTGACCAATGTTGTTGTAGGTCACGTTGTTTTCAACGTCCACGTAATTTGTGCCATGCACGGTCACGCAGCGGCTGTAGGTGTCGTGGATTGCGGAGTTCTTGATGTACTGCCCCTGCGCATCGCCGATCAGATGCCAGTGGATCGGATACCGGGCCAGATGCATGTTCTGACCCATGCGATTGAGCTCGACGCCATCGACAAACATCTTGCCCCCGTCCATCGCCATGATGTGGCCGCCAAAGAGCGTCTTGTCGGCGTCAGGCGAAGCCTGGATCAGGATATTGCGCGTCAGCATCCCCACTTCGCCGCGTTCATCCACGCCGAAGGTGATCTTGCCGAAGTGCATGTAGTCCAGTTTCTTGTCCAGCGT
>DATJNO010000062.1:0-20822 GCA_035508055.1 Bryobacteraceae bacterium | reverse complement strand
GCGCCGTACGGCATGAATTCAGGCTGGAGCAGTTGGGAAGATGGCCGGTCGGACCGCGCGCGGGACGTGACGATGGTCTCGGGCAAAAGGTGACAGAGCCTACTCACTTTCTCAACGTCGACCTCGAAATCTATTCGAAGTCGAATCTGGAGCCGCTTGTTTCGGCACTCGGCAAGAAGGTGCTTGTGCTTTTCTTAGGACGAGTGAAGCGAAAGTACGGTGCGCGCCTTGAGGTAGCCAAACACACTAAGAACGCAGACTCCACCATACGCGCGTTTTGTACGCTGATCGAATCACTCCCAAGGGCAGAGCGGCGGTTATGGAATGAGGCCAAAGTTCGGGACTTCAGCATCGGCGTGCAGGCAGGAGGTGAGCCGTCCGCCTCCGACTTCGCCATCGCGGTAGAGACGCTTCAGGCCACGGTAGATGTTGGCGCGCGGATCGTCCTCACCATTTACGCGCCGGAGGTGGTTCGCCAGCCTTCGCGGAAACGCGCGGCTACCGTGAGATAACTTCCAACGCGAGCCGGTTGGTCCGCGGGCCGAGAAGGCCGATCGCCAGCATCACGATCACCATGCTGCCGGCGATTAGCGCGAAGACTCCCGGGACCCCGGCGCGGTCGAGCACGAAGCCGATCACGAATGAGCTGAAGACCACGGACAGGCGGCTGAACGAGTAAACGAAGCCAACTGCCGAGGCGCGAATGCGCGTGGGGAACAACTCCGCCTGATAGGCGTGGAACGAGAACGATAGCATGTTGTTCGCGAGCGTGAGCACAACGCCGAACAGGATCAGCAGCGCGGCCGCGGTCATCTGCGCGAACAGTAGACCAGACACGGCGATGGCCGCCGCGGCCCAAACGATCTGCCACTTGCGCTCGAAGCGATCGGCGATGGCCGCCGCCGCGAGAGGACCGAACGGGGCCGCGATCGCGATGATGAAGGTGTACTGCAAGCTGCTTGTGGTCGCGATGCCGCGCTGGATCAACAGCGTCGGAACCCAGTTGGAAAAGCCGTAAAAGCCTGCGGTCTGAAAAAGGTTGAAGACGATCAGCATGATGCTGCGCGTGCGATAAGGCGGACGCCACATTTCGCGAAGGCCGCCCACCGTGTGCGCTCTCTCGCCGAGCCAGCGCGGGCTTTCCGGAACGCGCCGGCGGATCCACCACACGAAGATCGCGCCCGCCGCACCGAGCAGGACTACCCAGCGCCAGCCGTCCAGGCCCAGGGGCGCCAGCGGCACCAGCCTCCAGGCCAGCAGCGCCACCACGGGCACGGCGGTGAACTGGATGACCTGGTTGTAGGCGAAGGCGCGCCCGCGCAGCTCCGCCGGCACCAACTCGGCAATGTATGCATCGATGGTGACCAGCTCGACGCCCACGCCGATCCCCGAGACGAAACGCCAAAAGTTCAGGCCGAAGACGTTGTGCTGAAACGCCATGACGACGCTGGCGGCGGTGTACCAGAGCAGCGAGAAAGTGAAAATGGTCCGCCGCCCGAAGCGGTCAGCCACGAAGCTGACCAGTGCTGTTCCAATGAACAGGCCCGCGAACATGGCGGCAACGAATCCGGCGATTCCCGTTGTACCGAACAGGCCGCGTGCGGTGGGTGTCAGGAGTCCGCTGCGCACCAGGCCGGGCGCGATGTAGCCGGTGAAGAACAGGTCGTAGTATTCAAAGAAGCCGCCCAGCGACAGAAGCAGCACGCGCGTCCAGACGCCGGCTGTGGCGGCCATGTCACTCTATCTTGCAACGGACCGGGCTTGCAACGGTTTGGAGCGGGAATGTTTCGGCGGTCTTCAGGCGGCCAGAGCGCCGGCCAATTGCTTCAGCTTGGATTGAAATTTCTCGGGATCGGCGCCGGGACGGAATTCAACCACGCCGGCCTTTACGCCAAAGGACAGTGAGCGGCTCGCGCCCAGGTCCTGCTCGACAAAGGGCATGGACATTCTTTGCACGACGCTGTTGGACATAGCGAGGGCATTGGCGGGTTCGGTGCCCAGGACCGCCGCAAATTGGTCCACGCCCCAACGGCCGGTCATGGCCGCGCCGGGGACGACGCTGGCGAAGCGCGATTCGAAGCTGCGAAGGCCGGCTTCGATGAGGCTCTGGGAGTGGCAATTCCGCATGCCCTCCAGGTTGCTCACCACCACCAGCAGGACCGAGAAGGACGCGCCGCTTTGGATCATGGCATCGATTTGACGGTCGAGCTTCTGGCGGCTTTCCTTAGCGCCCGAATCCTGGGCGGGCGTGGGCCGGCGCGAAGCCCGGATCTCGTCGTGCAGCAGGCGAATCTCATCCTTCAACTGCGCGATCACCGCCTGGTTCGCCGAACGCATTTGCTCCACGCTGGCAGAGATCTTCGCTGTGGCCGTGCGAATGGCGCCGCGCACCTCGTTGAGATCGTCACTGGCAGCAGCCTGGTTGAGTTGCTGCAGTTCGCGCTTCAGGCCTTTTTCCAGCTCCGTTCCATTGGCCGTCACCGAGCTGGCGAACTCCTCTACCGCCGCCGTGGCTTCCTTAATGTCCTTGCGGAGGCGTTCGATCTGTTGCCGGGTTCTGTCCTGGTAGTCACGCAGCTCGTCGTCGAAGGAGGTCTGCACACTTTCGAGCTGGCCGGGTTGGCCGGCAGCTTGCAGGCGGGTCTGCAGGGCTTGCAGCTGTTCGCGGAAGTGCGCCAGTTCGGCGGCGTCCACTTCCACGGCATGCTGCTCGGTGGAGCGCAGAGCCTGAGAGTAACAGCTGACCGCCACGCGGCTTAAGTCTTCCAGGCGGTCGAGCTCGGTAGCAGTTTTACGGAGTGAGATCAAGCGAAGGGAACCTTTCCAGTTCCTTATCGGCCCACCACCGCGAAAGTTTAACGGTTCTCGACGAGGGAAAGTACTACAATGGCGGTAATCTGCTCTCGTAACGGCAGATCAAGGGAGGTACTTGTGATATTTCGAACTATGGCGGCAGGTTTGCTGCTGCTGGCCGCTACCGCATTTGGGGCGAGTCCGGATGGGAAGTGGAAAGGCTCCGTCTCCACTCCGAATGGGGATTTTCCCGTGGCCTTCACTTTCATGGCTGATGGCGCCACTTTGAACGGATCCATGACCGGCATGGACGGCATGGAGATCAAGATCAAGGACGGTAAGGTGGACGGCGACAACATCACTTTCTCGGTGACGCTGGACTTCGGCGGAATGCCTTTTACGCTAAATTACAAAGGCATGGTTTCCGACGCACAGATCAAATTCACCGGCGACGCGGGCGGCATGCCGTTCGAGTTTACGGTCAGTAAGGATAAGTAGCGGCGCTAACGGCTCTGCATCAGCTCGATCAGAAGACCGTTCGGGTCGCGCACGAACACGAGCATATTTTTACCCAAGGGGAGCGGCCTGCCGCCGCCGGTCTCCACGGATCCGCCGCCGGCCCGCACGGCCTCCATGGTCGCGGCTGCGTCTTTGACGAAGACAGAAACCGCCGGCGATCCCACATCGGGAACGCCGAGGTGGAGTGGGTTGCGGGCGATGTTTTTGAACTCGATCAATTCCCACTCCACGGGCGAGCCGGGAACCGTGGCGGAATTGATGCGCCACTGGGCACCGCGCGCATCGATGAGCGAAGCGATGGTCTTATCGGTGGTGAACGCCGCGCCCGGCTTGGTTTCAAAGCCCAGCACGTCGCGGTAGAACTTCAGCGACTGTTCGGTGTTTTCGATGGTCAGGCCGATGCGCGCGCCCAGGATGTTCCCGGACCCGGATTCGGAAGGAAGCGGCGGCTCGAGATGCGCCAGTTCCAGCAGGAATCCATCCGGATCGCGGACGAACACGGAGCGGCTCTTGCTGTTTTCGCCGCCGACTTTCAGGGGATGCCCGCCCAGGCTGAGCACGGTTCCTCCGTTTTCCTTCACTTTGGCCAGCGTTGCATCCAGATCGCGGATCATGAGAATCAACGTGGTGGCGCCAGGGTCCGGCATGCGCGGCACGACGTGCTTCAGCGGGATTCCGGAGAACTCGGTCAGCTCGAGTTGCAGTTTGGCTCCCGGAATCTCGAAGGTCGCATTGCGGAACTTCGCGCCTTGCGTGTTGGTGAACCGGGAGAGTTCCGCGTTGAGCGGGTTCGGCGCGCGGAGCGCGGTTAGCGGCTGGCCGCCCGGGCCCAGAGGCTCCATGCCGAGGCCGTCGCGATAGAACTTGACGGTTTTATCCAGGTTCGCGACCGAGTGGATGATGGCGCGCACTCCAAGGGAAGGCCCGCTGACTTGCTGCTCCAGATCGTTGCGGATGATCTTGCCGCCTTTCATGACGAATTTCACGCGCTGCAGCTCGGTGATGTCGGCCAGCGGGTCGCCCGAAACCGCGATCAGATCGGCGAACTTTCCCTTGTCGATGGAACCGATGCGATCCTGCCAGCCCATTGCTTCGGCATTGGTCATGGTTCCGGCTTGGATGATCCGGGCCGCCGGCCAGCCCGTGACTCTGGCCAGCGCCACGAATTCCTCCGCCTGCGTGCCATGCGCGAACGTCGCGCCATCCACGCCGCTGCCGACCATCAGTTTTAGCCCCGGAGTTGCCGCTGCCATATGCACGGCGTGTTCAAAGATGGGAATGATGCGAAATTTGCCTCCGGTGTTCTTGGCGTCGTTGTCATCCATGTAAGGTTCGATATAGCGCACCAGAGTCGGATCGAAGTAGAGGCCTTTGGCGACCATCCTGTTCACTTCGTCCTGATCCAGACCGAATCCATGCTCGATGGTGTCGCAGCCGGCGACGATTGCGTTGTGCAGACCCTCGCCGCCGTAGTTGTGGCATCCGGTCTTATGGCCCAGTTGGTGTGCCTCATCGATGGCCGCTTGCAGGACCGGCAGCGGATACGTCACTTCGTACTCGTCCTTGCCGGTGGGGCTGAAATAGTACGCGCCGGCCGGGTAGAGCTTGATCCAATCCGCGCCGTGGGCGATTTGATCGCGCACCGCGGCGCGCGCTTCTTCGGGCGAGCGAACCACGGCAGCGGCCAAAGGGTCTTCGGGATGGCTGGGGTCCTTCGGCTTGGCGCCCCAAACAATGCCGCGCGTGGAGACCTGGTAGCGCGGACCGTCGATGCGGCCTTCATTGATGGCGTTGCGGATGGCGACGTCGCCGTAGCCATTGCCGTGGCTAGTCATATCGCGGGCGGTGGTGAAACCGGCGCGTAGCTCGAACTGCGCGTTCTGCACGCCGATCAGCATGTAGTCCTCGGTTGTGCCGCCGGGCTTGCGCGTGTTGAACATGTGGGTGTGCGCGTCAATCAGGCCGGGCAGGACGGTGGCGTTGCGGAGGTCGATGATTTGGGCCGCGGCGGGTATCTGAATTTCGTTTTCGGGGCCGACGGCGGTGATCCGGTCGCCATCGATCAGAACGGTCTGATTGGCCAGCATCCGGCCGGACTTGCTGTCGAAGAGATGACCCGCGCGGACAGCCAGGAGCCGAGGAGCCGGCGGGCACTGGAGAATTCCACCGTCCGAACCGACACAAGGAGTGGGTCCGGCGCCGCGCCAAGGGGTGGTAAGCGGCCGGGGTTGAGCCAGCGCGGCCGTGAACGCAAGCGCGCCGGCTAGGACGATTTTCCATTGCATGGCAGACCTCCGCGAGATATCAGTGCAATCGCTGATTCTATCGCACGTTGGACACGGCGCCGCTCTCTCACAGGCCCACGGAAGCCCGAAGCCTCTGGTACGATGGCTGCACTTGCCAGTGAGTCAAACCTCGGTAGCTGGATCCGTCGTACGCGTTTCGATCGGAAATTTTCTCGAGATGTACGATTTCATGGTCTTCGGCTACTATGCCGCTGACATCGGCCGGACCTTCTTTCCTAACTCCAGTGCGTTTGCGTCGCTGCTGCTCTCGCTGACGACCTTTGGCGCGGGATTCCTGATGCGGCCGTTGGGCGCCTTGGTGCTGGGCAATTATGTCGACCGGCGCGGACGGCGCCAAGGGCTGATCCTCACGCTGGGGCTGATGGCTGTGGGAACGCTGTCGGTGGCTTGCACACCCGGTTACGCGGCGATCGGAATCGCGGCGCCGTTATTGGTGCTGGCGGGACGCCTGGTGCAAGGTTTTTCGGCGGGTGTAGAAGTGGGCGCAGCTTCGGTCTATCTCGCCGAAATCGCTACGCCCGGCCACCGGGGATTTTATACGAGCTGGCAATCCACCAGCCAACAGATGGCCGTCATCTTTGCGGCGCTTCTGGGCCTGACGGTCGCGCCGCGCTGGGGGTGGCGCGCGCCCCTGCTGATCGGATGCGCTTTGATCCCGTTTTTGTTCTGGGTTCGAAGCTCCTTGCCGGAAACTCAGGCGTTTCTGACACGCAAACGGCGCCCGTCGATGCGCGAGATCTGGACGACCATGCTGGCCCATGCGCCGTTGGTCGTATTGGGCATGATGCTGTCCGCGCTCACCACCGTGAGTTTTTACATGATCACGGCCTATACGCCCACTTTCGGGAGCAGCGTCCTGCATCTGGCCCGGCGCCAGAATTTTCTGGTGACGTTTTCGGTCGGCGTGTCCAACTTTCTGCTGGTGCCCGTGATGGGCGCGCTGTCGGACAAAGTGGGGCGGCGGCCTCAACTGGCAGCCTGCGGGATTGTGGCCCTACTGACGGCTGCTCCTCTGTATATCTGGCTGGTGCGCGCGCCGTCGGCCGGGAAGCTTCTATTCGTCGAGCTTTGGTTTTCTCTGATCTTCGCAGCGTGCAGCGGCGCGATGGTGCCGTTTTTGACCGAGATTATGCCCGCGAGCGTGCGCACCACCGGATACTCATTGGCTTTTAGTCTGGCGACGGCGGTTTTCGGCGGCTTCACGCCCGCGATTTCGACCGCACTGATCGGCTTGACGGGAAGCCGCGCCATGCCGGCGCTGTGGCTATCGTTCGCCGCGCTTCTCGTTCTCATCGCGGTCGCGCTGCTCAAGAGCGTTCCGGAGGAGAGCCGCGGAACGGTAGAGTCCGTGTACGAACTTGCCAAGGGGAAGGCTAACGAACAGAGCTGAAACCGCGGCCAAATGGATCGCCAGCAGAGGACTCATGGCCGTTGTGGCCCGCAGCGCCATCAACGCCAGACCGGTGACGGCGGTTGCGACCAGAAGGGCGAGCAGGAGGATGTCCATGCCGTCCTGCCGCGCATCGGTGATTCTGGGGTCGCGGCGCATCTTCAGTGCCAAGAGCCCCAGTGGCCCCATGATCAGCCCGAGGCCTCCCAAGGCGCCCAGCACGACCGGCACGCTGAGATAGTCGTAGGGCGCTTTCCAGCCGAAGAAATTGTCGTACGCCGCGGCAACTGAGGTCGAGGCGAAGCACAGCAGGAATCCGTAGAAGGTGAAGTGATGAAACATGCGGCGCGCTTGGGAATGGCGTGCGTTGGGATAAGTGCAGCCGGCGCCGTGGCTCGAAAGATTGGACAGCTTCACAATGTCACGCAGTGCATCCGGGAAAGCGCGAACGCGAAACGGCGGCCGGGAGGGATCTTCGTTCCAGAAGCGAGCTAGCCCGATTGCCCAGAACGCCAGTACCAGCAGGCCCATCGTGCCGAAAAAGCCCACCATCACGCCATGTGGGACGGCCGCGTAGAAGTCGCCGCCATGGGTTCGGGGTATCCAGGCCAGCGCGGCTACTGTGAGCACGAGCGCCAACAAGGTTACGGTCCACGCGCCGCGCAAGAAGCCGGGCCAGGAATATTTCTGATACGACTCGGCCCGGATTTCCGCCAGCACTTTCGGGATATTGACCGCAAACTCGTGGGGTGGGGCGTATTGACAGGCATAGAAGCACTCCGCGCAGTTGTGGCAGAGGTTCGCAAGATAATTCAAGTCGGCCTCGGCGAAGTGCAGGCGCCGCTCCATGGCCGGAAACACGGCGCAGAAGCCTTCGCAGTACCGGCAGGAATTGCAAATGGTCAGGAGCCGTGCGCCTTCGGCGTGCGGGTCAGTTTGCGGCATGCGCGGCCTGCCTTCCCGCGATGCGGCCGAACACGGTGCCGATCGTCATCCCCAAGCCCGCCAGATAACCTTGGCCGAGAATGTTGCCGGCCATCAGCTCGCCGGCCGCGAAGAAGTTCGGCGCAGGTGAGCCGTCCTCAATGACGACGTTGGCCGATTCATTCACCTTGACGCCCAGATAGGTGAAAGTAATTCCCGGGCGCAGCGGATAGGCCAGGAACGGCGGCGTGTCGATGGCCTGCGCCCAATGCGACTTGGGCGGCAGGAGACCTTCGGTGCGGCAATCGTCGAGCAACGTGTGATCGAACTGGCCCGGCCGAACCGATTCGTTGAAGCGCCGGACGGTGCTCTCGAGCGCCGCGCCAGGCAAGCCCAGGTCCGCGGCCAGTTGGTGGATCGACCTTGCCGTCACGGGCGGAAAAACCGAAGGCATGAACCGGCCCACGACCTTCGAATCGATGATGGACCAGGCGATCTGTCCCGGCTGTTCGGCCACCAGGCGTCCCCAGATGGCATAACGCTTCGGCCACAGATCTTCGCCCTCGTCGTAAAATCGAAGGCCGTCGCGATTGACGACCATGCCCAACGGCAGGCAGTCGAGCCGGGTGACAATTCCACCGTCGAACTTCGGTGCGCGTGCGTCGATGGCGACCGCGTGGCACTGCCGGGGATCTCCCACTGGTCGCGCGCCGCCGCTGAGCAGCAGCTTCAATACCAAGCCTTTGTTGAAGGGAGTGCCGCGGATCAGAAAATTCTCGGCGGCTTCGCCCCAGGCTTCCTTGAGCCAGTCGATATTGGCCTCGAATCCGCCGCCCGCGAGCACGGCCGCCTTTGCCCGAAGCTCCACGGGAGATCCGCTCACCAGCGCGGTTGCACTTCTGAAAATGCCGCCGTCGATATTCAGCGCCACGACCTCCGCGTTGTATAGAATCCGCACTCCCAGCCGGCCCGCCGCCTCATAATACGCGTTGAGGAGCGCTTTGCCGCCGCCCAGGAAGAATGCGTTGGTGCGTCCGAGTTGCAGCGTTCCGCCCAATGCCGGCTGAAAGCGGACGCCGTGGGCCTTCATCCAGGCCGGCGCATCGCCGGAAGCGCGGATCGCCATGCGAGCAAGATGCTCGTCGGTCTGGCCGCCGGTGACGCGAACAAGATCCGTCCAATATTCCTCTTCTTGGTAGGACCCGCTCATACAGCGCATGTTGCGCGTGTGGCGGCTGTTGCCACCGCGAAACTCAATAGGCGCCGCTTCCAACACCAGCACGCTGGCGCCGCATTCGCTCGCACTCAGCGCAGCACAAAGGGCGGCGTTGCCGCCGCCGACTACGAGGACGTCGTAGAGGAGGCCTTCTTCATTCAATCGCGTCATCACCTGGGAACGTTGCCATTATAGGCAGGGCGGCGTGACGCGGGCGAACCAGTCCACCAGCAGGCAGAGTTTAAAGCTCCAGCTTCCCTTGGAACTGCATCTGGTCCAAGTGAAACACGCTGGATACTTGCAGCCGTCCGATCAGCGCCCTAAATTCGACCAGCGTGTCTCGGGTACTGAGCTCCGCTGAGAGCGGGAAGCGGTACACAACCGCTGCACCGCCCTCCGGCTGGAATACCTCAACGCCGACCGGCTTAACATCCGCCTTTCCGTCGCGCTTCAGCACGGCTAGCTCCTTGAAAGGCTCCCCCAGGCGCTTTGGATCGCCCTTGTCGTCCCGGCCTGGAACTCCGTAGACTGCGATGATGTATCCCTCATCCGATGACGTGGGCGGGCCATCTTCGTGAACCTTGAGTTCCGCCGCACGCACTGGAAGAGCGCTTTCCCAACGCACGAGCAGCCGAAAGGCCGGAGCCGGAGGAGCGGGTCGTGGAGATCCGCCCAGCGGATTGCCTAACACCTCCGGATGGAACAGGCGATCGTCGATTCCGTCGTATCCGATGCCGTGGGGTTGCCCCATCTGGCCGCCTTCTCGACGTTCGGCCTCAGTTTGCCGGCGCGCGATACCGGGAATCACGATCTTGGCCCAAGGAGACGCTTCCAGAACCTGCCGTGCGTCTGCTTCGGTCCAAGCTGCCACGGGCTTCGCGCTCCAGGACTGCGCCTTTGCGCCAATCCAACCCGCGGCGGAAAAACAAAGGGCTAGAATCAATAACCGGATGGTTCGCATCTGGGGCCGTCGCTAATCGCCCTAATTTTACCGCGTGGCGCTGTGCTTAGAACTTCACCATCACGCCGAATCCCAGCGAAGAGGTGCTTTTGCGAAGGTCTGGAAACCAAACATTGCCGGCGCCGCCGCAGGCAGCCTGCGCGGCAACCAGGTTGGCCGTTCCAGACGTTGCTCCGCTCATGCAGGTGTAGTATTGCGGGTACGCGTTGTCGCCGCCTGGAGGCGTGATGCCGCCGCGGCCAGAGAAATACGGCACGTTGGCCGCGCGATAACCAGCTTCCACCCACCACGTGATGTACTCGCGGGGCATATATTGGAGCGTGATTGTACTGTCCCACATCTTTGCCGGCTGACCGGGGAGCTGAGGAAAATAAGCGCTGCCCACCGCGGCCCAGGCCCCGTCGATGGGAGGCAGCAACGTGAGATACCGGCCCGTGTTGTTCATCTGACCGCCGCCGATCGTCAGGCCTAACAGGTCCTTGTGGAACCAGAAGCGGTTGTAGCCCATCCACCCCAGGAACGAACTCTTATTGGGACCGCCATGACACGTGATACCTCCGCCGTATTGGCACCCCGCGTCACCCGTGAGTGAGAATGCCAATTTTGAGAGGTTCAAGCTCTCGGCGTGGTTGTAGTACCTGATTTCGATACTGTCATCGGTGTGGATGCGCTCCGTGCGAGGAAGCCCCAGGTTGTCTTGTCCGTATCCGTATTGGTTGCCCACGAACTTGAACCATTCTGTCGGCGCCCAAAGAAGCTGCCCGCCCAGGCCGGGATGACTGTTGTACTTCGCATAGGACTGCCAGCCATTGATAATCCACGGTTCAATTTTCAACTTATTCGTAGGGAACCACTGGATTCGGATGCCTTCGAAAAACCACGGCGTGTTGGACGATACGTACGAGGGCTGATAGGTCCAGTTATCGAAATTGTAGTAACTGAACAGGCCGACATACGACACGAAAATTCCCGCGTCCACGTTGAGGCCATGCTGCACATTGAAGTGATAGCCGCCGAACGCTTCCGAGACATACTTGTAAGCGTTCTGGAGGTCCCATTGGCCGACTCCACCGGTGTTTCCAGGGTAGGAGGCCGTGGCGGAGCTGGCGTCGTTACGAGGCGTCGTGACGGCGAACATGCCATCCATGAACATAATGCGGCCGCGCACGTTCTGCCAGTGGAAATCGCCGCCGATGCCGATGTCCTCAACCTGGAATTCGCCGTTGCGGAACTCCTCGGTGGAGCCGCCCATGGTATGGTCGATGGGCTGGTTGAAGTCCTCGATGAAATTTGTGTCGAAACGGATTTCAGGTGTGAAAAATGGCGTATCGAAGGCCACATCCTTGTTGCGCGGCGAGCCGTTCAGCCAGGTGAAGTCGGCATAAGCGAAAGGAGTTTGCGTGTCCACCTGCGGCGCCGCCGGAGGCGCGGCATTCTGAGGAGATCCGGATGCCGGAGCGGATGCGGACCCAGGCACCGCGGCCTGCTGATCCGGTAGAACAGCAGTCGCTACCGCCTTGCCCATGTCCGGCGCGCCCAATTTTCGTGGCGTGACCGGCAGCGTGCTGGAATCTTTCGTAAGGGTCGCCAGCAGGGGACCATGCGTGACCGGGCTGTCAGGAAGCAGCGCCGCTGTATCCTGCCCCGGCGCCGGCACGGAAGCGGCGGCCGCCGGCTGCGCGGTCCGCGCCTTGAGCTCCGCTTCCAGCTGGTCGATGCGGGCCTCCATGGCCTCCAGCTTCTTTTCCACCGGATCTGTTTTGGCCGCGCTCGCGGAGGCCGCGCCGCTATCGTCAATTTTTGCGACCTGCAGTCTCAGATTGGCATGGATCTGCCGATGCGCGTCGACCGCAATTCTCAATTTGTCCGCGATAAACCCGTACTTGGATGCGGTCACTTCGTATGACCCGGGAATCATGTTATGCAGGCCATACTTGCCCCGCTGATCGGAACTCACCGTTTGCGAACTATCGTTGCCAAGGTTCTTGAAAACGACCTCCGCTCGGGCGACAGCCGCTCCGGAAGAATCGCATACCATGCCGACGACACTCGCGTTTACGTTCGATTGTGCCGGCGCTTGTCCGACGGTAACCAATCCGAGAAACGCCGCCCATAACGCTGGACGCAAGACAACCTGCCATTTCCCGGATGAGGACAACAGATTCGGGCCCAACCGTTCCGCCAATCTTTTGACCAAAAGAGACATGCAGTCCCACTATAGAAGGACCGTCCTTAGAAAGGCATTAGGAAGGCGTGAAAAAACTATAAAGACAGACGTGAAGAATTAATAAAGACCGCGTGACCTGGAGCAGCCCGCTTTACCTGGCTTCCGTATGCCGGACGTCTTTCTCGTTTTCGATGCAGTAGGACTCCAGCAGATCCGTATCCGGAAGCAGGCGCTGCTCGAGCTTGACGGTGAACGGCCGGGTGTAGGTTTGGGGATCGTCGATGGTGAGCTGCACTTCCATGTGGCCAAAGTCGAGGCGGTGAAATCGCTCCCGCAAACGCAGCGCCTCGCTATGTGTGTGGCCGCGCGCATCCAGCCAACCCCGGTCGTTGAAGCCGATCGTGTCCACGACCAGCGCGTCGCCGTCCCACTTGCCGACGGAATAGCCGAGCCAGGCCGGCTGAGGATCATCGGGCAGGGAACGGCCGTCGGTGTACACCTGCCGGAAGGTGGTGTCTCTTTCATACAGCAGGAAGGTCACGCCCGGCGTCTGCACGAGCTTGTAAGGAGCGGGCGCCATTTCCACTATCGGCATGCCCTCCGGTAGACAGTGCGAGATCGGAGACGCATTGGTGAAATTCCGCGAACGCTGGCGGAATGCTTCCGCAGCCGCAGTCCGCAGCGGTTCCTCTCCGGGTTTGAAATCGAAAAAGATGTTGATGAAGTATTGCGACAGAGGTTCTTCGCCGGCGCCGTTTGTGGCGTCGGGGATCAAGCGCTTCAAGACCTCCGGCGGCGCGCTCTGTGTCTGCCAGAGACCCGACAGGTCCGGTCTTCCGTCCGCTGCCCGCGGCGCGGGCGCGGAGAGATTTGGTCTGCCGTCGGCGGTTCGCGGAATACCGGGAGTCGGATAATTCAGCCACTGGGCGTGGACGAACGCCGGCGCAGCGGTCAGCGTGATCAGGATTCGTAGAATTCGATTGTTCATTGCTGTAGCGCTCCTACAGCGGTTCTTGCTTCCCTACATTATGCGCGTTCGCTGGGCGAAGCGGTACTTTGCGTAGCGGCGCTTGTTGACCGCGCTCGCGGTCAGCGATAAGATAGGCCGCAACCTGGAAGGGGGACGCCTATGTCGGCGCTTCGGTTTACTGTCTTCGTGGTAGCGGCCGGGACACTGGCGGCGCAGCATAGCTACACGCCCGCGGACATTCAGGAAGGCCAGCGGCTTTTTCGGGAGAATTGTGTTCTCTGTCACGGCCCGGAAGGCGATCAGATTCCCGGGATCGACCTGGGTCACGGCAAGTTCCGCCAGGCCTATGCGCAGGAGGCGCTGATCAAGATCATTCAGGACGGCAAACCGGGCACTGCGATGCCGCCCAGCAACCTGCGCGATTTTCAAGCCGAGATCGTGCTGGCTTATCTTCGTTCGATTGCGTCCAGCGGCCACGCGGCGCCCGTGCATGGCGACGCTTCGCGGGGCGAGTCGATTTTTGAAGGAAAAGGCGGATGCACCCGGTGCCATCGCGTGGGCACGAACGGATCGCGCGTCGGACCGGATCTGAGCGACATCGGCGCCCTGCGCCGGACGGTCGAACTGGAGCGCTCCTTGCTCGATCCCGACGAAGAGATCTTGCCGCAGAACCGCTACTACCGCGCCGTGACGAAACAGGGCCAAATCATCACGGGCCGGCTTCTCAACATCGACACGTTCACGGTGCAAATTCTCGATACCCACGAGCACCTGGTCTCGCTGCAGCGATCCGATTTGAAGGAATCTGCCTTTGTGGACCACTCGCCCATGCCTTCCTACCGCGACAAGCTGAGTTCCCAGGAACTGGCCGATGTTGTGACTTACCTGGTTTCCTTGAAAGGTCTCTGAGATGATGCGACGCCTCGCTCTACTCGCTCTAACCGCCGGATTGCTTCCGGCCCAAGTGCCCTTCCAGCGCATCCTGAACGCCGACCAGGAGCCGCGCAACTGGCTGACTTACTCGGGCAGCAATATGAGCCAGAGGTATAGCCGGCTGACGCAAATCACGCCGGAGAACGTGAAGAACCTGGAACTGCAGTGGGTGTTCCAGGCGCGGTCGCTCGAAAAATTCGAAGCCACGCCGCTCGTGGTGGACGGCGTCCTGTACACAGTGCAGGCGCCGAACGACGTTATCGCGCTGGACGCAGTGACGGGGCGCGAGTTTTGGACTTACTCGTATTCGCCGTCGCCCCAGTCGCGCCCGTGCTGCGGCCGTGTGAACCGGGGCGTTGCCATCGTCAACAACACACTGTTCATGGGCACCATTGATGCGCACCTGATCGCGATCGACGCTACCAACGGCCGCCCGCTATGGAACACCGAAGTGGCGAAGGCCGAATCTGGCTACGCCATCACGCATGCTCCGGAGGTGATCAAGGACAAGGTGATTGTGGGCGTCGCGGGCGGCGAGTTCGGCATCCGCGGCTTCATCGCGGCCTACGATGTCCACACCGGCAAGGAAGTATGGCGCTTCCACACCATTCCCGCGCCGGGGGAGCCCGGGCACGAGACCTGGTCCGGCGATTCCTGGAAAACCGGAGGCGCTTCGGTGTGGGTGACCGGGTCCTATGATCCGGCCTTGAACCTGACTTATTGGGGCATCGGCAACGCTGGGCCTGATTACAACGGCGACGTTCGCAAAGGCGACAACCTGTACACCAGTTGCGTGGTCGCATTGGACGCCGATACGGGCAAGCTCAAATGGTATTACCAGTTCTCGCCGCACGACGAGTTCGATTACGACGCCGTGCAGATTCCTGTGCTGGCCGATCTTCAATGGAAGGGCCAGCCGCGCAAAGTGATGCTGTGGGCCAATCGCAACGGCTTCTTCTATGTGCTGGACCGGGCCACCGGGCAGTTCCTGCTCGGCAAGCCTTTTGTCGAGGTGAATTGGGCGAACGGATTCGACGAAAAAGGCCGGCCCATGCGCGTGCCCGGCAAGGTGCCCACGCCGGAAGGAACCGTGATCTTCCCTGGTAACCAGGGCGGAACAAACTGGTATTCGCCTTCCTTCAGTCCCGCGACGGGTTTGTTCTACATTCCGTCGTGGGTCAATTATTCGTCGGTCTATGTGAAAGCGCCGGCCGAATACGAGGAGGGCCGCCGGTACCTGGGCGCGTCGCCGCGATCGCTGATCGGCGGGCTGCAGCAGGCCAAGATCAATACGCGCAAGCCAGGCGAAGGCTACGGCGCGGTGCGGGCGATCGATCCGCAGACCGGCGAGCGCAAGTGGGAGTTCAAGATGAACGACGTGACCGACGCCGGCATCTTAACCACGGCGTCCAACTTGCTTTTCTCGGGCGGACGCGAGGGATATTTCTACGCGCTCGACGCCCGCACGGGCGAACTGCTGTGGAAGGGTGCCGTGGGCGGCGCCGTGGCGTCGGGCCCCATGTCGTACGCGGTCCACGGCAGGCAGTACGTCGCGATCTCGGCCGGCAGCGCGCTATTCGTCTACGCGCTGCGCGGGCAATAATCGTCGTGCTAGCGGCCCGCGCCTTCCGCCGCCGGATAAACCGGCAGGGTCACGTGATCGCCGAACGCCGCCTTCAGGCCTTCGATGGCGCAATTCTCATCGCCGCCGCCCGCTCCTCCGCCGACACCGATCGCACCGACCATTTGGCCGTCCACAACGATCGGAATGCCTCCCGAATTCGAGAAAAGGCCGAAATAGCTCGTGTACCGGGGAGTGTTGCCGGGATTGTTCTTTAGTTGCGCGTTGATCACGGAGGTAGGCTCACGCATCTTCAATGACGTTTGCGCCTTCAACAGGGCAGTGCGGATGTTGTTATAAACCTGGCCGTCCATGCGCTCCATGTGCACCATCTCGCCGGCATTGTCAAGGATGTAGAGCGACATCGTGCCGCCCTTCGAAGCCGCCCAATCGCGGCAGGCGCGTGCGATCTTTGTGGCGGTCGCCAGCGATATCTGAGTGCCGGTAAAAACCTTCTCCGCGTTCTTGCCGTTGACCACCCATTCTTCCGGCAAGGCTGAGTGGGGCGGTGTGGCTGCGGCGAAACGGGGAACGGGCGCATGGCCCGCGTTGGGGTTCTGCTCCCGCGGAAGGTCCTCGACCAGGGGCGGGACGGAATCGCCGATCACTTGGACCAGCGCTTTGTGCGCGCAAATCTCGTCGCTCCATACGGGCGGATGCGGCGCGGAGCCTCCGACGCCCACCACTCCGATCAGTTGGTGGTTCACAACGATGGGCAGTCCGCCGGAATTCGCAAACTCACCGAGCTGAATGTACTGCAACTCCCGCTCCGGGTCCTTGATGGCGCTATTCATGAGGTTCTTGCTGGGCGCGCGCAACGTCAGCGCCGTGCGAGCCTTCATATCCGCCGTGATGATGTTGAGGTAGCCTTGGCCATCCATCCGATCCATGTAGACCTGGTTGCCGTCGTGATCCAGCACCATAATGCTGATTTCGACACCTTGCTTGGTGGCCGCCTCCTCGCACACTTCCGCGATGCGCTGCGCTGTCGCGAGATTGATGGTGTTGAAGTCCTGAATCTTTTCGGCGGCTTTGCCGCTGACGACGAACTTTTCGGGTACGTTTTGAGCCAGCCCCACGGCGCTGAATAGAATTCCAGCAACCGCCGCTAAACCTACTTTGCCAAGTCTCATTTTCGGCCTCCCTTGCGATCGCAGCGCCATGAAATATATCACACTCGTCCGAACAGTCCGGCACTCGCAGTATTCTGAAACGATGCCGGCGAATCAATATGCAGTGATCGGTGCGGGAGTCTTCGGGGCGTGGATCGCCTATTCCTTGCGCCGCGGCGGCCATGACGTTCTGCTGGTCGACCAGTACGGGCCGGCCAACAGCCGCGCGAGCTCTGGCGGCGAGTCTCGAATTATCCGCGCCGCGTACGGGCCGGATGAGGTGTACACGCGCATGGCGGCGCGCTCGCTGGAGCTTTGGCCGGAGCTTTTCGCACGGACCGGGGCGGACCTCCTGCATCGCATCGGGGTCCTGTGGCTGTTACGACCGAACGACCCGCGCCTGGAACAGAGCCGCGCGGCGTTGCATAAAGTTGGCATCCATTTTGAGGATCTTTCAGCGGATGATCTGCGGCGGCGATATCCGCAGATGCGCTTGGAGCCGGACACCATCGCACTGCTTGAGCCGCACAGTGGAGCGCTGATGGCGCGGCAGGCCGTGGCGGCAGTGGTTGAGCAATTCGTACGGGACGGTGGTTCCTACCGGCACGCTGCCGTCGAGCCTCTGGGGGAACGCGCGGGAAAGCTCGAGAGTATCCAGACTTTGGACGGCAGCTCGATCGCGGCCGGCGCCTACGTGTTCGCCTGCGGTCCGTGGCTCGGCAAAGTACTGCCCGCCGTTGTGGGCGGCCGCATTTTTCCGACGCGGCAGGAAGTGCTCTTTTTCGGGCTGCAACCCGGCGACCGGCGTTTCGAAGCGCCGCAGATGCCGATCTGGCTGGATTACGCCGACGCCCGCGGCATGTATGGTTTCCCCGATCTCGAGCGCCGCGGCTTCAAGCTCGCCTGCGACGTGCATGGCCCGGCATTTGATCCCGACAGCGGTGACCGCGTCGTCAGCGCGGAGACGATCGAAGCGGCCCGTTCCTATCTGAAGGAGCGCTTCCCGGCGCTCGCAAACGCACCGCTTGTCGATTCGCGCGTGTGCCAGTACGAAAACACGTCCAATGGCGATTTGATCCTGGATCGCCATCCCGATTTGGAGAACGTGTGGATTGCCGGCGGCGGCTCGGGGCACGGGTTCAAGCACGGCCCGGCGGTTGGCGAGTATATGGCCGCGCGCGTAACGGGAGCAGCGGCGCCCGCCGTCGAGCCGCGTTTTCTCCTGGCCTCCAAGGGCACACAGAAGAACCGCTCAATCTATTAAGATACCGGTCTATGTCTCTGCCGCGAGTTCTTAGCGAAAACGATGTACGCGCGCGATTGCGTATGCCCGGCCTGATCGAGGCCATGGAGCACGCCCTGGTAGAGTTTTCGGCCGGCAGAGTCCAGCATCCGGTGCGCACGGTGTTCGGGTTCGGCCCGGAGCGTTCGTTCTTCGGTCTGATGCCGTGCTATGTGCCATCGCTGCCAGCGCTGGGCGCGAAACTGGTGACGGTCTGTCCAGGCAACCAGGCGCGTGGTCTGGATACCCATCAGGCGACCATTGTGATGCTCGACCCCGTCACCGGCGTCGTGGATGCGATTCTCGACGGGCGCTACATCACGGAAGTTCGAACCGCCGCGGTTTCGGCTGTGTCGGCGCGCCGCCTCGCGCGCACCGATGCGCAGGTGCTGGGCATTCTGGGCTCGGGCGTTCAGGCGCGCAGTCACATCGAAGCGCTCCGGCTCGTGCGAAATTTTCGCGAAGTGCGCGCCTGGAGCCCGTCCCCGGACCGTCTGCGCCAATTCGCCGCTGAAACGGGAGCGCGCGCCATGGACGGCGCCGAAGCGGTGGTGCGCGGCGCCGACGTGGTTGTTGCGGTAACCGCCTCGCCGACGCCGGTCGTCCAGAACGATTGGGTCGGCGAAGGCACCCACGTGATTGCCGTGGGAGCCTGCGTGCCCACGCAGCGTGAAGTCGATCCGGAGCTGGTTGCCCGCGCCCGCCTGGTCGTGGATTCGCGCGCCGCGGCACTGAAAGAAGCGGGCGACGTCGTGCTGGGCATCGCCGAAGGGCGCTGGACCGGGGACCACATTGCCGCGGAGCTCGGTGAATTACCGGTGCGCGAGAATGACAGCGAGATCACCGTTTTCAAGTCTCTGGGACTGGCGGTCGAAGATCTCTTCGCGGCGCACTTGGTTTTAAGCGGCGAGATACCGCGCGTCTAATTATAATGGGTGGTGAAAGAATTCAGAACTTGGAAGTATCAATGATCAACAAGCTAGACCGCGGCCCGTCGCAACATCGGACCGCAAAATTGGGGGCCGCTGCGATTAAATTGAGTGCCGCGGCTGCTCTGTTGTTTTTCGGCGTTTCGGCCTTCGCGCAATCCCCACATCAACCTCGCACCAAAGACGGGCACCCGGATCTGAATGGGATCTGGCAAACTCTGGATACCTCCGCGGACTGGAACATTGAGCCGCACCAGGCGCAAGCCGGACCGGTTCGGGCTTTGGGCGCCGAGTTCGCCGTACAGCCGGGGCTGGGGATCGTTGAAGGCGGCCAGATCCCTTATCTGCCCGCCGCGCTGGCGCAGCGGACGAAGAACTACGAGAACCGCCTGACGGCCGATCCGGAAGTGAAATGCTTCATGCCCGGGGTGCCTCGCGCGACGTATATGCCGTATCCGTTTCAGATCGTTCAGACGCCGGATTTCATCATGATCACCTACGAATATTCGGAGTCCGTGCGCACGATCTTTATGCACGACCCCGGACCCGCTCCGGCAGATAGCTGGATGGGCTGGTCGGTGGGGCACTGGGAAGGGGACACGTTAGTGGTCAACGTGACCGACCAAAATGATCAGACCTGGTTCGATCGCGCCGGCGACTACCACAGCGACGAACTGCACGTCGTCGAACGCTACACGCGCACCGGGCCCGACACCATGAGTTACGAAGCCACGATCACCGATCCCAAAGTCTTCTCGAAGCCCTGGAAGATCAGCCTTCCACTCTATCGGCATATCGAGAAGAACGCCCAATTGCTCGAGTACAAGTGCGTCCCGTTTGCCGAGCCGGTGCTGTATGGAGCCTTCGAGAGGAAGCCCGCCAAGCCGGCGGATCAGGTCGCGGGCGACAAGTAAGCCCTGAAGAAGACCAATCTTGCCAGCTTGCGCGTTCCTGCCTTGGCTGCGTGCGTCGTCCTGTTCGTGCCCGTTGGCGCGACAGCTCAAAGCCCGGCGGTCGTCGCGGTGGAGAAGAAGGCGGCATCGCTGGCGCCCCAAGGCTGGACGGTTCCCCGCACTCCGGATGGCCAGCCGGACCTCAAAGCTATTACACCAACGCGAGCCTGACCCCGTTGACGCGCCCGCTGTGCTTCAGGAGATCGCGCAGGAAAGAGCTGATTTGAAGGAAAAGTGCGCCGACCCGGCGCGCGTCTGCCCGCCCGGATACGACGGCAAGACGCCCAGTCTTGCGGATAAACCGGAGGATTTTTCCCTGATGTCGCGTTGCATCAAACAGCAGACCTCCGGCCCGCCGATGCTTCCGGCCATTTACGACAGCAACTATCACATCGTCCAGACGGCGAATTACGTGATGATTCAGGTGGAAGGCGGCCGCGACGTGCGGATCATTCCGACCGACGGTAGCCGGCACCTGCCGCCAAGTATCCGGCTCTGGCTGGGCGACTCACGCGGCCATTGGGAAGGCAACACGCTGGTGGTCGACACCACCAATTTCAATGCCGAAGGCGGCGTCCAGCATTCCTGAAGGAATCTGCACGTGATCGAGCGATTTACCAAGGTTGCGCCGAACATTTTGCTGTACGAGTTCACCGTGGAAGACCCCACCACGTTTACACGCCCGTGGACCGGAATCATCCCGATGACAGCCATCCAAGGGCTTATCTACGAATACGCCTGTAACG
>DATJNO010000061.1:0-9022 GCA_035508055.1 Bryobacteraceae bacterium | reverse complement strand
GATGCTGGTTCCCAGGACGCCGTAAAACCAAATGAGGCTGAGGGTCGCAGCCAGGGAGGCAACCGCGAGCGCGCATCCCCAGCACCAGAACTCGGCTTGGAATCCGGTCAGCCAGTGAGGGGAGCGGCCGGCCCCGGCAGTGCGCGGCACCAGCGCCGGCCAAAGGCGGGGAACCACCCTTCGATACCGTTCGTACTCCGCGCCGTGGCTGGCTGCCAGCCCGGCTTCCTCGCGAAAGATCAGCCGGTAGCAGAACAGAACCATGGCAGCGACAGACAGCAGGAATCCCGCGCGACTCATCTCAGCGCCGACGCCGATGGCCAGCAGGATATTGGCGAAATACAGCGGATTGCGGACACGGCGGTAAGGTCCGCTGGCCACCAGCGAGTCCGTCTTTACTTCGGCTGCATACACGACGCCCGCCTCGAGATATGACGACGCCCAGGTTCGAATCAGCGCAGCCAGTGCCAACACCAGAGCAGCGAGAACGAAGAGGATACGCAACAGAAGGCCGGCGTTCATCCCCAGCCTGGGTCCCAGCCAGTTGGCGAGCACCGCGGCCCCAGCCTGATGATCCAGCGCGTACAAAGCGAACGAGCAGCCGAAAATCAGCCCGAAGATCAGCGCGCGGTTAGAGAATTCCCAGTTGGTGGCGTTCATGGGTGGATCGAGACCAGGATACGCGTTCCAGGAGAGCCCGGTTCCAGCATGCTAAGAAGGCAAAGGGACCGGACTGTCCTCCGCCGCCCGGCAGCGTGCAGCTTGAAGCGCCTGCGAAAGGGCGCTAGGGAAGCCTAGGCTATTTGCCCTGCACTTCGTTCATGACGCCCGACGCCTGAATGGTGGTGTGGTAGCTCTCCATCATCATCCAGAGGCCGTCTTTATTGGGCGCGAACACGCGGCTGGACCAGTAGGCCTTGCCGCCGTAGGTGGGCTGGCACATGACGGCGACCACGGCGGTGCCGAAGTCCCACATGCGCGCGAACAGGACGGGCGCGACGCCGACCTTGGGCGCCTTGGGATCGCGGTGGGAAATGAACTTCCAGCGGTCCTGCTTGGTGGAAACGCCGTAGGAGCCCACCACCACCTGGTCGTCGGCGACGTGCAGGCGCCAGTGCTCGGGCGTGCCATCTTCCTGCTCCATCCAGCCCTTGAGCGCGGCCTTTTCGTTGGCGGTTACGGCGACGTACGGCAGCACCTGGCATGGATTGACGCACGGGATGGCGTAGGGCGAGCGGCCGTCAGGGTTCTCCGAGCGCGGGCGCGTCGCGATTTCGGTGTTGTGCAACAGCTTCCATCCGCCCGGCCGTTCCACCCAGAAATGCGCGGCGTATTTGTTGCCCTGGTTCTCCTGGATCCAGACCACTTTGCCGTACTTGTGCTCGACCATCTTGACGTCGCCGGTGCTTGGGACCAGCGGCTTCAGGTGAAGTGCGAGGGCATCGTCCTTGAAGTAGAAGACGCCGTCGGTGTCGATCCAGGTGAAGTCCTGATCGAGGTATTTCTTGACCGTCGTCATGTCGCCTTTTTCGTAGGCCTGGACGAACGACTTGTCCAACGCGGCGACGGGGTCTACGCCGGAGGCCGCGGTCAGGGATGCCGCCGCGGCGAGCAGGACCAGGCTGGTTGCTGAGATGATGCGCATCGGGTTCACCGCAGTTCTTCCATGACCTGATCGAGCGCGGATTTGGGCGGCCGGACCAGCGCTTCGGGCAAGGTCGCGAGCGGCGCATCGGCCATGTTCAACATGTCCATGAACGTCGGGCGCGTGGTGTCGAGGTAGAAGACGCCGGTCAGGACTTCGCCGCTCCTGGCGGCGGTGTCCATGACCTGCAGGGCCTCGAATTTGTTGGTGGGATCGTGGTGGCGGTCCAAGCTTCGGATGCGCAGTTTCGATCCGTCGTGCATCTGTACTTCCAGCACCTCGCCTTCGGGGATTTCCGCGGAAATGTCTTCGTAGAACGGGACGAAGTCCAGCTCCTGCAGCGGCTCTTCGTGATCCTTGGTGTAGCTGTAGCTCTTGGTAGAGCCTTCGTGATCGTTGAAGGTGGTGCAGGGTGAGATCACGTCGATGACCGCGAGGCCTTGATGCGCGATGGCCGCCTTCAAAATGGTGGTGAGCTGTTTTTTGTCGCCGGAGAACGTGCGGGCCACGAAGGTAGCGCCGCACTGCAGCGCCAGCGCGCAACAATCGAACGGCGGCAGCTCGTTGATCACGCCGGTTTTCAACACCGAGCCGAGATCGGCCGTGGCGGAGAACTGGCCTTTGGTCAGCCCGTAGACGCCGTTGTTCTCGATCACGTAAATGAACGGCAGATTGCGGCGCAGCAGGTGCATGAACTGGCCGAGGCCGATGGACGCCGTGTCGCCGTCGCCGGTGACGCCGATGCCGAGCAGGGTCCGGTTGGCCAGCATCGCGCCGGTGGCGAGGGCCGGCATGCGGCCGTGCACGCCGTTGAAGCCGTGCGATTGTCCCAGGAAGTAGGCGGGCGTTTTCGAGGAGCAGCCGATGCCGGATAGCTTCGCGACGTTCCAAGGCTCGATGCCCAGCTCATAGAAGCATTCCACGATGCGTTCGGAAATGGCGTTGTGGCCGCAGCCGGCGCAGAGCGTGGTCCGGGAGCCTTTGTAGCTCAAAATTTCCAGGCCGATGCGGTTGACTTTTTTGGGCGGCGGCGCCGCGGTGGTGCTCATAATCCCTCCTGCAGGACCACATGGTCCGTGATGGTGCGCGCGTCGAGCGGCAGGCCGCCGTAGTAGCGCACGCTTCGCAGCTTGGCGATTTCAGCGGGGTCGAATTCCATGCGGATCAACTGCAGCAACTGCGCATCGCGATCCTGTTCCACGATGTAAACGCGGTCGTGGCGGCGGATGAAGTCGCGCAGTTCCTGCGTGAACGGATAGGCGCGGAGCCGGAGATAGCTGGTTTCGAGCGCATGCTCGGAACGCAACTGGTCGCGGCTCTCCTCCACGCCGTAATGCGACGTGCCGAATGCGACCAAACCAACCTGCGCGCTCGGCCGCACGTCCACTACGGGCCGCGGCACGTGCGCGCGTATGGTCTCGAATTTGCGCGCCAGCCGGTCCATATTGTTGACGTAGTCGTCTTCGCGCTCGGTATATTGCGCCTTTTCATTGTGGCCGCTGCCGCGCGTGAAATACGCCGCGTTGGGATGATGGGTGCCGGGCAGCGTGCGATAGCCGACGGCGTCGCCATCGACATCTTTATAGCGCGCGAAGCCACCCAGCCGGTTGAGTTCCTCGGCCGTGAGCACTTTGCCGCGCTGGATGGGAGCGCTAGGATATTCGAACGGTTCGGCCATCCAGTTGTTCATCCCCAGGTCCAGATCGGTCATCACGAACACAGGCGTCTGGCATTGTTCCGCCAGGTCGAACGCCTGAATGGCCATCTGGAAGCACTCTTCGGGCGACGAAGGGAAGAGCAGCGGATGCTTCGTGTCGCCGTGCGAGAGCACCGCGGTAGAGAGAATGTCGGCCTGCGAAGTTCGCGTGGGCAGGCCGGTGGACGGCCCGACGCGCTGGACATCGAAGATGACGGCGGGGATTTCGGCGTAGTAGCCGAGGCCCACGAATTCGCTCATGAGCGAGATGCCCGGCCCGGCAGTCGAGGTCATGGCGCGCGCACCGGCCCAGGCAGCGCCCAGCACCATGCCGATGGCCGCCAGTTCGTCCTCGGCCTGCACCACGGCATAAGTCGCCTTGCCGCTTTCTTTGTCGATGCGGAAGCGCTTCAAGTAACCAATCAGGAATTCGACCAAGGAAGAAGAGGGCGTGATGGGGTACCAGGTGACGACTGTGACGCCGGCAAACATGCATCCCAGCGCCGCGGCCGCGTTGCCCTCGATGATGATTTTGCCGCCGGTGGCATTCATGCGCTCGATGCGGTAAGGATCGGCCTTGACCAAGGTCTTGGAGGCGTACTCGTAGCCGGCCTGGCACGCGCCCCAGTTCAACTCGGCGGCTTTCGCCTTCTTCTTGCCGAACTGGCGGAACAGCGCTGTGTGGACCTCCTCCATCTCGATGGAGAGCACCCAGGCGACGATGCCGTCGTAGATCATGTTGCGCACCAGCTTGCGCAACTTCGCTTCCGGGCAGACCGGCCCGACCAGCTTGTCGAAGGGCACGGGATAGAAGTGCAGGTCGGAGCGCAGCGCGTTCAGCTTGAGCGGTTCGTCGTACACGACGGCCGCGCCGGCCTCCAGGCTCATGACATCTTCGCGCGCGGTCTCCGGGTTCATGGCCACCAGGAAGTCGACTTCCTTTTTGCGGCCGATGTAGCCGTGCTTGCTGGCGCGGATGGTGAACCAGGTGGGCAGCCCCTGAATGTTCGACGGGAACATGTTCTTGCCGGACACGGGCACGCCCATCTGGAAAATGGAGCGCATCAGAACGTTGTTGGCGGTCTGGCTGC
This sequence comes from Bryobacteraceae bacterium, assembly GCA_035508055.1. GTDB lineage: Bacteria > Acidobacteriota > Terriglobia > Bryobacterales > Bryobacteraceae > Palsa-89. The sequence goes on along the minus strand of DATJNO010000061.1, from coordinate 4,590 downwards.
CGGAGCCGTTGACCGTGGCGACTTGAATACTGAAGTCGTTAACGACGGGCTGTTGAGACTCGCCAGACGGTGGCGAGAACGGTGAAACCTCTGTGGTAGACATTTTGATTTTGCAGCTTCGAGGAAGTGCCTACGTTGAGAATACACGAAATTGCGGGGGCCGGTTCTTGGCCCATTATGGCTAGCGGATTCAGTGTATGATGACGGACCGGAGCAGTCTTTCGACAAGGAGTAGACGCCATGTTCGCTCGAACAGGCCTCTGGATCGCAGCCGGGTTGGGGGTGCTTTGGATCGCCCTGTCGGGCCGCGGTCAGGAGGCCGAGCCGCCGATGCCGGCGGTGTTGCGCGATTATCAGCCGGTGACGGCCGAGCGCCTGAAGAATCCGGAGCCGGGGAACTGGCTCATGATCCGGCGCACCTACGATGGCTGGGGCTACAGTCCGCTGAGGGAGATTACGGTCGCCAATGTGAAGCGCCTGCGTCCGGTGTGGGGATTTTCGACCGGTGAAACCAAGGTTCACGAAGCCGCGCCGGTGGTGAATCACGGCGTCCTGTTCGTGACCACGCCGGAGAACCAGTTGATCGCCATCGACGCCAAGAGCGGCAATTTGCTGTGGCGGTTTCGCAAGAGCCGGCCGCAGGGCGCGATTGTGCCGCATGAGACCAATCGCGGCGTGGCCCTGTACGGCGACAACGTTTACTTCTGCGCGGGTGAGGCCGTGCTGGTGGCGGTGAACGCGAAGACGGGGGAAGAGGTTTGGTCGACTCCCGTGGCGGATAACAAAGCGGGCTATTACACGACGCTGGCGCCGCTGATCGCGGACGGTAGAGTGATGGTGGGCGCGTCCGGCGGCGAGTACGGAATCCGCGGGTTTGTGGCGGCGTTCGATCCGGATACCGGCAAGGAACTGTGGCGGACGTACACGATACCCGCGCCCGGCGAGCCGGGCAGCGAAACGTGGCCGAAGGGCGACCAATGGAAGAATGGCGGCGCGCCGGTATGGGTCACTGGCAATTACGATCCCGCCGCGAACATTGCTTATTGGGGCACCGGCAACGGCGGTCCATGGATGGGCGACCGGCGGCCGGGCGACGATTTGTACACCGCGTCGACGCTCGCGATCGACGTGGCCACCGGCAAAATCAAAGGCCACTTCCAATACCATCCCAACGACTCCTGGGACTGGGACGAGGTATCGCCGCCGATCCTGGTGGATTTCCGGCGCGGCGCGCGGACCATTCCCGGCTTGATCGACGTGGCTCGCGACGGCTATCTGCGCTTTCTGGAGCGCGGCTCGGGCGAGATCAAGTTCATCGAGGGCAAGCCCTACGTGAAGCAGAACGTGTTCACGAAGCTGGACCCGGAGACGGGGCGCGCCGAGGTGGATCCGGCGCACAAGCCGGGCACCGGCAAGCAGGTGGTGTATTGCCCGTCGCTGTGGGGCGGGAAGAACTGGCCGCCGATCGCGTTCAGTCCGTTAACGCGGATGATTTACATTCCGGCCAATAACAACCTGTGCGAAAGCTCCGAAGGGCAGGATGTCACCTACGAGCCGGGCAAGGGTTACACAGGTGTGAAGACCCAATTGCTGGCGGCGCCCGGCGCGGATCATATCGGCGAAGTGCAGGCCTGGAACGTCGATACGGGCAAGCTGGTTTGGACGCACAAGTTCGCCAAATCACCGGATTGGGGCGCGATGCTGGCAACCGCGGGGGGCCTGGTGTTCAGCGGCGGCACGAATGACCGGCACATTCACGCTTTCGATGCCAAGACGGGCGAGCTGCTGTGGGAGTTTCCCACCAATTCCGGGATTCTCGCGCCGCCGACGTCGTTCGAGATCGACGGCAAACAGTACATCGCGGTGCTCACGGGCTGGGGAGGCGATTCGCGCGGCATGGAAGCCAACTTGAACCGCATCTATCCGGGCGAATATCCGGAGGTTCCGGAGGGCGGCTCGGTGTGGGTGTTCGCTTTGCAATAAGAATGGCGGCAAAGATGACTACTGGAAAAACCGTGCTGGGCGGGTGCCTGGCAGCGCTGGTGTTGGTTGGCGGGAGCATCGGCGTATTGAGTGCGCAGAACGGTGCGCAGAGCGATGCCGCGCAACTCGACGAACTGGTTCTGGCGAATCATATCCTGACGATGAACGGCGTCCTGGACGCTTACGGGCACGTGAGCGTGCGGAGCGCGCGCAATCCGAATCATTACTTCCTGGCGCGCCATCTTCCGGCGGGCGTGGTGACGCGAGCGGACATCATGGAGTACGACCTGGACAGCAAGCCGGTCAACGGCGACGCGAGCGGCGGCTACACCGAACGCTACATTCACGGCGAGATCTATCGCGCGCGGCCGGACGTGATGGCGATCGTGCACTGTCATCCGGCGGATCTGGTGGCGTTCAGCGTGAGCGGGGTCCCGCTGCGTCCGCTGATTCACACCGCGGGATTCCTGAGCGATCCGGTGCCGGTGTTTGAGATTCGCAAGGCCGGCGGCATGACGGACATGCTGATCCGCAATCCGGCGCTGGGCCGCGCGCTGGCCGAGACGCTGGGCAACAAGCCGGTGGTGCTGCTGCGCGGGCATGGTGCGGTGGTCACCGGTAACACGCTGCACGTGGCGGTGGGCCGCGCTTACTTCACGGTGGTGAATGCGCGCGTCCAGCAGCAGGCCATGCAGATGGGCGGCAAGGTGACGTATCTGGAGCCCGAGGAAGCCAGGAAGTCCGGCACGCAGGACGGCTTCGAGCGCGCCTGGACGCTGTGGAAGCAGGAGGCGGAGGGCAAGTAGCGGCTAGGCGATATTGCCGAAGCTGGGGGGCGCTTGAAATCCGCCGATTTCGCGCGCCAGCAGTTGCGCGAATCGGATGGGCGTGGCGTCTTCCAAGTATGGCCCGACGATTTGAAGGCCCACGGGCAGTCCGCTTTTGCTGAGACCGGCCGGTGCGGCTGTGGCGGGGCAGCCTGTCAGCGTGGCTGGAGCGATGTAGGTGAGCAGGTTGAGGAACGGCTGAGAGCCGCCATCGGGCATGGGCACCGTGCGGGCGTCGATGGGCCGCCGATCGTGCGGGAACGCGGTGGTAAACGCGGTGGGGAGCAGGAACACGTCGACGGATTCGAAGAATTTCTCAAATCGTGCGCGGAACCCCAGGCGCTTCCGGTTGCGGGTTTGCCAATCGGCGAAAGTGCTGAGCGAGCCCTTAGCCATGCTGTCGGTGCGCTGTGCCATGTGCTCGCGCGCCTGCGGCTGAAGGCCGGGCGGCATCATGCTGAAGTCGAACGCGCCGAGCATGAAGAAGTACGTGTCCAGCAATTCCGGAAACTGGAGGCCTTCGGGCCAGCCTGGCTTGACTGTTGCCCCGGCCTTCTCGCAGGCTCTGACAGCGGCTTCGAGCACGGATTTGGTTTCGGCCGAGACCGGCACGGCGGGATCCTCCAACACGTAGCCGATGCGGAAATCAGCGAGGCGATTGTGCCGCGGCGCGGGCAGGGTCCATTGATAGGCTTTGGAGTCCGGAGGCTCCGGCCCCGCCAGGATGCGCAAAGCGGTTTCCAGATCTTCGGCGCTGCGCGCCATTGGGCCCGCGACCGCCAGCAGCGTCGAAAATCCGGGACTCGTCGGCACGCCTCCTGGCAGATGGCCGGACATGTTGACGATGTCGAGGGTTGGCTTGTGGCCGTAGATTCCGCAAAAGGAGGCTGGATTGCGGATGCTGCCGCCGATGTCGGAGCCGATGCTCAAGAACGCTAGGCCGGCGGCCAGCGATGCAGCCGAGCCTCCTGAGGATCCGCCGGGCGTGCGCGAGAGATCCCAGGGATTATTGGTTGCACCGTAGATATCGTTGAAGGACTGCGCGTCCATCAGGTTCAAGGGCACGTTAGTCGCGCCCAGCAGGATGGCTCCGGCGTCCAGAAGGCGGCGGACGGGGACGGCATTCTGGGCGGCCTTGGTGTCTTTGAACGCCGGGATACCCCAGGTGCAGGGCTGGCCCTGAACGCCGAAGCTTTCCTTGACGTTGATTGGAACGCCGTGCAGCGGCCCCGTGGCTTCATCGCGCCCAAGTTCTTCGTCGGCCTTTCTGGCCGCAGCCAGGGCTTCTTCGCGAAGCTGGTACACGTAGGCGTTGAGCTTCGGTTGGAAAGCGTCGATGCGGCGCAGAACGTGCTGGGTCAACTCGACAGACGAGATCTTGCGCGCGCGGATCGTCGCGGCGGCTTCGATGGCGGATCCGAAGCCGGGATCAAAGTCGCTACTTGGCATTCCCGCAGTGTACTAGACTGCCGGATCGCTTCTACTAAAGGCCTTTCTTAGCCAGGAACTCGATCAGGTCCACGATACGCATCGAATAGCCCCACTCGTTGTCGTACCAGGCGATCACGTGGACCAGGTTTCCGTCCAGCACCTTGGTCATGCCCGCATCCAGAATGGAGCTATTCGGATTGTGCAGCATGTCGGTGGAAACCACCGGGTCTTCGGTGTAGGCCAGGATGCCTTTCAGCGGGCCATTGGCCGCGTCTTCGAGCGCCTTGTTCACCTCTTCGGCCGTCGTGTTCTTGGAGGTCAGCACCACCAGATCGACCACGGAGACGTC
>DATJNO010000060.1:0-12298 GCA_035508055.1 Bryobacteraceae bacterium | reverse complement strand
CAAAGAGTTCGGCAACGACGTGGCTCACTGCGTCGATGGCGTTACCAAGCTTTCCAAACTCGATTTCTTCTCGGCCGAAGAGCGCCAGGCCGAGAGTTTCCGCAAAATGCTGCTGGCCATGGTGGAGGATATCCGCGTCATCATGGTCAAACTGGCCGACCGCATGCACAACATGCGCACCCTGGGCTACCTTTCGCCCGAACGTCGCGAGCGCATCGCGCGCGAAACCATCGAAATCTACGCGCCCATCGCGCACCGCCTGGGCATGGGCAAAATTCGCGGCGAACTGGAGGATCTGGCCTTTCAACACCTGGAGCCCGACGCCTACCGCGATATCCTGGCGGCCATCGAGTCGAAACGCCACTCGAACGAAGAGCTTCTCGAGGAAATCCGCAAAACCGTGGAAGCCGAACTGCGCCGCGAGGGCATTCCCGCGCGGCTGGATGGCCGTATCAAGCGGCCCTATTCCGTTTTTCAGAAGCTGCGGCGCCAGAAAATCACCGTCGACCAGGTCTACGATCTGATGGCGCTGCGCATCGTCACCGATTCGGTCAAGAATTGCTACGCCGCTCTCGGCGTGATTCACAACGAATGGCGTCCCATCCCCGGCCGCATCAAGGATTTCATCGCGATTCCCCGCCCCAACCTCTACCAATCGCTGCACACCTCGGTGATCGGGCCCGGCGGGCATTCCTTTGAAGTCCAGATCCGCACCGAAGAGATGCACCGCCTGGCCGAGGAAGGCATCGCGGCGCACTGGAAATACAAGGAAGGCAGAAAGGGGCCGGCCGACGACGATCAGCGCATCAGCTGGCTGCGGCAGCTCGTTCAGTGGCAGCAGGAGTTGCGCGACCCGGGCGAGTTCATGTCCACGCTCAAAGTGGACCTGTACCAGGAAGAGGTCTACACCTTCACGCCCAAGGGCCGCGTGATCGTGCTGCCGCGCGAAGCCACGCCCATCGACTTTGCGTACGCCATCCACAGCGACGTCGGCAACTCCTGCGTCGGCGCCAAGGTGAACGGCCGCATCGTTCCGCTGAAATACAACCTCAAGAACGGCGACGTGGTGGAGATCCTGACGCAAGCCGGCCACCTGCCCAGCAAGGACTGGTTGGCGCTGGTCAAGACCTCGCGCGCGCGCAACAAAATCAAGCACGTCATCAACACCACCGAGCGCGCCAAGGCCGTCGAGATCGGCCAGAAATACCTGGAGCGCGAGGCGCGGCGTCTGAACGTGTCGCTGGGCCGCGTCACCAAGGCGGAGATGGAGCGCGTCGCGAGCGAATACGGCTATAGCAAGATCGAGGACCTGCACGCCGCATTAGGTTACGGCAAGTTCTCCGCGCGCCAGGTGCTGCAAAAGCTGGTGCCGGATCTGGTGGAGGAACTGCCGCTGGTGGAAGCTCCGCAGCTTGCGCCCACGCCCGCTCCGGTCGCGCCCGGAGAGGCCGGCGACCTGGTCATCAAAGTTAAAGGCGTCGACGATCTGCTGGTGTATCGCGCCAAGTGCTGCAATCCGATCCGCGGCGAGAGCATCGTCGGGTACGTGACGCGCGGCAAGGGCATCGCCGTCCACTCCGTCAATTGTCCGAACGTGCAAAACCTGATGTATGAAGTGGAGCGCAAGATTGATGTGGAGTGGGCGCGCGCGGCCAACGAATCGTTCCCCGTGCGGGTGGTCGTTCACACCGACGACCGGCCCGGCATGCTCAACCAGCTCACCTCCGTGTTCGCCAACGAGCAGAGCAATATTCGTAGCCTGGAGGCGAGTTCCGACCATAAGCGCGGCGCGGACGGCGCCGTCATCGACATGACCGTCGAGATCCGCGACAAAAAGCAGCTGGAGCGCGTGGTCGCCGCTATCCGCCGTATCTCCGGCGTTCGCGACGTTGAGCGCACGCAATGATTGAAACGCAAGCCGAGCCCGAGCATATCGCCATCTCCAAGTCGAAGGGCATTCACATCGACTGGAAGGACGGTCATCACAGCCAGTACACGCTGGCCTATCTGCGCGACGAATGCCCCTGCGCGAGTTGTACGGGCGCGCACGGCACCGAGCCGCAGAAAAGCACCTATTCGGCGCCACCTGCCAGCCCGTTCCAGATGTATCAGCCCGTACTCAAGATGTTGAACGTCGAACCGGTGGGCCACTATGCCATCCGCATCGAGTGGAGCGACGGCCACAACACCGGCATTTACTCCTTCGACCATCTGCGCAAGATCTGCCCTTGCGAAGCCTGCCAGCGAACGGCCTAGCAACGCCCGCACTGCCATAGAATGGCATCCGGGTCACCCTGGAGACCTTCGGAATCCGCGGCGGCAAGATCCACGAGGTGCACTCGTTTCCGTTCGTGACGCAGCCTTACGGTTTGCGCAACGGCTGGACCATCGGGTCCGGCCCGTAGCTGCTACGGCACCACCGGCAGCCACACCGCGCTCGGCCGCTCCGCCGATCGATACACCGTCTGCGTCGCCTTCACGTAATCGGCGGGCTGCGCAAAAAAGATGTTGGGCACGTAAGTCTGCGGATTGCGATCATACAACGGAAACCAGCTCGATTGAATCTGCACCATGATCCGGTGGCCCGGCTGGAAAATGTGATTCACCGTGGGCAGCGCGAACCGGTAGCGCTCCGGCTGGCCGGCAGGAATCGCCGCAGGACGCTCGAAGCTCTCGCGGTAACGCCCGCGAAAGATATCCATGGAGATCGCCAGCTCATAACCGCCCAGTTCCGTCTGGCTCGGAACTTCATCCGGAAAAACGTCGATCAGCTTTACCACCCAGTCGGCGTCGGTACCGGTCGTCGCCGCGAACAGATCAGCCAGCGGCGCTCCGCTCACGCGCACCGGCGCCGTCAGCACCGGCGTCTGATACGTCAACACATCGGTCCGATCCGCAACCGAGCGCTGATCCGTTACCAGCCATTGCTTCCAGCGGTCCGAGTCGGCGAAACGCACCGGCCGCGGCTCGTACGGCACTGGTTTGGCCGGGTCGGACACGTAGCTATCTTCGGCCGCTCCCGATCCCGCCGGCTTGTCAAACCCCAGGCCGAATCCAGACTCCAGATAGATCGGCTTCATCGGCGACGCACAGCCCTGCTCGCACGCAAGCGGCCAGTTTTGCAGCCGGTCCCAGTGATTCTCGCCGGTGTTGTAGATGAATACGTGCGGCGTCTGAACCTTGGGCGCTCCATCTTTCAAATATTGATCGAAGAACGGCAGCAGTACATCGCGCCGGAACTGGAGCGCCGTGTCGCCGTCCCATTTGAACGGCCCCAGATTGTAGCCTTCGTAATTCACCTGGCTGTGGCGCCACGGCCCCATCACGAGATAGTTGTGATCGGCTTGCCCTTTGGCCTTCAGAGCCATGTAGCAATGAATCGCGCCCCACATGTCCTCCTGGTCCCAGAGCCCTTGCTCCCACATCGTGGGAACTTGCGACGGATGCTCCGCCACCAGCTTGTCCAGCGCCTGATCCTGCCAGAACGAATCGTAGGAAGGATGCTCCAGCACGCGTACGTTCCAAGGCAATTGATCCATGCCGTGCGTCCGTGCGTAATTGCCCGCCGAGCCGGCGCGCCGGAACTCCTGGTAATCGTCGTAAGTGCCCCGCGGCACCGCTTCGCCTTCGCCGCGCTGGACGGTTTGTTCGTAAAAGTAATCGAAGTTAGTTTGTCGAAACGCCCCGTAATGGAACCAGTCGTCGCCCATCCAACCATCCACCATCGGGCTTTCGGGCGCGGCCACTTTGAGCGCCGGATGCGGCCCCAGCAGCGCCATCACCACGGTGAAGCCCTCGTACGACGAACCCAGCATGCCCACGCGTCCGTTCGATTCCGGCGTGTTTTTCACCAGCCAGTCGATCGTGTCGTAAGCGTCGGTCACGTTGTCGGTGTCGGTGGGATTCAGCGGCCCGCGCACCGGCCGCGTCATCACGTAATTCCCTTCGGACTTGTACTTCCCCCTTACGTCCTGAAACACGCGAATATAGCCGTCCTTCACGAACACTTCGTCGCCCTGCGGCAAAGTCGCCAGCATGTAAGGGCTCTGAAAACGTTCGGTGCGCTTGGTCGCGTTGTAAGGAGTGCGCGTCAGAAGAATCGGCGCATTGTGAGCGCCCTTCGGCACGATGATCACCGTGAACAGCTTCACCCCGTCGCGCATCGGAATCATCACCTCGCGACGAATATAGTCGGAACTCGAAGTCGGCGCGACAAAGTGGTTTGGAATGTCGCTCGCCGGCGCCGGCGCACTGCTGTTTCCGGGCGCGGCTAAATGTTGAGCGGCGGAGGGACCGAGCAAGCTCGCAATTCCGATCGCGCCCATGAGGCCAATTCGCATCCAGTGATTCATGGTTCCCATCTCACGATTTTACTGGTTCCGAGGATTGCACAAAGGCCGCCCAGATCTTATAATCGTCAACCATGATCCGAACCCAACTCCTCGCACCCCTTCTCGGCGCCCTGCTGGTCATCGGCGGAATCGCCATCGCCCAACCGCCCGCACGGAACGTCTCTCCAGGCAGGCATCCCAATCTGGCTGCCGCGCAGCGCCTCAGCCAGCGCGCCTACGACAAGATCGTCGAAGCGCAGCAGGCCAATGAATGGGATCTGGCCGGTCACGCGCAAAAAGCGAAGGACCTGTTGGACCAGGCCAATCGCGAGCTCAAGCTCGCCGCCGAAGCTGCCAACCGGAACCGCAGATAGCCCCGTCTTCACTCCGTGCCATCCGGCGGCATCGTGGCCGATGCCGTGACACTAAGCGGCGTGTGCCAGTCGGATCATTACATTTCAGTTACTTAGCAGCGGAACTCCAATTGCTCCCTTCGACGGCTTTGGAAGGAGAGCCCTGTCGATGCGCAGGATTCACGTGCTGCTGGCTGAAGATGACGAAGTGAGCGCCAAGGCGGCGCGCACCATGTTAGAGTTACTGGGCTGCTCCGTCGATGTGGTTTATGACGGCCCCGATGCCGTTAATCTCTTCCGCGAAAATAACTACGACTTAGTGCTGATGGACGGCCGGATGCCTTCCATGACCGGCATAGAAGCCACCGCGCAGATCCGTTTATTGCCCGGCGGAGAGTCCACGCCGATCGTGGGAACTACCTCCGGCCGCAATCACGCCGAATCTCTCCACGCGGGCATGAACGAAATCGTGCCGAAGCCCTTCCTGCTTGAAAAAATGCGCTACGTTTTGTCTCGCTGGACCAATTGGACCGCGCCGCCGAAAGCCGAAGCCGGCGCCTAATCCCCCCAACGCGGACCCCCCCAACGCGGATCATTGCAGTAGTTTCCCGCCTGGACTACAATTAGCCGAGCTTTCGAACAGGTCAACGCGGGCCATGAGTCCCTCGACCAGCGAAACAGACCGTAGTCTCGAACACATGGTTTACGAGATCGCTAAAGGTGTGTCCGGAGCCACGGGCCAGGCCTTCTTCCACTCACTGGTCCGGCACCTGGCGCAGGCGCTGAATGCCGAGTATGTTCTCGCCGGCGTTCTGCAGCCAGGCGGCGAACGGGTCGCCACAATCGCCTCGCACACGCCGCCCGGCGAAGCGGTGGTCCTGGACTACGCTCTGGCAGGGACGCCTTGCGCCAGCGTCGTGCATCAGCGGGTTCGCTCGTATTCCTCCGGCGTTGCGCAGCTATTTCCGGAAGACGAGATGCTGGCGGCGGCCGGCGCCGAGGGCTACGTGGGTGCGCCCATGATCGATTCCAGCGGCCGCTGTCTCGGCCTGATCTGCGCGATCACGCGCCAGCCCCTGAACAATCCCAAACTCGCGGAGGCGCTGCTGCAAATTTTTGCCTCCAGCGCCGAAGCGGAGTTGGAGCGCAAGAACTATGAAGACGCGCTGGCGCAGAGCGAGCACCGTTTTCGGGCCTTGGTGGAGAACGCCAGCGAAGGCGTACTGTGGTGCATGCTGGAGCAGCCGCTGCCCATGGATCTACCCGAGCAGGAGCAGCTCCAACATTTCTTCCGCTATTCCTATGTCGCGGACTGCAACGATCAGGCGGCGCGTATTTTCGGATTCCGAAGAGCCCAGGAGCTCATTGGCGCACGGCTGGATGTCATCAGCGAACGCTCCGACCCCGAATTTATGCAGCGCCTCAGAGCGGGTATCCGCTCCGGCTGGAAATCTTCCCAGGTGGAAAGGACATTTCAAGGCCGCCATCTGCTGATGGACCGCAGCGGCGTCATCGAAAACGGCAAGCTCCTGTCGGTATGGACTACCGCGCGCGACATCACCGCACTCAAGGACGCCGAGGCGGAAGTTCTGCGTTTGAACGGTCAGCTGCAGAGTCACGTGGAGCAGCTGACCGCCCTCAAAGCCCGCCTGGAACAGGACAACGCCTATCTTCTGGAAGAGATCCGTTCCGAACATAATCTGGGCGAAATGGTTGGCGCCAGCCCCAGGTTCCACGAGCTCATCGAACGCATCCGCCTGGTAGCCTCTACTTCAGCCACCGTGCTGATTTCCGGCGAAACCGGCACCGGCAAGGAACTGGTGGCCCGCGCGATTCACAATCTCGGCCCGAGAAGCAACCGGCCGCTGGTCAAGGTGAACTGCGCGGCCATTTCTGCGGGCCTGGTGGAAAGCGAGCTGTTCGGCCACGTCAAGGGCGCGTTCACCGGCGCCACCGACCGCCGCATCGGACGCTTCGAATACGCCGACGGCGGCACGCTGTTCCTGGATGAGGTAACCGAGCTGCCCTTGGAAACGCAGGCCAAGCTGCTGCGCGTTCTGCAGGAACAGGAATTCGAGCCGGTCGGCTCCAACCACACCGTCCAGGTGGACGTGCGCCTGCTCGCCGCCACCAACCGCAACCTGGCGGAGATGGTGCGCGAGGGCCGCTTCCGCGCGGACCTCTACTATCGCCTCCTGGTCGTGCCTGTCGAAGTACCGGCCCTGCGCGACCGGCGCGGCGACATCCCGCTTCTGGCCGCCCACTTCGTCCAGCGTCTGGCGCGCCAGTTCGGCCGCAAAGTTCAGCGCATCTCGGAATCCATGCTCCACGAGATGATGGCTTACGATTGGCCCGGCAACATCCGCGAGCTGGAGAACTTTCTGGCGCGCGCCATCGTCCTTTGCCCGGGCGAAGCGCTGGATATGAAGCTGGGCGTAACCGAAGGCCCCGCCGAGGCCGCTGCCGGTTCCCTCAGTTTGGAAAACGTCGAGCGAAAGCACATCGAGAGCGTGCTGGCTTCCACCGGCTGGGTCCTCGAAGGACCCAAAGGCGCCGCCGCGATTCTGCGCGTGAATCCCAGCACGCTTCGTAGCCGCATGCGCCGCTTGGGAATCCGCCGCCCCGCTTCACGTTAGCGCGCTTATCCCCTAGGGCAGCGCGAACGCGTAGATTCCGTTCACCCCGCGCGGCGGCTTCAATTCCGGCGTCTCGCCCAGCAGCACGCCATCCAGCAGCCCGTTGCCCGTCATCACCGCGACGTACTGTTTGCCGTTCACGGCGTAAGTGATCGTGCTCACCGAAATCGATCCGCCCAGTATCGCCTCCCAAAGCTTCTGGCCCGTCGCGGCATCGAACGCGCGGAAACGCCGGTTCAGGTCTCCGTTGAAGATCAAGCCGCCCGCGGTGGCCAGCGCCGCGCCATCCGACGGCGCGCGGCCCTGGTTGAAGCGCGTGATTTCGCCGGTGGACAGATTGATCTTGCCGATCCCGGTCAGTTCGTTCGGATTGGATCCCGGGCGCGGCACCGGCCGCCGCCGCTCGCGCTGATCCGGCCCCGGACCGGCCGACGTCATGTCCAGGCAATTGTCGATATACGGCACGTACAACGAGTGCGTGTCCGGATCGTAAGCCGTCGGCCAGAAGCTGCGCGTGTTGTACGAACAAATGATGTGCTCCTCGCCCGGCTTCTTGTTCACCAGATTAAAGTTGATGGTGACCTTGCCGGTCTTGCCGTCGATGTTCGAAATCAGGAACAGCCGATCATCATAAGGAAACGGCGTGGCCCACAAAAACTGGCCCGTGCCCCGATCCAACGCGAAGACTCCGCCGCCTTCCCCCACCATCACGGCCAGGTCGTGCTCTTCACCGCGCGGAATGTCCGGATTGAACCACTTCACATACTTTGGATCCGGATCGAATTTCTCCCGTACCAGCGTCCGCTCGTGCGTATAATCCATGTCCCAATCGTCGGCCGGCAGGTGTTGGTAATACCATTTGAGTTTCCCGGTCTCGGGATCGAGCGCGACCGTCGAGTTGCTGTAAAGATCCGCCGGCGAGGTCCGCGACGTTCCATCCGGATCTCCGCCGTGCCGCTCCAGGCGCGTGTTCGGCATCGGATTCGCGATGCCCCAGTACAGGGTCTTGCGCACCGGATCGTAAGTGCCCGGCAGTCCCCACGTGGAGGCGCGATTGGTGTCCTGGAAATCCTTGCCCCACGTTTCCGAACCTGGCTCGCCCGGCGCCGGAACGTCATAAAACTTCCAGACCTCTTTGCCCGTGAGCGCATCCTGCGCCGCGATAAAGCAGGTGTCGCGCGTCTTGCCGCAGGCGCGCCCCGAGATCACCTTCCCGTCCACCACGATCGGCCCGGATGTGTTTTGCGCCGGACCCGTGTTCGTCTCCCAGCGTTGCTCGCCCGTCCGTGCATCCAGCCCCACCACGTAGCCGTCCGGCGCGGTGTACAGGATCACGTCCTGATAAATCGCCAGCGCTTTGGTGCGTGCCGTACTGGCCGCCGCGCCCGGCACCTTTCGCTTGTATTCCCACAGCAGGTCGCCGTTGGTGGCGTCCAGCGCCTCGACGATCGCCCCCGGCGAGACGATGTACATCACGCCGTTATGCACGATCGGGATGGTTTCCGAGGTGCCCGGTCCCAAGCCGCGGGCCCACGCCATGCGCAGCTGGCCGACGGTGTCGCGGTTAATTTGCTTCAACGGGCTGAAGCGCTGCGCATCGTACGTCCGGCTGTACATCAGCCAGTCGTCCGGGCTGGGGTTCAGCAGCATTTCCCCGGTCACCGGCACGTAGTTCTTGACCACCTGCCCGGCTGCCCCGATGGCCAACGCACCCAGCGACACGGTGACGAATAAAGCGCGCATCATAACCCGGCCATTGTATAGCAATCCGCCGATTCTCAGCGCCGCTCTGGACTCCTTTCCATATTTCCATTATCATGGAACTATAGAACCATGCCCCGCAAAGAAGATCCCGAATTAACCGCCCGCTACGCCGACATGTTCTCCGCCATGGGCACCGAGGCGCGCCTGCGTATCCTGCGCCTGCTGCTCAGCGCCCATCCCGAGGGCCTGGTTGTGAATGAAATCGCGAGCGAGCTCGACATCCCTTCCAGCACGCTTTCGCACCACCTGGACAAGCTCAAGAACGAGGACCTGGTGCGCGTCCGCCGCGAGGGAACTTTTTTGTGGTACTCGGCCAATACCGAAGCCCTGCAGGATCTGCTTGGCTTTCTTTACGCCGAGTGCTGCACCCGCAACAAGACCATCGATCCCAAAAAGATCGTCGCCTGCCGATAAGGACATCCCGCTAAGGAGTAATTCCATGAGCACTGTCAAGGTGAAAGAAGCAGTCCAGGAACGTTACGGCCGGGCGGCCCTGCGTGTTGTGCATGGGCAAGACCACGGCTGCTGCGGCCCGTCGTCCTGTTGCGGCGGCGATGCCGACCCCATCACAGCGGATCTCTACGACGAGGCCCAAAAGAGCGGCCTGCCGCAAGAAGCGATCCTGGCTTCGCTCGGCTGTGGTAATCCCACGGCGCTGGCCGAACTGCTTCCCGGACAAATGGTGCTCGACCTGGGCTCCGGCGGCGGCATCGACGTCCTGCTTTCGGCTCGCCGCGTCGGCCCCACCGGCAAAGCCTACGGTCTCGACATGACCGAGGAAATGCTCGCCCTGGCGCGCGCCAACCAGCAAAAGGCCGGCGCCGAAAACGTCGAATTTCTCAAAGGCGAAATCGAAAACATCCCGCTGCCCGACAAATCCGTCGACGTCATCATCTCCAACTGCGTCATCAATCTCTCCGCCGACAAGGACCGCGTCCTGCGCGAAGCCTTCCGCGTCCTCAAACCCGGCGGACGTTTCGCCGTCTCAGATGTTGTCGTCCGCGGCGAAGTCCCCGCCGAAATCCGCAGCCACATCCTGCTCTGGGCCGGCTGCATCGCCGGCGCGCTCAAGGACTCCGATTACTTCGCCAAGCTGGCTCGGGCCGGTTTCGACGACATCGACATCGAGCCAACACGGGTTTACGACATCCAAGACGCCCGCGCGTTCCTTACCAGCGCCGGCGTGGACGTCGACACCCTCGCGCCGCAGGTCCAAGGCAAATTCATGAGCGCTTTCATCCGCGCCCGCAAGCCGGCAGGAAAATAGCTCGCCCTATGCAACACGTTGGACGCCGCCTGTCGTTCCTCGATCGTTATTTGACGCTTTGGATTTTTCTCGCCATGGCCGCCGGCGTCGGCGCGGGATTCGCGCTTCCCGGCATCGTCAACGTCATGACCGGCTTTCAGGTGGGCACCACTTCCATCCCGATCGCCGTGGGCCTCATCCTGATGATGTATCCGCCGCTGGCCAAGGTCCGCTACGAGGAGATGGGCCGCGTTTTTAAGAACACCAAGGTCCTCCTGCTTTCCCTCGTCCAGAACTGGATCATCGGCCCGCTTCTCATGTTTCTTCTGGCCATCGCGTTTCTCCGCGGTTATCCCGAATACATGGCCGGCCTCATTTTGATCGGCCTGGCGCGCTGCATCGCCATGGTCATCGTCTGGAACGAGCTGGCCCAGGGCGATACCGAATACGCCGCCGGTCTGGTCGCCCTCAATTCCGTCTTTCAAGTGCTCTTCTACTCGGTCTACTCTTGGATCTTTCTCACGCTGCTTCCTGGCTGGCTTGGGCTCCACGGTTCGGTCGTGAACGTTTCCATGGCGCAAATCGCCAAAAGTGTCTTCATCTACCTCGGTATCCCGTTCCTCGGCGGCATGCTCACGCGCGCGGTGCTCCTTCGGGCCAAAGGACGGCACTGGTACGAGAAACAATTCATCCCTCGCATCAGCCCGCTGACGCTGGTCGCTCTGCTGTTCACCATCGTCGTGATGTTCTCGCTCAAGGGCGGCTACATCGTCCAATTACCTTTGGACGTGCTCCGCATCGCCCTGCCTCTGCTGATCTATTTCGTGGTTATGTTCCTGGTCTCGTTCTGGATGGGGCGCAAGATCGGCGCGGATTATTCCCAAACCGCGACGCTTTCGTTCACCGCCGCCAGCAATAATTTCGAACTCGCCATCGCCGTCGCGGTTGCCGTCTTCGGAATCCATTCCGGAGCTGCATTCGCCGCCGTGATCGGCCCGCTCGTCGAAGTGCCGACTTTGATCCTGCTTGTGAGCGTTTCGCTTGCCTGGCAGAAGCTGTTTTCAACCCGACCCCGCATCCCGGTCGAGACCGGCTCCGGAGTGATCCCATGATCAAGCAAAAAGTTCTTTTTCTGTGCACGCACAATTCCAGCCGCACCCAGATGGCGGAAGGCTTTCTGCGGCATCTCGCCGGCGACCGCTTCGACGTCATCAGCGCGGGTGGGGACCAGGGAGAGTTGAGCCCCGCTGCCATCGACGCCATGCGGGAGGTCGGCATCGACATCTCGGGAAACCAGCCCAAAGACGTCGCCAAATACCTGGGCCAGCGGTTCACCTACGTCATCCACTTATGTGACCGCCGCAAGGAACGCGCCTGCCCCATCTTCCCCGGCGCGATCTACCGGCTGCATTGGGATCTCGATGATCCCAGAAACTCGGCGCTCGCGACCAGAAAAGTCCGGGACGAGATCCGCCGCCATATCGAGGACTTCGTTCAGAAGAACGGCTGAACGGCGCAATGAAGAAATCCGTCCTCATCCTTTGCACCGGTAACTCCGCTCGCAGCCAGATGGCCGAAGGCCTCCTCCGTCACGATGCGGGCGACCGCTTCGAAGTCTCCAGCGCCGGTACGCGCCCCACTCAGGTCCGCCCCGAGGCCGTCGCCGCCATGCGTGAGATCGGCATCGACATCTCGCGGCACCACTCCAAATCGGTCGACGAATTCGCGCACCGCGCCTTCGACTACGTCCTCTCGGTTTGCGACAACGCGAAAGAGGCGTGCCCGGTGTTCCCCGGCAACGCCATCCGGTTACACCACAGCTTCGAGGATCCCGCCGCCGTCGAAGGCCCCAGCGAAGCGAAGCTTGCCGCGTTCCGCCGTGTCCGCGATCAACTCCGCGAATATCTCAAGGGCTTCCCTCAGTCTTGAAGAACCGGCAGCCCGGAAACTTCGCGCGTCTGCTCCGAC
>DATJNO010000059.1:0-2914 GCA_035508055.1 Bryobacteraceae bacterium | reverse complement strand
AATACTCCTAACATGAGCCACCGGAGTACCCGCCTAATTGCATGATCGGCAAAACCATCTCGCACTATCGAGTCACCGAGAAACTCGGTGGGGGCGGGATGGGCGTTGTGTATAAGGCTGAAGATACGCGTCTTGGCCGGTTCGTCGCCCTCAAGTTCCTTCCAGAAGATCTCGCCCATGACGCGCACGCGCTTGAGCGATTCCGGCGCGAAGCGCGAGCGGCTTCGGCCCTCAACCACCCCAGCATATGCACGGTCTATGACATCGACCAGGAGGAAGGCGGTGCGTTCATTGCAATGGAATTTCTCGACGGAGTGACGCTGAAGCAGCACATCGTCGGCCGTCCTGTCGACTCTGAGCTGTTGCTGACACTGGCGATTGAAATCGCAGATGGGCTGGACGCCGCACACCAGGCGGGCATCATTCATCGCGACATTAAGCCCGCCAACATCTTCGTCAGCAAGCGTGGACACGCTAAGATACTGGACTTCGGCTTGGCGAAGGTCAGGTTCGCGGGGTCTGCCCTAGCGGGAACAGACTCCGTCGATACCGCCGTACTGAGTGAGAAGGACCTGTCCCTTCCCGGCGCCATCATGGGAACGGTTGGTTATATGTCGCCGGAGCAGGTGCGGGGCGACGAGGTTGACGCGCGCACCGATCTGTTCTCCTTCGGGGCCGTGCTCTATGAGATGGCGACGGGCAAGATGCCGTTTCAAGGCGATGGCCCGGTCGACACCTGTGCGGAGGTTTTGCGAAGGAATCCCGCGCCTCCTTCGGAGCTGAACGCGAAGGTCCAGCCCAAGTTGGAAGATCTTATTCAGCGGGCGCTGGAAAAAAATCCTGCCCTGCGTTACCAGCATGCGGCGGACATACGTGCCGACCTGCAGCGACTGAAGCGCGATTGGGACTCGCAACGTTCTCCCGATACGTCGCGGCAAGCGCCGGCGGCAGGCAAACGGCTGCCCTGGCTGCTCGCTGCGGTACTGCTGCTGGTCGCAATCGTGACCGGGTGGTACTTCATCTCCCGTCGTCCGGCCAAGCTCACCAACAAAGACACCATCGTCCTTGGAGACTTCGATAACAAAACCGGGGACAGTGTGTTCGACGACACGCTCAAGCAAGGTCTGGCAGTGCAGCTTGAGCAAACACCTTTTCTCGCCCTGATGTCCGACAATAAAGTCAATCAAACGTTGAAGCTCATGGGCCGTCCGGCAGGCGACCGTCTGACGCCTGAGATCACGCGCGAGGTGTGCCAGAGGATCGGTAGCAAAGCCATGGTGACCGGTTCCATCGCGAGCTTGGGCAGTCAATATGTGATTGGTCTGAAGGCCGCAGATTGCGACAGCGGAGACGTGCTGGCGGAAGTGCAGGAGCAGGCGGCGAGCAAGGAAACCGTGCTCAAAGCGCTGGGCACGGCCGCCGTGAGCTTGCGCGGCAAGTTGGGTGAGTCGGCTAGCTCGGTGCGGAAGTACGCCACGCCTCTGCCGGAGGCGACCACCCCATCATTGGAGGCATTGCAGGCCTATAGCCAGGGATGGAGGACATTTGACGTGAAAGGAGGCGCTGAGGCGCTGCCTTATTTGAACCGCGCGATCGAGCTCGATCCGAATTTTGCCCTGGCCTATTCGGCGTTATCCATTGTTTACAGCGATCTCGAGCAGCTGGGGCGGTCGGCAGAGGCGGCGCGCAAAGCCTACGAACTGCGCGCCAAGGTGAGCGAACGGGAGCGGCTGCGCATCGAGGCATTCTATTACCTGGGGGCAACGGGAGAATTGGACAAGGCGGCCCAGGCTCACGAACTGTGGCAGCAGACTTACCCACAGGATGTCGAGCCCTACATCAATCTTTCATCGATCGCGGCCACCCTGGGAAACTGGGAAAAAGCCTTGGATCAAGCTCGCGAGTCGCTGCGCCTAGACCCGACCAGCGGGTTTACCAACACCAATGTCGCGGTAGCCTATGCCAGCCTGAATCGGCTGGATGAAGCCGAGGCTGTGTACAGGCAGGCAGAAGAGCGCAAAGTGGATGAGGACAACCTGCTCGTCGGGCGTTATCAGCTCGCTTTTCTGCGGAACGATCCAACGGAAATGGACCGCTGGGTAGCGGCCGCGACCGGCCGGCCCGGCGTGGAAGATCCGATGCTCGCTGCGCAGGCCGACACCGAAGCCTGGCACGGAAAGTTGAAGAACGCGAACCAACTCACGCGGCGCGCCATGAACTCATTCGAGGCGAACGACGCCAAAGAGAGCGCCGCGACGTTTCAGGCAGCGGCGGCGCTGCGCGAAGTGGAATTCGGAAATCCAGAGCAGGCACGGGCCGAGGCCAATGCCGCGGTGAAGCTGGCTCCGAATCGCGACGTATGGGCAATGGTAGCCCTCGCCTTGGCTCGGGCGGGTGATACCGCGGCGGCGGAGAAGCTGGCGGCCACATTAAACGAATCCTTCCCGCTTGACACCGTGGTCCAGAGGTATTGGCTTCCGTCCATCGCGGCGGCGGTCGCGATCGAACGCAAAGACCCAAACCGCGCCGTCGAACTGTTGCAGCCCACAAGCGCCATCGAGTTGGGCCAGCCCATGAATCTCACTGTATCGCTGTGCCCGGTTTACCTGCGTGGTGAGGCTTATCTCATGCAGGGCGACGGCAAGGCCGCGGCAGCAGAATTCCAGAAATTCATTGACCACTATGGCTTGGTGGCGAACTTTCCCTGGGGCGCGTTGGCCCGGCTCGGATTGGCTCGCGCTTACGCCCTGGACGCTGCGAAAGATCCCGCCGCCCGCGATAAGGCTCGCGCGGCCTACCAGAATCTCCTCACTCTCTGGAAGGACGCTGATCCCGACGTCCCCATTCTTATCCAGGCCAAAGCCGAGTACGCCAAGTTGCAATAGCGTCAAAATTCGAAGATCGCTAACTGTGA
>DATJNO010000058.1:0-9256 GCA_035508055.1 Bryobacteraceae bacterium | reverse complement strand
GCCACCGGGAAGACCTTCACCACGCGCCCGTCTTCGATCAGCGCAATCTTGCGGTCCGGAATGCTGATTACCAGCTTCCGCGTTGCGTCTTCGCCATAAACCTCGGCCGCCGCCGCTACCAGGATCGCCATGATTTTGATTGTTTGCATTGCCTTCTCTCCTCTTGGCGGGGAGGGAAGCAGGCGGTCGGCCATGGTGTAAGTTGTAGATTCTTAACGAGATGTAGCGGGAAACGTCGTGTCGTGCCAGACACCGCGTGTCAATGGTGACACGCGCTAATCCGCTAGTAAATGCAGCACCACGCTCCGACGGTGCGCGCGCACCCGGTGCTCGAACAGATAAACCCCCTGCCAGGTGCCGAGCGCCAGCCGGCCTGCGTGAATCGGAATGGAAAGCTGCGTCTGGGTCAGCGCGGACCGGATGTGCGACGTCATGTCGTCCGGGCCTTCGGCGGTGTGCCGATAGAGACGCGTGTCCTCGGGCACGAGGCGTGTGAAGAAATCCGCCAGGTCCGCGACCACGTCGGGATCGGCGTTCTCCTGAATCACCAACGACGCCGAGGTGTGCTGGCAAAACACCGTGAGCAGGCCAGTCTGGACATGCTGCGCGTCCACCCAGGCCTCCACTTCGCGAGTGAACTCGTAAAAACCTTTGCCGTGCGTCGCGATGAAGATCTGGTGAGTGGCTTGCCTCACTCGACCGTGACGCTCTTGGCCAGGTTGCGCGGCTGATCGACGTCGCAGCCCCGCCGCACCGCGATGTGATACGCCAGAAGCTGCAGCGGGACCACTTCCAGGATGGGCAGCAGAAGCTCGTCGCTGTGGGGAATCACGATCAGATGATCGGCCAGCTTGGCGACTTCTTCCTGATCGTCGTCGCACACCACGGCGATCACGATTCCGCTGCGCGCTTTTACTTCCTGGATGTTGGAGAGCGTTTTTTCATAGCGCAACTTGCTGGCATCGCTCTTGCGGTCTCGCGTGCACAACACCACCACCGGCAGGTTTTCGTCGATGAGCGCGTTCGGCCCGTGCTTCATCTCGCCCGCCGGATAGCCCTCGGCGTGAATGTAGGAAATCTCCTTGAGCTTGAGCGCGCCTTCCAGCGCGATCGGAAAATGCACGCCGCGCCCCAGGTACAGAAAATCCTGCGCCCGGAAAAGCCGCTTCACCAGTTCATCGTAAGCGGCGTCGCGCGAGAGCAGGGTCTCGAGTTTTCCCGGAATGCGGATCAGTTCCTGCACCAGATCGCGCGATTCTTCCGGTGTCAGTGTTTCCCGAATCTGGCCCAAATAAGCGGCCAGGATGAATAGCGCGGTGAGCTGCGAGGTGAAGGCCTTGGTGGACGCCACGCCGATCTCGGGGCCGGCGTGCGTCATGAGCGTGCCGGCCGCTTCGCGCGTCACCATCGAGCCGACCACATTGCAAATGGCCAGCGTTTTGGAACCTTTCTGCTTAGCCTCGCGCTGCGCCGCCAAGGTGTCGGCGGTCTCGCCGGATTGCGAAATCACGACCGTCAGCGTCTGGGCCGAGACGATCGGGTCGCGGTAGCGGAATTCGCTGCCGTAATCGACTTCCACGGGAATCCGCGCCAGCTTTTCGATCATGAACTTCCCGGCCAGCGCTGCATGCCAGGCCGTGCCACAGCCCACGATCTTGACACGGTCAAAGTCGCGAAACGCCTGTGGAGCAATATCCATTTCGTCCAGGAAAATCCGTCCGGACTCCTGACCCACGCGCCCCAGCACGGTATCCCGCACCGCGCGCGGCTGCTCAAAGATTTCCTTGAGCATGAAATGCTTGTAGCCGCCTTTTTCGGCCATGATCGGATCCCACAGAATGTGGTTCACCTGGCGCTTGATGGGGCGGCCGTTGAAATCAGTCAAATGCACGCCGTCGGCGGTGAGAATGGCCACGTCGCCGTCGGCCAGAAAGAACATGTCGCGGGTGTGGCTCAGGATCGCAGGCACATCGGAGGCGACGAAATATTCGCCGTCGCCCAGGCCGACCACCACCGGCGGGCCGGAGCGCGCCGCGACAATCTTGTTGGGATCGGAGCTGGCGATCACCCCCAGGGCGAAGACGCCCGTCAGTTCCCGCACCGCCTTGCGCACTGCTTCCTCCAGATTGCCCTCGTAATATTTCTCCACCAGGTGCGCTATGACCTCGGTGTCGGTCTCGGTGACGAACTTGTGCCCTTCCAGCTGGAGCTGATGCTTCAGGCTGAGATAATTCTCGACGATGCCGTTGTGCACGACCACGATGTCGCCCGTGCAATCGCGGTGCGGATGGGCGTTTTCTTCGGTTGGGCGTCCGTGCGTGGCCCAGCGCGTGTGACCGATGCCATAAGGCCCCTCGATGGGGTTCACGCGAATCGCGTCTTCCAGGTTGCGCAGTTTTCCGGAAGCTCTACGGACCGAGAGGTGATGATCGCCGTTCAATACTGCAATGCCGGCCGAATCGTAGCCGCGGTATTCCAACCGGCGCAAGCCATCCAGAATGATGGGGACAGCTTTGCGGTTCCCAATATATCCAACAATGCCGCACATGCTTTCAGGATACAGGGTATCTAGGGAATGCCGGGTACTAGAACTTTTGCAATCAGGAATGCCGTTCCTGCCAGGAACGCTAAGAGCGCCTGATATTCGCGATGTCGCGTATATAAGTCCCGGCGGAATGTGCCGGTGCCGGGCAGCGGCCGAAGTGTCGGCCATAGCGCGGGAACACGCTGCGCGTACGCGTCGAAGTCCGGAAACAGAGTCCGCAGATGCTGCTCCTCCAGAGTAATGGCCGGCAGGTAAACGAACACAAACACGGCGGCGAACAAAACCGCCAATTGCCATCGCCGGCAACCGAGGACAAAGCCGGCGGCCACCAACAGCGTTCCCAGATACAGCGGATTGCGGACGTAGGCATAGGGACCGCTCTGCGCCAGGCGCGCGTCTTTCTCCAGGTGCCCGGTCGCCCATGCGCGCAGCAGCAATCCCAGAAAGGCGACCGGAAGTCCCCAGGCCAGCGACCGGACGCTCGGTTGCGAGAACCACGCGAAGAGAACGACCAGGACCAGTCCGAGGGGCGCGCGCAGGCGGGCCACCTGGTCCGCGTAGGGCTTGGGGAAAGCGATCATCCGCTCAATGATGCTTAGTGGCCGCGGCGAGAATCGGCTCCAGCGCCGCGAAGACCTGGTCCGGAGTGATCTCGCGCATGCTGGTGTCGGGCGCGGAGGTTCGGCGATAAGTGGTCGCCGCGCGCGGACTTCGGAGCACCGTGATGGTTCCGCCGTAAGGGCCGTGCCGCGCGGGCTCCGTGGGGCCGTACACCGCCACGCCCGGTTTGCCCAGCGCCGCCGCCAGGTGCAGCGGGCCGCTGTCCACTCCCACCACCGCGATGGCTTTACGCGTGGCATAGACCAGGCCGCGGAGCGAGGAGACATGCGTTTGGGCGCCCTCCACAGGGATCGCGTACGGCGCGTCGATTACCAGCGGGAGGCCGCAGTCGCGGCGCAATCGCGCGGCAAGCTGCGAATAAAATTCCAGCGGCCATTGCTTGGCGCCCCAGCCGGCCAGTGGGCTGGCCAGCACGAAATCGCCCTCCGGCAATACGGCTTCCTGCACGCCCGGCGGCAAGGGAAACGTGCGCAGAATGTTCGAAGCTCCCGCGGCTGCGGCGAGATCCAGATTACGCTCCACGGCGTGGTACGAGCGGATGGGCACTTTGGTGGAATAAAACCAGGATGCGGCCGATTCGCGCGCGTATTTGGCCTCGAAGCCGAAGATGCGCTCCGCGCGCGCCACCGTGGCCACTAGCGCGGACTTCACCAGCCCCTGAAAATCCACCGCCAGATCGAAACGCTCGGTGCGAAGTTCGCGCCAGGCCTTTCGCAGGCTCGCCAGCACGCGCCGGTCCAGGTGCACCAGAGAATCGACGTACGGATTGTCTTCGAGCAGCGGGTCCCATTTGGGGTCGACCACCCAAGTGATCCGGGAGTGCGGGATGCTGTGCTTGAGGCTCGCCACCGCCGGCAACGTGGCGATGACATCGCCCATGGAGCCGAGGCGGACCACCAGGATGCGCGGCGCGCTCGTCATCCCGCTTCCTCCCGTCGCGATTCCTCCCGCGCGGCTTCCTCGCGATGCCGTCGCAGCACGTGTTGGACGAAGCGCTCGGTAATCTTGGCGTCGCCGCCGCCTTGGCCCGTGCGGGCGCCGTTTCCCAGCACCACGTAATCCACCATGCCTAATGCCGCCACCAACTCGGCCCGGGCCTGTTGCGAAAGCAGCGGGCGCTCCGGATTCGTCACTTCGACGATCAGCAGCCGGCCCGGCTGGGCGTGCTCGCGCAGCCGCTGGACATGGGCTGCCAGCAGCGGATCGAAATGGCCCGAAACCCAGCGGGCGGGCGTATCCTGAGTCCGCTGCTGTGCATCGCGCAGCGGAATGATTTTTGATCGAGTATCCAAGAAAACTTAGTCTACCAGCAAGCGGAGCGCTTCCTCGACCACCCGCTCTGCCGGGACCCCCTTCATGCAGCGATGGTCGATGGGACATTCCCGCAGCAGGCAGGGGCTGCATTCCACCGGCTGGCGCACCACTCGCGCGTGGGTGCCCGTCGGGCCGGTGGTGGTGTCGTCGGTCGCTCCGAAAATGGCGACCGTCGGCACCCCCAGCGCCGACGCAATGTGCATGGCGCCCGAATCATTC
This sequence comes from Bryobacteraceae bacterium, assembly GCA_035508055.1. Lineage (GTDB taxonomy): Bacteria > Acidobacteriota > Terriglobia > Bryobacterales > Bryobacteraceae > Palsa-89. The sequence continues at coordinate 4,557 of DATJNO010000058.1, read as the reverse complement.
GTCAAGAAGATCTCGCACCCCGCCGCCAGATCGATAAATTGGGCCAGCGTCGTCTGGCCGGCGTAGTTGGTCACAGCGTGTCCGTTCAAGCGCTGGGCCACTTCGGCGCACAGCGCGCGCTCGCTTTGCGATCCGAACAGCGCCACAGACGCGCCCCGCTGGGTCGCCAGCGCCGCCGCCGCTTCCGCGAACCGTTCCGGGAGCCAGCGTTTGGCGCTTCCGTAGGCGGCGCCCGGACTGATGCCGATCACGCGCCCCGAAGGCGACCCGTTTCGGCCGGCAAGCTGGATCGCATTGCAATCCGGCAACTGCTCGATGATGCCGGCGCGCCGCAGCAGCTCCAAATAATGAAAGCGCTCGTGGCGGGGAATCTCGCCCGGCTTCGGCACGGCGATGGCGTTCGTCAGCAGGATGCCGCGTCCGTCGCGATTGTAGCCGATTCGCGTTGGAATGCCGGCCAGCCAGGCGATCAGCGCGGCCTCGAAAGCGTTTTGTAGCAGGATCGCGGCGTCGAACCGGCGCGCCCGAAGTTCCCGGCTCACGCGCCAGACCGGCTTTCCGCTGTACAAAATCACTTCATCCGCGAAATGTTCGCGAGCGTACAGATCCGCCACCCAGGGCTTGGCCAGAATGGCGATATGCGCCGCGGGAAAACGGCCCCGAATCGCCTGGAGCGCGGGCAACGACATGACGGCATCGCCCACCCAGTTCGTGGCGCGGACAAGAATGCGGGAGAAGTTCACGCTGAATTGCTACTCGATTGCGATTGTAGCGGTCCCCAGTGCCCTTCTGCGCGCATATGGTACTCTCCCCCCTCGCGCGGCATCGCCGCCAATACCCGCAAAATAGACGTCACAATCACTCATCGGTACTATAGGAAAATTTGCCGTATGCCTCAATAATTACCTTTACCTAGTACAAAGGTTAGATAGGATCACGAAGGGTATCCATGGACCACTGGACTGAAAACCGGCCTGAGACCTGTGCCAGCCTGGGTCTCGATTGTAGTGCGTGTGTCCGGCAATCGGCCGCCACAGTGGCCGGACTTTGCCAGGAGATGGAGCCGGCAGGCTTGCATCAGATTTTCATCCAGCTCTATCCTTCGCCAGGATGCCGGCCCATGGCGCAGGCGTTTCAACTTTCGTACCTGGAAGCTTCCATCCCCCACAAGCCGGCGGGTCGTGCCGCGCGCGCCGATGCGGCGGCTGCCTAACCCTACGGTGCAGTTTTTTCGGCTACAAACAGATACCGGTTCAGACTGAAAAAGAATTCGCCCTTCGCCTCCAATGCGGTGAATTCGGCGAACCATGCGTCGGCCTCGCTCTGCGGCACGCCGCGACCCACCGCGAAGGAGGCCATCATCTCCAGCATGCCTTTGCCATAGGTGTTGTCCTGAAATTCCGGATTGAACATAGGGATCGAAAGACGGCTGCGCACCGAGAAGCCGGCCGCCCGCATCTCGCGTGAGAGCTTCCGCGGCAGATCGGGATGGATGAAATGCGCGTCCCAGGCCGCGAGCACGCGCGCCATACGAGCTTCATCCTCGGTGTGAATCACGAGCGAACCGTAGTCCGTATCCAGGATGACGGCCCGCCCGCCGGAGCGCAGTACCCGGCGCAGTTCCGCCAGTGCGGCCGGAATGTCCCGGACGTACTCGTAGACCTGAGTTGAAACCGCGGCGTCGAAGCTCGCGTCCGGATACGGGAGCCTGGTCGCGTCCGCCTTCTCAAACTCGGCCCAGGGCTGCCCGACGCAACGCCGCCGGGCCATGGCCAGCATGGCTTCGCTCCGGTCGATGCCGCAAAGGCGCCCCTCGGGTCCCACCCCCTCCGCCATCGCCTGGGCCAGCAGTCCCGGCCCTGAGCCGATATCCAGCACGCGCTCGCCCGGCTGAAGCCGCAAGGCTTCGAGTACGCGCCGGCGCTGCTCCACGACATCCGGCGTGAGGTAGAGGGCCTCGATGGTCCGGCTCATGTGGTCGTCAAATGCGATTCCGCTCACCCTGCTGATTCCTTTGTGTTACAACGTCGCATTCAGATTCTACCCGCCCGCACTGAGCGGGCGCAGCATCGCAACCGCTAAAATAGCAATCATATGGTAGTTGAGATTGAGGGCGTGTCGCTTCATCTCGCGCATCCCGACGAACTGACCGTCACCTGGGTGGGCCAGGAAGAGGTCATGCGGCAACTGCTTGCCTCCTGGCTGGTGGTGGACCCGCAGGACGTGCCGATGAATCCGCGCTTGCTGGGCAAGCCGGGCGTGGGCAAAACGACGCTGGCCTACGCGGCCGCCAAGCGCCTGCAGCGCGAAGTCTACATCATGCAGGCCACCGTCGATACACGTCCGGAGGACTTGCTGGTGACGCCGGTCATTGAAGGCCAGGCCAAGCTGCGCTACGTCGCTTCCCCGCTGGTGACCGCGATGCTGCGCGGCGGCGTGGCGATCCTGGACGAAGGCAATCGCATGAGCGAGAAGAGCTGGGCCAGCCTGGCGCCGTTGCTCGACAATCGCCGCTACGTCGAGTCCATCGTGGCTGGAATCAAGATCAAGGCGCACCCGCTGTTCCGCCTGGTGGCCACCATGAACGACGATGCCTCCACCTTCGACCTGCCCGAATACATCCACTCCCGCCTGCAGCCGCAAATCACCATCGATTTTCCGGAGCGCCACGAAGAATACGCCATTTTGAAGGAAAATGTGCCTTTTGGCGAAGAGCAGATCCTGAATTACGTCACCGATTTTCTGCAACAGGCGCACTCGGCCGACGAGCGGTACACCGTGCGCGACGGCATCAACATCGCGCGCTTCGTGATGAAGCTGAAGGGCATCGAAGAGGGCCTTGCGCGCTCCAGCCAAAGCGAAGAGCGCTTTCTGATGCGCACGGCGATTCTCGAAACGCTGGGAGACGAGGCGCTGCGGTATGCCCCTCGATCCTAAGCATTCCGAAGATCCCGGCAGTCTGCGCCGCGGAAACTTCACGTATTTCCCGGTCATTCCCGGCCGCCTGGAATTCAGCACTGAGCTGCGCCGCGCCATTCTGCGCGCGCGTCCGAGCATCGTCGCGGTCGAACTGCCCGGCTCGCTCGAAGATGTCTACCTGCAGGCGCTGGCGCGATTGCCCGAAATGTCGGTGATCGTCTATCCCGATCCAAAGGATGACGAACGCGGCATCTACGTCCCGGTCGAGCCTTGCGATCCGTTCACCGAAGCCATCCGCACGGGACTCGAAGTTGACGCGGAGGTGATCTTCATTGAACCGGAATCCGGCGACCGACCGCATCTGCCCGACGCCTACCCCGATCCCTATTCGATTCGCTTCATCGGCCTGGAAAAATACATCGAGGCTTATCGCGTCTATCCCCAAGAACGCAACGACGAGATTGCGGCGCACGCGGCCGGCATGGCGTGGAAGCTGCAAGGCGCCGATCCGCTCGCGCAGGTGTTCGTGGTTGTCTCGCTGAATCTGCTCGACCCGTTGCTGGACGCCATGGAAGCTCCGCAAGACGCGCCCAGCCAGAACAAGCCCGCCGAGATCCGTCTTCTCAATCCGCATCCGGACTGCCTGGCCGAAATCACGATTGAATATCCTTACTTGCAGGACCGCTATGAGATATTTCGCCTGGCGCTGGAGCCGAACGAACTCGTGGACCGGCCGAAGGCGCAGTTTGATCTGTTGCGCGACGCCGAGAAAGAATACGGCAAAAACACCGGCGACAAGATGGAGTACTGGCAGCGGCGCATGATGGCGCGCTTCACGCGCAACCTGGCGTCGATCAACGGCGAGGTGGTGTCGGGCGTCTTTGATCTCACAGTCGCGGCGCGCTCTGTGGTGGACGACAACTACGCCTACGAAGTCTGGCAGATGGCCAACCGTTATCCGGCGCAGAAGGCGGTCAGCGACTTGCTCGAAACCGTGAATCTCTCCGGCGAAGAGATCTGGCTCAACACCAAAAAACTGCGCTTGCTCCGCCGTCTGCCACGTCCGAAGCAGCGCCTGGTGCCGCGCGGGCTGAAACAGCGCAAGAAGGAAAAGGTGCAGGGCGAGTGGGCGCGCCAGACCGACGGCAACGCCATCTGTTCTTATCCGCCCGAAGATTTGGTGATCGAGGACTACGGCCGGTTCTTAAAGCGCAAGGCGAAGAGCATGCTGTCGGAAGAACGCACGCGTACCGAGCCGTTCACCACTTCGATTCTCGATGGCATCGACCTGCGCGAAACGATACGCAATTGGCACGAGGGCAAAATTTACGTGCGCCAGTTGGACCGCATCGCGGGCGATGTCGGCGCCGCCGTGGTGATCTTTGATGAAGATGTGGAGGACCGCTATCAGTACCTGACCACCTGGCTCGGCGAGCATCAGAACGAGTCCGACATGGCGTTTTATTCCACGCATCCGTTCGAGCATCTGGTGGGGCCGGGCATCGGCCGCGCCGAGTACGGCGGATTCCTGATGACGCTGCCGCCCCGTCGGATGATCGACGTGTGGTCCGACCCGGACTACGATTTCGCCGAGAACAAGCCCGAGCGCCTGCTGATGGCCGCGCTGGATTATTCGTT
>DATJNO010000057.1:0-14521 GCA_035508055.1 Bryobacteraceae bacterium | reverse complement strand
CGGAGTCGTTGGGGCCGGCCTGAGTTCCCCGCCGGTACAGGCACTGTCGCCCAACGGGCTGATCACGATCTTCGGGCAGGGCTTGGCCCCTGCCGGAACCTCGAAGCAAGTCGGCACGAGCGACCTGATCAATGGGCGGCTGCCCTTTATTTTGGCGGGTGTTTGCATTCGTTTCGGCAGTGACTACGGATACCCGCTCTATGTGAGTCCGACTCAGATCAATGCCCAGGTGCCGTCGCTGGCGAGCGCCAGCGGCAACGTCGAGGTTCAAATTGTTCGAAACTGCACGGCGGCCGGCGAGACTTCAAGCGATCCAGTACCTGTGCCTGTTCAAGCGGCCGCGCCGGAGTTCTTTTACTTTTCGCATCCAGCTGGCGGCCCCAATCCGGTGGCCGCGTTTGAAGCCACTACTGGAGCCGCCGTGACTCCGTCCGCCCCTGCTTACGCTGGTGACGTTTTGACCCTATATGGTACGGGCTTCGGCTTGTCCAATCCGCCCGTCGACGCCGGAGTTCTGCCGGACCAGGCCTTCCAATTGGCCAATCCAGTGACCATCCAGATTGGCGGCGTTGCGCTCATGCCGTCCGACGTGCTTTATGCAGGCGTCAGTTCGTTTGCGGGCGTCTATCAGCTGAATATTCGCGTCCCAAGTGGAATCGCCACAGGCCAACAGCCTATCGTCGTCACGATCGGCGGGATCGCGTCGCCGTCTTCGGCCTCGCTCACCATTGGCAGTCACTAGAGCCCGGGGATGCCGCCGCCTGTAGCTCTATGAATATACGACACTTCCAGTCGGAGATAATCTATCTGCTTGAATCCAAATCCACTTGACGCTTGTCAGTGAATCGGAGATAATGAACTAGGACCATTCCGGTCGGGGTTTTAGCCCGTCCGGAAAGCTTATGCTGAAGCTCACCAAGAAAGCCGACTATGGCCTCATCGCCCTGAAGCACTTGGCGGTGCAGACTCCCACCGGTTCCAGCGCTAAGGAAATCGCCGAAACGTACGGCATCCCGCTGGCGCTGCTGTCCAAGATTTTGCAGAAGCTGGCCAAAAATGGATTCCTGCGGAGTGAGCACGGAACCAATGGCGGCTACAAGCTGGCTCGGGATCCACGCGAGATCACGGCGCTGGAAATCATTCGGACCATCGACGGCCCGATCTTTCTGACCGCCTGCTTCACCGAGCACGGTTATTGCTGCCACACCGACAAGTGCATCGTGCGCGACCCGCTGCAGAAGGTACATGAAGGAATCCTGCGGCTGCTGGCCAGCATCACGATATTTGACATGGCTCAGGATGCCACGAAGCCCGTCGACGATTTGAGCAAAACGGGCACGCAACTGTATGATGTGGCGATCACGCCACCAATGTGAAGGACGATTTGAGGACACAATGAAACTGCCGATTTACATGGACTATCACGCGACCACGCCCCTGGACCCGCGCGTGTTCGAGGCGATGCGGCCGTACTTCATGGAGACCTTCGGCAACGCTGCCAGCCGCAATCACAGCTTCGGCTGGGAAGCCGAGAACGCGGTCGAGAAGTCGCGCAAGCAGATTGCAGACCTGATCGGCGCGACGTCGAAGGAGATCGTTTTCACCAGCGGCGCCACGGAATCCGACAATCTGGCGATCAAAGGCGTGGCCGAGATGTACGCCGAAAAAGGCAATCACATCATCACGGCAGCCACGGAGCATAAAGCAATCCTGGATACCTGCAAGCGCCTGGAAAAGCACGGTGCGCGTGTCACTTATCTGCCGGTGCAGACCAACGGCCTGGTGGATCTCCAGCAACTGCAGGACGCGATCACGGACAAAACGGTGCTGATCAGCATCATGTACGCCAACAATGAGATCGGCGTCATCCAGCCGGTCGCAGAAATCGGCAGGATCGCCAAATCCAAGGGCGTGTTGTTCCACAGCGACGCCACCCAGGCGGTCGGCAAGGTGCCGGTGAACGTGATCAAGGACAATATCGACCTGATGTCGATCAGCGCCCACAAAATGTACGGGCCGAAAGGCGTCGGCGCGTTGTATGTTCGCCGCAAGAGCCCGCGCGTGCAATTGACCGCGCAGATGGACGGCGGCGGCCATGAGCGCGGCATGCGGTCGGGCACGCTGAATGTTCCGGGAATCGTGGGCCTCGGCGAAGCCTGCGCGGTCTGCCAGGCCGAGATGCCGGAAGAATCCAAGCGGCTGGCTTACCTGCGTGACAAGCTGCGGTCGAAACTGGAGGCCGAGCTGGATGAAACCTATATCAACGGCACGATGGAACACCGGCTGCCCAATAACCTGAACATCAGCTTCGCGTACGTGGAAGGCGAATCGCTGCTGATGGGCATCAACGATATCGCGGTATCGAGCGGTTCAGCCTGCACCTCGGCTACGCTTGAGCCCAGTTACGTTTTGAAGGCGCTGGGCGCCGGCGACGATCTGGCGCACTCCTCTATCCGCTTCGGCCTGGGGCGCTTCAACACCGAAGAAGAGGTAGACTACGTGGCCGCCAAGGTCATCGACGTTGTGAAGAAGCTCCGCGAGCTGTCGCCGCTCTATGAGATGGCGAAAGAAGGAATCGATTTAACGAAGGTCCAATGGGCCGCACATTAAGAAAATAAGGACACGAACATGGCTTATTCGAACAAGGTTCTCGATCATTACAACCACCCCCGGAACGTCGGCTCTATGGATAAGAACGATCCAAATGTCGGCACCGGCATGGTGGGCGCGCCGGAATGCGGCGATGTCATGAAGCTGCAAGTGAAGGTGAACCCCGACACCGGGGTCATCGAAGACGCGAAGTTCAAGACCTTCGGCTGCGGCAGCGCGATTGCCAGCTCTTCGCTCGCTACCGAGTGGCTGCGCGGCAAGACGGTGGACGAAGCGCTGGAGATCAAGAACACCGATATCGTCAACGAACTGAGCCTGCCGCCGGTGAAGATCCACTGCTCCGTGCTGGCAGAAGACGCCATCAAGGCTGCGATTTCCGACTATAAGAAGAAGACCGCTACCAAGAGCGAAGCCGTAGCATCCAGTTAAGTGGGGGTAGTTGGGTGGAGATGGTCACGGTAACTGAAAAAGCGGTAGCGAAGATTCGCGAGCAGTTTGCCAAGCACGGCGTCCAGGGAGGGTTGCGCCTGGGCGTATTGGGCGGCGGATGTTCAGGTTTGAGCTATTTGTTCAAGTTTGACGTGAAGCCGCGGCCCACCGACACCGTGTACGATTTCGGCGACGTCAAGGTGTTCGTCGACCCCAAGAGCATGGTCTACCTGAACGGCATGACGCTGGACTGGAAGGACTCGCTGATGCACTCGGGCTTCGAGTTCGACAACCCCAACGCCAAGAAGAGCTGCGGCTGCGGAAGCTCGTTTTCCGCGTGACGGACTACTACGCACTGTTCGGCATCCCGAAGAGCCTCAATCTCTCTTTAGACGTGCTGCAGCAGCGCTATTACGAACTGAGCCGCGAGCTGCATCCGGACCGGTTCACGCGCAAGCCGGAGGCCGAACAACAGCGGGCCTTGGAAATGTCGTCGGCACTGAATGACGCCTATCGTACGCTCAGGGATCCTTTGAAGCGTGCGATGTATGTGCTTGGCCAGGAAGGGTTTGATGTCGGAGAGCAGCGTTCCAAGGATGTCCCGCCGGAGTTGCTGGAAGAGGTCTTCGAGCTGAATATGGCGCTGGAGGAGATGCGCTCGGGAGACGATTCTGCCCGGCCGCAACTCGAGCAGGCCGAGAAGAGTTTCACCGGTATGCTCGCGGAAGTGGACGCGCAGATCCAGGCGCTCTTCGTGCAGTACGACGCCAACCCGTCGCGCGATACTCTGGCCCAGCTTCGTACCACGCTCAACCGTCGCAAATATGTCCAGAACCTGGTCGCGGAGGTCGAGCGAACGTTTGCCACTAGTCACCCGACAGAAACCACCAGCCACTGAACCATGGAAATCGACTTCGGCACCTCGGACCACATTGTCGGCATTGACCTCGGCACCACCAACAGCCTGGTGGCGTTCATGGACCTCACCGGCCCGCGAATTATACCGGGCGCCGATGGCGAAAAGCTGGTGCCGAGTGTGGTGTCGGTCGCGGCGGACGCCGGCATCGTGGTCGGCAACCCCGCTCGCGAGCTGCTGCTGACCCATCCCGAACGCACGGTGTACTCGGTAAAGCGTTTGATGGGCCGCGGCTTGGACGATGTCCAAGAGGAGCTGAAGCTCTTCCCGTTCCGCATCGCGCCGGGCAGCGAGTCCGTGATCCAGCTCCAACTCGGCGATCGCACGTTCACGCCACCGGAAATCTCGGCCTTCGTGCTGCGCCAGCTCAAGCAAAACGCCGAGGAATATTTCGGCGTGCCGGTGAATAAAGCAGTCATTACCGTGCCGGCTTACTTCAACGACGCCCAACGTCAGGCCACCAAGGACGCCGGACGCATCGCGGGCCTGGAAGTGTTGCGCCTGGTCAACGAACCGACCGCCGCGTCTTTGGCTTATGGGCTAGACAAGCGCGAGAACGGCATCATCGCAGTCTATGATTTAGGCGGCGGCACATTCGACATCTCCATCCTCAAGCTGCACGACGGCATCTTCGAAGTGCTGGCCACCAACGGCGATACGCACCTGGGCGGGGACGACATCGACAACCTGCTGTTGCGCATCGCGCTCGAAGACCTCGCCAGCGAATGGGGCGAGGATCTGAGCAAAGACAGCGAGGGTGTGCAGCGCTTGCGCCGCGCCGTCATTCAGGCCAAAGAGCAACTCTCTTTTGTGCCGGCCGCCACCATCGACCTGGAATATCGGGGCAAGAAATACCAGCGGGAAATCAACCGGGAGCTATTCGAAAAACTAATCACCCCGATCGTCGACCGCACGCTCGGGCCTTGCCGCGCTTGCATCCAGGACGCGGGCGTCGCGGTCCACCAGATCGACGAAGTGGTCATGGTGGGCGGCTCCACGCGCATTCCGCTGGTGCGCTCGGCGGTCGAGAACCTGTTCCGCGCGGTGCCGCATACTGAACTGAATCCGGACGAAGTAGTCGCGCTGGGCGCCGCGGTTCAGGCGGCCATTCTCTCGGGCGCGGTCGAAAACAAGCTGCTGCTCGACGTCACGCCGCTGTCACTCGGCATCGAAACCATGGGCGGCGTAATATCGAAACTCATTCACCGCAACTCGACAATTCCCGCGAGCGCCACCGAGGTCTTCACCACCGGCGTCGACGGCCAGACCAACGTCCTGATTCACGTCGTCCAGGGCGAGCGCGAACTGGTGAAGGACAACCGCAGCCTGGCGCGCTTCGACCTGAAGGGCATCGACCCCATGCAGGCCGGCATGGCGCGCATCGAAGTCCGCTTCCTGATCGATGCCAACGGAATCCTGAGCGTCACCGCGCGCGATCAGCGCACCGGCAAGGAACATACCGTCGAGGTGAAACCGTCCTACGGGCTGAGCGACGAGCAGGTGGAGAAGATGATCCAGGAGTCGTTCGAGAAGGCCGAAGCCGACTTCGCTGCCCGGCAGGTCCGCGAACAGCGCGTGGAAGCCGACGCGATCCTCGGCGCCGTCGAGAAGGCCCGCCATCACGATGCTTATTTCGAGCTGACCGGCGATGAGCGCGCCGCGATCGACAAGTCCGTTAACGAGCTGCTGCTGGTTTACAATGCGGAGGATCACTTCCTGCTCGCCGAAAAAATCGAGCAGGTCAATCAAGCCACGCTGAAACTGGCCGAAAACATGATGAACACGGCTGTCCGTGGTGCCCTAAAGGGCACAAAGATCTAACAGGAGCCAAAATCGAATGGCCGGACTCACCTGGGACCAAACCGAAGACATCGCGCTCGCGCTGTACGAGAAATTTCCCGACCTCGATCCCACCCACCTCCGCTACACCGACCTGCACCTGTGGATCACCGAGTTGCCCGAGTTCAAGGACGACCCCAAAGCGTCCACCGAAGGCAAGCTGGAAGCCATCCAGATGGCATGGCTCGAAGAATACCAGGCCGACCACCAGTAACTGTGTCTGTGTTAGACTGGTTAAGTCGCAGTCTAACCCAGGAAATTTCCCAATGCCTAAGTTGAAGACACATAAGGGTGCGTCTAAACGGTTCAAGAAGACCGGGACGGGCAAAGTGGTGCGCCATCATTCGGGTGCGCGCCACATCTTGACGTCCAAGGTGCGCTCGCGCAAGCGAAAATTGAAGCGGGCAGCGGTGGCCGACGAAACCGATCAGGCCAAGCTGCATCGCATGCTGCCGTACTGACCCGGCAGGCAGAAGAAACATCCGAGTGAAACGGCGCCGCACGTGCCGTTCTCGCCGGTTCAATAACACAAGGAGCAAAACGTGCCGAGAGTAAAACGAGGTTCCAAACGCAGAGCGTATCGCGATAAGACGCTCGCCCGTGCATCGGGCTTTTTTCTCACGAAAAGCAAGCTGAACCGTGCCGCGCAGGAGGCTGTCGAAAAAGCGCTGCGCTACGGATTCGTCGGCCGTCGCCGCAAAAAGCGCGACTTCCGCTCGCTGTGGATCGTGCGCATCGGCGCCGCCTGCCGCGCCGCGGACATCTCCTACAGCAAGTTCATCAGCGGGCTGAAGAAGGCCGGTATCGACCTGAACCGCAAGATTCTGGCCGATATAGCGGCTACCGACGGGCCCGCGTTCGCGGCTCTGGTGGAGAAAGCCAAGGCGGCCCACGCGGCGGCGTAAAGTCTCCAGGGAGTCGAGGTACAGGTTATGAACGCAGCGCAACAGGAATTGGATTCGCTCGGCCGCCTGGAAGAGCGCATCACCCGCGCGGTGGAGCTGGTCTCCGGGCTCCGTTCCGAGAAGGAAGCTCTGGAATCGCAGCTCTCCAAGGCCATCGCCGAGCGCGACGCCTTCCGCCAGGAACTCGAGGAATTGCGGGCCGAACGCAAACAGGTGCGCTCCCGCATCGAAAAGCTGCTGGGCCAGGTGGACATGCTGAGCGGGGCCTAGCGCCCCGAATCTTGCACCGGCCGGACCAAAGTGCCATTCTAAAGCATGCCCAGCACGGAACCGGTCCGTGTCACCATCTTTAACCAGACCTATTCACTGGTCGCCTCCGAGGAGCCCGGCCGGATCGAACACCTCGCCCAGAGGGTGGACGATCTGATGTCGACCATCGCCGCGCGCGCCGGCAATGTTGATGCGACCCGCACCGCAGTGCTGGCCTGCCTTCATCTGGCCGACGAGCTCGATTCCCTCCAGCGCCGCCTGGCGTTCCTGAAAGACAGCGTGGACCACAAGGCCGCGCAATTCACGCTGCTTTTGGACGAAGCGCTGGCGCCCCGCCCGCCGCTACCGGAAACGCCGGCTTCCTAGAACAAGTTGTCCTGCTTGCGCAGCGATCCAAACGATCCGATGTTGGCCACCGAGAACGCGATGCGGTATTGCGTATCGTCGCGGCCTCCGAAGTTGAAGCGGCCGTACTCCACGCTCAGGCCGCAACAATCCGTGTTGTAGTTGATCTCGGTGTTTTCGAAGTCCATGATGCCCAGGCGGTAGTCGTAATAAATGCTGAAGGCGGCGTTCCAGCCCTTGCGGTTCTGTTTCCCCACCGCCACTCGCCCGGTGAGCTGGTCGGAGCGGGGAGAGACCAAGGGAACCGCCCGCAGTTCGCTTTGGCCCAGGGATACGAAAACCTTCGAGAGCCGGATATTGCCGTTGAAGGTGTTGTTGCTGATGTGCCCCAGCAGCGGATCGTAGTCCATGCGCCATTCCACTCCCAACACGCGCTGGAACAAAACGGAGGAAACCACGGGAGAATAGCTGCGCGGTCCATCTAAGAACGCGAACCCGTCCAGAGCCTCCGTGCCGGCGAACACATTGCGCTGCCCCGGAATCACGGCGCCGCCGAAAGTGGGGTCGAAGTAGCGGGCCTGCGAAACCTCCCAGCTCAGCTCCTCGTTCACATTGTTGTCTTTATCTTTGACGAACAGGCGGTTGGCGAATGACAGTGTCACCTGGTTGGTGTCCGACATCAGGTCGGTTTCGTCGAAACGGATGATGCGGTTGAAGTCGTCGATTCCGCTGACCAGATCGTAGTCCACGTGCGTCTCGATCACGTGCTTCACTTCTTTGCCGCCCAGCCACTTGGGGGATTTGTAGATTCTTTCGAACGACGGAGGAACAAGCTCGATGCGCACTTCGCGCGCACTGCGCAACAGGTCCTGCCCGATCGCCGTTGGGTTCTGGATCGTAACGCCGCCGGACGTGGTGCCGGCCTCGCTGGAGGCGGTGTTGGCCAGGCTGGAGCCGTACTCGGTCTCCCGCACGGCGCCGCTGACGGTCATATTGAATCCCCAGAAGTGCATGGCTGTGGTCAGCTCGGGATACACGTCCAGGCGGTTCACGAAATTCCGCGTCTGGAAGCCGGGCTGGTAGCGGTCCAGGAGGCCAATGCTGCTATCGAGTGAAAACCAGACCGGCAGAACGCCGCCGACGATTTGCCGGTCGCGGCTCAGGAAGTCCACCTCCGGCAGCTTGCGGATGAGAATCGTGTCCGCCGGGTTGGTGTTCTCGAAGTTCTCATCCCGGTCGAAGGCTACGTCAAAGACATACGTGGACCAGTGCTTCGAGACGACGCCCGCCGAGTGGGATTCCGAGAAAATCGCGCCGGCAAAGGATTGCGAGAAGTTGAGCCGGAACAGAAACGAGCTCAGGTAGTCCAGGTGCATAACCGCCTGCCAGCCGTCCCCGAGATCCGAGCGCCCGTCCATGCTGAACTGAAGGCCACCCTGCTTCTGGATCACGCCATTGCCGACGTCGATGCCCCGGTCTTGCACTCCGTACAGGTTGAAGCCGAAGTCCGTGCCTGGCTTCACCTTGCCCCGCATCTCCAGTGTGTGAGCGAAGCCGCGCGAGGTAAGGTCCTGGATGCGATACAGCGCGTCGTAGCTGCGATTGATGGCCCAGTAATAGGCCAGCCCAAACACCCCGCCGTACAGAGAGCTGCGCCCGATATTCGGAGTCAGGAAGCCGCTCTGGCGCGGTAACTTCTCCAGCGATTTATAGTAGACCGGAAAATAAAAGAGCGGCAGCCATTTGATGTGGAACACCGTGTGATGAGCGATCGCGTGGTCGTTGGGGTAGATGTCAAACGTGGTTCCCGTCAGCCTCCACCACGCCCTCGGTACTTTGCAATCGGTCACGAAACCGTCGTGCACGATGTACTTGTCTTGGGTGCGCTCGGCCCATTGTCCTTCGAAGTAGAAAGGATTATTGGTGGTCAGCAGGCCCGGCCGCGCGACAATTTTGGGCACGGAAGTCCCGTTGACTTCGTAGAAGATACCAGTTCCACTATTCAGGTTGTAGGTGGCGTGATCGCAGTACAGCTTGGTGCCGTCGGTGTAGTTGGTGTAGACGACGTGTCCGGAGGCCTCCGCGTCGCCGGTATCCTCGTTGTAGTCCACCGAGTCGGCCTCGAGCTTCTTGTCCATCGTTTCCAGCCTGACGTGCCCGCGCAGGTGGCGCAGCGGGCCGTCGGCTTCCTGAGTGTCGGATTGCACCCAATATTCGCCGGGGGGCGGGACGTTGGTACGCGGCACCTGAACCCGCTGATTCGGATTGGTTGCGCTGGGCGGCTGCGGCTTGGCCGCCGGCGGAGCCGCTGAAGGGGAAGCCGGAGCAGCAGAAGCAGGCGCTGGAGCCGCTGGAGCGGCTTGCTGAACCGCTGGAGCGGCCTGGGGAGCTGAAGCAGGGGCCGGCGAAGAGGCCGGAGCGGCCGTCTGAGGAGCTTGTCCGAACGCCAAAACCGCACCCAGGGCCAGAGCCGCCGCCCAGACTCCGGCGGGGGAGCGCAAAGAAAGCTCGTGACATTTTCGGCCGAATATGTTACGAAAGAAGACAGCCCCTTTCACGGGGTGGTGCGGGGAAGGTTGGCCCAAGGAAGGTGGAGAAGAAGGCCTCAACCGAAAACCGTAACATGGATTAACGGTTCCCGCAACTGAATTGGATCGAGGTGCCGATGGAATGCCGATATTGCCAAGCATCGAATTATGACGATGACCATCGCTGTCGCCGGTGCGGACGCCGTCTGCGGATGACGCCGGTCTATACGGCTGCCTCCGCCGCGGCTCCCGAGCTGCATTACGAAGCAACAGACGCGGTAACTAGCAGGTCGGTTGCCACAGCGGCAGCGCCCGCCGCGCCGGCGCGCCGGACGCTCACCTATCAGCGGCCTCTGTTTAGCTCGCGTGAGTTGCCGCGAGTGGTGATTGAAACGATTGCCCCGGATTTGCCGTCAGCGCCTCCGCGTAAAGCGGCGTCACCGCACCGTCCCCGCCCTCGCAAGGTGATTGTGGGGCAGCAAAACCTGGAGTTCTCCGGCGCCGCCGCCAAAGCTGGGGAGAGCGTCATTTATTGCGACGCGCCTGTAGCAATTCCCGCACACCGTGCCATGGGGGCAGCACTGGATGGCAGCCTGATCGTCATCGCGCTGGCGGTCTTTGGCCTGGTCTTCCACTTCCTGGGCGGTGCGTTCGTGCTGAATCGCCAAACGCTGCCGATGTTCGCCGGCGTGATCGCGGGCGTGGTGGTCTTTTATCGCCTTCTGTGGTGCCTGGCGAATGGCGATACGGCCGGCCAGCGGTGGGCCCGTCTCCGCCTGGTGGACTTCGACGGGCGCGCTCCCAACCGCGCGCAACGTTTCTATCGGACCGTCTCCGGTTTTCTTAGCCTGGGCGCCGCGGGCATTGGCCTGCTGTGGGCGCTGGTGGACGAGGAGACGCTCACCTGGCACGATCACATCTCCAAGACCTTCCCCACGCCGGCCGACTAGCCTCGCGGCGCTTACGCGCAGGGTTCCACCACGGCTGACATGGACCCCTTCGACTGCGGCATCCGCCAGTCCGCCCCATAGGCGTGAATCTGATCGCGTCCGAATTCCGCGTGCTCCAGTTCGCAGGTAATCACCACCGTCCGGCCCGTGTTGTCCACCTCCACGGCGTGGTTCCAGGCGTCGGAGAGCGAAAGGGCGAACAGCTTTTCCAGCATCTCCACGACGTAATCGTAGGTATGCTCGTCGTCGTCCAGCAGGACGACATTGTACAGAGGAGCGTGCTGCTCGCTGGTCTGCGGTTTGGTCTCCGGAGCGGCCGTGACGCCGGGCATCACCTACATGATAGCCATGAATCCGCGGCGGGGTGCTATCATCAAATTGAAATAGGGGGCGCAACGGATTCGACGGGATTGAATCGTTGTGGGAAGGCGTGCCGGGTTCCGAGCTCCCGTAAAACGATCGGAAAACCAAAACTGCCAATCAGCAGTTTGCTTACGCTGCCTAATTAGTTAGGTAGCCGCTCCGGGTGCCGGGCCTTGACGGTATCCAAGGGGCGTCATCTTCAAGGATTGGGCCGCAGGCTTCTGCTCGGAGCCGAGGGCTGACGACAATCGGGCTAAGCCGCCGTTTTCTTGCCGGCTCTAATGCGGCGGCCGACAATTACCGAACCGGAAACGCACGTAGTTCTTTTCACGGCGGGCTTTCTCGGACGCGGGTTCGACTCCCGCCGCCTCCACCAAATTGTCCTATGAAGATTCAGGCTATCGTTCACAAAGCCGAAGAAGGCGGGTTCTGGGCAGAAGTGCCCTCCATTCCCGGTGACGCCTCCGGTTCCGCCTTCAGATGTTTGACGGCCCGAGTTGACCGAGACAGTGGGCCAGGAAATCCACCTGACCCGCGGTGAATATCAGGATCTACTGGAACGGGACCACGGCGACTGTAGTACTACCGGCGCCAAATGTTGAGTTGGCGGAGCCCCCGGCCGTCAGTGGAGCACTAAACGCCGATCCCAGTACCGGAAATGTACCGACGTACCATACAACATCGATACCGCCGACGCCTGTTCCCCCGGTAAGCGCCGCGGAAGTCACCGCCGGCAACTGGTTCAGAATCGAAGCAGGCACAGTGAAGCTCCCCGCACCGGCAGTGGTCAAGCACACGAAGGTCGCGCCGGTCTGAACTCCGCTTACTTGGTTGGTGGCATCTCCGCTGATCAGCACTGGATCGGAAGAGTTGCCGCCTGTCCAGTTGAGCGTGAGCCCAGCGCTCCGGGTCACCGACGAAGGCATGTTGGCGACCGTCAGGATCGTGGGCACATTGATGCTCACGTTGAATGGACCCACACTCTTGCCGCCGCTCCCGGCAAGCGTATAGGTGCCGGGCACGAAATTGCCATTGACCGTGGTGCCGGCGCCCGAGAAATTCAACTCATAGGCATTCACCTTCGATTCCGGTATCTTCACGGCAGACAGCCCGCTGCCCGCGGGTCCGGTCAATGTGATGTTCCCTGCGTCCAGAAGCGCTCCCAACCCAGTGGCGACGGTCGCCGGCGGGGCTGGAATGGGGGTCACCACGCAGCCGGAGGGCAGCGAGGCGAGACCAGCGTTGCTGTTGGTGGCTCCCGCTAGCTGGAAACCACTGTACTGATAAAATTCGCCGCCTACGGAATCGAAGTTTTCGTTTCCAGTCGGAATCGAATTCAATGACTGCTGCACGGCAAACCTGCCGAGCGTCACCGACCCTCCGTTGTCGAGTGCCTCCAACTGAGCGGTGGTGTAGCCCGGAAGCGTGCAAGCCGCATCTCCGGGCTTGGCTGCGACGGATATGAAGGTAGACTGGCTGGCGTGCCCGTTCACCGTCACGTGCAGTTCCGTGGTGCAGCCGGTCGGCACATTGTCGGGCAGCGTGAAGTCGATCTGATCCTCGCCGGCACAGCACGGCGAGCGGCCTCCATAGAAGGGCGTGATGGCCATGCCGCCGACGAAAACCTGAACTGACACGCCGTTTTTGGTGAAGTCGTAGCCCTTGCCGTCGTTGGGCGCGGTATTGTCGGGGATGTTGGACGGCAGCGGTGCCATGCCAGTCAGCCAGAGAATCAACGTCTGGCCGGGATGTGCCGGTGAGATGTATTCGCCGTTCACGATGCCTGTGGTGAAGCGGTTAATATCCAGTTCGGACGCGGAAACGTAGTTTTGAACTACCGCCAAACCGCTGCCGCTGGAGTCCTGGGTGACGATGCCCGGATTATTGGCTACCACCTGAACGTTCGCAGGAGAACTGGTGCCGCTGTCTGTGGTGACAGTGACCTGATAGGCGCCCGGCGTCACCGTGGACGGCAGTAATCCCGCCAGCTGATTGGTGCCGTTTTCGTTGTAGAGATAGACGATGTAGGCCTCAGTGGCTGTGCCGCCGCTTTGCGGGGTGAATTTGATGGAGACCCCATCGCTCGATTGAGGCAGCGGGTAAGTAGTGGATGTGGAACCGCTCGCGCTGAGATTGCTCCCTTTGATAATAAAAATACTGCCCTGCGCGATATTTGGCGAGTAACTGGCGGCATTCTGCACGCCGGTAATGCTGGGTGCGTTGGCCCCACCGGTACTGGTGCTGGCACTACTGAGATCCAGGTAAGTGAAAGTGATCGATCCGCCGCTGTTGGCGGTGACCAGGAATTTGGCCCAGGCTCCCGCTCCCGTCTCCATCACAAACAGGCTATCTACAACCAGACCGCTGCCCGCGAGTGGATTCGAGGACATGGAGTATTGGTAGGCCATTGCCTCCTGGATTGTGAGTACGGTGTACAGTACGTTGTAGGGTCCGTCTGGCAGCTGGTAAGCTTTCGCTCCGTTGAGCATGTTCAACTGGCTTCCAGTCCACTGAATATCTCCCCCGGTGGTCCCGACAGCTCCGGTGGCGACGGTTAACTCCTGTCCCGACGTTAATGTGACGCTCGGGTCCGCCAGTGCCGCGAACGGAAATGCGAGCGCCAACGCAATCGCGCGCATCCTGCGTTGCTTGTGAGTCATGACGATTCCTCGCTCCCCAAGTCTTTCTCGGAGTATACAGAAAGTACAGGCTGTGTGCGGCGGCCTCAGAGCTCCGCACATAGTCTACTCACACAACGGATCGTACGCTTCGGGTGTATCGTCCGACACTCATACAAAGCGATGAGAGGGTTGGCCAGATAGGTATCCGGAAGTCGGGCTCTGTCCGCCGATTCCGCCCGGACCACGCGCCATCCGGAAACACTCCAGCTGCCCTTATAGCGCGCATCCGCCGCCGTCCTTGTCATGTGGCCCGCGAAGTCCGCTCGGAGACAGTTCGGGAATCGGACGCCCGCACCGACCGGGTGCATTCCGTGAACGGTCCTCTTTGGAACGCCCGATGAACGCTTGGCAAAATCACGCCGCGGGTTTTGGTGGCCCCTGCTCACCGGAAGTTGAAGAGTACGCCCTACGCACCGGAGTGACGCCCACGCCGCACGCCTGCGCGATTTCCCGCCATGACTTGCCGATGTTTCGCATTTCGACAGCTTTCCCTCGATCAAAGACCACCTTGGGTCTGCCGACGGGATTTCCGCTGCGAGTACCGTGCGCCCGCGCCCGGCTCAAGCCTGCGCAGACTCGTTCCGAGATTCGGACACGCTCTTGTTTTGCGATCACAGCTAAGATGGAGATCACCGCATCGCGGAACATCCCGCAGGAGTCGAGGTAGGGCTCGGTGAAAGACCGA
>DATJNO010000056.1:0-8202 GCA_035508055.1 Bryobacteraceae bacterium | reverse complement strand
GCTAGGCCGCTTCGACTTGCTCTTTCAGCTTTTCGGTTTGATAGTAGGTGGTCAGCGCGGTGATCAGCGGATCCAACCGGCCTTCCATGATCAGATCGAGCTGGTGCAGCGTCAGGCCGATGCGGTGGTCGGTGACGCGGTTCTGCGGGAAGTTGTAAGTGCGGATCTTCTCGCTGCGGTCGCCCGAGCCAACCTGGCTGCGGCGCTCGGCGCCGATCTGTTCGCGCTGTTTCTCCAGTTCGATCTCATACAAGCGCGAGCGCAGCACGCGCTCGGCCTTGGCGCGGTTCTTGATCTGCGACTTTTCGTCCTGGCAGGAGACGATCAGGCCGGTGGGCAGGTGCGTGAGCCGCACGGCCGAATACGTGGTGTTCACGGACTGGCCGCCCGGGCCGGAGGAACAGAACGTATCGGTGCGGACGTCCTTCGGGTCGATCTTGATTTCGACTTCGTCGGCTTCGGGCAGCACGGCGACGGTGATGGCCGATGTGTGCACGCGGCCCTGTTGCTCGGTCTCGGGTACGCGCTGCACGCGGTGCACGCCGCTTTCGTATTTCAGCCGGCTGTAGACCTTGTGGCCGCTCACCAGCGCGATCACTTCCTTGATGCCGCCCACGGACGACTCGCTTACCGCCGTCACTTCCACGCGCCAGCGCTGCGATTCGGCGTAGCGCGTGTACATGCGGAAGATCTCGGCCGCGAACAGCGTGGCTTCGTCGCCGCCGGTGCCCGCGCGGATTTCCAGCACCACGTTCTTTTCGTCCAGCGGATCCTTGGGCAGCAGCAGGACTTTCAATTCTTCTTCGATGCGCACCAGTTCCGGCTCGAGCCGGGCCACTTCCTCGGTGGCCATCTGCCGCAGGTCGGCATCGGTCTCTTCCAGCATCAGCCGCGCATCGTCGTATTCGCGCTTG
This sequence comes from Bryobacteraceae bacterium, assembly GCA_035508055.1. Taxonomy (GTDB): domain Bacteria; phylum Acidobacteriota; class Terriglobia; order Bryobacterales; family Bryobacteraceae; genus Palsa-89. The sequence goes on along the minus strand of DATJNO010000056.1, from coordinate 7,288 downwards.
GACTGCTTGTATTCGCGGTATTTGTTGACCACCTCCTCGAACTCGGAGCGCGTCTTCGAAATCTTGCGGTAGTTTTCAGCGTCGGCAATGACCGCCGGGTCCGCCATCTGGCGGGTCAGATCCTCAAAGCGTGCTTCGATGTCGTCGAGTTTTTGCGAATATTGCATGGCGGGGCCTCAGGTGGGCTCAGTCGCGTTAAGCGATGACCAGTTCGCCGCCCTGCGCCTTTTCCAGCTCCATCGCGCCTTCCAGCGCATGGATCGCCACCGCGGCTTGATCGTTGGAGGGCGGCTTCGTGGTGACGCGCTGCAGCCAAAGACCGGGGGCGGTGAGCGCGGCCATGAGTCCCTGCCGGTGCTTGGCGGCGTAGCGGATCATTTCGTAGCTGATGCCGATGATCAGCGGGAGCAGCGCGATGCGGCTGACCAGCTTGGCGACGAATCCGTCGAAAGGCAGCAGGGAATAAACCAGGATCGCGACCACCATCACCAGCAGCAGGAAGCTGGTGCCGCAGCGCGGGTGCCAGGTGACGAATTTTTGCGCGTTCTCGACGTTCACTGCCTGGCCGGATTCGAAATTGAAGACCACCTTGTGCTCGGCGCCATGGTATTCGAACACGCGGCGGATGTCCTTCATGCGCGACAGCGCGTACAGGAACGCCAGGAAGATCGCGAGGCGGATGACGCCGTCCATCAGGTTGATGGCCAGGCGCCCGTGCAGGGCGGGAACGGCTCTTCCCAGCTCAGTGGCCAGCAGCAGAGGCACAAACTTGTACAGGAACAGGAAGAACAACAGCGAGAAGGCCAGCGGCAGGGCCATCATCCAGCCGCTCAGCTCTGCGGGTTTCTCCGTGGCCTGGCCTTCTTCTTCGAGCGCGACGTTGGCGGAAAATTGCAGCGCCTTGATGCCCAGATACATGGCGTGGCCCAGCGTGCCCAGGCCGCGCAGCAGCGGCAGCTTGAAGATCGGGTATTTCTCGGAGACTTTCGGCAGCGGGCTTTCCTGGGTGACGATTTCGCCGTTCGACTTGCGCACCGCAACGCAATAGCTGTGCGGCGCGCGCATCATGACGCCTTCCATGACGGCCTGCCCGCCCACCAGCGTGGTCTCTTCGCCATTCTCCAGTACGGGCAGCATTTGGATATGGGTGCACAGACGCAAAAAGCTTCGAATCGTCAAGAGGATAGACTCCTTTCCAATTATAACGGAACTTTGCCCGGGAACCAGCCCGCCAACCCGCTACAATATTCCTGAATCGTTATGCAAGTACTGCAAGCCGGCGAGCATAAATTTCTGCTGCTGGAACTGGACCCGGATCTGGTGGAGAACCTCGCCCGCCAGGCCGGATTCGAGACCCGCATCGACGACACCAGGCGCGTTCTGTCGCTGGACCTCGCGGCTACGGGACGCCAGGCGCCACTGCTGCTGTTTGACGCCGCCGATCCCGGCAACCTGGGCTGGTTCTCGCGCTGCCAGTTTTACGTGGATGGAAAGACCGGCGCTGTGCTGCAGACGCCCATTTCGCTGGCTAACCAGAAGGACCGGTCCGGGCACACTTTGCCCGACTCCATCCGGCTACAGATCACCAAGGAACTGCCCGCGTCGTTCCGGCTGCCGGGCAAGACGCCGGTCAACGAGCAGGTAGTCTACAACGTGTTGAACAACCTGCTCAACGCGCTGCTGAATATCGGCGTGGGTGTGTGCGGGGGAGGCGTCGTCAAACCGCTGGCCGGCCGCACCGAGACGATTGGCACGCGCAACTGAGCCTGAGTGTCCGAGGGCGCGTCAGCGCCCGATGGCCGCGTTCAGCGAGCCTTGCCGGTAGCCTTCCAGATCGATGGTGACGTAGTGAAATCCGAGCGGCTTGAAAATCGCCACGAAGGCCTGCGCCATCGCCGGGGTCAGCGCCCGCTCCAGTTCGTCTTTGCCCACCTCGATCCGGACCAGCTGCCCGTGAAAACGAACGCGGAACTGCCGGAATCCGAGCGCGCGAATCGCTTCTTCGCCGCGTTCCACAGTCTTCACATTTTCCAAGGTGACGGGAGTGCCATAGGGGATGCGTGAGCTCAGGCAGGCCGAGGCCGGCCGGTCCCAGGTGGCGAGGCCGCTCAGGCGCGACAGCTCTCGAATTTCCGCCTTGGTCAGCCCGGCGTCCACCAGGGGCGCCTTGGCTTGATGCAGCTTGGCGGCCTTCTGTCCGGGCCGGTAGTCACCCAGGTCGTCGACATTCACGCCGTAAACAATGTGCTCGATGCCGCGCTCGCGCCCAACTGCTTCCAGGCGTGTGAACAGCTCGTCCTTGCAATGGAAGCAGCGGTTCGGGTCGTTCTGGACGTAGTCGGGATTGTCGAACTCATGCGTTTCGACGTACTCGTGCGCGAAGCCGCACTCTCGCGCGAAGGCCTCCGCGTCGTGCTTGTGGGATTCGGGAAGCGATGCCGAGTCGGCCGTGATCGCGATGGCGTTACGTCCCAGCACGCGGTGCGCGGCCCAGGCCAGGTAAGCCGAATCCGTCCCGCCGGAGTACGCTACGATCACGCGGCCCATGGGCTTCAGCAGCGCGAACAGCTGGTGCTGCTTCGCTTTGAGGATTTTGACGTCGAGTTTGCGCGGCGCCGCCAGCCGCACCAGACCGCCCATATCACAAGTATACCGAGGCTTCGGGCGCAATCCGGCTTCCAAAACAATTCCGGCGGGTTGTGAGAAGCCCGCCGACTCTGCTCTTATAGAAGGCTTGGGTCTGAAGCGTTGAAGTTCGAGATTGAAATTAAGCTCCGCCTCCCCGGCAAGCTGGGAAAAATCCGCCGTACCCTTCGCGACGCCGGGTTCCGCGTTGCCAAGAGCCGGGTGTACGAATCCAACGTCCTGTTCGATAATGCCAAGCGAAGCCTGCGCAATGCCGGCAAGCTGATTCGCGTGCGCCGCGTCGGGCCGCACATGCTGCTCACCTACAAAGGCCCATCGGAGCAGAGCCAGTATAAGAAGCGTCACGAAATCGAGTTGCATCTTCACGATGCCTCGAGCATGGAGGAGATCTTCAATCAGATCGGCTACCATCCCGTGTTCCGCTACGAGAAGTTCCGCACTGAGTACGCCAAGCCGCCGGCTCACGGCAAGGTCCTGCTCGATGAAACGCCCATCGGCAATTTCCTGGAAATCGAGGGCAGCCCGCGCTGGATCGACCGGACGGCCCGCGCACTCGGCTTCTCGCGCAGCGACTATATCACCCGCAGCTACGGTTATCTTTATCTGGCGTACTGCCGCGAACGTCGCAGCGCCCCGCGCGACATGGTTTTCAGCGCGAAGGAACTGGGGCGGTTGCGCAAGAACGGATGACGCCCTCCGCGCCCACCCACGAAACGCGTTTCCGCGTGCGCTACGCCGAAACGGATCAGATGGGCGTGGTCTATTACGCCAACTACTTGATCTGGATGGAGCTAGGGCGAGCCGAATATTGCCGCGCCGCCGGAGTCCGTTACAAGGACATGGAGGCTCGCGACGGCGTTCGGCTGGCCGTGGTGGACGCGCATTGCCGGTATCTGAGGCCCGCGCACTACGACGAAGAGATCGCGGTTACCACCTGGGTGGCGCGCTCGAATCGAAGAGGCGTCGAGTTCCACTACCGTATTCGCGACGCCGCCACCGGCGATGAACTGGCCGAAGGCGAAACGCGTCACATCTTCCTCGGCCCCGATATGCGTCCGATGAAGCTTCCCGAACAATATTTACCGCTATTCCGGATCGACGCCGCTACTGATCGCCGAACTTGATGGTCGATTCCCCCGTGAACTTGTGGTAATTGCGGAACTCGATGACGTTGCGTTCGCATACGTTGGAGCCGCGCTCGCAACTCAGGATTTCCGCGTGCACGGGCAGCAGGAATCTTTCCGTCGCGCCCAGCGTGACGTAGTCGTAGTCCACCGCCGTCTCGATGCTGACTAACGGGAACGCCTCGGGGATCTTCTTGCCCTGCATTTCGATTCGCAGCGTGTGCCCGGAATTCTTGTCGATCCAGACCGAACCCTTGTAGGCCGGAAGAATGTACTGTCCCGGCACCCAGATGCGCCAGCCGGACCGCCGCCGGTCCACGCTAAAGTCGTAGATGGTAGAGGCCTGGTGCTCGATGGTGTCGTCCTGAATGCGTTTGAACTGCGCGTCCGTGCCGGGCGAGAACAGCTGGCCCAGAATGGTTCCAAACTCGCCTGTGGACCAGGCGCCGGATTCCTCGGGCGGCTTCTTGGACGGCCTCCCGTTGATCTGCATATTGCGGTAACGTTCCTTGCCATCCTCGAACACCACCTCGGTGGAAACCACATCCTGGGCCTGCCAATCCGGCTCGCGCGTCTCACTGACGTAACGGGTGGTGGATTCCTGGCAGACATAATTCGGCAATCCTTCCAGGAAATTTGCCGCTACCACCCGCGCCTGATCCACCAGGGACTGACGTTGGGCCGCGACAGGCGCCGGCCGGGGCGTGGCGATCGGTTCGGAGACGTCGGAAGGCGGGTTCGCAGCATCGTCGGACGATGAGTCGGACACGCGCGCCGGCTTGCCCCGCTTGAGAACGGGCGGGCCGGAATCGCCGGGGTCGTAATCGGGGCCGTGTCGCTCCAGAATGGTGGGCGGAGGACCGGTTCGGCCCTCTGCCTGTTGTGGCGCTAGTCCCGGGATACGGTCGTTGGCCTCGATTGTATTCGCTACTTCCGGGTTGGGCCGGATGTCGGTGGCCTGGAACATGCCGTCTTTGTCCTGGGTCAACGTGACGTCGACCCCGTCGCCAATCCGAAGGCTCGCCGGCTTGGTGGTGCTGTCCAGCATCTGGACCTCCAGGAAGCGCGTATCCAGCGCTTCCAGCTCGAAGGACCGGGCGTCCAGTTTGCGGATCACGCCGCTCACGGTATCCGAGATCGCAGGCGCCTGGCTTTGCCGCGAAGTCCCGCGGCCCGGTCGCTGACTGCCACCGCTGCCCGGATATTGTCCCGGCGGGTACCTTCCCGGCGGATACGTGCCCGGCGGGTACTGCCCGGGGAAAGGACTACCGAACTGCGCGGCTAACGTCGCGGCCGATATCAGAAGCAAGAACACGCTCTTCATTGCGACCTCCTTTAGACGGCCCAGCGAGACCGCCGGGTACATTGGAAACTAGCCCCGAACCCGCTTAGCCTTGCACCCTCTTTTCCTTGCCCTCCCAGAACCGCTCGCGTAATACCATTTTCCGAATTTTTCCGGTCCCTGTCTTGGGCAGCGGCTCATCCGTGAACTCGATGACACGCGGCAGCTTGAATCTGCCCAGGCGCAACTTCAGGAATTCCAGCAAGGCATCCGAATCGAGGGTCGAACCGGGTTTGCGCACCACAACGGCTACGGGAATCTCACCCCAGGTGTCGTCGGGCGCCGACACCACCGCGCATTCGTAAACCTCCGGATGGGCGAAGATGGCTTTTTCCACTTCCAGCGACGAGATATTTTCGCCGCCGCTGATGATGATCTCCTTCTTCCGGTCGACGATGTGGATGAAGCCTTCCTCGTCCCAGACCGCCATGTCGCCGGTATGGAACCAGTGGCCGCTCATGACCGACGCGGTGACGTCCGGCTCGCGAAAATAGCCCTCCATAACGTGATCGCCCGCGGTGACAATCTCGCCGATGGTCTGCATGTCGTGTGGGACGTCGTGCAGATTGGTGTCCACCACGCGCACTTCCATGTTGGCCACGGCCCATCCGGCCATGGCGCGGTGGCGATGCCGGTCGGCGTCGGAGGTGTAGGCGAGCCCGGGCTTGTCGCGCGCGCAACTCAGCAATGGCGCGGTCTCGGTCAGGCCATAGCCGGCGTATACGTCGCAATGGAACGCCCGTTCCATACGATCGATCATCTCGGGCGATGCCGCGGCGCCTCCCAGAACGATCACCCGGAGGCTCGAAAGATCGTAGTTCGTGATATCTGGCGAGTTCAGCAAAGCGTTCGCCATGGTCGGCACCAGCGCCATGTCGGTGGCGCGATGCTCGGCGATCAGCTTGAACACGCCCGCCGGTTCGAAGCGCCGGACCATCACCTGCCTGGTGCCGATCATGGTGGAAGCCTGCGGGCGTCCCCAGCCATTGGCGTGAAACAGCGGAATGGTGTGGAGATCGACCAGCGTCTCCGGCTCCTTGTAGAGGTTCGCGACGGCGAGTGCGTGCAAATACAGCGTCCGGTGGCCCAGCATAACGCCCTTCGGTGTTCCGGTACTGCCGCTGGTGTAGAACAGCTCCGCGATAGAGCCTTCGTCGAACGTGGTGATATCGGCGCGCTCGGCGTGGCCCTGGTCGAGCAGTTCGTCGTAGGTCAGGTCGGCTACCGGCACTTTGTCGTTCAGCGTGACGAAGCGTTCGATCTCGCGGCAAGCGGGTTTCAACTGCTCCACGAGCGGCGCGAAGTCGTTTTCAAAAAGCAGCATGCGCGCGCCGGAATGGCACAGGATGTTGGTCAGCTCCAGCGGCGACAGACGGACGTTCAGCGGCATCACGGTGGCGTGTGCCTGAATGACGCCATAGTAACCTTCGAGCAATTGATGGGTGTTGAAGCTGAGATACGCGACGCGGTCGCCGTGCTGGATTCCATGCTTGGCGAGTGCGGTGGCCAGTCGTTCGCACCGCTCGCCAAATTCCCTGTAAGTGAACTGGCGCGTTCCGGAGACGATGCCGATCCTATTCGGAAACAAATCCACCGCGCGATGGAGACACCGGATGGGTGTCAGGGGAACGAACATGGTGGCATTGTACTCCTAACCTGTTATCATCAGGTTCACTCTTGCGCCTGGGGCTGCACACATCCATCGCCAAATCGCTGGAAGACGCCGCGTTGAAGGCCGCGAACGTAGGCGCGAATACCTTCCAGATCTTTTCGGCCAGCCCGCGGATGTGGCGCGCTTCGCCGCCCGCGCCGAGCGAGGTGAAGCTGCTCAATCGCGCCCGCGAGCGGCACGATCTGTGCCCACTGGTAATTCACGACAATTACCTGATCAATCTGGCGTCGTGCAGCGAGCCCCTACGGTTGAAGTCGGTGGCGGCGTTCCGTGGCGAGATTGAACGAGCGCTGGCGATCGGCGCTGAATATCTGGTCGCGCATCCCGGCAACTGCAAAGGCCACTCGGTGGAGCAGGGGATTTATGCGGTGATTCGGTCGCTCGCCGAAGCCGCGCAGGGACTGGACACGGGGAAACTCACCGTGTTGCTGGAGAATACCGCGGGTTCGGGCGCGGCGCTCGGCAGCCGATTGGAAGAGCTGGCCATCATGCGCCAGTTCGCCG
>DATJNO010000055.1:0-11393 GCA_035508055.1 Bryobacteraceae bacterium | reverse complement strand
CAGGCGCTGGCCGAAGCGCAGCGCTATCCGGACGACTACGACGGTATCATCGCCGGAGCCGCCGCGAATTATCCCACGCACCTGCAAGGCGCCCAAGTTTGGACTGGCGAGATGACCCATTGGCACAACGGATACATTCCGCCCGCGAAATATCCGCTGATCCACAATGCGGTGCTCGAAGCCTGCGATGCGCAGGACGGCGTGAAGGATCGGGTGCTGGAAGATCCGCGCCGCTGCCATTTCGATCCGCAGGTTCTTCTGTGTAAGGGAGCCGATGACAACGGATGCCTGACGGCTGCGCAGGTGGAGTTGGCGCGAAATATCTACGCGGGCCCGCCAGCGAAAATCTTCCCGGGCCTGGAACGGGGTAGCGAACTCGGATGGGCCACGCTTTCAGGACCGAAGCCCATGGAGCTCGCGGTAGAAACGTTTCAGTATCTGGTGTTCCGCGATCCTAACTGGGACTACATGACGTTTTTCTACCCGCGCGATGTCGGCGCGGCTGACGCAACGATCGGCCCGCTGATGAATTCCACCGATCCGAACTTGACTCCGTATTTCGCGCACGGCGGAAAGCTGCTGATGTATCACGGCTGGGCCGATCCGGGGATTGCGCCGCGCAACAGCGTGAACTACTACAAGAGCGTCGTGGATAAGGTGGGCGCCGCCGAAGCCGCCGATTCCATCCGCCTCTTCATGGTGCCGGGAATGGGCCACTGCGCGGGCGGCGACGGCACCGACGATTTCGACAAGATCGGCACACTGGCCGCGTGGGTGGAGCAGGGTAAAGCGCCGGATCGCATTCCCGCCGCGCATCGCACTCACGGCACGTTGGACCGCACACGTCCGCTGTGCCCCTACCCGCAGACCGCGCACTATAAGGGGTCCGGCAGCACGGACGAGGCCGCGAATTTCGTCTGCGCGGAGCCGTAATCAGATCACGAAGGGAATAAGAGCCTTCACCTCGCGGCGGTAGCCGCGGTACTGATCGCCGAATTGCTGCAGCATGAAGCTTTCTTCGGTGCGCAATTTCAGACAAAACGCCAGCGTGACCAGAACGAGCGCGGCCAGGCCGCGCAATTCATTCACGGCAAGAGCCGTGCCCACGACCGCCAGCAACAGCCCCGAGTAGATGGGGTGCCGAACCAGCGCGTAAGGCCCGCGACGGATGAGCTCGTGATCCTGCTTGATGGTCACGGTACCGCTCCAGTTGCGGCCGATCGCGAAGCGCGCCCACACCGCGAAGGCGATCCCGGCAAATGTCAGCGCCGCACCCGTGTAGGCCAGCGCAGCAGTATCCGGCAAAAGCTCGAGGCCGAGCCAACGGATGCCGATCCTGGGCGCGAACAACAGAACGGCGCCCGCGGCCGCCAGACCGCCCTGCAGCAATCGCGATCCGACCGATTGCGTTCGCGCCGTCCGCTTGGTCCGAACCGCGGCGATCCACCAGATCACGAAAAACGTGACCCAGGCGTAGCCAATCGCATCGTAGGGGCGAATCACTGAAACAGTATACGCAGCCGGGCGTGAAAAGTTCAGGACCAGTTCAGGATCACCTTGCCCGAGTCGCCGGATCGCACCACCTCGAAGGCCTGTTGGAAGTCCCGGTAGTCGAAGCGGTGTGTGATCACCGGCCGGATGTCCAGGCCGGACTCCAGCATGACGCTCATCTTGTACCAGGTCTCGTACATTTCGCGGCCGTAGATGCCTTTGAGGGTGAGCATGTTGAACACCACGGTGGTCCAGTCGATGCTGAAGTCCTGCGTCGGAATGCCAAGCATGGCGATCTTGGCGCCGTGGCTCATGTTGGCGATCATCTCGCGCAGCGCGGAGGGATGGCCGGACATTTCGAGCCCCACGTCGAAGCCTTCCTGCATGCCCAGTTCCTCCTGCACCTGCGCGAGGGGAATGGTGGCGGTATCGACCGCGCGCGTCACCCCCATTTTGCAGGCCAGCCCCAGGCGGTACGGATTCTTGTCGGTGATGACCACGAAGCGCGCGCCCGCATGCCGCGCCACCGCCGCACTCATGATGCCGATGGGCCCCGCGCCGGTGATGAGCACGTCCTCGCCGAGCACCGGAAAAGTCAGCGCGGTATGGACGGCGTTTCCGAAGGGATCGAAGATGGCCGCCACGTCCAGATCGACGTTCTCCTTTTGGCGCCAGATGTTGGTCATCGGGACTGCGATGTAGTCGGCGAACGCGCCCGGCCGGTTCACGCCCACGCCCTGAATGTGCGCGCACAGGTGGCGGCGTCCGGCCAGACAGTTGCGGCAGCGCCCGCACACCACGTGACCTTCGCCGCTCACGATGTCGCCAGGGTGGAAATCGTTCACGTTGGAGCCGACGTCCTCGATCTCGCCGACGAACTCGTGCCCAATCGCCATAGGCACCGGAATGGTGCGCTGCGCCCATTCATCCCAGTTATAAATGTGCAGATCGGTGCCGCAAATACCGGCCTTGCGAACCCGGATCAACACGTCATTGATGCCGAGGGTGGGCTTGGGAATCTCCTCCAACCATAACCCCGGCTCGCGTTTGCTTTTTACGAGTGCTTTCATGCAGGTCTGCCCCGGCGTCGAACTGGGGGCCGCCGGCTTACTCATTGCAACACGATCCGCCGCCTGGCTGCAGAGCGGGCCGAACGCGCGCCCGCGGCGTGGAAATGCTTATAACTTTGTGAGAAACAGTATGCGAATTCGGTTATGGCATACGGACAACGCCCGATTGTATGTCATTTGCCGCCGTGTTAGTTTCCTCTAAGCGCGCGCCGGACCGGTGCGCTTTTGAAAGGAATTAGACATGCCTGTTACGGGGATTTCAACCGTGCTGTCTCGGATCGATCGCATGCTCTTTCTCTGACCGTTCCGAGAGAGTAGGGTGTTTCGACTTTATCGAGTACGCTGAATCGCCAACCCCCGCTTAGGGGGCGAGGGTTGGCTTCGCGGATACCAGGTGAATGGCATCCTTCGCAGCTTCCATTCTAGCTTGCGATCCGCCTTTTCGGACCATCCCCTTTTGTAAACAAACGCATTCCCGCGCTCTGTGACGGGGCGCAAACACCCAAAGGAGGGGTGTGTCTCATGAAAGCTGTGAACTTTCCAAAGTCAGCAGTCCCATTCTCGTTGGCGATAAGCCTGTTCTCGGCGGCGTTGTGCAGCTTTGCCCAAACCGATCCGGGTCCGCGTGGGGGCCCGGCTGGCGCCGGAGGCACGTTTCCGGTGCTCGACAACACCAACTCCACAACAAATGCCGCCGATCTGGCCTTCTTCGCCGCGGTCCTGCAGCGGTTCCAGGAAGTAGATTCCGTTTCCGGCACTATCGAATCGGGCTCCGGCCTGGGGCCGACCTTCAACGGCAACAGCTGCTCCATGTGTCACGCGCAACCAGCTCTCGGCGGCTCCAGCCCCGGCCTCAGCAGCCCTCAGAATCCGGTCCCCAATCCGCAGGTTGCCCTGGCAACACTGCATGGCGCCAACAACACGCCGCCCTCGTTCATCACCGCCCATGGCCCGGTGCGTGAAGCCCGCTTCATCCACATCAACCCGAGCAATCCGGGCGCCGGGTTGGACGGCGGCGTTCATAGCTTGTACACCATCGCCGGCCGGTCTGACGCGGAGGGTTGCACGCTCCAGCAAACCAATTTCGCTCAGCAACTCGCTCAAAACAACGTGAGCCTCCGGATCCCCACGCCTCTGTTCGGCCTGGGGTTGGTGGAAAACACTCCCGACGCCACGCTTGAGGCGAACCTGGCCGGCACGGCGGCGCAAAGAGCCGCGCTGGGGATTGGCGGCACCTTCAACACCAGCGGCAACGACGGCACCATCACCCGTTTCGGCTGGAAGGCGCAGAACAAATCCTTGATAATCTTCGCCAGCGAAGCGTACAACGTGGAGCAGGGCGTCAGCAACGAGAACTTCCCGAACGAGCGCTTTCCTTCGGGCACGCCGCAATCCGTCGTCGCCAGCTGCACCTTTAATGCGACGCCGGAGGACGCGACCAACATCTTTGATCCCACTACCGGCGTAACCACCGGCTCGGCTTCCGACATGTCTTCCGACGTCGTCAACTTCGCCGCAACCGCGCGCCTGCTGGCGCCGCCCGCTCCGACGACCGCCTCCGCCTCCGAGTTGAACGGCCAGGCCATGTTTAGCAAGGTTGGCTGCAACCTCTGCCACTCGACCACGTTGACCACCGCCGCGTCCATCTTCCCGGCTTTGTCCAACATGCCGTTCCACCCCTATTCGGATTTCGCGCTACACCATATGGGGGCGAACCTGGCGGATGGAATCAATCAGGGAGCCGCCGGCCCGGACCAGTTCCGGACGGCGCCTCTGTGGGGCGTCGGCCAGCGCCTGTTTTTCCTGCACGATGGACGGACGTCCGATCTGCTGCAGGCGATCGAGGCGCACTCCGGCTCTACCCACTGCACTACCATTGCGCAGAGCGAGGTATGCGGTTCGGAGGCCAACATGGTGATCGAGAAGTTTAATTCGCTGCCAGCTTCCATGAGGCAGGATATTTTGAACTTCCTGCGGTCGCTGTAGCTGCTCCCCGGGAGCGGCAGTCCTCAGCGGCTGCCGTTCCCACCCGCTTTTAGCGACTTCCCGGCTTCGGCGAGCCCCTCGTCCAGTTGTTTCCATTGCTCCTGCTCGTAGGGGTCCATCCGTGCCCTCATTAGAACTGTCATTCACCGGTTTCCAGCCGCCATTCGCCGAACTTCACTCGAACCAGCGACGGCCCGCTGTTAGGCTCGAAGCATGGATACGGATCGCTGGGAAGAGAAGCGACAGCGCTGGGAGCAGCGGCGCCAGGAACGCCAGACCCGGTGGGAGGCCCGCCTGTCCCGCCGGCGCGCTAACCCGGCCGCCGGGGGCATCTTCGGCGGCGCCATTGTCGTGGCCGTCGGCTTATTGCTCCTCCTGGATAACCTGGGCATCGTCCGCTTTCGCGACGTCTGGCAATACTGGCCCGTGCTGCTGATCGTCTGGGGTGTTTCGCACGTTCTTTCCAGCCAGACGCCCTCCGGCTATGCCTGGGGCGGAATTGTCGCGCTGATTGGCGCGTTGTTCCTGCTGAACAACCTGGACATCATCTTCTTCAACTTTCATATTCTCTGGCCTTTGATCATCGTCGGGGTGGGCGTGGTCATGCTCGTGCATGCACTCGAACGGCATCAATACTGGGGCGCCAACGCGCCGCCACCCTCCTCCGATCCCATGGCCGAGAGCTTCGCCATCTTTGGCAACACGAACCGGCGCATCGACTCGCAGGATTTTCGCGGCGGCAAGGCCAGCTCCGTCTTCGGCGAGGTGATTTTCGACCTGCGGAACGCCGCCATGACCGCCGACCAGGCCGTGATCGACCTCGACGTGGTGTTTGGCTCGGTCAAGATCTTCGTCCCGCAGACGTGGCTGGTGCAAGTGAGGGCAGCTACCGTGTTCGGCGGCGTGGAAGACAAGACGCTGCCTCCGCGCCCGGATCCTAACGTCAAGACACCGCGCCTGATCATTGCCGGCAATGTGGTTTTCGGCGCCATCAGCCTGTTCAACTAGGAGCGATCCTCGGCATGCATCCCCTGTTGGCTACGCGAGGCCGGGTCACGCTCTACCTGTTGGCATGGCTGCCGTTCGGCGCTCTGTTGGCGTATCTGCTGGTCATGACCGGGGGACTGGATTGGCTTCCCGCCGCCGCGATCAGTCTCCCGCTGGCGCTGTTCTACGCGCTCCTCTGCCTGGGGCCCTGGTACATGTGCCGCGTGCTGCCTCTCGCGCCCTCGCAGGTTCCCAAGCTGCTGGGTAATCACCTGGCGGCCGCGATCGTCGCGGCGCTCATCTGGATCGTATTGGCCAAGGGACTCGCGCTGGCCATGGGACGCTCCTACTTTCCGCGATTTGACTCACGCTTCAGCGCGCAGCTCCCGTTGCTGTTCGGTCTCGGGGTGCTCCTGTACCTTCTCTCCGTCGCGTTGCACTATCTGCTGTTGTCGGTCGAAACCTCCCGTGAAGCGGAAACGCGCGCGCAGGAGGCCCGCACGCTGGCGCGCGAATCCGAGCTAAAAGCGCTGAAGGCCCAGATCAATCCGCACTTCCTGTTCAACTGCCTGAATTCGATCGCCGCTTTGGCCACCGTGGACGGCGCGCGCGCGCGGGAAATGTGCATCAAGCTGTCGGAATTCTTGCGTAACACGCTCAAGCTGGGAGAACAGCCGAGCATCTCACTCGGCGAGGAACTGGCACTCGCGCGCGCTTACCTGGACGTCGAGAAGGTACGCTTCGGGAAGCGGCTGCAGATCGAGTTCGATGCCGACCCGCTGTGCGATGGCTGCCGGGTGCCGTCGCTCTTGCTACAGCCGCTCATCGAAAATGCGGTCAAGCACGGCATCGTCGGGTTGATCGAAGGCGGAACGATTTGTCTGCAGGCCCGCTGTGGGAATGGGCGCCTGCACGTGATGATTCAGAACGATTTCGATCCCGAGGCGCCCGCCGCGGCCAAACACGGCCTGGGGCTGCAGAACGTCCGCGACCGCCTCCGCTCGCTGCACGAGAATCGCGCCCGCATTGACACCGCGGTTTCCGATCGTCACTTCCGCGTTGACCTGGAGTTGCCGTGCGGAGCACATGTTTAACAGGGAGAAGATCGTGAACGAAGCCGGACCCAATTTGCGCGCTATTATCGTCGACGACGAAGAGCTGGCGCGTCTGTTACTGCGCGAGTACGTCGAGTCCACGCCAGGCATCGAGGTTCTGGCCGAGTGCGCCAACGGCTTCGACGCCGTCAAGGCCATCTCCGAGCTGAAACCGGACGTCGTCTTCCTGGACGTCCAGATGCCCAAGCTGAACGGCTTCGAGGTTTTGGAACTGCTGGATGGCGGCGCCGCGGTGATCTTCGTGACCGCTTTCGACCAGTACGCCACCAAGGCCTTCGATGCCAACGCCGTGGATTATCTGCTGAAGCCGTTCAGCCTGGACCGCTTTCAGAAAGCGTTGGAGCGCGCCCGCCAGCGGCTCGGCAACCAACTGCCTCCGGCGACCGAACTGGCGGCCGCGGCTCGTCCGCCCAAGCAGTACCTGGAGCGGGTGGTGGTGCGCGATGGAGCGCGCGTGCATATCATCCCGGTGGGCCGCCTCGATTACGCCGAAGCGCAGGACGATTACATCGCGCTGCACAGCCAGGGCAAGAGCTACCTAAAGCAGCAAACTATCTCAAGCTTGGAAGCCGCCCTCGATCCCCAGCGCTTCGTGCGCATTCACCGTTCCACGCTGGTGAACCTGGAACGCGTGGCGAGAATCGAGCCGTATGCCAAGGACAGCCGCGTCGCGATTCTCACCGACGGTACGCAGCTTCCGGTGAGCCGGGCCGGCTATGACCGGCTGCGCGAGTTGTTGGGAGATACGGAGCGGCGCGCGTAAGCACGCATTTCCTAATACTGAAAAACCAACTGCACTTTGCCCGTGGGATTCGGAACGCTCAGGCCGGCATCCCGGAGCGCGACCATGCCCGCCGCTATCACCAGCGTGCCGCGCGGGGCGCCGTTGGCCGTGCGCAGCGGCGTCATCCAAACGGCCGCTTCCACCGGACCGCCATGCTTGCTCAGGATCGGACCGCCGTGCGCGAACGGCAGTTGTTGCCCCACCAATTCGTCGCGTGTCCACCCGGTCAGATTTTCGGCTGCGGCGTTCCAATAGATCACCGTGCCATGCAAGTCGATCGCGAAAGTGGCCAGCGGCGAAGCGTCCACCAGGGGATGCGCCAGATCGGGCACTGCCGCAATCGGCCCCTTGGTCAGATCCACCGGTTTCTCGTCCGCTTCCACCAGCCGAAGCTGCATCTTCGTGGCGGCGCGATCCGTGCTGGAGATGCGGAGAATCACGGCCGCGGCCAGATAGAGAAAGGCGCTCACCAGGTCCACCCAGCCATCCATGCGGCCAATCACAAAATTGACCAGTCCGGAATCCCGCAGGATGCGCAGCGCCTGATACACCGCAATCAAACCCAGCAAACCGGTCAGAATCCGATCCAGGCTGTTGCGCTGCCGCCGGGTCAGGAGGATGCACCACAGGATGGTTGCCAGGCAAACCAACAGCGCCAGAGCCATCAGCGGATTGGTGCGAAAGATTTGCGCCAGGTACAAGTGAGCTCCTAAGAACTTCCTGCCGTACTACTCCATCGGCAATAGCCAGCGCGCCGATTAGCCCTCGCAAACGACTGCAGGACCAGTGTTTTCTCTAGCACGTCCCCTGCGGACAGTCCCAGTCGTAGGGCGTTCCACTTAGATAGTCGTGCGGCAGTCGTGCGGCGAATCGCCGCGGGCTGCGGCGGTAGAATGAGGGCATGTCGGATGTCCTCAGTATCGCCGGTCGCCAATTCCATTCCCGCCTGTTCGTTGGCACCGGGAAATACCGCAGCTTTCAGGAGATGGCGCGGTGCCACGCCGCCTCGGGCGCGGAAGTGGTCACCGTGGCGGTCCGCCGGGTCAACCTCACCGACAAATCCAAGGAGTCGCTGGTGGATTACATCGACCGCTCCAAGATATTCATCCTGCCCAACACCGCCGGCTGCTACAACGCCGACGAGGCGATCCGCACCGCCCGGCTGGCGCGCGAGGTCGGGCTATCGAATTGGGTGAAGCTGGAAGTGATCGGTGATCAGAAGACGCTGTTTCCCGACAACGAAGGCTTGATCGAGGCCACACGCGTGCTCTCGCGCGAAGGCTTCGTCGTTCTTCCGTACACGAACGACGACCTGGTGAATGCGCGCAAGCTGGTGGATGCCGGCGCGGCCGCGGTGATGCCCTTGGGCGCGCCCATCGGGTCGGGCCTGGGTATCCAGAACACAACCAATCTGCGAATTCTGCGCGAGACCATCACCGAGGTGCCGCTGATCGTGGATGCCGGCGTCGGCACGGCTTCGGACGCCGCCATCGCCATGGAACTGGGCTTCGAAGGCGTGCTCATGAACACCGCCATCGCCGAAGCCGAAGATTCCGAAAAGATGGCCGAAGCCATGAAGCTGGCAGTCGAATCCGGCCGCCTGGCGTACCTTGCCGGCCGCATGCCGAAGCGTTTGTACGCCGCCGCGAGCAGTCCGGTGGCCGGCGTCGTGCGGTAGCTCCCCGTTGCTCCAAGCAGAAGTCAGAGGGTTGGGTCACGTCTGGCCGCGTGCCAAAAATGCAGGATCTCGACCGCACCGAGGTCATCACGCACCCGGTAATAAATGCGGATAGGAGAATGAAGCATCTTCCGCACGCCGGGGCGGCCAGGAAGCGCGACGCCCAGCCGAGGAAGGTTCGCTAGCAGATCGATATGACTCAGCAGGGATGAGCCGAATTGCTCCGCCGCGCTGGGGTTATCAGCGCGAATGTAGTCGACAATGGCCTCCAGGTCGGCTAAAGCGTCTTCGGTGAAGAGGATTTTGTAAGCCACTGGCGGAGCCGCTGGCGCACTTCCTCAAGACCGACCACCCGGCCTTCGTCCGCCGACCGAGTGCCTCGGTCGATAGCGGCTAGCGTCGCTTCGTCTTCGTCATCGACAATCGCAGACGGTTCGTCGATGGTGAGCTTCTTTACTTCTTCCACAATCTCACAGTAGCCCGAGCGCGCCCATAACGCAACCAGGCAGCTTGGTCCTTGGCCACAGCGGATTTACACTGTGACGAGCATGCACTCCGACGCGCTCTCCTATCTTTCCCCCAAAGCCGAAGTCCGTGCCAGCCCGATCCATGGCCGCGGCCTCTTCGCCATCGCCGAGTTTGAACCCGGCGAGATCGTCTGCGTCAAAGGAGGCTACATCTTCACGCGGGAGAAGCTCCGCGAAGTCGCGCCGGTTCTTGGGCCGGCAGAAATTCAGATCGCCGACAACCTTTATATAGGGCCGCTCGACCCCGCCGAGCGCGAAGGCGCCATGATCTTCAGCAACCACTCCTGCGACCCGAACATCGCCGTCCAAGGCCAGATCGTCTTCGTCGCCTTGCGCCGCATCGCCGCCGGCGAAGAACTCACGCATGACTGGGCCACCACCGATGACGACGACTACTCGCTGGAGTGCCACTGCGGCTCACCGGCTTGCCGCGGCCTGATCACCGGCAAGGACTGGCAGAAGCCCGAGCTGCAGCGCAAATACCGCGGCTTGTTCTCCTGGTATCTCCAGCGTAAGATCGATAATGACGTTGCGCTAATATAGCGGTGAGTGCTGCGCCAAATCGGATTCCCTGAACTCGTCAGCGTCTTCGTTTCAGCGAGCCTCTTCGTTGTACTTCTGCTGCTTTACGGACGCCTCGGCCCGGCGCTTCGAGACCTGTTCCGCGGTGGCCCGCGTCCGCCTTCTCATCCGATCCCCGGCGACGACTCCCGATTGCTCACCCGCCGGCGATCCAAAGCCACAGCGGACGTCTAACCCGGCTATTCTCCCGTCACCGGCTCGTACGCCTCATCCGGCCGCGGTCTGAGATTCGGATTCCGCATCAACACCCGCGCGCACGTGTTCCAGCGCAGGATCGCATCGTCGTTGCCCGCCGGACGCAGCTCCATCGCCTGCTCGTAGCAGTCCATCGCGCGCCGGAATGCGTCATGCGCGGTGAACGCCGACGTCGGCGAAGCCTTGCGCAACTGCGCGTGCGCCGAGCGCTCCCAAATGATGCCGGTGTAGTAGTAGCGCTGATAATCGCCCTTCAGCCGCGGCAAAATTTCCCGCGCCTTGTTCGGCGAAATGCCCAGGCTGAACTGATCCGTCAGCGCCAGCAGCAGCAGGATCAGCGCACGCTGGTTGTTTTCATCAATGCGCAGCACATCCAGGCAAATGCTCTCGGCCAGCGACGGCTCGCCCAGCAGCCGGTAGCGCGCGGCTTTCTCAAGCGCCTCGTCGATCCCCGCCGACGAGATCGGTTTCAGCTCGAAGTGCATCGGGGCCCTCCTAGCTTCCGGAGCGGAACATGCGGAACAGCTTGCCCAGCGGATCGAAGAACTGGTCCACCACGCGCTCCTTCAAGGGAATGATCGCATTATCGGTGATCGTGATGCTTTCCGGGCAAACCTTGGTGCAGCACTTGGTGATGTTGCAGAAGCCGATCCCCTGCTCGCGCCGCAAATCGCCCAGCCGGTCATCGGCGTCGATCGGATTCATCTCCAGCTGCGCCGTGTAAATCAGGAAGCGCGGCCCGATAAACTCGTCGTGCTTGTGATGGTCGCGCAATACGTGGCAAACATCCTGGCACAGGAAGCACTCGATGCACTTGCGGAACTCCTGCGGACGGTCGACGTCCGACTGCTGCATCCGCCAGGACCCGTCCGGCGCGTCCGGCTTGCGCGGTTTCAGCTTCCGGATGCCCTGTTTCACTTTGTAGTTCCAGGAAACGTCGGTCACCAGATCGCGAATCAGCGGGAAGGTCTGCATCGG
>DATJNO010000054.1:0-22799 GCA_035508055.1 Bryobacteraceae bacterium | reverse complement strand
TGATTTTTACGGCCCACTTGTGATTCGTTCAGCCTAAGAATCTGTCCTTAGTGGTCAATGGGCGCTGGAGGCGAACTCGGCGGCGGCGTAAGACCACGGATTCCACCACCACATCCGACCGTAGATCAAGCGCCCGTCGTTCTATCGTTCAAATACCTCGATCTCGCTAACAACCAGAAGTTTGCCGTCCAACGCTGCGACGTGGAGTTCCTGCAAGCACTACTGGTAGAGCTAAGCGAAATCTGCCAAGGGAAAGTTTCCGATCTAGCAGAGTTCGTTAATCGTAGGCACAATCATCAACTCGATTTTTCTAACACTTCTGAACCGGACGGATTCGTCCTTCCGGAGCAGGTCGAACCGGAAGTGTATTGGCAATTCGCCGTTCAGGAGCACTACTCCTGGAGAGTACATGGATTCTTCATTCAGTCGGTCTTCTATGTGGTCTGGTTAGACCCCGCGCATCGGTTATGCACCAACGATTGATCGACATCTTGAAAGATTACATAATACACGTTATCGGAAATGCTGTGTCTGGGCTTCACGCCGCGCGCTTCAACGTCCGGACCAGCGCCACCAGGATCACCGCCCCCAGAATCGCTACCAGGATTCGGGCGATCAGGCCGCCGCCGGGATAGAGGCCAATCACGCCCAGCAGCCAGCCGCCAATCACGCCGCCCAAAATTCCGATTACGATGTCCATTAGCGCGCCGTAGCCGGAGCCTTTCATGATGTGTCCGGTCGCCCAGCCGGCGATCAGGCCGACGAGAATGGTCCAAAGCAGCCACATGGTCACTCCTCCTTCCACAATGATGCTGCAAGCGCCGTGCCAGCGGCATACGATTGACGGGACAACGCGGCGGCGTTCCGGCGTCACCACGTTAGAATGAGCTTTGGGCAAAATCTACACGCGGGAGCAATTGATCGGCGCGCGGGCCGGGTGGAAGCGCGCCGGCAAAAAGGTGGTCTTTACCAACGGCTGCTACGACGTGCTGCATCCCGGGCACATCCGGCTGCTGGAGAGCGCGCGGTCGCGTGGCGACGTTCTGATTCTGGCGTTGAACACGGACGCGAGCGTCCAGCGGCTGAAAGGTCCCACGCGGCCGCTCATTTCGCAGGGCGAGCGCGCGGAACTGGCGGCGGCGCTGGCGGCCGTGGACGCGGTGACGTTCTTTGATGAAGACACGCCGCGCGAGCTGATCGCGGCGGTGCTGCCGGACGTCCTGATCAAGGGGGCCGACTGGGCGCATTTCATCGCGGGGCGCGAGGAGGTGGAAGCGGCGGGCGGACAGGTGCTGGCGCTGCCGCTGGAGCCGGGCTACTCGACCACGGGGATTTTGGAAGAGGTGCTGGCGCGCTTCGGGTAGATTTGTGCCGTCATGCCATTGTGCTAAAATAGCAGCATGAGCGCACCTCAAGTAAAGACGATCGGCGCCAGCGGCCAGATCTCCCTGGGCAAGGAATTCGCCGGCCGGATCGTGACAGTGGAACAGGTAGAGGACGGCGTGTGGCTGGTGAAAGCGGCGCGGGTGATTCCGGAGAACGAACTTTGGCTGCACACTCCCGAAATGGAGAAGAAGCTGGCGGAGGCTTTCGAGTGGGCGAGGACGCACCCGGCGCAAGAGACTGACCTCGACGCGCTGGAACACAAGCTCAAACAGCGAAAGCGCCGGACTCGATCCTAAATGGCTGGAGTCGTGCTGGATCTCAACAATCCAGTTTTTCAGGACGATTGGTTCGCGCTCGAACGTGAGGAAGCCCTGGCTGTCATGGCCACACTTCGTAAAGTCCGTCAGCTGGATTGGGAACGGTTGTACCGCGACAAGGGTCTGCGGTGGGAACTGATCCAGTCACGAAACGGACCGGGAGGTCAGCGGGTTTATAGCCTGCGGGTAACACGGCGGATGCGTGCGGTCGGCTATCGCGATGGGAATTCTCTGCGGTTAGTTGCGCTGCATCCCGAACACGATTCCACATACCGGGTACAGTAGCGGTTCAACAAGCCCGTGACACATCCAGCCATTCGCGACCTGTTCCAATCGCTGGCCCGCGATGCGGCGTTTCAGGAAGCCGCCGGGCGGCTGACGCGCGATCCGCAGGCGCGGCTGTCGCTGGCGGGTCTTACGACGACGGCCAAGGCGATTTACATCGTTCTACTGTGGCAGGCCACCGAGCGGAATGTGGTGGTTGTCGTGGACGGCAACAAGGAAGCCGAAACGCTCAGCGAGCTGGTGGAGACCTTCTACGAGCTGTTGGTTACCGGCGACCTGCCTCGGCCGCAGACCATCCCCGCGCTCGACGTGCTTCCGGCCCAGCGCCTGTCGCCGCACAGCGAAATCAGCGAGCAGAGAGCCATCGGGCTGTGGCGGCTGGCTTCGCGCAAAGCGTCGATCACGGTCACGCCGGTGGCGTCGGCGCTGCTCAGGACCGAGCCGGCCGAGTTCTACCGGCAGCTGGCGCTGACGTTGCGCGTGGGCGAGGAGATTCCGCTGGAAGATCTGCTGGCGCACCTGGAAAGCATCGGCTATGAGAAGCGCGACCCGGTGGAGATGGTGGGCGAATACTCGCTGCGCGGCGGGATCCTGGATATTTTCCCGGCCGAGTCATCGAAGCCGGTGCGCGTGGAGCTGTTCGGCGACTTGATCGAGTCGATCCGGCGGTTCGATGTGGAGACGCAGCGCTCGGTGCTGAAGGTGGCGGAGGCGACGCTGCTTCCGCTGGTGGAATATCCGAAATCGCGCGATCTGTTCCGGCAGCTGGCGGATGAAGTGGAGGTGCCGAGCCCGGGCGATCCGTTTCCCGGTTGGGAGTTCCTGGTGCCGCTGGTGCGGCCGCGCACGAAGTCCCTGTTATCGCTGGTGGAGAATCCGCTGGTGGTACTGGACGAGCCGGAGCACATCGCGTCGGCGGCGGATCGTTTGTGGAAGCGGCTGGAGGAAACAGGCACGGGAAGGCCAATTCCCTGCCCGCCGGAGGCGAATTATTTCACCTGGCCCGAGCTGCGCGATACCTTGCAAGCCAACGCCGAACTGGCCCTGCGGGAACTCGAACTGGCCACCAGCCACGAGCCGCTCGCCGCGGCGACGACGGTAAGCCGCCCGTCGCTCGCCTTCCACGGCAATATTCAGGCGGTGATCGCGGAGGCGCGCAACCTGGTGGAGCAAGGATACCGCGTCGTGTTCTTCGGGCAGTCCTCCGGAGAGCTGGAGCGCCTGGCTGACATTTTCCAGGAATACAGGGTGCCGTTCCAGCTGGGGCTGGATCCGGCGGATGCGACGCGGCCGTATCTGGTGGAGCGGTCGTATGTGGCGGGCGAGGCGGCCAGCACTTTTCTGGTTAAGGGGCTGGTGAGGCGCGGAGTGGTGTTTCCGATTGATCGCGTTGCGGTCTTCGGTTCCGAGGATTTGTTCGATCCGTCGGATTTGATCGCCAAGCCGGGGCCGAGCAAGTCGCAACTCGCCGCGTTCACCGCCGACATCGCCGATCTGAAGCCGGGCGATTACGTGGTGCATCAGACGCACGGCATCGGGCGATTTCTGGGCACGCGCGAGATCGCGCAAGGCGACAACAAGGGCGACTTCATGCTGCTGGAGTACGCGAGCGAAGCCAAGCTCTACGTGCCGCTGACGCGCATGGACCTGGTGCAGAAATATCGCGGCGCGGGCGAGGGCCACACGCCGGCGCTGGATCGGCTGGGCGGCGTCACCTGGGAGCGGACCAAATCGCGCGTGAAGGCGAAGATGCGCGACATGGCCGACGAGCTGCTGAAGCTGTACGCGCAGCGGCGCATGGCCGAAGGGTTTCGCTATTCGGCGGACAGCAACTGGCAGCGCGAGTTCGAGGACGCGTTCGAATTCACCGAGACGAAGGACCAGATGTCGGCGATCAAGCAAATCAAGAAGGACATGGAGAGCGGGCATCCCATGGACCGGCTGCTATGCGGCGACGTCGGTTACGGCAAGACCGAAGTGGCTATGCGCGCGGCGTTCAAGGCGCTGGGAGACGGCAAGCAGACGGCGGTGCTGGCGCCGACGACGGTGCTGGCGTATCAGCACTTCGAGACGTTCAAGCGGCGTTTCGCGTCATTCCCGGTGCGCATCGAGATGCTGAGCCGGTTCCGCGACAAGAAAGAGATCGCGGAGGTACTGGAGGCGCTGGCGGAAGGCAAGGTGGACGTCGTGATCGGCACGCACCGTTTGCTTTCGAAAGACGTGAAGTTCCGCGACCTGGGCCTGCTGGTGGTGGATGAAGAGCAACGCTTCGGCGTGCGGCACAAGGAGCGCATCAAGCAACTGAAGCACAACGTGGATGTGCTGACGATGAGCGCGACGCCGATTCCGCGTACGTTGCACATGTCGCTGGTGGGGCTGCGGGACATGTCGGTGATCGAGACTCCGCCGAAGGACCGGCTGGCGATACACACCGTGGTGGCGCATTACGATCCGGACCTGATCCGGACGGCGATCGAGCAGGAGGTCGGGCGCGGCGGGCAGGTGTATTTCATTCACAATCGGGTGGACAGCATTTACAATCGCGCGTCGGCCATTCAAGAGCTGCTGCCGAGTGCGCGCATTGGCGTGGGCCACGGGCAAATGGGCGAAGCGGAGCTGGAGCACGCGATTCTAGGTTTCATGCGGCACGAGTACGACGTGTTCGTGTGCACGACGATCGCCGAGAACGGCTTGGATATTCCGCTAGCCAACACGATGATCATCGAGAACGCGGAGCGCTACGGGCTGTCCGAGTTGTACCAGTTGCGCGGACGCGTGGGGCGGTCGAACCGGCGCGCCTATGCGTATTTGCTGGTGCCGGCGGATACGGAGCTGAGCGAGATCGCGCGGAAGCGGCTGGCGGCGCTGAAAGAGTTTAGCGAACTGGGCGCGGGCTTCAAGATCGCAGCGCTGGATCTGGAGCTGCGGGGCGCGGGCAACATTTTGGGCGGCGAACAGCATGGGCATATCGGCGCAGTTGGTTTCGATACATATATCCGGCTGCTGGAAGAGACCGTGCATGAACTCAAGGGCGAAGAGGTGCCGCTCGCGGTGCACGCCACGCTGAATCTCGGGCTGGACATCCGCATTCCGCCGGAGTATATCGCGGACGAGCACCAGCGGCTGCGCGCGTATAAGCGCATCGCGGATACGGCGTCGGCGGAGGCGGCGGCCGAAGTTCTGGCGGAGCTGGAAGACCGCTATGGTCCTGCGCCGGATGCGGTGCGAAGCCTGCTGAAGTTTTCTACGTTGAAGAGTGCGGCGCAGCGGCTGGGAATTGAGGCCATCGACCGGCGCCAGGGCGTGCTGAACGTGAAGTTCCACAAGGAGGCGCACGTGGATCCGGCGCGGTTGATGAGCCTGGTGCATCGCACCGAAGGCGCGCAATTTTCTCCAGCGGGGGTGCTCCGGCTGCCGATGGATGGGGCGTCGAATGCAGCGAACGTGCTGGATGCTTTGGAAGCGCAGTTGGGGCAGTTGGCGCAGTAGGGTGGCTTGCTTTTGATAGGCTGGTCGCCCGCCGCGGCCGCCTACGCGATAGCCGCTGTTACAATCACGGTGTGCGCACGCGCATCCCTGCTCGCTGGGTCGCGATCCTGATCTTCATTCTGTCGTCGGTGCTCAATTATCTGGACCGGCAGGTGCTGGCGACGATGGTGGACATCTGGCGCACGCGGCCGGATTTCGCGTTCACCTATTCCGACTACGGCCTGCTGCTGACGGTCTTTTCGATCGCCTATGCGGTGAGCGCGCTGTTCATGGGCTGGTTCGTGGACCGCGTGGGATTGAATCGCGGCGCGACCATCGCGGTCGCTTTGTGGGCGATTGCGAGCTTCGGCACGGGCACGTCGCACAGTGTGAACGAGCTGCTGGTGTGGCGCGCTTTGCTTGGGTTGGCGGAGGCGGGTGCGATCGCGGCCGTCACCAAGGCGATCGGCATGTACCTACTGCCGAAGGAGCGCGCGGTCGGCCAGGCGATGAGTCAACTGGGTCTGAGTCTGGGCGCCGGGCTAGCGCCGCGGTTTGCGCTGTTCTTTTCGTATCAATACAGCTGGCGCTGGACGTTTTTCGCAGCGGCGCTGCTGAGCCTGGCGTGGATTCCGGTCTGGCTGGCGACGTCGCGAGTGATCCGGCCCGCGCCGCAGCCGGATATCGAGAGAACGGGAGCGCGTTCGTTCGGGCTTCTCGCCGACTCGAAGCTGTGGGCGCTGATCATCGCCAACATGCTCGGCATGACGATTTATAGTTTGTGGAGCAATTGGCCGCCGACGTATCTGATCCACGTCTATCATCTGACACCGCGGCAGGCCGGCGCATACACCTGGATTCCGCCCATCGCGGCTTATTGTGGCGGCTTGCTGGGCGGCAGCGCTTCCTGGTGGCTGATCCGGCGCGGCATGACGCCGGTTGCGGCGCGAAAGCGGGCGTGTATGATCGCCGCGGCGCTGTTGCTTGGAACCGCGGCGATTCCGCTGCTGGCGACGCCCGCGCTGGCCACGGCCGGCATTTCGTTGAGCTTTTTCCTAGTGGCCGCCTGGAGCGTGAATCATTACACGCTGCCCCTTGACATTTATGGCGCGGGAAGCGTGGGGTTCGCGGTCTCGGCGCTGGTGTTTGCTTACGGCTTGATGCAGGCGGCGATCTCGACGCCGCTGGCAGGCATCATCGAACGCTACAGCTTCGAGCCTGTCTGCTTCGTGTTCGCGCTGCTGCCGCTGGCGGGGTACGCGCTGGTGCACTTCACGGTTCGCGATGATGCAGGTGTGGATACTCAGGCGGCGATGCCCCTCGAAGCCAGCGTCACTGCAGCCCGGCCAGCTCTTTCTTAGCCGCGGCGACCGTCCAGTTGTGCCAGGGCGGCTGATGGTCGACGATCATGCGGAAGCACGCGGCTGCTTCGCGGTAGCGCTTGTCATTTTCCAGATACGTGCCGTAGTAGAACCAGGCGGTGGGAAGCGAGGGATGATCGCGGATCACGGCGGTGGCGGAGGCCTCGGTCTCCGGGAGACCCAGTTGGGCGAACAAATAGAGCAGCGTTACGTCGGGCGTGGATTCCAGTTTAGGAAATTGGTCCAGGGCTTGATGCACCAGCGCCGTGCTGCGCACGCGATCGCCCAGGTAAAGTGCAGTAAATGCGTGCGCGATCCATTTTTCGCGGTTCGAAACCTGCACACCCACAACGTCCTTGAGGAACGCCAGCGCGATCGAGGAGCGGAGGATATTTCCGTCTTCCAGGCGCGGCGCTTTCGTCAGCGCCGGCGAATTGGCGCAAACAACAAGAGCTTTCGCAGCGAGCTCGATGGTCAGGCACTTTGCTTGAAACCACCATCCGATGCGCTGTCCGGCGAAGTCCTGGCTCGCGACAGGAACAGTGCGAACGGGGGCACGAACCGCACCGCGCTTCCACACCACCTTGCCCGACTCGCGAACCTCCGCATCCCAGTGAGAGAGATGCAACTCCGAGGCGGCGCGCGTCAGATCGCGATCAAACTGTTCGAATCGGCTCTGTCCCGGCGTCGTCTGTCCTGCCGCGGACAGAATCAGCAGTAGTGCGGTTAGCAGCTTCACTTCTTGTATCCGATTTTCCGCAGGAACCCGTGGCGCCACTCGGCGTCCTCCGGCTTTTCGACGCCTTTGGGCGAGGAGCCGTCGACCACACCCAGCACTCCCCTGCCCTGCTGGGTCTCGGCGACGATCACCTCCACCGGATTGGCCGTGGCGCAAAAGATGGTGCAGACTTCCGGCGTTTCGAGGATGCGGTTCTTCACGTTGATCGGGAACCCGCCGCGCAGCGCGACCACGAAGACGTGCCCTGCGCCGATGGCGGTGGCGTTGTCGGTGGCGATCCTCTTCAACTCGTCGTCATTGCCGTCCACGCGCGTCAGACAGGCGCCGGAAGCTTCGTTGAAGGCGATGCCGAACTTCATCTGAGGCACGCTGTTCACGATGGCCTCGTAGATGTCCTCGACGGTCTTGATGAAGTGGCTTTGGCCGACGATGACGTTGCCGTCTGCGGGAATTTCGAGCCGGATGGCATGCAGGTCCATGCAATCCATTAAGCCACAGGAGAACCTGAGGTGTGTTACCATAGTGCTCGATTCCCCCGCGATCTCACTGATATTGCTGTATTTATGCAGATACCCGCGCCCAGTCTCGCGCGTCTCATCGACCACACGCTGCTTCGGCCGGAAGCCACGCGGGAGGACATTCTGCGCATTTGCCGCGAGGCGCTGCGCTACAATTTCGCGAGCGTGTGCGTCAATTCTTGTTGGACCGCGCTGGTGGCGGCGGAGCTGGCCGGGTCGGCAGTGAAGACCTGCGTCGTCGTCGGCTTCCCGTTCGGCGCGACACTGACTGCGGCCAAAGTCGCGGAGACCGAAGCGGCTCTGCGGGCGGGCGCCCAGGAAATCGACATGGTGCAGAACGTCGGGGCACTGCGCAGCGGAGATCTCGACGCGGTCCAAGCGGACATCGCCGCGGTGGTGCAGGCGGCGCACAAGGGCGGCGCTATCGTGAAGGTCATCCTCGAAAACGCGTTCCTGGATGACTCGCAAAAGGCTGCCGCGTGCCGCATCGCCAAGACCTCCGGCGCGGATTTCGTGAAAACTTCCACGGGCTTCGGCCCGTCCGGCGCGACCGTGCACGATATCGAACTGATGCGGTTGGCCGTCGGTCCCGAGATGGGCGTAAAAGCTTCTGGCGGCATTCGCACCTTGGACGACGCGCGCAAAATGATCGCCGCAGGCGCCACCCGCATCGGCGCGAGTGCCAGCGTGCAAATCATCGAGGCGGCGCTGGCGGCCGAAACCGCGGAAGCAGGACACAAATGACCGCGCCCGGCAAAACCAAAATCCGTTTCCACGAGCGCGCCGAGCTGCTCGACTTCCTGTTGGAGGTGTCGGCGGTCACAGCCGAATCGCTGGATCTCGAGCGCACCTTGGCCAACGTCGCCGCGGTGGTGAAGGAGGTCGTGCCTTACGACCTGTTCGCCATCCTGCTTTACAGCGAGATACGGCAGGGGCTCACCATCCGCTACTCCATCGGCCATCGCGAGGAGGTGGTGCGCAGCCTGGTGCTGCCTCTGGGCGAAGGCATTACCGGCATGGCCGCAGCTACGCGCCAGCCGATCCTGGTGGGCGACGTCAGTCGCGACCCGCGCTATCTGCCCGCTTTGGACGCGGTGCGCAGCGAACTGGCCGTTCCCATGCTCGCTCGCGGCAAACTGGTGGGGGTTATCGACCTGCAATCCACGCGGCTGAACGCCTACCGCGAACAGGACCGCGCGCTGGTGCAGTTGATCGCGTCGCGCGTGGCGGCGTCGATCGACAACGCGCGGCTCTACCGCCGCGCAGACCGCCAGAACCGCACGCTTAAAACCTTGGCGATTCTGTCGCAGGAGTTCAGCTCCATCCTGGATCTGGACGAGCTGCTCGGAAAAATCGCACTGACGATGCACACGCTGGTGGCCTACGACGCGTTCAGCATCCTGCTGGTGGACCCGGAGCGGAAAGTGCTGCGCCACCGCTTCAGCCAGCGCTACGACCAGCGCGTGAACCTGGACAACATTCCGTTCGGCAAGGGCATCACCGGCGCGGCGGCCGAATCGCGCGAGATTGTGCGCGTGGCCGACACGCTGGCCGATCCGCGCTACATCGCCTCGCATCCCGAGATTCGTTCTGAAATCGCCGTGCCACTGATTGTGCAGGATCGCGTCGTGGGCGTCATGAACCTGGAAAGCGAGCGCATGGGCTATTTCACCGAAGATCACGCGCGGCTGCTGGCGCTGCTGGCGCCCCAGATCGCCAGTTCGGTGGAAAACGCGCGGCTCTACGAGGAGATCGCCGAGCGCGAGCAGTGGATGGACCGCGATCTGAAGGCCGCCCACAACGTCCAGCGCGTTCTGCTGCCGCGCGAGGCGCCGGAAATCGAGGGCCTGGACGCGACCATTCGCATGCGCCCGGCCCGGGAGATCACCGGCGACGTTTACGATATCTTCGAGTACGGCGACGGCGACACCATGTTCGCCTTCGGCGACGTCAGCGGCAAGGGCGCGGCTTCGGCTCTTTATGGCGCGATGGTCAGCGGGCTGCTGCGCACGCTCACGCACCGGCGGCGCAGTCCGGCGGCGCTTCTCAAGCTGCTGAATAATGTCCTGCGCGAACGCATCGTGGTCGCGCAATATGTCACGCTGATGGTGCTGGTGTGGGAGAGCGGGAAACGCCGCTTCGTCATGGCCAACGCAGGCGCCGAGCCGCCGGTGATTTGCCGCAAAGGCGAGATCATCAAGCCCAAAGTGGAGGGCGTGCCCGCCGGCTTGCTGGACGACCGCGAATACGACGAAGTGACGCTGGATGCGCAGCCGGGCGACCTGCTGGTGCTGCACTCCGACGGCATCACTGACCAGCGGAATCCCGAAGGCGAAGAGTATGGGCGTGTGCGTTTGGGGCGCACGCTGCGCAAGCTCTCCAGCAAACCGGTGGACGCGGTCGCCGACGCGATCCTGGCCGATTTTGATGCATTCAAAGGCGAAGCTCCCACCGACGACGACCAGACCCTGATCGTGCTGAAAGTCCGTTGATGGAATATCGCGACCACACGCTGCATCTGGAACAGGTGGCGCTGGCCGATGTGGCCCGCCGCGAAGGCACACCCTGCTACGTCTATTCGCGCGCGGCAATTCTGGACCGCTTCCGGGCGTATGACGCGGCCTTCGGCGCTGCGCCGCACAAAGTCTGCTACGCCGTAAAAGCCAATGCGAATCTTGCCATTCTGAAGCTGCTGGCGGAGGCCGGCGCGGGATTCGATATCGTCTCCGGCGGCGAGCTGTTTCGGGTGCTCCAAGCCGGCGCGAATCCGGCGGGCGTCATTTTTTCCGGCGTCGGAAAGACCGCGCAGGAACTGGACTACGCACTGGAGCACCGCATCCGGAGTTTCAACTGCGAGTCCGAGCCCGAGCTGGCGCTCATCGATTCGCTGGCCGGCCGCCTGGGTGTGCAGGCCAACGTGGCGGTTCGCGTGAATCCCGACGTCGACGCGGCCACGCATCCTTACATCTCCACCGGCCTGCGCAAGCACAAATTCGGCATCGACATTTCGGAGGCCGAGGGGGTTTACGAACGCGCCCGCGCGCTGCCCAACATCGTATTGGAAGGCGTGAGTTGCCACATCGGCTCGCAAATTACCGATATCGCGCCGATGGTGGAGGTCTTCGACAAAATGGTCGCGCTGGTGGAGCGGCTGCGTGCGCGTGGCCTGCCTATCCGGACGCTGGATCTAGGCGGCGGGCTTGGCGTACCCTACAAACCCGGCGATCACGCACCGTCCATCGCCGAGTTCATTGGCGCGATGTGCCGCGAGACCGCCGGACACAACCTGGAGATCCTGATCGAGCCGGGCCGCTCCATCGTCGCCGAGGCCGGAGTGCTGCTCACGCGCGTTCTCTATCGCAAGAGCAACGGCGACCGTCAGTTCGTCATCGTCGACGCGGCGATGAACGACCTCATTCGACCTGCGTTGTATCATTCGCACCACGAGATCATCCCGCTGCGCGAGAATCAGGCCGGAACGATCACCGCCGACGTGGTGGGGCCGGTCTGCGAATCGGGCGATTTTCTCGCACGCGGCCGCGAGATGGCGAACGTCATGCCCGGCGATCTGCTGGCCGTCTGCACCGCCGGCGCCTACGGCTTCGTCGCGGCTTCCAACTACAACGCGCGCCCGCGTCCTCCCGAGGTTCTGGTCGAAGGCGATCGCTTCCGCGTCGTCCGCAAGCGCGAAACCTACGACGATCTGATCCGCGGGGAGTGAGGGTATACTGTATGGCGCACCAGCTTAGGAATCGGAGGTGACTATGGCTGAGGCCTGGAAAGTATCCGGGCAGTACCTGGAATCCTGCAATTGTAAGCCCGCGTGTCCGTGCGTATTCCTGAGCACACCGACCGAGGGCGACTGCACGGTGGTCGTCGGCTGGCACATCGACTCGGGCCAGTACGGCGCAGTCGACCTCGCAGGGTTGAATGTGGCTCTGGCCGTCGATTCGCCGGGCGTCATGCACGAAGTCCAATGGAAGGCCGCGCTGTACTTGGACGAGCGCGCCACCGAAGAACAGAAGAACGGCCTGCTTACGATTTTCTCGGGCCAGGGCGGCGGGCATCCGGCGCGGCTGGCGGCGCACATCGGCCAGGTCCTGGGAGTCACCAGCGTGCCGATCCGGTTCGAGCGCGAAGGCAAGCGCGGCAGTCTGAAGGTTGGCGATGTCGCCGAGGTCGAAATCGAGGCCTTGACCGGCGCGGGCGGCGCCGAAGTGACCGTCACCGGCCATCCGCTGTGCATCTCGCCCGGATACCCGGTGGTGGTCGCGAAGTCCAATGGGCTGCGTTATGAAGACCACGGCTACAAGTGGATCCTCTCCGATCGCAACGGCATGTATTCGCCGTTCACCTATCAGAGCTGAAACGTGACGGTATGGAGCGTCCGGACGCTGAACCGCGACCGGATTATTCTGCTGGCCGGGGCGGCTGGGATCACGACAGTCGCCTGGCTCTGGATCGTTCGAATGGCAGCGGGCCACGCGCGCATGGCGCTGAATCTCGGCGCTCTCTTCGCGATGTGGGCGGTAATGATGGTCGCTATGATGCTGCCCTCGACGCTGCCTTTTGTGTTCGTGTTCCGCGCCGAGCAACTGCACAGGCACGCGAAGCGGGCGTCGATGACCCCGGTGGGGTTCATCGTCGCCGGCTACTTCACAGTATGGGTCGTCTTCAGCGCCGTATGCGCCGCGCTGCAGCACTTCCTGCACCAGAAGTCGCTGCTCAGTCCCATGATGTCCGCCGCGAGTCCTGTGGTCGCTGGAGCGATCCTGATTGCGGCGGGAGTATATCAATGGACGCCGATGAAGAACGCGTGCCTCCGCCACTGCCGATCGCCCTTGACCTTCCTGCTGAGCGACTGGCATGAGGGCGCGGCCGGCGCGTTCCGCATGGGTGCGGACCACGGACTGTTTTGCGTCGGTTGCTGCTGGATGCTCATGCTGCTGCCCTTCGCAGCGGGCGTCATGAATCTGCTGTGGATGGCGGCGATCACGGTATTGCTGTTGCTGGAAAAGGCCGCGCCCGGCGGAGAGATGACGGCGCGGGTTTGCGGAGCGCTGCTGGCCCTGGTGGGCGTGTCGGTAATCTGGTTCGGCGTTACGCTGTAATTGGACGACAGCATGAGAATCGACAAATGGCTGTGGGCGGCCCGGTTCTTCAAGACGCGGTCGCTGGCAGCGCGGGCCTGTGAGCTTGGCCGGGTTGCCTCCAAGGGCCAGCCCGCCAAGCCGTCGCGGGAGGTTCGGGTGGGCGACCTGCTGCGAGTGACAAACGATACGGCTGAGTTCCAGCTGGAAGTCCTGCTGCTCAGCGAGATCCGCGGCCCGGCCGCCGTCGCCCAGACGCTCTACCGGGAGACCGAAGCCAGCCGGGAACTGCGGCTGGAGCTCGCCGAGCAGCGCAAGGCCATGCCCTATTTTGAGGCGTCGCGTGAAGGCAGGCCTTCCAAACGCGACCGCCGCCAGATCGCCCGCCTCCGCGGCCGGAACTGACCGGTCGACTTTTTTTTGAACTTTTCGGAACGAAATCGGAACTCGCTCGTATTACCGGCATGGGATATAGGTAGACGGTCGAGTGGAGTAAACTGGGACGTATGCCCAAACGCCAACCACCCCTTCAAGGCGAGATGCTACAAGGCACGCTCGACATGTTGATCCTGCAGACCCTGGTCCTGGGCCCGGCCCATGGCCACACCATTGCCCATGGCATCGAGCACCGTTCGGAAGACGTCCTGCAGATCGAACACGGCTCCCTCTACCCGGCTCTGCACCGGCTGGAGGACCGCGGCTGGATCGCATCTTTCTGGGGTACGTCGGAAAACAATCGTAAGGCCAAATACTACCGGTTGACGCCGGTGGGCCGAAAACAGCTGGCCGCTCAAACCACGCGCTGGGAGCAGATGGTTCGTGCCATCGGCCGCGTGCTCCAGCCGGCATCGGAATAAGACTCCCGTGGGCTTCGCGCGTTACTTCCGCCGGGCGAAATGGGATCGGGAACGATCCGCGGAGATCGAATCCTACGTCCGGATCGAGACGGACGAAAACATCGCGCGCGGAATGGCGCCGGAGGAAGCCCGCGCGGCAGCGCGCCGCAAGTTCGGCAACAGCACCCTCATTCGAGAGGAGATTTATCGCATGAATACGATCGTCTTCCTGGACACCCTTGTCCGCGACATGCGCTATGGCTTGCGCGCGCTGCGCCACAATCCCGCTTTCACTACCGCGGCCCTGTTGACCATCGCCATCGGAATCGGCGCCAATACGGCAGTGTTCAGCGTCGTCAATAGCGTGCTGTTGCGGCCGCTGCGGTACCCGAAGGCGGAGCAACTGGTCGCGCTTCGGCAGCTTGCGCCCGGGGCCGCGGGCCTGGCGAGTTTCGCCGATGGCCTGCGCCTATCGCCCTCCATGTATTTCACGTACGCCGAGCATAACCGCACGTTCCAGGCGTTGGGTGTGTGGGTTCCCGGAACGGCCAACGTCACGGGGGTAGCCGCGCCGGAACAGGTCCGCGTGGTTTGGGTAAGTGACGGCGTGCTGGAGGCGCTCGGCGTCCCGCCGGCCGCCGGGCGTGAACTGAACGCGCAAGACCAAATACCGCGCGGTTCTGTTCCCTTCGATTTTACGGGGCGTCCGGGCACGGTGATGCTGAGCTACGGGTATTGGCAGCGACGATTTGGCGGGGACCGATCCGTCATCGGACGCAGCATCCACGTCGATTCGCGATCTTTGGAGATCGTCGGCGTGATGCCCCGCGGTTTCCAGGTAGTCAATTTGGAATCCGACTTGATCGCACCGCTGGCCTTCGTCCGCGGCAAGGTGATCCTGGCTGGCTTCGGATTCAACGGCATCGGCCGGCTCAAGCCAGGCGTCAGCATCGAGCAGGCTAATGCCGACTTGGCGCGTCTGCTGCCGGTTTGGATGGACTCCTGGTCCAACGGCCCGGGCACCAATGGTCACATTTACGAAACTTGGAGAATCACGCCGGCACTTCGTCCTTTGAAGCAAGATGTCGTCGGAAACATCAGCGACGTACTGTGGGTGGTCATGGGAACCATCGCCCTCGTGATGCTCATCGCCTGCGCCAACGTGACGAACCTATTGCTGGTTCGTGCGGAGGCACGACAGCAAGAACTGGCGGTTCGCGCGGCCCTCGGTGCAGGATGGGGACGCATCGTCCGCGAACTCCTGGTCGAAAGTGTGATTCTGGGTCTCCTGGGCGGCGCTCTGGGGATCATCCTGGCTGACGGCGGCCTCCAACTTTTGAGAGCCATCGGTCCGGCAAATCTGCCACGTTTAAATGAGATCTCGCTGGACGGGCGGGCGCTCGCATTCACCCTGGTTCTTTCCCTGCTCTCCAGTCTTGTGTTCGGACTGATCCCTGCTTTGAAATACGCCGGACCTCATATTTCCGCGGCTCTCGGCAGCTCCGGGAGGACTGCCAGCATCAGCCGCGAACGTCATCGCACCAGGAATTTTCTGGTGGTGGCGCAGGTAGCGCTAGCGCTGGTGCTGTTGGTCAGTGCGGGCTTGATGATTCGTACTTTCCAAGCGCTGCGTACGGTCGACCCGGGATTCACCGAGCCGGAACATCTTGAGACTTTGCGCATGTCCATTCCTAACTCTCTAATCGCCGAGCCGCGACGAGTCCTACGCACACAACGCGACATTCTTGACAAGCTGGCAGCGATTCCCGGCGTCAGCGCCGTTGGGTTCGCCAGCGAAATGCCCATGGAGGGATTCGATCCCAACTGGGACAACATCTTCGCCGAAGGCAAGAATTACGATCCGGGCCAGATTCCGCCGCTGCGGTTCTTCAAGTACGTTTCGCCGGGATTCTTTCACGCCTCCGGTACGCGAATCGTCATGGGCCGCGAGCTGACTTGGGCCGAAGTCGAGGGTCTGCGCCCAGTGGTGATGATTTCGGAGAACCTCGCGCGAGAGCTGTGGGGATCACCCCTGGCCGCGCTGGGCAAACGGATCCGGCAATATCCCGGCATGCCTTGGCACGAAGTGATCGGTATCGTGCAGGATGTTCCCGAAACCGGTGTTCACGAGGCTCCGCCCGAAATCGTCTACTGGCCCTCGATGATGCACAACTTCTTTGGACCGTCCCTACTGAACGCGCTGCCGACCGCGACCTTCGTCATTCGCAGCAACCGCACTGGCACCGAAGGCTTCCTTAACCAGATTCGACAGGCGGTATGGTCGGTGAATGCCAGCCTCCCAGTCGCGTCGCTACGAACCATGCAGGAAGTCTACGACCGATCGCTGGCCCGTGCCTCTTTCACGCTGGTGATGCTCGCCATCGCCGGCGCGATGGCCTTGGTTCTGGGCATCGTCGGCATCTACGGCGTCATCTCGTATGCCGTCTCGCAGCGCCGGCGCGAGATCGGAATCCGGTTGGCGCTCGGCGCCGAGCCAGCGGCATTGAAGACCATGTTCGTGCGGCATGGTCTGCTACTGGCGGGAATCGGCGTGATAACCGGTCTAGCCGCCGCAGCCGGCCTCATGCAGTTGATGAAGTCGCTGCTATTCGGCATCAGCCCTCTCGATCCGGTGACCTACCTTTCGGTACCGGTCATCCTTGTGGCCGCGGCGGTGCTGGCCAGTTACCTGCCTGCCCGGCGTGCAGCGGCCGTCGATCCGGTGGACGCGCTGAAAGCCGAATAATTGGTGGCGGACCAGGCGCCGTCGGACATCACGCAGGCTCGCGTGAACCACGTGATCAACTGGAGCGTGGACCGGCTGCACGCCGTCGCGAAAGCTTTGCTCGAATCCGTTCTCGGCTCCGGCTTCGAGAATTTCGCCGCTCGGCAGGTTGTCGGCGGGTTGCTTTCAACTTGGGGTAAAGCCAAGCTCCGGGAATTCTTTCAAAAGAACCTGGAGGGCGTCACCGCCGGCTGAAAAGCCCGTGTTTGGACACCCGGAACCGGCTACGCCCGAGCCAATTTGCTTCCTGCCACGCGCTACAATCTGGATATGCGTTTTCTCTTCGCCGCCGTGCTGTGCGCCGCGTTGCTTCCCGCGCAGGAGAAGCCCAAATCCGCTCTCGACAAAGCTCAAATGCAAGCCTACGTCCGGCATCTGCTGGCGGTGATTCCGGAGGTCCAAGTCAAGGTCGACGATCCCAAGCCGTCGCCCGTCCCGGACCTGCTCCAGGTGGACGTCCACTTCACTTATGGCGACCGGGGCCAGGATGAGACCTTCTATGTCACCAAGGACGGCAAGGACATCGTGCGCGGCTACGTCTACGACTTCGCCAAGAATCCGTTCCAGGAAGACCTCGACAAGTTGAAGACCGACCAAGCGGCCAGTTTTGGCGCGGCCGGCGCTCCCGTGACGCTGGTGGAGTTCGGCGACTTCGAGTGCCCCAACTGCAAAGAAGAGGCCAAGACGCTGCGCGACAACATTCCCACCAAGTTCCCCACCCAGGTTCGCGTGTATTTCAAGGATTTTCCGCTGACGTCGATTCATCCCTGGGCGAAGTCCGCCGCGATCGCCGGACGCTGCATCTATCACCAGAGTCCGGACGCGTTCTGGAAGTTCCACGACTGGATTTATGGAAGCCAGGATGAAATCACGCCGGAAAACTTGAAGGACAAGGTGCTTGATTTCGCCAAGGGACAGCAGAGTATCGACACGCTCCAACTGGGCCGTTGCATCGACACGAAAGCGACCGAGTCCGAGGTGGACGCCACCATCGCCCAGGCCCGCGGGCTCAAGGTCGACGCCACCCCAACGCTATTCGTCAACGGACGCCGCCTCGTCGGAAACTATCCCTGGCAGAACCTGGAGCAGATTATTAACGGCGAACTGAACTACCAGCGCACCACGGCGGCTGCCTCCGATGAAAAGTGCTGCGAGATCAAAATCCCATCGCCGCTCAAGTAGGTTGAAATGCACAAGCGAATCGCCGTTCTGCTAGCGCTCGCGGGCGCTCTGATTGCTGCCGACATGAGCAGCACGGAGTACCTCGGCTTCATCAAGTATCTGGCCTCCGAGAAGATGCGCGGGCGCGCCACCGGATCGCCGGAGCTGGAAGTCGCTGCCGGCTGGATTCGCGACCAGTTCCGCTCCTTGAATCTCCAGCCGCTCTCCGGCGACAGCTATTATCAGCCTTTCGAGGTCACCACCAGCGCGCGCCTCGGCCAGCACAATACGCTCGGCTACAGCGAAGGCCAGAAAGAACAGCCGCTGCAGTTCGAGAAGGATTTTATTCCGCTGAACCTTTCCTCGGCCGGCGACGTTTCGGGCGGCATCGTGTTCGCGGGCTTCGGGATTACAGCGCGGGAATACAACTACGATGATTACGCCGGCCTGGACGTGAAAGGCAAGATCGTCCTGGTGCTACGCCACGAGCCGCAGGAGTTCGACGAAAAGAGCGTTTTCGAGGGCAAAGTCTACACCGCGCATTCCCAGATCTTCAGCAAAGCAGTCAACGCGAAACTGCACGGCGCCAAAGCAGTCCTCCTGGTGAACGACGTGGCCGCGCACACCAATGACGCCGACGATCTGGAAAAGTTCGGCGCCACCGCTGGCCCCGCCAACTCCGGTATCGAGTTCGTGCAGGTGAAGGCCGCCGTCGCCGACCACTGGCTCGGTATGGCCGGTAAGAGCCTGGCGCAGATCGAGGCCGGCATCGACAAGGATTTGCACCCCGAATCGTTCGCGCTTCCGGCTTCGTTGAATCTCGACCTGGACGTGGACATTACGCGCGAAGTGAAGACCGTGCACAATGTCGGCGCGTACCTGCCCGGCGATACGCCCGAATACGTCATTATCGGAGCGCACTACGATCATTTGGGCCTGGGTGAGCAATATTCCATGGCTCCGTCGCTCGTTGGCCACATTCATCCCGGCGCCGATGACAACGCCTCCGGAACCGCCGGCGTCATCGAGCTGGCGCGCTGGTTCTCGCGCGAGCCGCGCCAGAAACGCGGCATCCTGTTCCTCACCTTCGCCGGCGAAGAACTGGGCCTGCTGGGCTCGGCCTATTACGTGAACCATCCGGAGTTGCCGCTCTCGAACGCCGTGGCCATGATCAACATGGATATGATCGGGCGCATTCGGGAGAACAAAGTTTATGTCGGCGGCGTCGGCACGGGAACCACGTTTCCCGCCCTGATCAAGGAGCTCGCGCCCAAGCACGATTTCGATGCCGATGTCACCGAGCGTGCCGGCTACGGCTCCAGCGACCATACATCCTTTACTGCCAAGCGGGTACCGGTGCTGTTCTTTTTCTCCGGCCTGCACGCCGACTATCACAAACCGAGCGACACCTGGGATAAGATCAACGCTCCCGACGCCGTGCGGCTGCTGGAACTGGTGGCCGACGTGACCGATCACCTCACCGACGGCTCCCCGCGGCCAAAGTTCGTCCAGGTGGCCGAGACGCAACCGCCGGGCGAGGTCGCCGATCCGCATGCCCACAGCGCCGGCGGCTCCGGATACGGCCCCGACTTCGGCAGCATCCCGGACTTCACCGAGCTGCCCAACGGCGTCCGTTTCGCCGACATCCGCCCCGGTTCGCCCGCCGCCAAGGCCGGCCTGAAGGGCGGCGACATCCTGATCGAATTCGACGGTAAGCCCATCCAAAACCTATACGACTTTACCTATGCGCTTCGGGCTAGTCACCCTGGTCAATTAGTACTTGTGAAAGTCCTCCGGGGGAACCAAACGATTGAAGCCAAGGTACTACTGACGGAACGCAAGTAAGCCCGCATACTCAACTTAGATATGGGATTTGGATCATTTGGAACCGCACCTGTCCTGGACGCCCGCACGCTGCCGCCGCTGATTCTTCACCCCTTCGCCGACGCTGGCGGGCCGGGCAAACTGGTGGAAAGCTCCCGCGCCAACTTGAAGTTACAAGGCTTGCTGCCGCAAGGCGAAGCCACGCGCGAAGAGCTGGATCGCGCTTTACTGGACGGCCGCTATTCCGAGCTGCGCATGCTGTTCTATGTCGGCCGGGATGTGGCGCGCTGGATCGAACAGTGCCTGGAATTTGTCGAGCGCCATCAGGACGTGCTGCCAAGCGGCATTACCTATCAAAGTATCGCCGCGCTGTTGATTCAGGACGCGCCCCCCGCGGTCCAGTCCAAGCTGCGAAAATGGGGCGTCGCCGATTATAAATCCATCTTCACGCGTGCACTCGGCCTGCAATGCCTGTTCGCCGACGCGCCTTCGCGCGAAGTTCTCTCCGACGAGTTTGTGCGCAACTACTACCGCTACGCCGATCACGTCTTCCAGCTCAAGCAAGGCGACCGCGAGTTCGCTCCTTTGACGTCGCGCGACTTCCACTTCGAGCTGTACTCCTCGGGCGAGTATTCGCGCATGCTCGAGCGTTCCTGGGGCGAGTAATCCTGAAATTCAAACGGCCGCGGTACGCGCCTTGGCAGCGCCATACTTGAAACGCGCCGAGAGTTTGCGCGCCGGCAGTTCTACGGCCTTATAGAGACACCACGCCACCGCCAGGCAAAAGGCCAGCGAAACAAACGGAGCCACCAGACGCACTATAGCCCGGTTTCCCAGGAAACGAACGGCCTGGGCGATGGGTATCGCGTAGATCGTCTGGTGAGTGACGTACAGGGAATAGCTGATGGCGCCCAGGAACTGAAGCGGCCGGTTGCTGTAGCGGACGAACACAATGCAGAGGCAGGTCAGAACCGCGGCGACGGCGTAGAAAGTCTGCTCGGTGTAGGCGGTGAGAAGTCCCGAATAAGCCAGGCACACGGCCAATTCCCACCGGCTCACGCGCAAGACGTAATAGCGGAATCCGGAGATCCCGATCAGGAACAGCGGCAGATAATGCGGCAGCATATAGCGCTGCGGGAGCAGAATTGCCGCCAAGCCGGACACCAGGTATAAGCCGGTTAGTCCGCTCCATTTTCGGACTAACAGCGCCGGAAAGGCCAGGGCCAATATCACGTAGTATTGAAACTCAATCGCCAGGCTCCAGAATCCTCCCACCAGCCAGGGAAATCCGATGAAGGCGTTCGCGTAGCCCAGGTGAGCCAGCACCTGAATCCAGTTCGGATGGTAGATGGCGCCGCGGTGGAAGGACGACCGGCTGGTGAGATAAGGCACCGCGATCGCCAGCACGATCGCCGCCAGATACGGCGGGTCCAGGCGAACGATCCGCTTGGCTAGGAACCGTGCGAAATTCGAGAACTTGTATTTGCCGCGATACAGGCTGTAAGGAATCACGAAACCGGAGATGACGAAGAACATCGCCACCCCGACATCGCCGGGAGCGCCGGTGGCGGCCAGGATGGGGTTCAGCTCCACCAGACCGCGCGTATTGATGTGAAACCAGCACACCCAGAGCGACGCGATGCCCCTCAGGACGTCGATAGTTTCCAAATAAGGCAGCGAACCCGAACCGGCGCTGCCCACCGCTTCCTGCCGTTCGCTGACAACTTGCACGGCTGCCCCAGTGGGGAGCACGCAGACGCCAACGCAGCCGGCGTTGGTGGTGGCAAAGCCGCACGCGTCCAGATGGCACTGGGCGCTGACCGCGTGCTGATGATTCGGAAATAGACCGCGCTGATTCGAGCCGGGGTGAGTGGCGAAAGGCTGAAAACAGAGCCGATCCGCCTGCCATCAGTATACACGACTCCGGAACGCGCGACGGCGTGCTCGGCGGCCATCCGTGATAGGATAGCCCCCATGCGCTGGCTAGTCCTCTTCGCGGCCGCGGCCGCCTCGTTGTTCGCCCAACTCCCCGCGCCGAATGCGGCCGGAGTGTCCATGGGCCACATCCATCTGACGGTGCCCGATCCGGAGGCGCAGATGAAGGTCTGGACCGAGGTCCTGGGCGCGCAGGCAAGCAAGGCCGGCCCGCTCAATCTGCTCAAGCTGCCCGGAATCTTCATCATTGTTTCGAAAGCCAATGCCACGGAAGGCACCGATGGTTCCACGGTCAACCACATTGGATTCCTGGTGAAGGATTACGTGGCCTTGAAAACCAAACTGGAAGCCGCACACGTCGCCACGGTGTTCGATCGTCCGGCAAACCGGCAGATCATGGCGAACTTCCCGGATCAGATCCACGTGGAGTTTTTTGAGGATACGTCGCTCGCGACGCCGGTCGCGTTCCATCACATCCACATCACGACCACCGATCCGGACAGCCTCCAGGCCTGGTACATCAAGACCTTTGGTGCAGAAAAATCCCACCGCAGGGACTATCCGTCCGCCAAAATTCCCGCTGCCGAAGTGGACTTCTCGAAAGCCAAGGAAGCCGCGGCTCCGACCAAAGGCCGCACGCTGGATCACATCGGCTTCGAGGTCAAGGATCTGGAGCCCTTTGTCAAACAGCTGCAAGCGCAAGGCGTGACGATAGACATGCCGTTCCGCGACATACCGGCCATCGCGCTGAAGATCGCCTTCATCATCGACCCGGTGGGGACCCGCATCGAGCTCACACAGGGGCTGGCGGGACGCTAATGTAGCGCGCATAAATAGTAATGATTAAGAATATTCGTTCGTCTCTCACAATGGGAGGCGAAGCAATGCGCGTTGCGCCGAGAGTAGATCTGAGTTTGGAGGATCGGGCGGTACTGGAACAGCAGGCCCGCGGGCGGTCGCTTCCGGCGCGCCTGGTCGAGCGTTCGCGTATCGTCCTTCGCGCGGCCGATGGACTTCAGGATCGCGAAATCGCTGCTGAACTCGGCATCACGCCGGAAAAGGCAGCGCGGTGGCGCAAGCGTTTTCTGGAGGGC
>DATJNO010000053.1:0-55256 GCA_035508055.1 Bryobacteraceae bacterium | reverse complement strand
TGCTGTCTGTTTTGCTGTCCATTTTGGCATCCAAACGGGTGGTTTTGGATAGACAGTATGGACGGAATAGACTAGCAGCTGGTTTAGGAAGTCCAATGGATTCAGCTAAGTAGCTGATTTGACAGAATGCGGGAGTAATTCAGTGGTAGAATGCCAGCTTCCCAAGCTGGACGTCGCGGGTTCGAGTCCCGTCTCCCGCTCCAAAATCAACTTGCTCCAATAGGCTCCGTTTACATTACTCTGAGAACTGTCTCTAGAGCTTGTTTACCGCCTCCCAGCACTCAAGCGACATTCCGGTATAGACGTTCTCGCTTACGTCAACGGTATGCCATCTGCTCGGATCTGCCGATCAACGTCTAGCTCATTAGGGAGGGAGCCCGAGATCCGCGTTGGGCAAAGAGTTGGCGTACAAGACCCATGGAATGTGGGCCAAATGCCCCGTGTTCCGCGTGAAAAGCCTTCAAAGTCAAAAGCCACTGGCTGGTACCGGACTTGCTTAATGTGAAGGGGAAACATCGCTGATCTCCGAAGGAGAAATGCCATGCAAGATCTGATGAATGCTCCGGTTGCGCGCGAGAAAAAGCCGAGATTCTTTGCCGTCGCTCCTGGTCAGGAAAAGTGGGCGTTCCTATACGTGCTGATCGCGGTAGCCGCCATTGCCTGGGCTACGACTTACAGCTGGATCGCCGGTCTGGCCTGGTGGCTGGCCGCGCCGCTGGTGCTCGGCTGCGTGATCGCCGGCTGCGCCGTGATCTTTAGTTTTCTGGAAGTGCGCCGCCTCGCTCAAAGCCCGAAGCAGGCGGAGGAGGAAGCTCACGTCGAAAAGCCCAATCCGTACGCCCCGCGGACCCTGGTCGTTCGGCCGGAGACGGGGGACGCCCAGGTGCATCACGAGTATTACCCGGAGAGCGCAGGGCTGGACCAGGGCCAGCTAACCTCTCAGATTTCCGGTTCCACGCCGTGGGTCGAGGAATTTCTCAACCGCCGGAAGAAGCCGGCCTAGCGCCGGCCAGGAGGTCGCTCAGAACGTCAAAGTAAAGGAAAGCGGATAGTGGTCGGACACGCGGGCCAAAGAGTGGACTTTCGCACGTTCCGCCTGAATCGGCCCGCGCGCAAACGCCCAGTCGATCGCGCGTCCCGGCACAAACAAGTGCCGCGGCATCGTAGGACGGCCAGGTGGTCCTGCTACACTCCGCAAGCCGTTGCGTGCAATCAGCCCGGATGCTGGAGGACGCGATGCATCCAAATTCAGATCTCCAGCAACCAGCAGAGGCGTGCCGGCGCCGTACTCGGATGCGTCCGATAGCACTTCGTCCAGTTGCGCTATCCGGAGATGATCCGGCCCACGGCTCTCCAGGTGCAGGTTGTAGCTGACCAATCGTCGTCCCGCGGCGACTGCTTCCACAACGAGCGCAACCCGTCCTCCCAGCCGGACCTGAAACGGATGGACTCGCGGTACAAACCAGTGCGGCTGCCAAAAATGCGACTGGCTCCGGAAACGAATCCAGCGCGGGTGCTGCAACCGCCAGCGGGACAGGGTAGCTTGGCCATGATAGGCGGGCGAGCCGCGCGATCCTTCGAGAAGCTCCTGAAACTCCCGCGCAAACACATAATTCATTCCTAATGCGCGCGCAATCTCCTCCGCGATATTGAGCCGATGCGTGCGGCGGGCATTCAGATCCGCCTCTTGGAGCAGCAGCAAGTCCGCGCCGGAACTGCAAAGGAAGTCGATGATGCCGTCCAGGTGGAGGCCGCGGTCGATGTTCCAGTCCACGACGCGGATTGCTCGTGGCGGCGGCGTCTCCAGCCGCCCGGGCGCGAACTCTCCCATCAAAATTTCAGGCGGCGGTTGCACTAATTCAGTTGTTCGAGCTTGGTCCCTTCGGGCTGGCGAAGAACGAACTTTTCCGGTGTGACATTGGCTGCCGCGTTGATCTTCACGCTCAGAACGGTCAACTGGACCTCGTAATTTTCCCGGGGCCGGCGAATATCGATCCCGCTGGGGAACTCCACGTTACCGTAGCGCTTCCAATTCGAATACTTGGTGTCGCTGATAATCGCTCCCAATGGATCGAAAGCCTTCTGTTCGATGATCTGCAGGCTATACCGGTCAAAATAGACATTTCGTCCAGGCAGCAAGCGGCCTCTCTGCCGGTCCAGGATCAGCAAGATGTAAATCGCCTTGGTATTGTCGGTATCGTCCTCCAGCAGTGTCACACTGGTCTCGGGATCTGGCGGGGCGATGAGCAGGGAATTCAGGAACGCCGATGGTCTCAGATTTTCCAAAACGTTCTTGGACGTTCCCGGAACGTCACTTTGGCCGACAAGGAAACGGTTTTTGGTGGGCAGATAGACGTGAAAC
Organism: Bryobacteraceae bacterium; assembly: GCA_035508055.1. GTDB lineage: Bacteria > Acidobacteriota > Terriglobia > Bryobacterales > Bryobacteraceae > Palsa-89. The sequence goes on along the minus strand of DATJNO010000053.1, from coordinate 52,894 downwards.
TCATTGCCGGTCGAGGCCATGTCCAGAATCGTGGTCGACATCACCGGCTCCTGCCCGATAATTCGCAGGTCGTTCGGACGGCGAAACAGGATGTACGCCCCGATCGTGGCGTACTCGGTGACGACCCTTTTGGACGGATTGACCACGGAGGGCGAGAGGTCCGCTCGGATCAGAAACGAATCAATCGGATCGGAAATCTGATGAATCCGTGCGATCAATTCCTCCTTGGTCGCGTTCATCAACGGCAGGTTTTGACGATTTCCGCCGGTGGGGATCACGTGCCGGCGGACCAGACAGGCGGGCGCCAGGAATAATCCCAGGCACACCATCGCCACACGTCCGGCTCGTGCCGCTTCTCCGTGGTTCACTCTAGCGTCCCCTTTCTCGTCGCCGTCCTGCGCACGGCGAATGCCGCTCAAATCGCATGCCTACTTAATTATCCTGCTGAACCACCGGCGCCAGCCAGCTTTTGCTTCGGTAAGGTACGGATTGCAGCGCGGACCAGCCCGCACCGTTTGAGTCTTCGGTAACTTGGAACGGAAACTGCGCTGGTGCATCTAAGTTGCGGGGAGTGAAGTGGTCCTCGCTAGACGTCCGAAGAGTAAGGCACGGGCTTCTAACCTGATCCGAGCGGATGGGTTGAATGCGGATGGGTTGAATAAGGCCTCGCTGCCGCAGAACGATTGGACGCTGCAGGTCTGGAAGATCCTGGACGCCGGAGCCGGCCGCGACACGCTCAGGACGCTGTCGCAAGCGAGCCACGGCCACCGCCGCCAGTTGTTGGCCGTGACCCTGGCGATCGCGCTGGTAGGGCTGGCCGTGCTGGAGCTGCACTCGTCCTGGATCGAATCGCTCGTGCTTCCCCGCTTTGCGCGCCAGGAATCTTTTCGACTGGCGCCGGGACCCAGCCCATCGCTCGTGCGCCCCCACCGCGGACCCTATGACCAGCGGCTGGGCATGTCGGATCTGCCGCGGCTTATAAGCCGCCTGGAAGCGCGCGGATTTGAAGTAACCGCGCAGGCGCGTGCTTCACACATGATGCACATTCTGAGTTCCTTGGGCATCGAACCGCTTTACCCCCAGAAAGATCAGGCCGGGCTGGTGGTTCTCGATCGTCAGGAGGAGCAGCTCTACCAGGCCGCGAGTCCACGCCGGGTCTACCCGGATTTTCAATCCATCCCACCGCTGATCGTTCAAACTCTGCTGCTCATCGAAAACCGGCAGATGCTCAATTCGTCCCACCCTCGCCGGAACCCAGCCATACAGTGGGGACGGCTGGGGCGGGCCGCTGCAGATCTGATGGTCCACGAAGTGGACCGCGGACGTCCGGTCATCGGCGGAAGCACCTTGGCCACGCAGCTGGTGAAGATGCGCCATTCGCCCGGCGGCCGCACCGGTTCGGTGTTGGAGAAGGCCCGGCAAGTCGCCTCGGCGTCTCTGTGGGCCTACGAGTACGGGTCGAATACGATTCGGGCACAGCGCCAGATCATCTGCGCCTATATCAATTCCATTCCGCTCGCGGCCACGCGCGACGACGGCGAGGTGATCGGGCTCGCCGACGGCCTGAAAGACTGGTATGGCGCGCGCCTGGAAACGGTCAACCGCCTGCTCACCGCCGACGAGAGCACGATGCCGCGCGCGCAGTTGCAGGCCCGCGCCGTTGCCTATCGCGAGGCGTTGTCGCTCCTGCTGGCCTTGCATGCCCCGACGCGCGAACTGGTCACCCATCCTCAAGCGCTTCGTGCGCGCACGGATCGCTACCTGCGTCTCCTGGCGAAAGAAGGAATCATTTCTCTCCGCTTGCGCGATCTCGCGCTCCAGGCGCGGCCGCCATTACGCGCCCCGGGTCCATCGCGAGCCCCTCAGAATTTCATCGCGAATAAAGCCCCCGACATGATCCGCGTCGCACTCCTGCCGCAGCTGGGCCTCGAGAATGCCTATGCGCTGGACCGCCTGGATCTCACCGTGGGCACCACTCTGGACAAACGCACGCAGGACTCCGTTTCCTCGTTTCTCGAGATGCTTTCCAATCCACAGGCTGTCCAGGCGGCTGGTCTCAACGGGTATCAGCTGCTGAGCCCCGGCAAAACCGGTTCGGTGATTTACAGTGTGACGCTTTATCAGCGCGGATCGAACGCCAACTATTTGCGCGTCCAGACCGACAATTTCAACCAGCCGCTCGATATCAACCAGGGCACGCGCCTGCAACTGGGCTCGACCGCCAAGCTGCGCACGCTGATCAACTACCTCCAGATCATCGAGGACCTGCACCGGGAGTACGCAAATAGAACGCCGGCGCAATTGCAGGAAGTCCCCATCACGACGGGCGACAATCTGACCAAATGGGCTATCGGCTATCTGGCGGCAGCCACTGACAAGCGTTTAGAGCCAATGCTTGAGGCGGCGCTAGCTCGCAAGTATTCCGGCAATCCCGGCGAGGCGTTCTTCACGGCCGGAGGCCTGCACTCCTTTGCCAACTTCGACAAATCCGAAGACAGCCGGTTCTTCACCGTGGCCGGCGGGTTCCAGAATTCCGTGAACCTGGTGTTCATCCGCCTGATGCGCGACATTGAAAATTACTACAAATACCGCGTTCCCGGCGCTACGCCGGACGTGCTCAGCAACCCGGACAATCCCGCGCGCCAGCACTATCTCGAACGCTTCGCCGACATGGAAGGGCGGACGTTCCTGCGGCGGTTCTACATAAAATACCAGGGCCAGACGCCCGATCAAGCTCTGCAGACGCTGGTCTCGACCGAACACCCGACGCCACTGCGCGCCGCGGTGATCTTCCGCTCGGTCCGGCCGGATGCCGGCATCGCGGAGTTTAGCGCGTTCCTGGCGGCGCATTTTCCCAAGTCCGTGCTCGCGAAGGAGGACCTGGGCGAGCTGTACACCAAATACGGGCCGGATCAGTTCAATCTGAACGACCGCGGCTACCTCGCGCACGTGCATCCTCTGGAGTTATGGCTGCTGAACTATCGCGAGCATCATCACGAGCCCTCGCTCGAGGACGTCTTTGACCAAAGCGCCAGCCAGCGCCAGGAGGTCTACCAGTGGCTTTTCAAGACGCGCTACAAGCACGCACAGGATAAGCGCATTGAGACGTTACTCGAAGCCGACGCCTTCCAGCTGATTCATCGCGCCTGGAAACAGCTCGGTTATCCTTTCGGTTCCCTGACGCCTTCCTATGCGACCTGCATCGGCGTTTCGGGCGACACACCGCGAGCACTGGCGAAGCTGGCCGGGATTCTGCTGAATGACGGCGTTCGCTATCCCACTCTGCGAATCACTCAGCTTCACTTCCTCCAAGGCACGCCGCTCGAAACCGTGATGGCGCCCCAGGTGCAGCCCGGAGTGCGCGTTCTTTCGCCCGTCATCGCCCGGCTGGTTCGCCAGCAAATGATTGGCGTGGTGCAGAACGGCACTGGCCGCAGAGCGAGCGGCGGTATGCGGTTGGGAGACGGCACGGTTTTGGCGATCGGCGGGAAGACCGGAACGGGCGACAATCGCCTTCAGGAGTTCAGCGTGCATGGAGGGCTGATTGCTTCGAAAGCGGTGAACCGCACCGCAGCGTTCGTATTTTTCATTGGCGACAAGTTCTACGGCACGATTCTCGCCTTTGTGCCGGGACAGAACGCCAGCAATTACAAATTCACCAGCGCGCTGGCGGTGCAGGTTTTGAAGGATCTGGAGCCGCGTTTGGAACCGCTTGTGGCGGCAGCCGACGGCAAGCACGGCAGAGCCTGAAGAGCGAAAATCAGCTGTGTGTTTCTGCGCCCACCAGCGCCGTCAGCGCATCGATGGCTTCCGACAAGTGCTGGGAGTGAGAGTTCAATTCGGCGGCCGTCGCCGCGCTCTGCTCCGCGTTAGCGGCCACACCTTGCGTGGTCTGGTTTAATTCCGAGACCGAAGTGGTGACTCGCTCGACGTTGGCCCTCTGCTCACCGGCCGCATGAGCAATCACCCCGACGGCCTGGTTCAACGGCGTACCCCGATCTTCAATCTCCTTGAACCGCACCACGGCCTGGCCGCAGATCTCGGCGCCCCGGACGGTTCGTTCCAGCGCGTCGCTCACCAGTGCGGTGGTTTCTTTGGCGGCTTCGGCGCTGCGCTGCGCGAGGTTGCGAACTTCGTCCGCCACCACGGCAAATCCGGCTCCGGCCTCGCCCGCGCGAGCGGCCTCCACGGCGGCATTCAGCGCCAGAAGGTTGGTTTGAAACGCGACCTCGTCGATGGTTTTGACGATTTTGGAAACGCTGAGCGTGGCTGTCCGGATCTCGCCCATGGCCTGTTCCATGCGCGTCATATCCTGGGCGCCTTGAACCGCGGCCGTGCTGGTGGCATCCGCTAGAGTCTTGGCCTGCTGCGCCCCTTCGGCCGCATTACGGGTCTTCTCGCTCACGTCCGAAAGCGAGTCGTTGATCTCGTCCAGAGAGGCGGCCTGTTCGGTCGCGCTCTGGGCCAGGCTCTGCGATGCGGCGGCGATCTGCTTGGAGGCTTCCGTGGTTTCAATACTGGCGATGCGCGTGGTGCGAATCACCTGCAATAGCGGCCGCACAATTGACTTGCGGCTGTACCAGAAGAACGCTGCGCCAATCAGCAGAGTGGTCGGCAGCATCCACAGCAGCGTCGTATGCATCGCCGCCTGTTGCGCGCGCGCCGAAGCCACGTGGTCCACTTGGTCCAGGTGCGCCGTCAAGATGAATGCCCCGTGGATCTCTCCTTCGCGCCAATTTTCCATCGGAAACCGCAGCACGTCCTTGCCGTCATGCGTGGGGCTGGTGGCCGGATCGCCGTGGCAGGCCAGGCAATCCTGGGTCAGGCGGACGGGCCGTGCATACACAATCAGGTTGGCTGCACGGTTCGCATAGAAGTATTCTTCCTGGCCGGATTTTTCCAGCGAGTTCAGGATGGCGGCTTCCTCCGGAGTGGGTTCGTTTTTCGGATTTCGAGGATAACGCTTGGGCACCCGGAATTCGAAGCCTTCCTTTTGCGCCACTTTTTCAATGGACTTCCAGGCCGCCACCACCGGAACCGTGTCGTAGAGTTCCGTCTGGCGGAAATCGGTTGCGCCTTTGGCCATGCGCGCGATCGCCGCTTCGTCGAAGGCTTTCCGCGTCCGCAGCGATGCCATGGATGCGCGCATACTTTCGGCGGATACGACCGCCGCCCGCATGGTGTTGCGCGTCAACTCAATGCCCTGGGAGCGAATCGTCATGTTCTGCACGAGGAGCGCCACGGTCGTGCTCAGTGCAACGCTCGCGCTCGAAACCAGCAGAATCCTCTTGCCGATCGTCATGCTCATGGCAGCGAGTCCCTTACCCTCAAAGCGCTTATCGGCGATTTTTGGCGGCTTGTGAGCCCCCGGCGCAGCGGTGCGGACGAAGTATAATTTGGAGGCGGTACCGGGAGACCATGTCGAACGACCAATCATGGAACCGTCGCGAAGCGCTGGGAAAGGGCTTGGGCGTCCTGGGCGCCTCCTCCCTGGCGAAGGGGCAGTCCTTCGCGGGCGAGGTGCCTGTCTGGAAGACCGAACTTCGCGAGCTCGCGCCCCATGTCTTCGCGTACATCCAGGCGGGCGGCCCGGGCACGGTCAACTATGGCGTGTCCAACGCCGGCCTGATCGTGGGCGAAAACCAGATGCTCGCGATCGATTCGCTCGGCGCGCCTCTGCACGCGAAGGCGTTCCTCGCTGCCGTCCGCAGAGCCGCGCCCAACCAGCCGTTCGACCGCATCGTGATCACGCACCATCACGGCGAGCACATCTGGGGGCTTCCCTTCTTTCCCCCGGCGGAGATCATCTCGCACATCTATTGCCGCGAGGCGATGCTCGCGACGCCGATTCCGAATCCGGTGTGGGAGCCGCGCGAAGGATGGGCCGAAGGCGGCGAGGAACGCAGAATCGTGCCACCGGCGCTGACCTTCAGCGATCGGGTCACCTGTTATTACGGAAACGTGCCGGTCGAGTTCATCTTCGCCGGTCCCGCACACACCTGGGGCGACGTGATGGTCTACCTGCCGCGGCAGAAGATCCTTTTCGCCGGCGATATCGCGTTCCACTACGTCGCTCCGTTCGCGCACAACGGTTCTGTCAGCAAGTGGATCGAGCGGATAAATCAAATCCTGACGATGGACGTGAACGTCATTGTTCCGGGCCACGGCCCCATCGGCGGTAAGCAGGAACTGGCGGAAACGGGGCACTACCTGCAAACGTTTCTGCGCGAGGCGCGCAAGCGCTTCGACGCGGGACTGCGTCCGGGCCAGGCCGCCGCCGAAATCACGCTGGGGAGGTTCGATACCTGGATCGGCGCGAAGGACCGCCTGGTGATGAACACGGTGCGGCTCTACCACGAATTCAAAGGCACGCTGGTTCCGGAAGCCGACACCGAAGGGATGCGCGCAGCGAGCGAAGAGTTCAACGCGATTCTCGCGCGCCGGGGATAGCGCCGGATGCGATTCGCACTGATCTTGGCAGCACTCGCGGCCTTCGCCCAGAGTCCCGATACGGTCTTGCTGAACGGCAAGATCCTGACGGTTGACTCTCAGTTCTCCACGCGCCAGGCGCTGGCGATTCGCGACGGCCGGATTGTGGCGTTAGGGAGCAGCGCCGATGTGCGAAAAACCGCTGGTCCGCAAACGCGGGTCATCGACTTGGGCGGCCGCACGGTCATCCCCGGCTTGATCGACTCGCACATGCATGCGATTCGCGCGGCCCTGAGTTTCAGCACCGAAGTGAACTGGATCGGTGCGCGTTCGCTCCCGGAAGCTTTGGGCCGCATTCGCGCAGCGGCGCATACGATGAAGCCTGGCTCCTGGCTGATCGTCGCCGGCGGCTGGACTGTCCCGCAGTTCCAGGAGAACCGCCGTCCCACGCAGGCGGAACTGTTGGAAGCCGCGCCGGACAATCCGGTCTACGTCCAGCTCGGCTATGGCTGGGCCATGCTAACGCCTAAAGCTCTCGACACGCTCCACATCGCAAGCGACGCCGATCTTCCGCCCGGCGGCAAGCTGGAGCGCGACGCCAACGGCAAACCCACCGGCGGCGTCAGCGGCGGCCCAAACGCCATCATTGCGTTGTTTGACCGGCTTCCCAAGCCCGCGTTCGACGAACAGGTGGAAGGCACCAAGAAATTCTTCCGCGAGTTGAACCGGCTGGGCATCACCGGCGTCGTCGATCCGGGCGGAAACAACATGACGCCCGAATCCTATCAGGCCCTGTTCCAAGTCTGGCGCGAGCGCCAACTGACCGTGCGCGTCGCCTATGCTCTGTGCGGCATTACGCCCGGCAAGGAATTCGAGGAGCTGAAGGACTTAACCCAGATGCTCCCCATGGGCTTTGGCGACAGCATGCTGCGCTTCAACGGGATCGGCGAACGGATCACCTGGGCCATGAATAATAACGATAAGCCCACCGAGGCGGAGAAAGAAAAATACTACCAGATCGCGCGCTGGGCGGCCGAACGCGGCATGTCGCTCACCATGCATTGGCCGCGCGATGCCTCCGTCGGGCAGTTGCTCGACATCTTCGAGCGCGTGAACCGCGAAGTTCCCATCACCCGCCTGCGCTGGTCCATCGCGCACTTGAACGATGCGTCGCCCGCGAGTCTGCGGCGCATGCAGGCGCTGGGTGTCGGCTGGACCGTGCAGGACGCCATGTACTTCACCGGCGAGCAGTTTCAGAAGCAGGAAGGAGTGGAAGCCGCGCGACGGGCGCCGCCGGTGGAGACGGCCAAGGAAATCGGCGTCGTGGTGGGTGCGGGCACGGACGCGCATCGGGTGGCGTCTTACAACCCGTTTACCGCGCTGCAATGGTTCCTGGACGGAAGGACTGTGAGTGGCGTCGCGTTACGCGGTCCGGAAGAAACCCCCAGCCGCGCGGAAGCTCTGCGGCTTTATACGCTGGGCAGCGCCTGGTTCGCCCACGACGAACACCAGCGAGGCTCTCTCGAAGTGGGCAAGCTGGCCGATCTGGCTGTGCTTTCGCAAGACTACATGAGCGCTCCCGTGGAAGAAATCGGCGGCATCGAGTCGTTACTCACTATGGTCGGCGGCAAGGTCGTCTACGCCGCCGGTCCGTTCGCGCACCTTCGCTAGACGTTGGCGAAATTCTCCTGCAGTGTTTTGCGGTCCAGCTCCTTCTCCCAGCGCGCGACCACGATAGTCGCGACCCCGTTGCCCAGCATGTTGATCGCGGCGCGGAACATGCTCATGAAGCGGTCGATTCCCAGGATAATCGCCATGCCCGCGACGGGGATGGTGGGAATCACCATCAATGTACCGACCAGCGCGATGAATGCGGCGCCCTGTACGCCGCTCGCCCCCTTCGATGTCAGCACGGCGACGGCGAGAATAGTCAGCTGCTGCGTCAGCGTCAGATGAATGTTGGTGGCTTGCGCGACGAACAGCGCGGCCAGCGTCATGTAGATGCTGGTGCCGTCGGTGTTGAAGGTGTAGCCGGTGGGCACCACCAGCCCGACGAGCGCGGGCGAACATCCGAGTCGCTCCATCTTCTGCATCAGCGTCGGCAGCGCGGGTTCTGAGGAGCTGACCGCGAGCGTGAGGATGATTTCTTCCTTGATGTACGAAAGAAACTTGAAGATGGAGAAGCCCGCGAGAATGGCCACCGCACCCAGCACGATGACCACGAACAGAATACAGGTGATCCAGAACGTTGCGATCAGCTTGGCCAAAGGCCCCAGCGACGCCACACCGAACTTACCGATGGTGAACGCCATGGCGCCGAACGCGCCAATCGGCGCCAGCCGCATCAGGATGTTGATAACGCCAAAGACCGCGTGGGTCAAGGCGTCAAAAAGGTCGATCAGCGGCTTCGATCGCGCGCCGATCATCGATAGCGCGAAGCCGAACAGAATAGCCACCAGCAGGACCTGCAGGATGTCACCACGCGTGAAGGCATCCACGATCGTGGTGGGGATAATATGCATGATAAAGTCTGTAACGCTCTGCGCCTTCGCCGGGCCGGCGTAAGCGGCAACGGCCTTGGGATCCAGCGTAGCCGGATTGATGTTGAACCCGTTCCCCGGCTGGAACACATTCGCCACTACCAGCCCGATCACCAGCGCCAGCGTGGACACGACCTCAAAATACAAAAGCGCCTTGCCGCCGACGCGGCCCACTTTCTTCATGTCCTGCATTCCCGCGATCCCCGAGACCACGGTGCAAAAAATGACCAGGGCGATGATCATCGTGATCAGGCGGATAAATCCGTCGCCGAGCGGTTTCATGGCGGCGGCGTTGGCCGGGCTGACATAGCCGAAAACGATGGCCAGCGCGACGCCGGCCAATACCTGAAAGGAAAGACCCGTGTAGAACGGTTTCTTTCGAACGCTGGGAACGGCTGTTGCGGTAGCCATACGAAGGCCTCCCGGATTTTATGCGGCGCTACGCCGGAATTTTTGGAACGATCAAGTGGAAGAGCTTCAGCGAAGCCCCCGTGCCTGGCTGGATAGTAGCGGATTCCGACGGTCCGAGATAGACTCCCGCGCCCTTCGACACTTCGTAGTCCTTATTGTCGAGGCGGATGGTCCCCGCGCCATCCATCAGGTAAATGAGTTGGTGCTTCCCGAGCGCCGCCGCCTCAAACTTCTCACCCGGTTTGAGCCAGTGTAACTCCCCGTGTACGTTTTTAGCGCCAACTAAAGCTTCATTCAGAATTTCGGTAACATCGCCCTGCGCGGTGTGCACGCGGGGTAGCTTATTGGTATCGATGAAAGTAAGGTCGGTACTGGTCATGGCGGTGTCTTCGATCTATGTCTGAACCCAAACCCGGCCGTCGACGCGGTTCCAGCGGAGATCGTCGGGCGTTCCGTCCAGGATATGCGTCTTGAAGCGATTGGGCGCCTGAAATTCGAAATAGAACAGGCCCGTTTCGCTGGCGCGCAGGCGATGCCGGGCTTCCGCCGGAATGAAGATCATCTCGCCCGGCCCCACCGGACGCGTGCCTTCGTCGGATTCCACGGTTCCCTGGCCTTCCATGATGAAGTAAAAGTGCTCGCAAACCTCGTGATAGTGGTACGGCGAAGAGCCGTGAGGCTTGTAGATCATCACGCCGGCCAGCATATCGTCGATGTTCGCCAGTTCCTTATTGACGAAAAACGTGCGTTCGCGGCCGCCCGATACGCCGACCAGCTTAGGGAGTTCGTCTTGATGAAAAATGTACGCCATGGATGTTCCTAGTGATTAAGCCCTAATTTCAGGCGACCGATGCGTGCGGACGGTACGCCGTGCGCGCGACTTCGGCGTAAGGCACCGCGGCCACCGTCGCCCGGATCTCAGCTTGCTTATGCCGCTCCACGGTCGGCTTCGTCGATCCGCGTCCCTCTTCGCCCCAAACCAATGTGACCTGAGTGCCCGGTTCGCTGTACGCAACGTCCAACACCCCCAGCGATAGCATCGCACGCTCGTTGTAAGTGTAGCCGGTATATGTGGACACGCCGACGGTCTTCCCGTCTTTCAGTACTTTGTCATACGGTAGAGTGGCGTAATTCGCGAGCGGTAAGTCGATGTACTTAGTAATGTCGCCATCTATATGGAACAAGGAGCCGAAAGCGCGTGCGATATCGTCGCCGTTCCACACCAGAGTTACTTTCTTACGCTTCTGGTCATTCGCCATCTTCTCGAGCGCGGCGCGCCCTATGAACTCATGATCGAACTTGACGAACGGCCCGTAACCCAGGTCGTACGGAGTCAGATAATAATCCGCGATGTTGCTGGAATAGAAACTGCCTCCGAGCGAAGCCATGGCTTCATAGCTTTTCGCACTCGCCCATTGCCGGTATGGTTTCATCGGATCGCCGGTGTAGACGGCCGGCAGCGGCGAGGGAATCCATCCCGATTCCAGGCACGTCGTCGGATACGCGCGGGAACCCACCAGCCGGATGCCGAACTCCTGTCCGGCTTTGAAAATCGCGTCGCGAACCTCGTCGCCGTGTTCCCAGGCGCCAAACAGCTCCCATCCCGGCTGCCCGACCATGCCGTGCCGTAGCGCATGGACGGGATGCCCGGCCAGGGTGATCACGCTCATGTTGAAGAACCGGATGTCGGGCGTGGGCTTTCCGGTGGCCTTCTCCATCACGCGCAGCGCGTGGGGGCCTTGCACCTGATACCGGAACGTCTTCCGACGGCCTTGATTCACGGCGGAGCGCTCGTCTCTTTCGGTCTTCACACGATAGCCGCCGGTCCCCGCGTGGTACTGTACCCAGTTCAAGGATGGCGGCCGGCCGACGAGATTGAAGCTGTTCTCGGCTAAATAAAAGAGAATCGCGTCTCCAATCACGTAACCGTCATAGTTGCAAGCTACGAACTGCTTGGCCTGATTGACCTGGAAGCTCTTGAAGCTGTTGATTCCCAGGTCCGAAAGCAGTTTCAGCGCGTCGGGACCCTCTATATAAAGGTCCGTCATGTGGTGCGACTGGTCGAATAGAGCGCAGGACTCCTTCCACGCGCGCTGCTCATCCCGCCAGTTGGTGAACTCGGGCCGCACAACAGGAAAAGCATACGGTCCGATCTGCGAATTCCGCAATAGCGCAACGGGGCTACCGGCGCTTTGCAACACATCCTCTAAACTCGGGTGACTCATTGAATGCTCGGCAAACTCTCCTGATCAAGCTTGGGGCGGTGCTGACCATCCGCACAATTCCGGGTAGGCGCGCCTCGCGGACCGTTCTGCATTATATCAGGCCGCAGCCGGCGCCCGAGCCCCTGCGAGAGTGCCGCTTTGGCGCGCAAACCCAACGTACACGGGGACTTGCTTCTCAGGGAGGCGTCCGTGAGTATTTGTAAAGCGGGCCGGTTTTCCCTCAACGTCGCTCGATGCCGAGCGATAAGTTAAGTGGAGCACGTTTACGATGTCGATTTCATCTCTCTCTTCCACCTTGGTTTCCGACCTGAGTTCGCAGTGGCAAAATCCGTGGCAAAATCTGCAGCAGACCCGGCAGGACTTCGGCCAAATGGCCGCCGCCATCCAAACCGGCAACCTTTCGGAGGCTCAATCGGCCTACTCCAATCTGCAGCAGGCTCTGCAGAATGACCCCAACTCGCCGTTGAGCTCTTTGCTGAACGGCTCGAGCACCTTACAGAGCGATTTTTCAGCTCTGGGCCAGGCGCTCCAGTCCGGCGACGCGTCCTCGGTGCAAAGCGCTTTCAGCCAATTTCAGACCGACCTCAAGGCGGCACGCCAAAGCGCGTCCAGTTCGTCGGCTTCTACCTCGTCCACGTCAAATTCGTCCAACGCCACGACCACGGCCTCCGGCCAGGACCAGTACGTTTCCAGCACTCAATCGCCGAATTATGCCGAGTTCGTGCAGCAGGACTACCGCCAGCTCGCCGCTGCCCTGAACACAGGCAACTTGCCCGAAGCGCAGTCCGCCTTCACCAACCTGGAGCAGGCGCTCCAAAGCCAAGGCGTATCCCTCACGCCCTCGAGCTCGAGCACGGCTTCCAGCACCACTGCCAGCACCACTGCCGGCAGCAGTTCGGACCCGGTCGCCAACGACCTGAACTCGCTCAGTCAGGCGCTGTCGTCCGGCAACTTGAACCAGGCGCAAAGCGCGTTTTCCCAGTTGAACAGCGACGTCAAAAGCACTGAGGAGAGCGCATCCCCGCAAACCCAGAATCCGTTCCAAACGGCGGGGGCGCGGGCGCATGGACACCACCACCATCATCATGGCGGTGGCGGCGGCCAGACCAGCAACACGACGTCATCGACGGATTCCACCGGTAGCTCAACGACTCCGGCCACGGAACTCTACGGTTAACTCCACGCGCCTCAAATCCTTGCGGCCACGAGAATGCCGTATGATGGATACACATGGTTGCGGAGCAGGAAGCGAGCCAAACCCAGGTTGAGCGGATTCTCCAAAGCAAGGCCTTTCGCACCTCCGAGCTACACCGCAATCTGCTCAGCTATCTGACCCGGAAATCGCTGGCCGGAACGGCGGAGTCGCTCAAAGAATACACGGTCGGGTTGGACGTGTTTGGAAAGCCGGCTTCCTATGACCCGCGGCAGGAGTCGGTGGTGCGCATGCACACCGCGCGCCTGCGGCAAAGGCTCACCGAGTATTACCGCACTGAGGGAGACGGCGATCCGATCGTCGTAGATTTGCCCAAAGGCGGATTCAAGCTGACCTTCGAACGCCGCCGCGAAACTCCCGTGCTGGACCTTGCACCGGTAGTCGCCGCGGAACCTCCTAAAGCCTTCGCTTCGCTCCACGCCAGGGAGATCGTCCTGGCGGCGCTGTTGGTTGCGGTCCTCGCGGCAGGTGCGATCCTGGGCTTGCGATTGTGGCGCCTGGAGCGAATCCAAGCTGCGCGGCCACAGCTGGAAATGGCAGCCTGGACGCCCGATTTACAGCAACTCTGGGGACCGATCCTCACCACGGCGCGTCCTCTGATGGTCTGTCTGGGGATCCCGCCTACCGTGCGCGTGCCTGGTTTGGGCTTTGTCCTGGACCCGTCACTCAACGACTGGAGCGATGCCGCGCAATCCAAGGCCTTGGTCTCATTGAAGCAGGCGCTGCACGGCGCCACCCCGACGCCTTCCTATTCCTTTACCGGAGCCGGCACCGCGAGCGGCGCTTTTGAGTTGGGGCAGTTTCTAGCGCCGAGGAAGCAGAACGTTCTCCTCACCCGCAGCGATCTGCTGTCGCTTCCCGAAGTCATCATGGACAACGTCGTCTTCCTGGGCCCGGTAACCAACAACCGCCAGATCCAAGCCATCTCCACCGACCAGGAGCTGGTTCAGGAGCCGGGCGGCATTCGAAATCTGAACCCCCAGCCGGGCGAGCCTGCCTTCCTCGCCGACACCACCCCGCGCAATCTGCCGGGCGGCGAGGAGACCTACGCGCTGGTGAGCCACATGCCAGGCTTGTATGGCAACGGCGATATGCTTTATCTTTCCGGAAGCCAAATCGCAGGCACGATGGCAGCCGTCCGCGCCCTCACCGATCCGACTCTGGCCCGGACCTTGGTTTCCAAGCTCAAAACGTCTTCCGGCAAAATCCCGCGTTTTTATCAGCTGGTGCTCCGCGTCCGCTCCATGGACAACATGCCGATCGAAATCTCGTACGTGTTCCACCGGGATTTGTCAGCTACCCGACAGGCCGCACTCGCACGACCATGAAGACCGCGCCGGCCGTAGCGCTCTTCCTTACTGTCCTGCCCGTGTCGGCCCATCACTCGTTTTCCGCGGAATTTGACATCGCGCGGCGCGTGAACCTGCGCGGGCAGATCACTAAGGTCGAGTGGGAGAATCCGCACGTTTATATCTACGTCGACGTGAGACAGGAAAACGGGAAGCTGGCAAATTGGGCCTGCGAAGCCGCTGGCCCTAACACGCTGGTTCACCAGGGCTGGGACCGCAATTCGTTCCGGGTGGGCGACCGTGTGCTGGTGATCGGCTACAGCGCCCGGGATGGATCGCGCGTGGCCTCCGCCCGCGAGGTGGTGCTACCCGGCGGACGGAGGGTGTTCACCGGAGTCGCCGGCGACGGTGGCCCCCGGCTTTAAGCCGTCGCCCAAAGCGGCGGTCACAGGCCGGTCATTGACCTCTCGCTAGCAGCTGCCGTGGCATTGTCCTTCACGTTCTTCGGTTATAGTTGAACTGATGACGGTCTCTGAGGCGTTACAATTCCGTTTAGGATCGTTACTGGATAGCTTTATGAAAATTGTCCTGACTCTGCTCGTTGCCGGCGCCGTCTGCGCCCCTTCCACGTTCGGCCAATCCATCCACGCCGAATCGTTCGCCAATCCCGCCGCGGCGGGAAGTCTTCAGCCGAACTGGTCCACTGCGCCCGATGGCAGCGCGATTCTCAGCTGGATTGAGCCGGGAAGTGATGACATGTACTCGCTGCGCTACGCCGTCCTGCGTGGAACCACGTGGTCGGCGTCGCATACCATCGCCGCGCACCGCCATTTCTTCGAACAGCCGGCGGAAGTGCCCGAGGTCATCCAGGTCAGCGACAAACAGTGGCTCGCGCACTGGGTGGAGATGCCGAACGAACAGAGTGAGGCCGAAAATATCTACACTTCGTCGTCCCCGGACGGCGTGCATTGGACCGCGCCGCTGATGTCGCACAAAGATCGCTCGCCGGTCCAGCATGGCCTGGCATCCATGATTCCGAGCGGCCCCAACCAGGCTTCCATTTTCTGGCTGGAAGCGCTGCACGGCGAAGACGAGCCGACTTACTTGATGCGCACCATCGTGGATATGTCCGGCAAGGAAATTCGCGAGGAAAAGCTACAAGGCGACGTGTGCTCGTGCTGCCCGACCGCCGTCGCCAAAACCGCTAAGGGCCTGTTGCTCGCCTATCGCGGCCGCACCCCGCAGGACATCCGCGACATCGATATTCTGCGCCTCGAGAACGGCCACTGGTCGCAGCCCAAAAACCTGCACGCCGATAACTGGCACATTAACGCGTGTCCGACCAACGCAGCGGCGGTCGCCGCGAAGGGCGATCGCGTAGCCGTTTCCTGGTTCACCGGCGCGACGGATCCGCCCAAGGTGGAGATCGCCTTCTCCTCCAACAGCGGCGCGGACTTTTCGCCGGCGGCGACCGTCAGCACCGGCCACGCGTTCGGCTACACCTCCATCGCCCTGAATGAAGACGGCAGCGCCACAGTCTCCTGGCTGGAACGCGGAACCAGCGGCAATGCACGCGTGTTAGTGCGCCGTGTAACGTCGGCGGGCGCGGCTGGAACAGTACTGGAAGTTGCGGCCGGCGGTCGCATGGAACTTGGCTATCCGCGCATCGTGCATGCCGGAGGCGGCACCTTCATTGCCTGGGGCGGGGAGAAACTGCAAACCGCTCGGCTAAAGTAAGTCAGCTCACTGCTAACTGTAACCTTTGCAATTGCGGACACGCCCTCACCAACCAGGGAGGGAAGTACCGGAAATGCGTTCTTGTTACTCGATCCTGTTCATCGCCGCGCTCGGTAGCGCCGGCGCCCTCGTCGCGCAAGAATCCAACCCGCTCAGCAACGAACTCAAACAGAATTACGAAATGCGAAAAAAGGCCCTCCTGGCCGAAGCTGAGAAGATGCCCGACGCCGATTACAGCTTCAAGCCGACCCCGGAAGTCCGCCCCTTCGGCGGCAACGTCGCGCATGTAGCCGACGCCCAGATGATGATTTGTTCCGCCGTGAAGGGCGAGCGTAAAATGGCCGACACCAAAGGCAAAACGTCCAAGGCCGATTTGTTCGCCGCCCTGAAGGCATCTTTCGACTATTGCGACGGAGCCTATGATTCTCTCACCGACGCGAGCGCGACCCAGGACGTCAAGATCTTCGGGCACCCCGAAACCAAGCTCAGCGCTTTGTGGGGGAATCTGGTGCACGATAACGAAATGTACGGCTACATGGCGGTGTATCTACGCTTGAAGAATCAGGTCCCGCCCACCAGTGAGCGCCGCGGCCACTAACTGAAAAACACCCGTAGTTGAGCCGGGGACCAGCGCCGGTGCATCCTATCGGCATGGACTTACGACTGCAAGGAAAGCGCGCGTTCATCACCGGATCCACGGCCGGCATCGGCTACGCGATCGCCGAAGCGCTGGCGCGGGAAGGTGCGCACGTGATCGTGAACGGCCGCACTCAGGCGCGAGTGGACAGCGCCGTGAACCAACTCAAGGGCCTGAGCAGCCGGGTCGACGGTCTGGCGGCGGACCTCGGGACCGCGGCGGGCGCCGAACACGCCGTGAACCGGTGGCCCGACGTCGAGATCCTGGTCAACAACCTTGGCATCTTCGAGCCGAAGCCCTTCGAACAGATCCCCGATGCCGACTGGATGCGTTTCTTTGAGGTGAACGTGCTGAGCGGCGTCCGGCTGAGCCGTTACTATCTGCCGCGTATGAAACAGCAGGGATGGGGCCGGATCGTGTTCATCTCCAGCGAATCGGCCATTCAGATTCCGGCGGAGATGATCCACTACGGGATGACCAAGACCGCGCAACTCGCGATCGCACGCGGGCTGGCTGAAACCACCGCAGGCACGGAAGTCACGGTGAATACGGTGCTCCCGGGACCGACTCTGTCGGAAGGCGCGGAGCTTTTCGTCGAACAGATGGCGCGGGCGAGAAACACGGATCGCGCGCAAGTGGAGAAAGATTTCTTCCAAATCGCGCGGCCGTCTTCGCTACTGAAGCGCTTCGCGACCACTCAGGAAGTAGCCGCGCTGGTGACTTTCGTCTGCAGTCCGCTTTCGTCCGCGACCAACGGGGCCGCGTTGCGCGCCGATGGCGGCGTGGTGCGATCCATCATCTAAGGATCGGTCTTGGTCGCGCGCGGGTGGAACGATTTATCGGGATAAGCCGGCGGCGGCGGTACGGGATCGGGATCGGTGCGAATCAGGTCTTCCAGGTATTTGATCGCCGCTTCCAGTTGCGCGTCCTGGCCCTCAAAGGTGGCGTGCGGCAGATTGTCCACCACGATGTCGGGATCGACGCCGTGCCCTTCAATCAGCCATTTTCCTTCCGGCCCGTAAACGCCCAGTTCCGCTGCGGTCGCGATGCCGCGATCGGCCAGCGAGTTGCTCGCAGTCAGCCAGATCTCGCCGCCCCAGGTGCGCGTGCCGATGATTTTGCCCAGGCCGAGCCGGCGGAATCCTTCGCTGAACGCTTCGCCGTCCGATCCGGTGAATTCGTCGCACAACAGAACCAGGTGGCCGCGGAAGGCGTACTGCATGTTCCACGTCGGGTCGCCGACGCGCGGCTTCCAATACATCCAGGCTTTGCGCAGCAGCTTGCCCAGAATCCAGCTGTCTATATTGCCGCCGCCGTTGTGCCGCACGTCGATGATCAGGCCCTGCCGGTCGAAGTCCGGGTAGAAGTCTTCTTCCCATTGATTGATGTCGTTGGGGCCCATGGCGCGCAGGTGGAGATAGCCGATCTGTCCCGCCGAAGCCTGGTCCACCCTCTCGCGTCGCGTGAGCTCCCATTCGCCATAACGCAGTGCTGCGTCCTGTTGCAGCGTGATGGGCTGAGCAATGACGTCATGCGTCTCCGTCTTGCCTTTCGGGCGAACTCGCAGCAGCACCTGCTTGCCGGCCTGATTGCGCAGCAGCTCGCCGGGATCGGGAACCGCGAGCAGATCCTGGCCGTTGATCGCCACCAGCACATCGCCGTCGGAGACATCCACGCCGGGCCGCGCCAGTGGAGCGCGTTCGTCGGGGCGATCGGGATCGGATTCATAAATGTGCTTCACCCGGTAGCCGCCGGCCGGCGGATCGCGTTCGAGCACCGCGCCCAGCGAAGAAAGCTGGATCTGGTCGGGACCCCGGCGCACGTCGCCGCCGCGGACGAAGCTGTGCAGCACGGAGAGCTCGCTGACCAGTTGGGCCAGCACATCGCTCAGTTCTTCCCGGTCGCGTACGCGCGGGAGGATCTCGCTGTACTTGTCGCGCATGGCCGTCCAGTTGACGCCGTGCATGTGGGGGTCGTAGAAATAGTCGCGATGCAGGCGCCAGGCATCCATGAACTCTTCGCGAAATTCATCACTGGGGATCACGGAAAAAGTCCAGCCCTTCAGGTCGACACGCGCATCCTCCAAGGTCTGCGGAGTCTTGGCGGCGGCCGCCTTGATGGAGGAATCCATCACGAAGAGATCGTTTTGTTTGCGGATCAGGATCTTTTTGCCGTCGGCGGAAAGCTGATATTCGCGCACGCCCTCCATCAGCGTTTCGGGCTTGGCGCCCTTGTTGGCGATATCCATGCACTGCAGGTCGTTCTTGTTGGGGTCCAGCAGATCGCGGTTGATCCAGCACAGGCGTTTGGCGTTGGCATTGAGCGCGACGTAGTTTCCGGGAGCGGCGGGCACTTCCTCGATGCGGCCGGCGATGCCGTCCAGATCGATTTCGACCTTGGGTTTCTCGGCGGGTTTCTCGGCGGGTTTCTCGGGCGGCTTTTCGCCGGACTTCGCCGCCGCTTCTTCCGGTTCTTCTGGATGTAACTCATCCGGAGGCGCGAAGGGCGAGCGCAGGCCTTTTTGGAGCGGGATCTCATAAACCTTCATGGACCGGTCGAAGAACGGATCGGGCTGGCGCGGGCCCCAGGGCGCTGGCACCACGCTCTTGAGAGCGCGGTCCGACAGGAAGTAGATCCATTTGCCGTCGGTGCTCCAGGTAGCGTCCTCGCTGTTGTAACGGTCGGTCGTGAGCGGCGTGATCGCGCTCGTGTCGACGCTGTAAAGGAAAAGCTGGTCGAACTGATTGCGCGCCGAACGGCTATACGCGAACCAGCGGCTGTCCGGCGACCAGCGGACGGGGTCAAACTGGGGGCTGGAATTGCCGCCGAACTCGGCGGTATCGATTTTCTTCTCGGATTTCGTCGCCAGGTTCAACAGCCAGAGTTGGTTGTTTTTGTCCTGGTGGGCAATCCATTTGCCGTCCGGCGACGGTACGCCTTCCCAGCGCAGCACCGTGTCGCCGGAGGTAAGCTGTTCGGCCGCGCCTTCGCCGTTGGCGGGTAACTTCCAGAATTCCGTTTCACCGGTTTCTGTGGAAATGGTCAGGATCGATTTGCCGTCCGGAAGCATGCGTGCATCGCGGTAGCGGCCGGGCTTGTGTTCGGTGACGTCCACCAGGCGTCCGTGCTTCGCCGGGATCACGAACACACGGCCGCGCGACGTGGCCACGATGCTCTCGCCATCCGGCGCCAAGTGGAGCGCCGTGACGTAATCCATGGGCGTCTTGATCCAATGCTCGCGCAGATGATCGAAGTCCGAGGGCAGCTCGATGTTGATGGTCTTGTCCGAGCCAGACGCGATGTCGTAGAGATGCAGATCCGGACCGAGCTGGTAAGCGATGCGCCCCTGGGAGAGCGACGGCGACTTGGCGTCCCAGCCCTGGTTGCGCGTAAGCTGGCGCGGACCGCGTCCGTTCGCATCCATGGACCAGAGATTCATGGTTCCATCGCGGTCACTGAGGAAATAAACGCGGCCTTTCCACCACATGGCATCCTTGCTGGTGCCCGTGTAGTCGGCCGTGAGCGGCACGGCTTCCTGGCCGGAAGTGTATTTCCACAGATTCTGCGCGGTGCCGCCTTTGTAGCGTTTGGCCTCGCTCCCCTGGAAGCGGAAGCGCGTGAAGAAGAGCGTGCCGCCGGGCGAGTCATAGACGCCTTGGGCGGCCTGGCTTAGCGGAATCAGCTCGATGTGATCCTGCGCGTCGATCGTGGCCAGCTGCGCATCGGGCAACGTGGAATAGCGACTGGTAGCGTAAAGGATTTTCCCGTCGGGCGTCCAACCCACTACCTGCGCGTTGCCGCCTTCATAGGTTCGCCGGGTAGGCAAGCCGCCGGCCGCCGGCATCGTGTAGACCTCGCTGGGTCCTTCGTAGTCAGCCGAAAAGGCGATGGTCTTGCCATCGGGCGAAAAGGCGGCGCGAGTTTCCGCACCCGGATGGGTGGTGAGACGGCGCGCCATTCCGCCTTCGACGCCGACCTCCCACAGATCGCCTTCGGACGTGAAAGCGATCGTGTTGCCGGAAATGGCGGGGAATCGATAGTAGCCACGATTTTCTTGCGCCCGGGTAGCAGGCGCGAGGGAGGCAACGGCGGTTAGAGCGACCAGGAGCCTTCGCATTGAGCACCTCTCATCTATCGATGATAAGCCCGCGACGGCGCGAACAAATCAGGCCCGGGACCAAGATGTCTACGGCCAGCACATTCGCCCGATGCTATGGGATCGCGGGGAGACTCCGCGCGCTTACAATGAATGCTATGGCAAAAGCATTGAAAGAAGGGGATGCGGCGCCCGCGATTCACGCCGAAGACGACGGCGGGAAGCCGTTCGATCTCGCCGGGCTAAAGGGCAAAAACGTCGTGCTCTACTTCTATCCCAAGGCGGACACGCCCGGCTGCACGCGCGAATCCTGCGAGTTTCGCGATCATTCCAAGAAGTTCGCCAAAGCCGACACGGTGATCGTGGGTGTGTCACCGGACAAGGCCGCGGCGCAATCCAAATTCAAGGACAAGTTCGACCTGCCCTTCACGCTGCTCGCCGACACGGAGCACAAAGTCGCCGAAGCCTACGGAGCGTGGGTGGAGAAGAGCATGTACGGCCGGAAGTACATGGGCATCGAGCGCAGCACGTTCCTGATCGGCAAGGACGGCAAGATCACGAAGATCTTCCGCAAGGTGAAGCCGGACGGGCACGCCGAGCAAGTCTACGAAGCGCTCCAGGCGGTATAGCGGCGCCGATGCGCATCGGAATTGACGCGGGCGGAACATTCACCGACTTCGTTGTCTACCGCGAGGGCGGGAGTGTCGAAACTTTCAAGCTGCGGTCCAATCCGCGCTCTCCCGCGAGCGTGATTCTGGCGGGCCTGGAGCACGCCGCCGGTGCGCGCCATGCGGAGGTGATTCACGGCTCCACGGTGGCGACGAACGCGGTGCTCGAACGGAAGGGCGCGCGAACCGCGCTGGTGACGACGGCCGGATTTGAAGACGTCATTCACATCGGCCGGCAGAATCGCCCGGAATTGTACAATCTCACGCCGGCGTTGCGCGTGCCGATTATTCCACGCGCCATGTGCTTCGGCGTGCGCGAGCGCGCCCACTTTGACGGCACGATCGCGCTGCGGCCATCCGCCCGAGAACTGGCCCGCTTGAAAGCCCGTTTGCGGCGGGCCCGCGTTCAGTCGATTGCGATCTGTTTTCTGCACGCGTATCGCAACGCGGCGAACGAGCGGCTGGTGGCGGAGGCCGTGGAAGGCCTTGGATATCTGTGCACATCGCACGATGTGTGCCCGGAATTCCGCGAATACGAGCGCTCTTCCACGACCTTCATTAACGCCTATGTGGGTCCGCTGATGGACCGCTACCTGGCCGAGCTGGAACGCGGTACCCGCCGCCGGATCTCGATCATGCAATCTAACGGCGGCTTCATGTCGACGCGAGAAGCGCGCCGGCACGCGATTCGCACCGTGCTGTCGGGACCCGCCGGGGGCGTCGTGGGCGCGTTCGAAACGGCGCGGCTGGCGGGATTCGCACGCGTGCTCGGCTTCGACATGGGCGGCACGTCCACCGATGTCAGCCTGTGCGACGGCCGGCCTCGTGAAACGATGGAGGCCGCGATCGACGGTTTTCCGGTGCGCGTGCCGATGCTGGATATCCATACAGTCGGCGCCGGTGGCGGATCGATCGCGCGCGTGGATGAAGGCGGGCTGTTGCGCGTCGGCCCGGAAAGCGCGGGCGCGGAGCCAGGCCCGGCCTGCTACGGTACCGGCGCTCTACCCACGGTCACCGATGCGCATGTTGTGCTGGGCCGCATTGGCGCGGATCAGCTGGTGGGCGGGGAAATGCACCTGGATACAGCGCGCGCCAGCGCCGCGATCGATTCCATCGCGCAACGGCTCAGCCTCAGCCGCGTGGCGGCGGCTCAGGGCATCCTGCGCGTAGCCAATGCCAACATGGAGCGGGCCATTCGACTGGTATCGGTGGAGCGGGGCCACGACCCACGCGACTTCGCCCTGGTTGCCTTCGGCGGGTGCGGCGGCTTGCATGCCTGCGAGATCGCGCGCGAGTTGGGCATGCGTACGGTGCTCGTGCCAGAACACGCCGGCGCACTATCCGCGCTAGGTATGCTGCTGGCTGAGCACACGCGCGACTACGCGGCAGGCGCCTTGAATCGGCGGGATCTGGAGCGCGAATTCGTCCGTCTGGAGCGCGCCGCACGCCGCGATTTGAAGGGCGCGGAACTGATTCGTTCCGCCGACATCCGCTACGCCGGCCAGAGCTACGAGTTAACGGTTCCCTGGCACGCGGCCAACCCGGCCGGGCCGTTCCATCGCGAGCATCAGCGCGTGTACGGCTATTCGAATGCCGATCGGGCGATTGAGATCGTGACCATCCGCGTGCGGGCACGCCTCGCCGTGGAAAAGCCTGCGTTGAAGCGCCGCGCGGCAGTGGCGCCCGCAGCACGTCCAGCGACGCGACGCGTCCACGTCTCCGGCAAGTGGCGCGAAACGCCGGTTTACGCGCGCGCTCATCTGACCCGCACGGTGCGCTCCGGCCCGGCCCTGGTGATCGACTACGGCTCCACTACGCTCGTGCCGCCTGGCTGGCGCTTCTCTTTGGATCAGTCCGGTAATCTCAAAATCGTGTCGTAGCCGCGACTACTCCCGGCAAGTGAAATTGGCGGCGTCGTTGGGATCGCCGCTTGCATTGTACTGTGCATGCTGCGGATACGGGCAAAGCGGACGGCTGCGGCCGGGAAACGCGCGCCCGGTGGCGACTACGCGATCCGGCGCCACGCCTTTTTCCACCCAATCCACCACTGCGCTCAGCATGTCGAAATGGTCCAACGTCGCGCTTCCGCCCTGGCAATGGCCCATGCCGGGCACCAGATACAAGCGGCTCCAGGACTCGACGGGCGCGCCGCCCGTGTCTTTCGCCATCTTCTCGTAGTAACCGAGCGTGTCGAGCGGCGAAAACCACGGATCGCTCAGGCCATGGTAGAACAGCAGCTTTCCTCCATGGCCGGCGAAAGTGCTCAAATTCGTCCAAGTGCTGTCGCCGAGTTCCGCGGTTCGATTCGCCTCCACACGGGCAGCCTCGCGCTCGACGTCGAAGCGCGAGAAATCCGCGCCGGTGGCCACCGGGATCACCGGCCCGCTCAGCAATCCCGGAAGGCCGCCCACATCGGCGATCCCAGCATCGAAGGGAAATCCCGGATAGATGGCATCGCCACGTTCCGTCTTGGGGCCCGCGAAAGCCTTCTGCAGCGTGTCCGCCTGCTTCTGCGTCAGACAGGAATCGTTCTTCGCGCCGGAGCACACCAGCTTCTCCGGGTCGAAATCGCAAGCGCGCGAATTAAAGATCATCCCGTCCTGCAAGCCGTCCTTCGCGTCGCAAACCTGGAGCAAGGAATCGACGATCAGTTTGCGGTCCGAAGGCGAGAAAACTTTCTTGGGATCGGGCTTGCCGGAGGCATCCAACGGCGCGGCCTGGTCGAACACGGACGTCATGTAGCCGAGCCCGAGATTCGAATGCCCGGTACGGATGGCCGGATCGCCGGAAACGATGCCGTCGAAATACGCGGGATAGCGCTGCGACATGATCATGGCTTCGCGGCCGCCGGTCGAGCAGCCGTCGAAATAAGAATGATCCGCCGGACGGCCATAGTACAGGGCAATCAAGTCTTTCGCCGCCTGCGCCACTCGCCCGATGGCGACGTAGTAAAAATCAAGGCTGGCCTGCTGATCGCGAAAGAAGCTGCCGTCGAAAACCGCGCCTTTGTGACCGCTATCGGTGGTGACTACCGCAAATCCCCGTGCCAGCGCCGGTGAGTCGCCCGCGGCCTGTGAACCCAGAGGCAGGGCTACGTTACCGTTCAACCCGCCGCCTCCTTGAAACAGGAACCGGCCGTTCCACTGATCCGGCAGCGCAAGCGCGAAGCCGATGCCATACTGTTTTCCATCCACGCCGGTGCGCGGATCGATTACGCCGTCTACGCGGCAGAACGCCGGCACGGCGACCGCGACGGTTCCAGGGAAATTGGGGGAGATGCGGAGCGTCCCTGGCGCTGAAGCGGGCACGCGATCGGATTTGCTGATTTGGATGGAAGCGGTCATCTTAACCGTCGACAACTGCGCACAGAAACGGTCTTGCTGCGCAAACGCGCCCGGCGCGGCCAGCAGGAGCACACCGCAAAATGTAATGTTTTTCATCGAGGCTTTGGCCCTTTCGGTTGCAGAATCGATTGTATACAACACGGCCCGAAGCCGTGAGCCTATTTCGGCTGGATTTGGCTTGGGCTGGCCGGGAGGGTCAGCGAGCCTACGGCGTTGGAGCCGCGGTCGAACACGATCACCCGGAATCGGCTGTCACCTTGGCTGGCGGCCAGCTTTTCGGCGATGCCGATGCCGTCGTGGAGCGCCTGGTCGCGCTCGGTGCCGGTGTAGTTAATGTCGAGATCGCTTACCGGACTCGATGCGATCAGGCCGTTGGACATATACTTGACCACAACCAGCGCCAGATGACCGGTGTAGCGCTCTCCTTCGTGCGCTAAAGCGATGTCGTGCGCGTCAATCTTCACACTGGCAAGCTCCGTGTTGCCGGGTGGCGTGTCGGCGGCAAGGGTAGCCCGCAGGCCGATTTCCTCGGCATCAAAAGGAGCAGCCGCGGTAGAGACGAAAGCCTGCCGCGCCCGGCTACCCGCTTTCCAGGCGTAGTAGCCGGTCTTGGCTTGGATCCGCGCTCCTCCCCTTTTGGAAGTGACGCGCACTTTGTGAAATTTGTCATTCCAGTTCTTGGCGGGCGGGTAGTAGCCGATCTGATAATAGAAATGCAGATCGTTGCCGGCCTGCTGTACCACCGAGCCGATGTCCTTATCGGTGCTCCGTCGCCCTCCGGTCAGGTCCGCGAAAAGGTTCAGGGTTGCCAGCGACTGTATCCCGGTTCCGTCGCCGCCCGTGGCTCCGTAACCACCCGAAGTAGCTCCGATATTGTCCGATCGGCCCAACATGATTTGGCGGACGGGGTAGAGTGCGATGTCGTACCGGTCCAGGGCCTCGCTGAACTGGCGGATCAGAGGCGTGAAATCGATGGGCAATCCCGTGTCGGACCGGTTCTGGCCCAACGCAACCGGGACGCCATCGGTGACCCAAACCACGATTTTCCGCCCGGGAATGATGGATAGCTGCTGTCCCAACGCCTCCAACACGCCAAAAGTCAATTGCGTCCGGACAAACACGTCGATGTCGGGAGAGCGGAAATTCTGAGTGGCCCTGAGGGCGGAATCCATGAGCGGCTTGATCTGCTGCGTCCAGGGCGTTGCATCGGGCCGTTCGGGCCGCTCGCCACCCGGTGGAATGGCATGCACCGGAAAGAGCCTGCCGTCGAGGGTCACCAGGTAGAGGTACAACGAATTAGCCGACTGCAGACTGCTCAGATTTCGCACCAACTGATTGGCCGCCATGCCGCGGGCGCCAAATCCCAGGTTCATCAGGTCGAACAGAATCACGATCGCGTTGGGTGGCCGGTCGGCGGCGCGATTGGAGAACTGGTTCGCGGACGGAGCGGGATCCTGGCCCTGCCCGGTAGTTTCGCCATTTCGCCGGAAGAAGGAGATTTTTTGCGGCTTGCCGGAGTCGGAAATTTGAAAATCATCGGCCGTCAAATCCGTGATGGGCTGGCCGTGTTTGTCCACCGCGACAACATTGAGGTCTACCAGTCGCGATCCGGACTGCCCGGGGTCTTCCGCGGGCATCAGAAGCGGCAAACAGAACCAGATGGCCACGGCCGGCAGTTTCATCACAGAACCTCCCGAATGACCTTTAGCGTGGTCCAAGTATACATCGCGGCCGCTGGGGCCGGCGCCCAGGCCGCGGCGGCGCAGGTTTTAGGAACCCTCTTTTTTTCATGCAAGTTTTTGTATCGCAAGGTATTAGCGCATCAAAAAAACATCAAAACAAGGATTGACAAATATTACAGATCGATGATATCTTCGTCCATCGAGATTGAATTCACCTCGTCCTTGGAGGGGTGATCAAACTCGCGTCCCCGTCTGCGCGAGTGCTTCAAGTCCCCGTCACGACACATCCCAAGTCCGTTGATTCTGTTAGGTGACTGTCAGTCACGCTACCGCGTGAAGACCCCCTGTTTCTAACGATCTACGGTTCGGTTTTCAGTTTTTAAACGAACGAACAAGTCAAAACGGGCGCTTGACGCCCAGAAAAGAGGGTTTCTCATGCAAAAACGTAGTGTCCGCAAAGATGGAGTTTCCCTGGCGCGACGTTGTGCCTCCATTTTTCTGCTGTCGTCCGGATTCCTTGGACTGGCTTCGCTGTCCCGCGCGCAGGTCAACCTCGGCCCCATCACGGTTGGGGCGGGCCTGCAAACGAGCTACGCGAACATCGAACCGAACAACGGAAGTGCCACCGATCAATTCCAGCTCGACCACATCCGCCTCTACATAAACGGGCCGGTGTATCAAGATATCAAGTTCATGTTCAACACCGATTATGATAGCGCCACCAACAAAATGGGCATCTTGGACGCAGTGGCGCAAATCGAGGTGGCGCCCGAGTTCAACATCTGGGTGGGCCGGTTCCTGCCGCCCAGCGACCGCGCCAATCTCTACGGCCCGTTCTTCGCGCATGAGTGGCTGGTCTATACCGACGGCATCCAGGACGGATATCCGTTCGTGTTTCAGGGCCGCGACAACGGGATCACCTACTGGGGCACCTTCGCCAAGAAAGTCAAAGTCTCCGTGGGCGCCTTCGATGGCAAGACCGCCACTGGTATTCCCAACGTCATCGGCGCAGCCCGCGTCCAGATCGATTTCTGGGATCCCGAAGACGGCTACTACCTCAATGGAACCTACTACGGAGATAAGAATCTGCTCGCGATCGGCGGAGCCACTCAATTTCAAAACGGCAAAACCGCAACGACCGCCGATTTTCTCCTGGAAAAGAAGGTCCTCAACGGCGGCGCGTTCACGATCGAAAGCGAGTACGCCAATTACAACCGCCTGGGCGGATATGACGCCCGCTATGCCAAGAGCGATGGCGCGTACGGGCTGGGCAGCTTCCTCTTTCCCAAAAAGGTGGGCGTCGGAAAGTTCGAGATTCTCGGCAAGTATGCCAAGGCGAATTTTACCGAGCCTCTCACGGGTTTGGCCAGCTACAACCAGAAGACCACCGAATTCAACCTCAACTACGTCATCAAGCAGTTCAACGCGCGCGTGATGGCTTTCGGCCAGAACATCAAGTTTAACGGCGTCCAGACCGGTTTCTGGCAGGCGGGCATCGGCCTCCAGGTCCAGATGTAAGGCATCCGTGTTCCAACTTCACTAGGAAGGAGTTTCAATCATGAAATGTAAATCATGGCTTGCGGTCCCGGGGCTGCTGCTTACCGGGATGCTATTCGCCAACGTCGCCGCAGCGCAGGACAACGTCATTAAGGTCGGGATTCTGCATTCGCTGTCGGGCACCATGGCCATCAGCGAGACAACGCTGAAGGATACGATCCTGATGATGATCGCCGAGCAGAACAAGAAGGGCGGGCTGCTGGGCAAGAAGCTTGTACCCGTGGTCGTGGATCCCGCTTCGAACTGGCCTCTCTTCGCCGAGAAGGCTGCCGAGTTGCTCGAGAAAGACAAAGTCGCGGTGGTGTTCGGGTGCTGGACCTCGGTTTCCAGAAAATCGGTGCTGCCGGTCTTCGAAAAGGACGACGGGTTGCTCTTCTACCCGGTGCAGTATGAAGGCGAAGAGTCATCGAGAAACGTCATCTACACCGGCGCGGCTCCGAATCAGCAGGCCATCCCCGCGGTGGACTATCTGATGAAGGAAGTCGGCGTGAAGCGCTGGGTGCTGGAAGGCACGGACTACGTTTATCCGCGCACGACCAACAAAATTCTGGAAGCATACCTGCATTTGAAAGGCGTGAAGCCGGAAGACATCTCCATCAACTACACGCCGTTCGGTTATTCGGACTGGCAGGCCCGTGTGGCCGCCATCAAGCGGTTCGGCTCGGCCGGCAAGAAGACCGCGGTCGTATCCACTATCAACGGCGACGCCAACGTGCCGTTTTACAAGGAACTCGCCAATCAGAAGATCTCCGCCGAAGACATCCCGGTGGTTGCCTTCTCGGTGGGCGAAGAGGAGCTCTCCGGACTGGACACCAAACCGCTGGTGGGCCACCTGGCTGCGTGGAATTACTTTGAGAGCATCAATACGCCGGCGAACAAAGCGTTCATCACGCAGTGGCATGCGTTCATCAAGAACAACAAGCGCACCACCAACGACCCCATGGAAGCGCATTACATCGGCTTCAACCTGTGGGTGAAGGCCGTGCAGAAAGCCGGAACCACGAGCCCTGACAAGGTAATCGACGCCCTCCCCGGCCTGGAAACGCCGAATCTGACCGGCGGCATGGCCAAGGTGCTGCCCAATCATCACATCACCAAACCGGTGTACATCGGCGAAGTGAGAGCCGACGGCCAGTTCAATGTGGTGTGGAAATCCCCCGGCGAAGTCCCCGGCGACGCCTGGTCGGACTATTTGCCCGGCAGCAAGGACATCGAAGCGGATTGGGTGCATCTGAAATGCGGGAACTATAATAAGATCACGAAGAAGTGCTCGGGACAAAACTACAAGTAAGGAAACGCCTATCATCGGGCGGGCCGTGGCGTCTGGCGCTGCTGCTCGCCCTTTGTGTTGTGATCCCGCTGCGCTCGCAATCTCCCAAGGACGCGGCGTTCCTCGTCACGCTCGGCCAGCTGCGTGAGGCCAGCTACGCCGACAAGGCAGGCATCCTCGAAAAGCTCGGCCAGACGGGTCATCCCAGCATCCGCCCGGTCTTCCAGGCGCTGCTTGAAGACCGGCTCTTCTACCGCAACAGCGATCAGAAAGTTTTCATCGTCAAAGCCGCTGACGCGGTTCCCCTCAGCCTGATCGATCCGATCACCCTGAAGAACGCCGGGACCGCCTCGCCGGACGGCATGACGGAAATCGGCGTGAACAACGCCTTGCGGCGCGTGCTACAGATCGGCATCGCGCGGTTCGGCTTATCCAGCCCGGACGCTTCCGTGCGCCTGGACGCGGTACGCCAAATGTTGCATTCGCTCGATGACAGCAGCATTGCCTTGTTGCGCGAGCGGCTTCCACTGGAAAAGAATTCGGCCGTCAAAAAAGAGATCGCCACCGGCCTCGCGCTGGCCGCGTTGGATAACTCCGACCCCAAGGCCCGCCTGGAGGCCGTCGCGACATTGCGGGACAGCCTCAGCCAGGATGTGCGCAATCGCCTGGCGGCTTTGGTGGTGAAGAATCCCGATGGAACCTTCGCCGAAAGCGACCCTAAGGTGCGTCAGGCCGCCGCCGACGCGATCGCTCACATGGACCGCTGGCGTTCGTTCTATTCCGGCATCGAAACGCTGTTTTTCGGCCTCAGCGTCGGCTCGGTGCTGGTTCTGATCGCCATCGGGCTCGCCATTACCTTCGGTGTCATGGGTGTCATCAACATGGCTCATGGCGAGCTGATGATGCTCGGCGCCTACACCACTTATGTCGTCCAGTTGATCATGCCCGGGCACATCGGCATCTCGATTCTCGTGGCAATTCCGGCGGCGTTCGTTGTCGCTGGCCTGGCGGGCGTTCTCATGGAGCGCACCATCATCCGCTATCTTTACGGAAGGCCGCTGGAGACGCTGCTGGCGACATTCGGCGTCAGCCTGATTCTGCAACAGGGCGTCCGCTCGATTTTCTCGGCGCTCAACCGCGCTGTGATCACCCCCGACTGGATGAGCGGCTCCCTGCGCCTCAACGACGCGTTGGAGATCACCTATAACCGGCTTTACACCGTGGTCTTCACATTGATCATCTTCTTCCTGCTCCTGCTGGTGTTGAAGCGCACCCGGATCGGCTTGGACATCCGGGCCGTTTCGCAGAATCGCGCCATGGCTAAGGCCATGGGAATCCGCACCGAGTGGGTGGATGCCATGACGTTCGGCCTCGGCTCCGGAATCGCCGGCGTCGCAGGAGTCGCGCTGAGCCAGTTGACCAATGTCGGGCCGAATCTGGGCCAGGACTACATCGTCGATTCGTTCCTGGTGGTTGTGTTTGGCGGCGTCGGAAACCTGTGGGGCTCGCTCATTGGCGGCACCTCGTTAGGCATTGTCAATCAGCTCCTGGAGCCGTACGCCGGAGCCGTACTCGCAAAGATCTTCGTCCTCGTCGCGTTGATTCTTTTCATTCAGGCCCGGCCTCGCGGACTCTTCCCGCAGGCTGGCCGCGCGTCGGAGGACAAGTAGCAGGTGCTGCGCCACTGGAGTGGGGTCATCGGCCGGGATCGGGGAGGGGCGTCGTTCCTGGCCGTGCTCGCCCTGGTGGCCATCGTTGTGCCCGTTCTCAACCTGGCGGTTCCCTCCTCATCCGCTCTGCACCTCACTTCTTATGGCACGGTCCTGATCGGCAAGTACCTCTGCTATGCCATGCTGGCGCTCGCGGTCGACCTGATCTGGGGCTACTGCGGCATCCTGAGCCTGGGCCATGCCGCGTTCTTTGCGCTGGGCGGCTACGCCATGGGCATGTACCTGATGCGCGAGATCGGCCCGCGCGGCGTCTACGGCAATCCGATCCTGCCCGATTTCATGGTGTTTCTGAATTACAAGTCGCTGCCCTGGTTCTGGTACGGCTTCAACCATTTCGGGTTCGCGCTCCTGATGGTGGTGCTGGTGCCCGCCGCGCTGGGACTGGTTTTCGGCTGGTTCGCCTTCCGCTCGCGCGTCACCGGCGTGTACTTTTCCATCATCACGCAGGCTCTCACCTACGCCTTGATGCTAGCCTTTTTCCGCAACAACATGGGCTTCGGCGGCAACAACGGATTCACCGATTTCAAGGACATCGTCGGCTTCAACCTGGATTCCAACCGCACGCACGTTGCGCTGGTGTTGATCTCCGCCGCCGCACTCGCGGTGAGCTATCTGGTTTGCCGCATGATTGTCGAATCGCGGGCCGGGCGCGTGATCCGCGCCATCCGCGACGCGGAGAGCCGCACGCGCTTCCTCGGCTATCCGGTGGAATCGTTCAAGCTGTGGCTGTTCGTGTTGTCGGCCATCATCGCGGGCATCGCCGGATCGCTGTACGTGCCGCAAATCGGCATCATCAACCCGAGCGAGTTTTCACCCATCAATTCCATTGAAGTGGTGATCTGGGTGGCGGTGGGCGGTCGCGGCACGCTCTATGGCGCCATCGCGGGCGCGGTGCTGGTGAATTACGCGAAAACCTACTTTACCGGCGCGCTTCCCGAGGTTTGGTTGTACGCGCTGGGCGCGTTGTTCGTGCTGGTAACACTGTTCCTCCCGCGTGGAATCATCGGCCTGGTGCCGGCTTGGAGCAAAGACAAACCGCCTGGACGCAACGTGGAAAGCAAGGCGGATACGGCGGCGGTCAATGCGGGCCGGTAAGGCGGAGAAACGGCTTTATCTCGAGGATGTGACCGTCAGCTTCGACGGGTTCAAGGCACTCAATCAGCTCTCGCTTTACGTCGACCCCGGAGAGCTGCTCTGCATCATCGGTCCCAACGGCGCCGGAAAGACCACGATGATGGACGTGGTCACCGGCAAGACGCGGCCCGATTCGGGCGGGGCCTGGTTCGGCAACGACATCGACCTGCTGCAACTGTCCGAGCAACAAATCGTGGGCGCGGGAATCGCGCGCAAGTTTCAGAAGCCGACCGTGTTCGAGCAGCTCACCGTCTTCGAAAACCTGGAGCTGGCACTGGCCGGCACGCGCTCGTTTTGGAAAACGTTCCGCGCCCGCATTACGCCCGCGCAACGGAACCGAATCGACGAAGTTTTGGACATCATCGGCCTCGCGGATCAGCAGTCCGCGCTGGGCAGAGTGCTTTCGCACGGCCAGAAGCAGTGGCTGGAGATCGGCATGTTGCTGATGCAGAACCCGGCCTTGCTGCTGGTGGACGAGCCCGTGGCCGGCATGACGCCGCACGAAATCGAGCGCACCTCCCAGCTTCTGCTATCGCTCGAAGGCGAGCACTCCATCGTCGTGGTGGAGCACGACATGTCTTTCGTGCGATCCATCGCCCGCCGGGTCATTGTGCTTCACGAAGGACAGGTGATCGCCGAGGGCGACATGGACAAAGTGCAGAAAGACGCTCGCGTCATCGAAGTTTATCTGGGAGTCTGAACGTGCTGTCCATCAAAGGCCTCAATCAGTTTTACGGCGGCAGCCACACGCTGTGGGATGTGGACCTGGAAGTGCCCGCCGGCGCGCGCATGTGCGTGATGGGCCGCAACGGCATGGGCAAGACCACGCTGCTGAAGTGCATCATGGGTCTGCATCCGTCCAGTTCCGGCGCCATCAACTTCGAAGGAACCGATCTGCTGAAGTGTCCCGCCGAGCAGCGCGCACGGATGGGCATCGGCTACGTGCCGCAGGGCCGCGAGATTTTTTCGCAGCTCTCCGTGGAGGAAAATCTGCGCGTGGGTTTGGGCATGCGCAAGAACGGCCCGCGCTCGATTCCGGACCGCATCTTCGACCTGTTTCCCGTCCTGAGGCAAATGCTGAACCGGCGCGGCGGCGATCTCTCCGGCGGACAGCAGCAGCAGCTCGCCATCGGCCGCGCGCTGGTGCTGGAGCCGAAGCTGCTCATCCTGGACGAGCCCACCGAGGGCATTCAGCCCAACATCGTGCATGAAATCGGCGACATCGTCTTGCGGCTGAATCGCGATCAGGGCCTGACCGTGCTGCTGGTGGAACAGAAGCTGCCGTTCGCGCGCCGCGTCGCCAGCGAGTTCTGCATTCTCGATAAGGGCCGCCGCGTGGCCGCCGGTCCGATCGGCGATCTCACCGACAACGTGGTGCAGGCGCACCTGAGCGTCTGAAGGTAGGATGGAAGAGTAGCCGTTCAGGCCATTTCCGGGCCCTTAGCTCAGCGGTTAGAGCAGCGGACTCATAATCCGTTGGTCGAAGGTTCAAATCCTTCAGGGCCCACCACTAGAACAGCTTCCCGATGGAGCGCTGCAGCAGCCGGAAAATCTGATCCGGCGGCTTCGACGCATCCACGATGTCGAACTGGTAGCGCTTGGCCATGCGGTCCAGCGCCAGGATCACGCGTGACTGGTAGCGCACGAAGCTGTCATACATGTCCACGCCGAAGCGCATGTCCATGCCGCTCTCCCAATGATCGAACGAGCCGCGGCCCAGCACCACGCGCGCCACCAGGTCGCGCACATCGGCGCGCAGATAGTAAATCGCGTGCGGCACCAGGGCGAAGCTGGCCACGCGCTCGATCCAGGCCCGATCCTCACCGCGGGCAATCGCTCGCGCCATCAGCGAAAAGATGTAGCGGTCCGTCAGGACGACAAAACCGGCGCGCAACGCGGGAATGATCTCGTTCTCCAGGCGATCGGCGAAATCCGTCGCATAAAACAGCGTCATCGTGATGGGGCCGAGGGTGTTGCCTTCCTTGGCCTGCTGGATTCCCTTCCCCGCCAGCGCCCCGCGCGCGAGTCCCGTGTCCAGCACCGCGTGCCCCTGGTGCTCCAGCCACGCGCGCAGCCGCGCTACCTGCGTCGAGCGGCCCACTGAGTCCGGCCCTTCGATCACGATCAGCTTGCCGTGCAGCTCCTCGCGATCCACGCCCGCCAGCGGTTCGCTATAGAATTCGAGCGGCTGCCTGTGCAACATCCATCTCCCTCGCTGGAGCGCGCATGATGCCGTTGCGCAGGCTCTCGCCCAGCTCGCGCATCACGATCTCGCGCATCTGCTGCTGCTGTTCCTCGATGGAGCCGGTCGCGTCGATCACATGGAACCCAAGCTCCTGCACCATCGCTTCGTATTCGTCCAAAATGCGCCCTTGAAAAATCCGGAAACTCTCCTCGATGTTGCGGCTGAGCCCCAGATCCATGCCGGCTTCGTAAAATTTGATCGCGTTGCGCCCGCCCAGAATGCGCCCGATAGCCACTTCCAGCGGCACGCGGAAATAGAACGCCAGGTTCGGCCGCACCGCGAAACGGTACAGGTTGCGGACCCAGCGCCGGCTGACGCCGCGGACCACGTCGCGCGCAAAAGCCGTGTAGGCGTAGCGGTCGGCGCACACCACCGCGCCGGCCTTCAACAGCGGCACGATGTAGCGCTCCAGGCGGTCGGCGAAGTCAGTGGCGTGGATCAGGCTGAACGTCACCGGCGTGAACATGTTCTTCTTTTTGCCGCGCCGCGTCGTCTCCCGCACCAGCGGCGACGAATTCCACTCGCTGAACGACACCGCGATGCATTGCGACCGCAGCCATTGGCTCAGCAGCGCGAGTTGCGTGGATTTGCCGGAACCGTCGATTCCCTCGACAACAATCAACTTGCCGCGATGGCGATTCGGGACCAGAAGGGGCATAGGGGAGGCGAACCGTTCATTATAAGCTTTTCGCGGCTTCGTAACATTGTCACGTTACTATGAATTATGCCGCGCTATGCCGCCGTGGACATCGGCAGCAACTCGATCCGCATGCAGGCCGCCGAAACCGGCCCGGGCGTGGCCACCATCATCCTGGCGTCCGAACGTCAGGTGACGCGGCTGGGCGAGGGCGTTTTCCGCGACGGCCGGATCACGGCCAACGCCATGGAATTTGTCTGCCAGAACCTGGCGCGCATGGCGGGGATCTACCAGAAGCTGGACGTGATCGGCGTACGGGCCGTCGCCACGAGCGCGGTGCGCGACGCCAGCAACGCACAGGAGTTCCTGGAACGCGCCGCACAGGCCCTGGGCACGCCGGTGGAGATCATCTCCGGCCAGGAAGAAGCGCGGCTCATCCATCTGGGCGTTCAGTCTCGCTGGCCGCAAGCCGGCAAACGCGTGTTGATCCTCGACGTCGGCGGCGGCAGCGCCGAAACCATCCTGGCCGACCAGGGAGTGCTCGCGGAAGCGTTTTCCAAGCCCCTGGGCGCCGTGCGCCTGACCGAAGTTTTCCTGAAAACCGATCCACCCACGCCGCTCGAATTGCACCGCATGAACGAATACATCGAGGAAAAGCTGGCGGCTCCGGTGCGGCGCATCGGAGCGGGCCCATTCGATCGCGCCATCGCGACCTCCGCGACGGCTGCGGCGATTGTATGCGCGGTGAACCGTGTGGCGCGTTCACGCCGCGAGGAAGCGGACCGTCTGAAAGCATCGGTGGCCCAGATCCGGCGCTTCTTCCGCGACGTTCGCACGCTCAATCTGGCCGCCCGCCGCAAAGTGCAAGGCATCGGGCCGAATCGCGCGGAGCTGATCGTGGCCGGCGCGGCTGTTTTCCTGCGTGCGCTGGAAATGTTCCAGCAGCCGGCGCTGCATTATTCCGCCGCCGGCGTGCGCGACGGCATCATCGCCGATTTGGCGTCCCGGAACGTGGGCCGGGAGCGCAGCATGCTCAACCGCGACCAGCGCCGCACCGTCGAACAAATGGCCCGCCGCTACGGCGTCCAGCTCGGTCATGCGCGCAAAGTGGCCGAAATCGCGCGCGGGTTGTTCGAATCCTTGCAGCCCCTGCACCGCCTTCCGCCGGAGCTGGGCAAGCTGCTGGAAGCCGCGGCGTATTTGCACGACATCGGGCACTTCGTCAGCGACACCAGCCATCACAAGCATTCCTATTATCTGGTGGCGAATTCGGATTTGGCTGGATTCACCGACAACGAGCGCAACCTGGTCGCGCTGTTGTGCCGCTATCACCGCAAGTCGATGCCCATGTTGCGGCATTCGCCCTTCCAGGCCGTCGACTCGGATTCGCGCCGTGCGATCACGCTGCTGGTGCCGCTATTGCGCATCGCCGACAGCCTGGACCGCAGTCACGAACAGCGCATCCACGACATGCAGGTGCACTTGCGGAACGGCACCGTCACCATTGCGCTCGACGCCGAGCCCGATCCCGATATCGAAATGTGGGCCGTGGAGCGCGTGGCCGACTCGTTCCGTGAAACCTACCAGAGCGCGCTCCAGTTGACCCGGATCAAAGCGTGACGGGCCAAACCGATATTCGCGACTATGCCGTCGAGCAGCTGAACCGTCTGCTCACCCGGCTCGCGTTCCAGCTCCATCGCGCCGCGCAGACGCCCGGGCCGGGCGAGATTCACGACGTTCGCGTCAGCATCCGCCGCTTCTCCCAGGGATTGCTGATCTTCGCCGATCTGCTTCCCGAACCCCAAGTGAAGAAGATTCGCAAGCGTCTCAAGGCGATGATGCAGTTGACGTCCGAGATTCGCAACCGCGATATTGCGGCGGAGTTCGTGATCCAGGCGAAGCACACGTCGCACGTTGCACGTTTGAGGAAAGAGCGGACCGGCTTCCAGCGGCAGTTCATCGATCTGGTGCGCCGCTGGAACGCGCGCGACTTCTCCGCCAAGTGGCGCAATCGCCTGCTGCTCGAAAGCGTATGAAGCTGCGAACCGATCGGAGCACAGCGGAAAACGCCCGGGCCGTGCTGCCAAAGATGGCCAAGAAGTATTTTGAAGCCGGGCGCCAGGCGGTCCATCCCAAGGCCCCTCCCAGCGAGCTGCATCGCTTCCGCATCGCGACGAAACGCTTCCGTTACACCTTGGAGCTGTTTCAGCCCGTCTACGGCCCCGGCCTGAAACGTTATGTTCATGCTCTGCGCGGTCTGCAAAGTACGCTGGGAGACATCAGCGATAACCAAAGCATCGCGGCTTTGCTCGCCAGCGATAAGGCACTCCAGGCCCAGCTCCAACGCGGCGTGCGGCATAAGCTCAGGCAGTTGCGCCGCGAGTGGAGCGCCTTCGATTCGGAAGGCGAACTGGAGCGCTGGAAAGCCTATTTGGCGCGGATTCCGGCCCGTTCCCGCGCCGCGAAGGCTCCTCCCCGCGCGGCCGGCCGCTAGATGCCGGGCCGAAAAGCCGATGCTAGAATGAGATTGACCTCCTGCTGGGAGGTCGTCTAATGGTAAGACTGCAGACTCTGGATCTGCGTATCGGGGTTCGAGTCCCTGCCTCCCAGCCAAATCTGCCCTCTGAAACGGCTACAGATGATGGAAGGGTTCCCTTTCTTCCTCCCTGCTGGTTTGCCGCTCCAGCGAACGGCTGACCAGGTCCTTCGATCCCAGCCCGACCGCCAGAGCCAGAGCCAGCACGATGCCGCCAAACAGGATGGCAAAAGCCAGATCGACGATCTTCCCGCCAATTCCCAAGTGATCGAGCGCCATGGCCGCGGTCAGCACCAGCACCAGCCATTTGACGCCCAGGCTCAGCAGCCGCGCATACTGAACGTTCATATTGACGGCGCCGATCAGGACGCCGCGAGCCAGAAAGCGCGCGACAATCGTGCCGGCGACGAGCAGCAGAATCGCGGCCAGCAGGTTCGGCAGGTAAGCGAAGAGCCGCAGCACCATGCGCGAGGTCAGCGTGGCGTCGAAGGCGGCGATCCCAATTAGAAATCCCACCAGCATGATGCACCAGCAGACGAATCGAACCACCAGGACGGTCGGGCTTTTGGAGGGCGAAATCTGGGCCAATCCGCCCAAGCCCCAGCCGGCGGCCCGGGAGTCGAAATCAATGCCGCGCAGGGAGCGCCGCAGCAGGAATCCCACGATCCCCGCCACAATGGCTGAGAGCAGCAGAGCAACCACCAAAGCGACGAATCCCGGCAGGAGATTCACCACCCCGGAAATGATGCGCCGCGCGGATTCGTCGAGCGCGAGTTCAACCTGGTTCCACATCCTTGACTCCTTTCGCTGTCCGCTTAGGGATTGAAGCGGTCCGGCCACCTCCAGCGCGACAGCAGGTAAGGTTTCTCGGCTTCGAAAGCCAGACACAACCGATCCAGCCGCTCTTCCACCTGGCGCGGACCGGCGTCCTGTACCTCCAGAACGTAGGAAGCCACCCAGCCCAGATAAGCCGGGGTCAGGGCCCGAAGCAAGTGGTCGCGGTTCATCACTCGTTGCCGGTGGCCCAGCGCGAAATCGTAGATCAGGCGCGCCCACAGATGGTCCGGTAGCCGGAACTGTTCGGCGGGCGTCCTGGCCAGCTTTCTCAGCTCGATCAAAGCGGCCGGCGAAAGCACCGCACCCCAGATTTCGGCCAGGTCGCGGCAGCCCAATTGAAACGCGTCGATCATCTTGCGAACGTCCACGGCCGGGCTTTCCTCGGGAGCGGTCTGGATTGCGCCCAACATGGGAACCATCTGCGACGCCCGCGCACGCTGCCAGAACATCGCGTTGCGGTTCATGTCCAGGAAGAGCGAGTCCAACATGGCTGCCAGAGCGGTGCTCAGCTCCGGGGTGGATTTGGGCGGCGGCGGGGGAACGCCAAGGCTCACCTGACAGACCTCCAGGCCGGCACACACGGCGTTCACCGTCATCCAAGCCAGCGGGGCAGACCCGCCGGAGGTGGCGGAGGGCTTGCAACACCAGTCCACCAGCCGGGCCGAGAAAGCCTGGTCCATCGCCATCGGGTAATGGATGCGCTTTCCATAAAGGGCGCGCGTGAGCGGATAGACAATGGCGCTGTTGATCAGGCCGTCAAATTTTCTCCGCGCGTAGTAAGGAGCAGCCAGGTCGTAGCCCTGCTCGAGGACCGGTTCCACCAGCGCCCGAGGGACGCCCGCCGTCGCCGGATCGATTCCCGAATATTGCACGGCGCAGGCGCGGGCGCCGAGTTTTCGCGAGATCAGGAACAACGAGCGCAGATCGTCCCGCTCGGTCTGGCTATCGAGCTGTTCCACGAACGGATAGGGCAGCAGGCGTATCCCGGGGCGGGCAAGCGGCGGTTCGCCGTTTGCTTGAAGTGGCTGGATCGCGGCCAGCGGCGAGACCAGCACCACTTGGCGGTCCTGGATTAGCGCGGGAGACGAACTCAGCCCCGCGACTATCGTCTGCAGGCCCTCGGGGCTGCCGCAGGCGGGCAGCGCGATCACCAGGTCCGCGGCGCCCAGGCTCTCCACTTGATCTCTCGCTTCCGGTGCGATCGTGTCCAGTTCGGCCATATCGTTACTGATCCGCTTCCGCCCGCTTTACGGCAAGATTGACAGGATTCCAATCGCGGGAATTTTTATCCACGCGGGACGATTCTCCAACTCGTAGGCGAGTTGGTAAAGAGCCTGGTCGAGAAGGTACGCCTCCAGCAGCGCTCGGAAGTCCTCCCGCCTGGCCGGCAAGAAGAGCGCGCCGGCGGCAGCGGCCCGGTACGCCCGCAGAAACTCGGCCATCGTGGAGATTTCCCAGAGCTGGGCCCACGGCGCCAGCCGGTCGAGATCATCGGGATGCCTGGCCGCATAACTGGCAAGGCCGGCCTGCGCCGCGTAACTGAAGGAACGCAGCATGCCGGCGACGTCCTTGAGCGGCGACTGCTTGGCGCGGCGCTCAGCCAGAGGATACGCCGGTTCGCCTTCAAAGTCCAGAATGACGTAATCCTGCTTGACGCGCAGAACCTGACCCAGATGATAATCGCCGTGGACCCGCGTTCGCAGTCCGCCGTGTTCCAGCTCGCCCAGGAAGTGAAAAGACTGCAGGAGCTCCCGGCGGCGGCCCAGCAGCAGCCCGCCCTGCTCCACCAGGTCATCGGAAAGCCTCGGAAGATTGTCTTTCAGAAGATCCAGCACCCGGATCGCGTGCGCGCGGAGGTCCGCCGCCAGCGCGCGCAGGCGATCCTCCGAAAGCGGCTCGGGTGCGAATGCGGGATCGTCTTTCGCGCTGGCCAGAGCCAGATGCAGCTCCGCAGTGCGCCGGCCGAGGATGGCCGCCGAATCCAGTCCGATCCCCAGATGCTCCCGGGCCAGCGCGCCCGGCTCGGATTCGGAAACTTCAAAGCAGGAGCGGGCGGCGGGCAGTTTCACCTCTGCGTCGAAGGGAAGCCGGGCATGCTGCTCGTAATAACGCGCCAGTTCTTCCTGGTGCCATTTCCAGCCGTCGCCTTCATTGGCGACGAAGCCCTGCAGCATGGCGAGAGTCACCGGTTCGGCGCCGGGCCGGATGTATTCCATCAACCCGGCAAACGGCGGAATGCGGTTGAAGTCGGTCTTCTCGGTCAGGAACCTGCTGATCTCGCAATCGGGATTGGGGCCGGGTTCCAAGCGCCGGAACAGTTTCAGGATGAGGCGGTCGCCGAAAACGATGGATGAATTCCTCTGCTCGTCCGGGATGCGATGTGGAACGAGCGATTCGGCGGCATGAAGCCGGGCGAACCAGCCGGCCGGCACGCCGCGAATCGAGCCTTTGGCGCTGGAGATCTCGCGCCCTTCGCCGATCGCAGCCAGCAGTGCCAGGCAAGTCTGGTCGTCCAGGAGCGCGTCGTAGAGCACGCCGTCGTCCTCGGCGGAAACCGCGCCGCAAAGGATGGCCGCGGGCGCAGTGGATCGAATCGCGCCGGCCGCGCTCGCGAAACCAGCCGCCAGGCACAGCTGGCACAAATCCGAGCCCTGGTCTTCGTAATCTGCCTCCACCAGCAGCAGTACCGAACCGGCGCCTGCCACTTCGGCCCAATCGATGCGCAACGTCTCACGGATGCGTCGCGGCTGGCCGCTGAACCAGCGCTGTTTTTGCAGGTACTCGGGGAGCACGCGCTCGAGTGTGGTCCATTGAGGACCTTCCAGAACCGGTTTCCAGCCGCCGAGAATCGTAACCGTCGCGTAAGCCGACAAGCTCTCGTCGGCCAGGATTTCAGCCTGCTCCGGCGTCGGCTGCAGCTCGAACCAAAGAAACCCGTACGGGCCAAGCGTGAGCGGATACGGCTGCTTGCCAATCAGGGGAAACTCGACATAGCCCAGCATCTCCACCGGACGCATGCCTTCGAATTGCTGAAGATTCAACTCCACCGGTTGCGCGAACCGCGACAGGTTGGCGACACACAGCACTTGCTCGCCCTGGTTGCGGCGGACGTAGGCCAGGATCTTGCGGTTCACCGGATAAAGGAACTCGATGGATCCGCGGCCGAAGACGCGGAACAATTTGCGCAGCGCGATGAGATTGCGCATCCAGCTCCACAAAGAGGACGGGTCGCCCTGTTGCGCCTCCACGTTCACCGCGTCGTAACCGTACACCGGATCCATCACCACCGGACTGTAGAGCCGGGCCGGATTGGCACGCGAGAAGCCGCCGTTGCGATCGGCGGTCCATTGCATGGGCGTGCGCACGCCGTTGCGGTCGCCGAGATAAATGTTGTCGCCCATTCCGATCTCGTCGCCGTAATAAAGGATGGGAGTTCCGGGAAAGGAGAACAGCAGGCTGTTCAGCAGCTCCACACGGCGGCGGTTGTTTTCCATGAGCGGAGCCAGGCGCCGCCGGATCCCCACGTTGATGCGCATGCGCGGGTCCGCGCTGTAAGCCAGATACATGTAGTCGCGCTCTTCGTCATTCACCATCTCCAGCGTGAGCTCGTCGTGGTTGCGCAGGAACAGGCCCCATTGGCAGGTTTCCGGGATCTCGGGAGTCTGGCCCATGATCTCCGCGATGGGCAGCCGGTCCTCCAGCCGGAGCGCCATGAACATGCGGGGCATCAGCGGAAAGTGAAAGGCCATGTGGCACTCGTCGCCGTCGGCGAAGTACGCCCGGACGTCGGTGGGCCATTGATTCGCTTCGGCCAGGATGATGCGGTCCTCGTAGCCCGCATCCATGGCGGCACGGATCTTCTTCAGGATGGCGTGGGTCTCGGGCAGGTTTTCGCAGTTCGTGCCCTCGCGTTCCACCAGATAGGGGATGGCGTCCAGCCGCAGGCCGTCCACGCCCAGATCCAGCCAGAAGCGCATGATCCCGAGTACTTCCTCCAGCACCACCGGGTTGTCATAGTTCAAGTCGGGCTGGTGCGAAAAGAAGCGATGCCAATAGTAGGCCTGAGCCACCGGATCCCAGGTCCAGTTGGACTTTTCCGTGTCCGTGAAAATAATGCGCGCGTTGGCGTATTTCTGGTCGTTGTCGCTCCAGACGTAGAAATCGCGTTCCGGCGAACCGGCGGGCGCCCGGCGCGCGGCCTGAAACCAGGGGTGTTGATCGGAGGTGTGGTTCACCACCAGTTCCACCATCACTTGCATTCCGCGCTCGTGGGCGGCGGCAAGAAAAGTCTCGAAATCCTGCATGGTTCCGTAGGCAGGATGGATACTCAGATAGTCGCTGATGTCGTAGCCGTCGTCGCGCAAGGGCGAGGGGAAGAAGGGCAACAGCCACAGGCAGGTGACACCGAGTTCCTGAAGATAATCCAACTTCTGAATCAGCCCCGGAAAATCGCCAATCCCGTCGTGATTGCTGTCCAAGAAGGCCTTGACGTGCAGCTCGTAGATAACGGCATCCTTGTACCAAAGGGGGTTACGGGCGCTGCCGGCGCGTTTCAACTGCGGGTTGGCCACACGTCCTCTTTTCTAGCATACGGTCAAACGGACCACCGGACGGAGACGCTGGGATCGGGTTACCATAGTTAGGTGGTCGATCCTGAACTATGAAGCTCTCCCGTATCTCTTGCCTGTTGCTCCTTTGCTCCGTGGCGGCTTTCTGCCAAGCCGATTCGGAACTGTTTGACAAGGCTCCGCCGCCGATCGATGAAGCTCTGCGCGTCCGCGTCAAGCAGTTCTATGAAGCCGAAATGGCGGGTAAGTTTAAGGAAGCGTATGCGATGGTGGCCGATGATTCGCAGGACGCTTTCCTCGAAGCCAGCAAGCAAAAGTACCAGTCCTGTGAGACCATTAAGATCCACTACGCGGACAATTTCACCACCGCCACGGTGGTGGAAGGCTGCAAGGGCTATTGGACATTTGAGGGACACTCCACGCTGGCTTCATTTCCGATCACCACCACTTGGAAGGTGGCGGACGGCCAATGGTTCTGGTATTACGTGAAGCCCAAGTTCGTGCCCAGCCCCTTCTCGCCCACGGGATTTATTGCCGTGCCCCAGGGGAAGGACCCATCCAGCGTGTCCGTTTTGCCGACCGACGTCAACACGGAGGCGAAAAACATTCTGGC
Organism: Bryobacteraceae bacterium; assembly: GCA_035508055.1. Classification (GTDB taxonomy): domain Bacteria; phylum Acidobacteriota; class Terriglobia; order Bryobacterales; family Bryobacteraceae; genus Palsa-89. The sequence goes on along the minus strand of DATJNO010000053.1, from coordinate 9,496 downwards.
CCTGGTCAGCGTGGACAAAGAGGTTGTGCATCTGCGTACGGACCAGGACTCCGAGGACGTCATCCACGTGCGCAACAAGATGCCCGGATCCATCCAGCTGCATCTGGATAAGCTGGACGTTCCCGGCCTGAGGATCACTCTCGGCAAGACTCAATTGAACGCCAACGAGGAGACTACGGTGGCGTTTAACTTTCGCCTGGAAGCGCCTGAGATAGCCTGCGTGGATTGCGCCAAGAAGCTTACCGGCACACCGACAGTGCAACTGTACGTATCGCCCACCGGTCAACGTTTTGTGTTGAAGGTGGTGTTGGAACACCAGCATCCGGTCGAGCAGACGCCCAACAAATAAATCCGGTAGTTTGGCCCCTGCATTGCGATAGGTGTTCGCGGAGGCCGAACACCGTATGATCAATCTTTCCGTGAGTCTGACGGAGCCGAGCACGGTCCCCGTGGCAAGTTCGAGCAACGCCAGCACCCCGGGCATTGGTTCTCAATCATTTGACAGCGAACTCTCAGCGGCCATCTCGCAGGCGCTCAGCGAAATGGGCATTGATCCCAGCACCGTTCAGCTCAGCGTGAGCGCGACGCCGAGCCAAACCAGTGCCGCCAGTCAAAATTCTGCCGCGGCGACAACAGCGAGTTGGGCGCCAGTGACTTCTGCTCCGTCGCAAAGTACCACGGCCACGTCAGACACAGACCCGGACGATGCCTACTGGGCGAGCCAGCCGGCCGCCGTGCAACAGCTGCGCAACATCCCGGACGAGACGCAACGCGCGGCGCTGGCGATGCAACTGGCATCGGAGGGATACACCATCGACTATCCGATTATGGTGGAAGGGTGGGATCCGCAGATCGCGACACAAATCCGCCAAGCGGCCGGTTATACCTGGGTCCCTTCAGCGTTGCAATCTCCCGTGCCGGTCGCGCCGGGGCTGACCTTCCCGGGCCTGACAACGTATAATCCTAACGACCCGCCGCCCGGCTCCATCCTGGTCTCGTGATGAGGGGGCAGGCTTCCGCCCGCCCCAGGGCCACGAATTATTGAATCGGCAGATACGTGGGTTGGGCGAAATACGCGTTATTTTGCGAATCGAAAACGATCACACCTAAAGGTTGCGATGGTCCCGCCGTCGTACCGGACGGCACGGTCAGAGTGATTGCATAAACGCCGACCATGCCAGGGGCGTACACAGCGGAAACCAGTGGCACGCCGGAGTTATTCAACCCAATGATCATGGAAGCCTGGACGTTTTGCATTTCTCCTTGAACGCCGGCGTCGCCAGTAGCCGCGGCTGGAGTTACCGCGCCGAGGCCCGTCACGTATACCGTGATGTTTTCTCCCTGTTGGGCGGGGTTATTCGCGCTGACGAAGCTGCCATCCGGACGCACTGCGACGGCAAGAGGCTGGCTGCCGGTCGACGTGGTGGTGAAAACTCCCGGAGCGAACGGCTCCACAATCGCGATGAGCGGGGAGGATCCTCCGCCCGCCGCCGTGACAGTGATGGTTACCGGACCAGGGGGAATCTCAAACGGGACCTGGATCGCCACCTGCTCGGTTCCATTCTCGTTCATGACGTAGTAGATGGGCGCGGGTATGAGCGAAGTCCCGAAGGCTACGCTCGCGCCATTGGTGGCGGGCAGCATCGTGGGCAGGGGGCCGACGATGTTGTTGGCCGTCACCAATCCCTGCACGCCGGGCAGAATTCCAGTCCCGGTGATAATGGCGATGCCGCCCGGCGAGATGCCGGTGGTCTTATCGAAGCTCGCGCCGTTCACGATCGCGAGATTGGTGGGGCCGGGCAATCGCGCGGTGAGATTGAATGTGGCGGTAAAGCTGGCGGAGGTCGCCGTCACGGTGATCGCTCCGGGCGTCGCGCCGGCTTGGACGGTCGTGGATGCCTGCCCGTTCGCGACCGTGGTGGCGCTGGCGCTGCCCAACGTAGCGGCGCCGGCCGTCACCTGGAAGTTGACCTGTACGCCTTGCACGCCGTTGCCGTTGGCGTCCACTACCTGGACAACCAGCGGTGCGCCGAATGCAGTGTTGACGACCGCCGTCTGGTTATTCCCGGAGACGGATACGATTCCGGCCGACGGCACGACCGCGGAGAGACTGAAGGTCGCCATCGCAGTCCCGGCGACCGCCTGAACCTGGTAGGTTCCGGGGGTGCTGGGGAGCGTTGCGGTGGCCGTCGCATCGCCGTTCGAGTCCGTCACCTTAGCCACGTTGGTCAACGTGATGCTCCCGGACGGGACCGCCTGCCATTGGACCGGCTGGCCGGCGAGAATGTTGCCCGCCGAATCCGTCACCTGGATTTTCAGTGCGTTTGGAAGGATTTGGCCGGGCAGGCCCGATTGGTTATTGCCTTGAACAATGTTGACAACGCCGGCCGGTCCGGCCTTGACGTTGATGGTGAATGGCGAGAGGGCCACTTCGTCGCCGACCACGGCGTGTACGTTCACGGTTCCGACGACGGGTCCCAGCTGAATATCGCAAGTAATCGTGCCGGAAGAATTGGAGACCACGCCGGCGCCGTTGGGATTATTGCACGTGGCGCTGGCAAAGCGGGTGGGGTCGACGCCGCCATCATCGAGGATGACGCTGATATTCGGAATTCCAATGCTGGTGATGGAGGCGACGTCGATCTGCAGCGCGCCGGTGAGTACTTGCCCGGCCTGTCCGGTGAGAACCGCGCCGGGAGCAGGCTGCTCTTGACGCACATTGAATTCCGGCCCGAAGGTCTGTTGTAAGACGGCGGTGAGGTAGAACGACACGGTGTTCGTGCCAGGAGCACTCGCGACGACTTGTGTTTGCGTGAACGCGTCTACCGTGTCGAGAACAGGCTGCGATGAAAAATTGATGCTGGCCATCCCGTCCGAATCGGTGGTGGAGGACAGGGAAGACCCGCCGCCGCCCTCTTCAAAGACGGTGCCCGGACCCTGGGCGACCACGAAAGTAACGTTTACCCCCGAGACAGGCGCTCCACTCGGATCCGTGACCTGCACCACCAGGGGTGTGTTGGTTACCACGGTGCTGTCGCCGCCCGGCAGGATCTGACCCTGGCCGGAGACGATCGTCAGTGAGTTGGTGGTTCCTCCGCCCGTAGCGGCTCCGACGTTGAGGGTAAATCCGACGGTCTTCGAACCCGCCGTGGCGGTCACCTGCACGGGGCCGGCAACCGACCCGGCATTCAAGTAGGTGAGCGCGTAGCCGTTACTTTGTGTAGCAACGTTGTTGGACACGAGGGTGGAGGTTGTGGAGGTGGTTGTGAACGTGACCGCGACGCCAGACATGGGATGCCCGTTCGAATCCAGGACCTGAACCACAATCGGCCGGGAGGTACTGTTGGTGGCGAGATTCTGGTTCCCCCCATACTGCAGCACGGTAGTGGGGGTGCCGGCTGTCACCGTGGCGGCGGCGTATGCGATTGCGCCAACCTGGGTTCCACTCGCCAGCGGCGATAGCCCGAGCGATTGGTAAGTGGATCCGTTGAGCTGATACACGGTGCCGGAGTTCACCGCAAAGATGGATTGAACCGAAGTGACGGTCCCGCCGGGCACTTCATTGGATGTGGCGAGCGCCGTCGTGGCCTGGGCGGCGCCGGGGACGGGAAGCTGCGCCTCGGTGATCGTCCCTCCTGCTCCGATCGTGAACACGTAGGCGGTGTTGTTCTCAGTGGAATACGCGAGGATCTGGTTTGTGGCGATGGCCTGAAGGCTGGTCAGGATAATCCCGAAGTTGGGTACGGTACTCGTTACCGCATGATTGGCCAGAGAGATGAGCACGGCGTCAGAGCCGGTGAGGGGCGTCTCATTGGCTGCCATGGCATACTGCCCGTCGGGAGTAAAAGCCAGGGGCCCCGGCGTGGCATTCATCGTGATGGAGCCGCTCGGTGTGACCTGCAGAGTATTGGGATTGATTTCCTCGACCAGGTTTGGAGCGCTGACATACACCAGATCATTCGGGCCAACCGCCAAGCCGCTGGCCGTGCCGGAGATGGCCAGCGTGCCGGTGACCGTGGTGGAAGCAACATCGATGGAGTTCAACTGGCTCCCGCTCGAAGTGGTCCCCAGGGTGAAGAACGTCTTCCCGTCCAGACTCACCGCGACATCAAAGACCTTGACTCCCGAACCCACGTTGATGCCGCTGGACACAATGTCGGTGTTGGTGGTGGTGTTGATGATATGCACGCTATTGCCGTTCACAACGGCGAGGCGCGTTCCATCCGGAGTCATGGCGGCGGCCAGGGCCGGTGCGGCCAGGCTCAAAATGTTCTGCGGGGTTTGGAACGTGCTGCTCACAGAGGTTACTGTCTGCGTGAGGGAGGTTGCGACGACATAGAAGCGGCTGTTGTCGGGCTCGCCGAACAGCAGAAACGATCCGACTCCAGCTTGGAAGGTGCTGATCTGGCTCAGTGGGTTGGTGCCGAGCGCGGTCACATTCCCGACGTTGGATGTCCCTCCGGGAAGAACGAACACAACCTGTTTGATCTGAGCCTTCAACGCCGGCGAGGCGAGCAACAGGCAAGCTACGCACGAAACGAGTACTCTCTTGAGCATGGCAGGACAACCTCTTACGGATTTCTGGACGCGGGGTTAAGTAATAAGCCTACCACAGACCGGGCATTTCATCGAGGCAAAAGAATAGCGGCAAAAAGGGCGCAAACGCAAGGCCGGAAAAAGGAAAGGGGGAGCCGAAGCTCCCCCTTGTTACCCGCTGATGAAGCGAGTGGTTTAGTTACCGTCGTTCTCGCCGAAGTTCACCGTGCGGCTGTTGGTGGCCGGCACGAGACCTTGCAGGTTGAACGGCACATCGAGGCTGATGGCCAGGTAGCCTTCCGCCAGTCTCTGCGCACCCACGTCGCTGATGAAGGCGAATGCGTGGCAGTACTGGAAGTTAGCAACGCTGATCATGTAACCTTCGAAGCCCGGCGTGGCCGCGATTCCGAAGTTACCACCATTGCTCAGCGTGAAGATCAACTCCTGACCAGCCGGAACTACATCGTTGGTAGTTTGAGCCGGCGGGGCCGCGCCACCACCCGTGGTGCCACCATAGTAGTACAGCGTAATGGTGCCCTGTTGCGGTGTGGTGCCAAATGGGTCAAGCGAAGTATTGGCGATTGCGACACCCGTATCGAAGCCCGACTGGTTGGTGATGAACGGGAAGAGCAGGTCGCAAGTGCAAGGATTGATGGTGTACAGATTCAGCGCGGTGTACGGCTGGCAGAAGCGCGGAATCGAAGCACCGTAGGAGTAGGTTGCCACGCTGGACAACGGAGCAAAGTTAACCGACACCTTGCCCGTGCCGGTCGCCGGCAGGTTGTTGGCCGTGTTGGAGATGTAGGCCACCGTCACCGGGAGGCCGATGGCTTCGACCACGGCATCGTCGGCGTACCAGATTTCGTACGTCGCGATGGCCGAAGTGCCGACCACAGTGAGCTGCGTGAGGCCCATAGCGCCGCCGCTACCGACCAGAACCGCCAATCCGGCAGGCTCGCCAGGGGCGTATTGATTGCCGATGGCAGCCGACAGCGGAATGGTATTGGGAACAAACAGGTTCACGCCCGCTCCAATATTGGTGAAGGCGTATTGGATCTGCGTACCCTGAGACGCCAAGCCGACAACATTACCAGTGTCGACGAAGGTCCCACCGTTGATGGTCGCGTCGTCCACAATCAAGCCGGACTCAGTGCCATACGTAAAGCCGGGAACGTTCTGGAGCGAAGGCATGCCGGGCCCTGACGGCGTGCCGGCGAGCCCATTCACAATTTGAACGTAGCTCTGCGGCTTGAAGGAATAGGCGAAGCCTTCCTGGGCGTTAACGAGAATCGGATCAGCCGCTACGCCACCGAATCCGCCTATATCTGTAGCGTTCACGCTGGTGCACTGCTGATAGTCGGCAGGAATCGGGATCGCACCGATCAAGCCCTGTTGGACGGAAGCGACGGTCTGAACCGGATTGTTGATGACCACGGTTTCACCACCGTTCACACCAATCTGTTCAAACAGCTGAGTGGGCAGGAACGTCCCGCCAGCGCCCGAGATGCAGGCATTGGCGCGGATGTTGGTGATGCGGATGGTGCGGACGCCCGCGGTGCCGGGAGCGTCGATCGGCACGCCGTTCCAGGTGATCTGAGAGATGCCGGACTGATATCCCTGAAACACGTTATAGTGCGGACCGGTGCCAACACCGAGGTTTTCAACGGGCTCGGCGCAGCCTGTCATGGGCGCGCAGACCTGGCCGTTGTAGGACCCGACATTACCGATCCCAACACCGACGCTGATAATGCTGCAATTGATGTTGTTGTTCGCCAAGCAAGCCAACTGCGCCCGCGGCTGGCTCCCGAAGGTCGAGCCATTCGGCTGCGCCGTGGCGGGATACGGGTTGACCGGGAACGGCTCATCAATCAAGAGGAGCGCCTCGGAGACGTTGCCCGTCTTAGCGACGATGCGGCTGGTCAGGTTGGTGTTGAGAGAAACTTGCACGTTGGAGTTCTTGATGTACTGTCCTGCAGGGGTCGGCGTGCCGCCCGTGCACTGAAGAATCAAGTCACCCACAAGTTCCGCGACGCCCTCGTTGCGGATGATCTGGGGTGACGCGCTCGCGTTGCAAGTGAACCCGCCTGGGACTTGTGCGAAAGCCGTTGAGCTACCCAAGCCAAACAGAAGGGCCGCCACAGCAAACGCTAATAGCCATTTGCGAAAATCTGCCATTTCCTTCTCCTTGTGAAAACTGAAATTGAATTGATGGAAGTTCTCTTTTTTCAACCTGAGCCTCGAGTAAACGCTCGTCATGAAGATAGTGAATCCGCCCCGAACAGGCCACACAGCGGCTGGCGCTCACCAGCCTCGCGGCGGTTGCTTGTTCGAATTTGCCTCATCGTCTTCATCCAGCTCAACTTGCTTTTAGACTTCTCGTATCTTCTTTTGTGCTCGCGGGATTCATGCGTCAAAGAATGAATGCCGCCAAACTTGTTCGGACGCAGTCAATCATTGATAACACTAGACGCCAGAACAAGTCAAGCGTAAAGTATTGATCTCACAGCACGCCAACCCCATTCCAGCCCTAGCCGCCAGCGAAACATTTAATCATAGGAGGTGCAGTAAGTCAATAATATACAGCCAACGGCGGAAATGCTCATCGAACGGTGTCCAGAAGAGGATCAATGGCGATGACCGAGTAAACGCCTTAGACGCGGACTAAGTCTTTCTCCGCTAACAACGGGGCCGGGAGTTGTTCCGCCATTTCTCCGGTCGCATGCTCGAGCAGGGGCCGGCATGCGAAGGATAGGGCCGTGGTGTGGGGTCACTTACAGTCCGCTGGACAGTTTCAAAGAGAGAGGCGTCACTCTTTGACGTCCTTCCGGAGCAGTTTGATCTCATCCTTGAGCTGATCGCTGGCGTCCAGCAACTGATTGCTGTCGAAGATTACATGCGGCGTCAAGAAGATGATCAACTCGCTGCGCTCCTTGCTATACGACTTAGAGCCGAACAGTCCGCCGAGGTAGGGAATTCGATCCAAAACCGGGATTCCGTTGGTGCTAACGGACGTATTTTCCTGGATCATGCCACCAATCGCGATCGTGTCGCCGTCCTGGACGGTCACCTGAGTGGAGACGGACTTGGTGGCGAAAGAAGGCGAGGCGATGCTGCTGGTGGTGGTCGGCGTGGGATCGCTGACTTGCTGATTGATGATCATGGTCACGATGCCGCTGGGCGTCACGCGGGCGACGATGTTGAGGCCGATTCCGGTGGACGCATTCGCAATTCCGGTAGTCACCGACCCGGTGATTCCGCTGGCGGTGGAGCTGGACAACGTGGGGACCGTGGAGCCGACTTCGATCGTGGCGGGAATGCTATCGGTGGCGATGACGGCGGGCGAAGAGAGGACCTTCGCGCGATTTTCCGTTTCCAACAAGGTAACTGTGCCCAGAAGCTCGCGGCTCTTGCCGACCAGCGCCGCGGCCGAGAGCGTGGTGGTGCCATCGGCGGTAAGACTCCCCAACAAAGATGCGGCCGTGTTGGTGCCGGCGGGGGCCGCTTGCAGACTCCCGGAGACGCCGCTACTGAAGCCATGGGTCACGTCGACGGAATAGATCTTGGCCTCAATCAGAACCTGGCGGGGAGGAACGTCCAGTTGCTTGATCAACTGCAGAAGGTTGTCGTACGCTTGCGGCGTGGCTTGAATCAGCAAGGTATTGTTCACCGGATTGGCGACCACTCGGGGGAACAGGGCGCTGGATGGCTGGCCGGAGGTGGCGTTTCCCAGGTACGACCCGGTCAAATCGCCGGCCGCGCCAGCGGCACCGGTGTTCGGTCCCACGCCGCGGTTCGAGAAGGGAGTTGGGTTGTAGCCGCCGCCATAGCCGCCGCCATACCCGCCGTAGCCGCCGCCATACCCGCCGTATCCGCCGTAGCCGCCATACCCGCCGCCATACCCGCCGCCGAAGCCACCGTAACCTCCATAGCCCCCCATGCCGCCGCCTAACATGCCGCCGGCGCCGTAAACGCCTCCGCCGCCTCCATACATTCCTCCACCGTACATGCCGCCGCCGCCGCCAAACATCCCAAAGCCCCCGCCTCCAAAAGCCCCACTCGTCGGGCCCATGCACATGAGAATCGATTGGGCACCGGGGCCGTAGCCCTCCAATTGGCCATACAGGGCCTGGATGGAGCAGGCGATTGAGCTCGCCTCTCCGTAGTGGACGCGATAGACGTAATCGTTGGTGCCGTTGGAGGTAACCTTGACGGGGACGTCCAGTTTAGCGAGCCATTTCTCTACTTCGCCGAAGGAGCCGGGATTGGGTGAGACGGCGATGATCGCGTTAATACGGTCAATCGGCAGAAACTTCACCGGCGAGTTTTTGTCCGACATGGCGACCGACTTGGAGATGTTGTCCAACTCCTTGGCGATATCGGTGGGCCGGCCGTTTTTGACGGAGTAAACGCGCACGCGCTGATTGGCGAGCTGATCGCTGTCAAACATCCCGACCAGCTGCATCAGGCGGCGCATGCTGCGGCGGCTGTCGAGCATCAGAAGGAGGTTGGCGGGCGTGTAGGTGTAAATGCGGGCGTTTTCGCCTTCGAAAGGCTCCAGAACCTTCGCCAGATCGTCGGCGGTCATGAACTTGAGGAAGACCAGGTTCAACATGGTCTGGTCGTCGTCGGTAATGCTGTTGGGATCGGTTTTCGTCTCGGGCGGGATGGGCAGGTGGGAGATGTCGGCCAGTGGCACGATGCGGTAGAGTTCGCCCTGTTTCACCATGCCAAAGCCGTTGATGCGCAGAATGGTTTCCAGCAGCGAACGCGTATCGATGTCCTTGGTTTCGCCGTAGGTATTGAGGATGACTCCGCCTTTGACGCGCGGGTCGAGGATGTAGTTGATCTTGAGCTTTTGCGCCAGCAGGTCGATCACCTCGGTTAGCGACGCGTTATTCAACGCAAGGCCGCCGTACACCGTGGGCGGCGTGCTGGACTGGGCCGGTGACTGGCCGGCCGG
>DATJNO010000052.1:0-159193 GCA_035508055.1 Bryobacteraceae bacterium | reverse complement strand
GGAGGTCTGCTGGCTTCAACAGCCGCGCTGGCTCACCACTCTTTCGCCGCCGAATATGATCAGAACAAAGTCGTCAAGGTCACCGGCACCGTGACCAAATTCGACCTTTCCAATCCGCACTCCTGGATTTACCTCGACGCCAAGGGCGACAACGGACAGGTCGTCCACTGGGCGTTTGAAACCGGATCGGCGTCCGTGCTATACAAACGAGGGTTTCGCAAAGACACCATTAAACCCGGCATGGAAATCACGATCACCGGCTATGGCGCCAAAGACAATTCGCACACCGCCGACGCGCAGCAATTGACCATGCCGGATGGAACCGTCAAAACCCTCGGTACGGAAACCAATCCCGGCTAGCTCAGGAGATATGGCCCGGTGAACCGTCTTTTCTTTCCCGCCCTGGCAGCGGCCGTGGCGTTCTTGCCGCTCGCCGGGCTTCCCGCTTTCGCGCAGGCGGGTTCTCAGCCCATCGCCGACGCCGGCAAGGCGCCGCGCACGCCGGAGGGCGTGCCCGATCTCCAAGGCATCTGGGAGACGCGCAACGCCGCATCGTTTGACGTCGGCGAAATCGCCGAAGGCCACGACATTCCTTACCGCCCCGAGGCGCTCGAGCGCGAAGAAAAAGGCCCGCGCGTGGATCCGATCATCCACTGCATGATGCCCGGCGTTCCGCGCATCAGTTATATGCCGTTTCCGGTCCAGATCCTCCAGCATCCAGGCGTGGTCATTTTCCTGTACGAATACCTGCACGACATCCGTTACGTCACCACCAACTCCCGCCCGCACCTGGACGGCATCGACTTCGCCATGGGCGATTCCGTGGGCCACTGGGAGGGCAACACGCTGGTGGTGGACGTCACCGACTTCAACGACAAAACCTGGCTCGACTCGGCGCGCCACACGCACAGCGACCAACTGCACGTCGTCGAGCGCTACACCCGCCTCGGCCCCAACACCATCGATTACGAAGCCACTCTCGACGACCCCAAAACCTACACCCGCCCGTGGAAAATCCACATGCTGATGCATCGCAACACCGAACCGGGCTTCGAACTCCGCGACCAGGAATGCACCGAAGGCGACGATGGCCGAGCCATCCATCCTCCTTACGAAGAGCGGCCGGAGGGCGACATTTTTGAATTCGTTCGGCCGTATCCGGGGAAGAAATAATGACACCTAGATTGTTAGCTCTGTTCGCCTTGGCTTCGTTTCCGGTTTTCAGCCAGAGCCAGCCGTTTACTCCGGAACGCACCCCCGACGGCCAACCCGATATCGAAGGCTCCTGGCAGCCTCGCGCCGGCGGCGCTGCTTACTCTGTCCTCCCGCACCCCGGCGGCTTCTTTCTTGGCACCGAATCCAAGACCGGAATCGTCGAAGGCGGCGTCCTGCCCTATCAGCCCTGGGCCGACGAGGAAGTGAAGCACCTCACCGAGCACATGGAACTCGATCCCACCGGCCATTGCCACTATGAAGGCATCCCGCACGCCATGTACTTCGGCTTCCAGATTATTCAAACGCCCCAATTCATCGCCTTCCTCCACGAGAACATGCACGCGCGGCGCTTGGTGTATCTGGACGGCAAGCCGCATCCTGAGGGCTACAAGGCCTGGATGGGCGATTCCCGCGGCCACTGGGAAGGCAACACGCTGGTGGTGGATGTCGCCGACAACAACGACAAGTCCGTCTTCGATATGGCGGGCCATTTCCATAGCGACGCCCTCCACATCGTCGAGCACTTCACCCTGATCGACCAGGACACCATCGACTACCAAGCCACCTTCGACGACCCCAAGGTCTTCACGCGCACCTTCAAGGTACATTTCATGATCAAGAAGGCCGCCCACCCGCAGGAGCCGTTCGAGTCCGATTGTTTCGGCGGCGAGCGCGATCAGCAGCACATTGTGAACGGCCTCGCCAACATACGCGATCACTACTATTCCAAGTAGACTGAAATTGAGAATGCAGTTTCGCCCGCGGTATTTTGCTTTTCTGATCGCCCTCGCTCTGCCGCTCGTGCCTGCCCACGCGCATCATTCCACCGCGCCCTACGACCTGATCCACGGCACCATCGTCAGCGGCACGGTGACGCGTTTCGAGTGGGAAAATCCCCACTCCATGCTGTTTCTCGACGTCTCGACCGACGGCGCACCCGAGCACTGGGTCATCGAGATGGAAAGTCTCGTCATCCTACGCCGCCTCGGCTGGGCGAAAGACACGCTGAAGCCCGGCGACACGGTCACCGTGGTCGGCAGCCGCGCCAAGGACCAGAGTTTCCGCATGCGCGCCGGATACGTGCAATGGCCCGACGGCCACAAACTGCAATGCCTCCCCACCCAAAGCTGACGACCCGTGGTTCGGATTGCAATAAGATAGCGGAGTGAGGTTGTGAATATGCCAGACAGCACCACGCGTCGCAATTTGCTGCGGAATTCCGTCCTGGGCGCAGCCGCGCTCGCCGGCGCGCAAGCCGCCGCACAATCAGCAGAAGCCCAGACAGCCGATGCGCAAACGGCCGCCGGCGAGCCATCGCCCTGCATGAAGTTCTTCCCCTCCAGCTTCCGTAACGAACGAATTAAAACTTCGGGCGCCGAGATCAACGCGGTGGTCGGCGGCTCCGGCCCGCCCGTCCTGCTCTTCCACGGCGCGCCGCAATCGGTCATCACCTGGCGCTTGATCGCGCCGGATCTGGCCAAGGATTACACCCTCGTGATGTGTGACTTGCGCGGCTACGGCGATTCCAGCAAGCCCGCTGATCAGCCCAACTATGCCAGCCAGTCCAAGCGGCCCATGGCGCTCGACGGCGTCGAAGTCATGGAGCATCTGGGCTACCGCCAGTTCCTGATGGTCGGCCACGACCGCGGCGGGCGCGTCGGCCGCCGCATGGCGCTCGATCATCCCGACCGCGTCCAGAAACTCGTCGTCATGGACATCGTGCCCGCGCATTATCTCTACTCGCACGTCACGCTGGAGTTCGTCCAGGCCTATTTTCACTGGTTCAACTATCTGCGCAAAGCACCAGGCCCCGAGAACGAGCTGAAGGCGATGAACGAGGCTTTCCTGGCGCGCGCCACCAACGACGTGATGCGCGAATACCTGCGCAACAATACCAATCCGCTGACCATCCACGCCATGTGCGAGGATTACCGCGCCTCGGCTTCCATCGACTTGGAAATCGATCATGCCGACATCCAGGCTGGCAAGAAAATCCAGTGCCCCGTGCTGACGCTTTGGGCCGCCAACGGCGCCATGGGCAAGCTCTATGACGTGCTCGGCATCTGGAAGGATGAAGGCGTCAACATCGGCGGCAAAGGCCTGCCCGGCAACCACTCCCTGCAGGAAAGCGCGCCCAAGGAAACGCTGGCCGAAATCCAGCAATTCCTCCGCGCCTGACCCCCGCGCCTACTGAATTTTTACCCAACCGCAGGAGATGCCGACCGGGGCTTGGCGGTACAGTTTTCGATACCCGTCCACCTCCGTGCCCTCCGGCGATTTGTCGCCCGGAACACAAGCGCGATAGCCACCGCCCATGTCGATGCCCAACTGCGGCTTCCCCGGATTGCCGGCCGCGCTCCCGTTCGCGGTTTTGGGGACCGTCTCCGTCTGATGCAGCGGCACCCACAGACAGCTGTGCGCCGTAAAATTGCGGCTGATCACTTTCTTGTAGCCATCCACGATGGTGCCGTCCGGCGACTTGTCTCCGGCGACGCATGCGCGAAAGCCCAGGCCCATATCGGCTCCCAGCAAGGCTTTATTGCCGTTGGTCGTGGCCGCATTGGGCGCTGCCGACGAGCTTTCTACCTCGAAGCTCTCGTCCGGGCCCTTGTGCCGGATGAGCAGGTACGATACCTGTTTGCCGGCAGCCAGTAAAATCTGATACGGCAGGTTCGCCGGAATCAGCACTACATCCTTCTCGGCCAGCGCCGTCTTCGCGCCACCGTCCAGCGAGGCTGCGTGGACATTGCCGGCGACAGGCGCCTTCGGACCCACCAGCTTGCCTCCCGTCACCAGGGTCGCCTCTCCGCTCTCTACCACCAGCAACTCCGCGTCTTTCTCGTCCAATTCGGCGTCGCTGTCGCCTTCCCGGTGAACCACGATGGCCTGATAATCGCCGGCTGCGCGGAACGGCTCCGCGGCGGCTTTATGATCGTCCAGTTTCGGCGTCAGGGCCTTGTCGATCCCAGCCACATCGCTGCCCTTCACCACCATCACGTCTTGCGGTGCGGCCGCCAATGCCTGCACGAGCAGTATCAGGAAAAATAGATGCCTCATCGACAGCGGCCCTCTTCGACTTGGATTCTAGCACGCTGTTCTAACCATCGCCGCATGCAAAATCCGTGTCAGCCGGATCACTTTCCGCGGGCCAATTCCTAAGCCGGACTTACGAAATTTTCGTGAAATTCTACTGAGGCTGGCGGCTCCCACCGCGCGATTCCGCTCTCTAGGGTAATCAGCCTTCCGGGAAAACGCCCAGGTGCATCCCGGTTCAATGTCAGCAGGAGAACACAGGCAGAAATGGTCTGTGTTGCTTGAACTTTTCCGATCGGTGACCCTTCTGAAGGAGGAGGATTTCCCATGAGCGACCCAGTTCTCAGATCGTCAATTGACCTCGTCGACTTCCTGTTTGGGCATGTCCGCCCAGATCACAAGACGCCCGCGCCCTCGACGCCGCCCCCGCCCCTCGGCCCGCTGGCCGCCTTCGTCGGAGACTGGGTTGGCAACGGCTTCAATACCATCTTCCGGCCCAATAACAGCACGACGCCCACGCCGCTGCCGAGTCCGCTCCCCCCCGGCGACAACATTCTGGAACTGAATCTCACCAGCGAGATCCTCGCCTTTTCAAAAAGCCTGGGCTCGGTTCCCAACCGCGGCACCACCCCGCAGGGAGACATCTTCCTCAACGGCGTGCCCTATCTGCAGACCATCAACGATGTGACCGTTCATGGCGAAAAAGTCGGTATTCACGCCGAGCCGGGGATCTGGATCCACGTGCCCGGCACCACCGTGCCGCCGATCACGCAGGATACCGTCTGCCGTATGGCATCCATCCCGCATGGCACGACCATCAACGCCCAAGGCGTCATTTCCACTATCGCCGGCCCGCCCACGATCGCCGCCGTAGACATCACGCCGTTTCAAACGGCGCCGCCTCACAACAAGATCAAGTTCCCCAGCCAGACCGCATCCAACGCCAATACGCCCCGCATCCCGCAGGACCTGACCAGCTTCATCGCCGCCGGTACCATCACCCAAGCTCTACTGGACGACCCCAACTCGCTGTTGCGCGCTCATATCAGCAAGCAAAAGATCGTCAGCACCACTACCCTTTTCATCTCCACCGCCCCGCCGCCGCCCCCGCCGCTTTTCGGCGGAGGAACCGATAACATCGCCTTCCTGCTGGGCCAGCCCGCGGCCACCGCGCCCAACGCCCAGGCCACGCAGATGACGGCGGTCTTCTGGATTGAAACGGTCGAAGAAGTCATCACCATTCCGCCCATGCACATCGGTGGCCCGCCCTTCGCCGTGAAAGCCACGCCCAGTGTGCCGGGCCAGCGCGTGCCGACCATCTCGGTCACCCCCGTGACGGACTCGGATATCCCCCGCCAGCTCACCGTTCGCTTCACCCAGATTCAGTACACCCAAACGGTCTTACTGAACTTCAACGGCCTCACCTGGCCACACGTGTCGTTGAACACGCTGGTGCCCGCCGACGACGTAAAGGTAACGGCTTAGTTCAAGACGAATTCGGCAGGCGTACGCCGCACTCACGATTCGTAATTAGCCGGCGCCGGCGGGTATAGTTGAAGTGATGCAACGCAGCTCGTTCGCTCCTTGTGCGATAGCTGTCCTCGCAACCGCGCTTCCCGCCTCGCTCTGCGGGCAGTGGCTGGGTTACCCGACCGCCGGAGTGCCGCGCACGCCCGATGGCAAGCCCAATCTCTCTGCGCCCGCGCCGCGCACCGCCGCCGGTACGCCCGACCTCTCTGGAATGTGGGGATGGCAAACCTCGGTGCCGTGCGCCGCGCATTGTTCCGACCTGGAGGTCAGCAATATCGGCCGGGAGTTCTTTAATCTCGCTTACACCTTGAAGGGTGGTCTGCCCTACCAGCCCTGGGCCGCCCAGTTGGTCAGGCAGCGGCGTGCGAATCAGGCCAAGGACGATCCCAACGTGCGCTGCATGCCGCGCGGGGCTCTCCGAATCTGGACCGACGATTATTACAAGCGGATCGTCGAAGCTCCCGATCGCGTGATCGTGTTGGCCGAGCGCAACATGCAATACCGGCAGATTTTCACCGATGGCCGTCCCCTTCCGGAGGATCCCAATCCCACCTGGAACGGCTATTCCACTGGGAAGTGGGAAGGCGACACTCTGGTGGTTCATAGCATCGGTTTTCGGGACGATCTCTGGCTGGACTCGAACGGCAACCCGCTCACCAACGCCGCCAAGGTGACGGAGAAGCTGCGCCGCCCCAACTACGGAACCTTGGAAATCGAAATCACCGTGGATGATCCCAAGGCCTACACCGCCCCGTGGACCGTCAAGATGACGCAGCCCTTGGTGCTGGACAGCGAGCTGCTGGATTACTACTGCCTGGAAAACGAGAAAGACTTCGCGCACATGGTCGGCAAGTAGCTATTTCGCATTGACGTTGCTCCCGCGAATATTCGCCGCTCCCGCCTCAACCACTTAGTGTCATAATGCGCTCAAGGAGGCCGGCCATGCCCAAGTTTGTCATCGCTCCCCATATGCGCCTGCAGGAGTGGGTCGCCGAAGAAAAAGGCTATTTCGCCGCCGAAGGACTCGACTACGAGTTCCGCGACGAACTCATCTCCCAGGACGGCAAACGCCACGATTTCGGTGACAAGGTTGGCGCCTATCAAACCTTCGAACAGGGCCGCACGACCAACGTCAGTTGCGCCTGCCACTGGACCATCAACGTGGCTGCGTCGAACGGGCACGGCAAGCTCTACGCCGACGCTTACTCGGTCTCGCCCGCCGGCGTTTTTGTGCCACCGGAGTCGCCAATCAGGAACCCGCAGGACCTGGCCGGCGTGCCCATCTCCGTCGGCTACCAGTCTGGCAGCCACTACGCCACCATCCAGGCGCTGGAGCAGTACCTGGAGCCGGAAGAAATGAAGCTCTCCTTCGCCGACGGCCTCTTGTTCCGCCGCATGGAGCTGCTGATCGATCGTAAAGTGCCCGCCGCGTCACTGTTCAGCGGCCCTTACTACTTCGCCGAGCAACTCGGCTTCCGCAAGATCATCGACAGCACCTTCATGATCGCCTCCATGATCCAGGGCAATCCCGACCCCGAGGACGTCCGCAAATATTTCCGCGCCCTGCGCCGCGCCCAGCGCGACATCGATCTGCGGCCCGACCTTTACACGCACTACTACAAAAAGGAGATGCCGGAGCGCTTCCTCGATCAAATGGACACGCGCCGCTGGGGCCCCGGCGAACGCCTCGTCTTCGAGCCGTATACGAAAGAAGTGTACGAGGAGTCCTTCCAGTGGATTGCGCGGCATCACATTTTCCCGGAAGGGCGGATGGGTTCAGGAAGCTATGAGCAGGCCGTGGTTACGATGGAATCTTGCGGCTAGCCTCGCGCTCTGTTGCCTGCAGGCGGCCCCTGCTCCGGCCTGGAAACTCGCCCGCAGCGCGCATTTCGAGGTCTATTCGCAATCCAACGAAGATAGCGCGCGTTCGGTGCTGCTGTGGTTCGAGCAGTTGCGCGCGTTCTTTGCGGGCCTGAGCGGGCTGGCGCCGGATGACACGCAGCCCGTCCGCGTCATCGTGTTCGCGTCGGCGCAGGAATACCAGCCTTACCGGCTTCGGCCCTTCGCCGACGCGTACTACGTCGGCCTGGGCAGCCGTAACTCCATCGTGATGGCCGAGTCTGGCCAGCACGAATTCCAGATGGCCGCGCATGAGTACGCGCATCTCATCCTGCGCTCCGCCGGCCTCCAGCTGCCGCGCTGGCTCAACGAAGGCTTGGCCGACTTCTTCTCCACCGTTCTCGTCGGCGGCCACGCGGTTGAATTAGGCGCGGGCCTGCCCGGACGCATCCAGGTTTTGCTCCGCCACCCTTGGATGTCCCTCTCGCAACTGCTCCAGGTCACGGAAACATCGAAGCTCGGCGGCGATCGCACCGCGACCGATCTTTTCTACGCGCAATCCTGGGCGCTTACCGAAATGCTGTTGCGCTCGCCCGGCTACCGCTCGCAATTCCCGGCGCTGCTGGCGGCTCTCCGCTCTGGGACTCCGGGCGAGCTGGCGCTGCGCAGGGTGTATGGCCGATCACCCGCCGGCATCGCGCGCGACTTGCACGACTGGCTGGTTCACGATCGGCCGGGTCCGATCCGTCTACCCGGCGTGGACACCGGTGAGGTGCTGGTCCGGCTGTCGGACGTGCCGCCGCTCGCCTCCCGCCTCTTGCTCGCCGATGTGTTGCTGACCGCCGGCGAGTTGGATCGCGCTGAGGCGCTCTATCGCGCGCTCGCCTCCGACGCGCCCGCCGAGGCTGCAGCGGCCCTCGGCTCCATTGCGCTGCGCCGGGATGATTCCGAGGGCGCGCGCCGCGAGTGGAAACAGGCCATCGCCCTGGGCATCCAGGATGCTGCCCTCTGCTACCGCTACGCGATCCTCGCCGATCAAGCCGGTCTTTCCGCAGACGAGATCCGCCCCGCGCTCCAGCGCGCCATCCTGCTCCAGCCCGATTACGACGACGCGCGCTATCAACTGGCGTTGCTCGAAAAGAACAGCGGCCACTATCAGGCCGCGCTGGCCCAATTCCTCGCGATGCACGCGGTCGGCGCCTCACGTGCCTACCCCTATTGGATGGCCGTCGCCGACACGGACAACGAATTGAACCGCCGCGAAGAAGCGCAGGCCGCCGCAACGAAAGCGGTCGCCTATGCCGCCACGCCGCAGGAAAAGGCGCTCGCCGCCGAGCAAGCTTACATCGCCCAAACCGACTTGAACGTCCAGTTCGCGCGCGGCGCCGACGGCCAGACGCAACTGGTCACAACCCGCTCGCCGCACGCTTCGCGCGACTGGAACCCGTTCGTCGAAGCCGGCGACGACCTGCGCCGCGTCGAAGCAACCCTCGAACAGGTCGATTGCAGCGCCGCCGTGCTGCGGGTGCGCCTGCTGGCAGCGGGAAAGCCGCTCACCCTGGATGTCCCCGATCCATCCCGAGTCCAGATGCGCGACGCACCGTCCGAGTTCGTTTGCGGTCCTCAGGAACATCGGCCCGTGCTGGTGGAATACGCCGCGTCGCCTGACGGTGCCGGTGTGCTGCGCGGGATGGAGTTCCGCTAGGGCTACTCCTGAGTGAACAGTTCCGGCCGGTCGATCTGCTCGCCCTTGAGGATCACCGTCTCCACGTTTTCGATCTGACGGATGTCCTCCAACGGATCGCCCGTGACCAGCAGCAGATTGGCGTCGCGGCCTTCTTCGATGAATCCAATGCGGCCCTCGGCGCCCAGCAGCCGCGCCGCGTTGTACGTGGCGGCCTGAAGCGCGACTTCGGGAGGCAACCCGGCCTCCACCCACAGCTCGACTTCACGCTCAATCGTCGGGCCATGCAGCACCAGCGGATTGCCCGCATCGCTGCCCGTCACCAGCGTCACGCCGGCATGCCACGCCGCCACCAGGTTTTGCTTGGCAATGTCGAGATTCACGCCGGAACCCGCCACTCCCTCGCGCATCTTCACGCCATCCGGCGAATTCAGAAACTCCTTCGTGGATGCAATCAGAGCGGCCGGAGCGGCTTGCAGCACCAGCGGCCGGTCCAGTTCCTTGGCCGTGCCGTTGGCGACGGCGGTGAATCCTTCCCACGCCGAAAGCGTGGGATCGTAGGTGACCCCGCCCACCTTCATTTGCACGAACAGATCCGCGGGAATCAGGTCGCGTGCCGAGCCGTGCTCGATCCCGTTGACCCCGGCGTTCAACGCATCCGCCACATCGCGCGCATCGCCGGTATGAACGACGATCGGCAGCTTCCGCGCCCGCGCCTCTTCAGCAATCGCCCGCAGCAGTGCCACGTCCAGCCGGTTGAAATGCTGGTCGCCTTGCCCGGCCTCGAGAATCGCCTGGATGCCGTCCACGCCGCGCTGTTGCAGGGCATCCACCTGCTGGCGCGCTTCCGCGGGAGTCGCCGGCGTTCGAACCGTTTCGTCCTCCACCATCTTCCGGTAAGGCTCCGGAATATATTGAAAATATTCCGTGCCATGTCCGCCCGCCGCGGTGAACATCGGGCCGCATGCATACAGCTCCGCGCCCAGCCGCTCGCCGGAATTCACCTGTTGCCGGACCTTCAGAATGTCGTCCAGCGGATCACCGGCGCTCTTCACCGTCGTGATGCCGCTGTACAAATAGGCGGCCAGCGCGCGCGGCATGGTTTTCGCGGTCTGGTAGGCGTCGGGCGACTGCGAAAACCCGCCCGGCGAGGACAGATGCACGTGCACGTCGATCAAGCCCGGCAGCAGCGTCTTGCCGGCGGCTTCCAGGTCTTCGGCGTTCAGCTGTTTCGCCGAGGGCGCGTCGCTTTCATATACGCGCGCGATCTTGCCGTTCTTGATCAACACCGCGCCGGACTCGATCACCCGGCCGTCGCCCACGAAGATGCGCGCGCCGTGGATCAGCAGCGTGCGGCTGCGGAGCAGATCGCGCGTCATCAGCTTGGCCTGCACGATGCCCGCCCTATTGCGCGCCTGATAGACGCCCAGGATCAGGAAGGGCGCCAGCACGGCCACCAGCCACAGTTTCGCGGCGCCGCCGATCTTCTCTTCTTTCTCCCAGCGGAACAGCTTCACTCCCAGAAATGTGGCCAGCAGCGTGGTCAGGATCAATGCACCGGCCGCCGCCGCATTCTGCATCACTGTCTCGTTGCGGCCCAGGATGGCCTGCACCCCGTTCACCAGATACGTGGCGGGGATGAATTGCGCCACCATCTGCACCCAGTCGGGAAGAATCGAAATGGGCATGGCGGTGCCGCTGAGGAACAACATCGGAAAGTACAGCAGTTGAATCACGATCTGGCTTTCCTGCGCCGAGTTCACCACCGAAGCGATGATCAGTCCCAGCCCGCGAAAGGCCAGCACGCCCAGCGCGATGAAGACCAGCAGCGAGAGCCAGCGGTCCGGGAAAGGCATCCCGTAGATGAAATGCGCCAGCAGCATCATCAGCACGGCGGAGGGAAGGAAGCTCAGCAATCCCGTCAACAGCGACGCCACCAGCAAAGGAGCGGCGGAAGTCGGCGCCACTTTGAAACGGCGCAGGATGTTGGCTTCACGATCCTGCACCGCGCGGATGCCCGCGCCGAAGAACCCGATACCCAGAATCCCCAGGCTCAGCACCATGGTGAGAACCTGGATGATCGCCCCACCCTGTTCGGCGTGAAACAACTGGGCAAAGATGAAGAAAAAAATCAGCGGAAACAGGAAATTGAAGAAGATGACCGTGCGGTCGCGGAACGTCAGCTTGACGTTCATTTCGGCCTGGGCGAGGAAGGCTTTCATCAGTCGCGCAGCCTCTTGCCCGTGAGCTGGATGAACACGTCTTCGAGCGTCGGGTGTTTCAAGTGGATATCCGCCAGACCGGCGCCCAGCTGGTCGATCCATTTCACCAGGTCGACGATGGTGCGCGCCGGCCGCTCGGAATCGACGGTCAGAGACTTGCGGTCCTCGGAAAAAGAGTGTTTCGCGGCAGTGAGAAAATCAGGCAGTCCGCCCGCCGGCAGCGCTTGCTCGCACAAGATCTCTATGCGGCTCTGGCCCAGCGTGCGCTGCTGGATGGCGCGCGGCGTGCCCATTTCGATGATCTGGCCCTGATCGATGATGGCCACGCGGTCGCACAACCGCTCGGCTTCCTCGATATAGTGCGTCGTCAGCAAAATCGACCGGTGCGCGCCGCGCAGTTCCTCAATCAGACCGTGAATTTCCAGCCGCACCTGCGGATCGAGGCCTGCGGTCGGTTCGTCCAGAAAGACCAGTTGCGGATCGTTGACGAGCGCCAGCGCCAGCGCCACGCGTTGCTTCTGGCCTCCGGACAGTTTCGAATAATAAGTGTTGCGCTTGTCGGACAATTGCAGCCGTTCGAGCAGCTTGTCGCGGTCCGTCGTCCGCGAATAGAACGCGGCAAACAACGCCAGCGCCTCGTGCACCTTAATCTTGTCCGGGAGATTGGTGGCCTGCAGGCAGACGCCGATGCGGTCCTTGATTTCCCGCGGCTGCAGCCCCGGGTCCAGGCCCAACACCTGGGCTTCCCCCGCGCTCCGCTGCCGCAGACCCTCCAGGATTTCGACCGTGGTGGTCTTGCCCGCGCCGTTCGGACCAAGCAGTCCGAAGACTTCACCGGGATAAACTTCGAAGTCCACGCCCCGCACGGCTTCGAACTCGCCGTACAGCTTCCGCAGACCGCGAACCGAGATAACAGGGGCGTTGCCGTGCAAGCAGTACTCAGTCTAACAACCGTTCCCGCACCGCGTTATACTCGCAGCCAAACAGGGCAATCACTGCCAGCAGGTACATCCACACCAGCAATGCGATCACGGCGCCGAGACTGCCATACAGCACGTTGTAATTGCTGAAATTCCGCACGTACAGGGCAAAACCCATGGTGGCAAGCAGCCATAGCACCGTGGCCAGAAGCGCGCCCGGCCAGACGCTGCGCAGCGGGATGTGACGGTTGGGGCCGACGTAGTACAGCAGACCCGTCACCAGCACCGTCGCACCCAGCGCTACCACGTACCGCAGCAACCCAAAGAGTAGAATCAGGGAGATGCGGATTTCGTCTCCCGGACCCAGGCCGAGCCAGCCCAACATCCAGCGCTCGACGTGCGTGCCGAAGACGATCAGCGCCGAGGAGCTGACGGCCGGCACTTCGGCGATGAACACCAGCAGCAACGCAACCGCCCGCTGCTTCAGGAACGGCCGTCCGGAAGGCAGACGGTAGGCGGCCTGGAAGCCCTCCATCAGCGTCATCATGACACCGGACGCGGCGAATGCGGCTAACGCGGCTGCCAGGAGAATCAGCCCAATCGGCCGCCGCCCTTGTGTGGTGAAGTGCGACTGTACCAATTGCTGCGTGCCCGGTGGGATCACCTCGAACAACAGGTTTGAAAAGACTCGTGCGACCGAGGCCGCGTTGACGCTGGCGAAGATCGCAGCCAGCGACGCCAGAACGGGAAAAAACGCCAGCAACGCCGAGTAGGCCGCCCCTTTGGCCGTTCCGAAGCAGTTGTCTTCGACGGTGGCGATGCCGGCCTGGCGCAACAGGCCCCAAAAGCGCTGCATGGGGCCGGGCCGCTCCAGGTACAGGCTGGGCGAGGTGGTGGTCATGCCCTATTCCAATTCTAATGCGTGCGAACCACTATAATTTAGTTCTGAGGAATTCGCTTGCCCGCCGTTAGCGTAGTGATGCCTGCGTTTAATGTGGCCGGCTACATCGCCACCGCAGTGGAGTCGGTATTGGGGCAAACCTTCGCGGATTTCGAGCTGATCGTAGTGGACGACGGGTCCACGGACGGCACGCCGGACATCGTCCGCGGATTCCGCGATCCACGCATCCGCCTGTTGAGCTGCCCGCACCGGGGCTTGCCGTTTCCCTTCTGCGCCGGCACCGAGGCCGCTACCGCTCCGTATCTTTCCTTCCTGGATGGAGACGACTATTGGAGCCCTCTGAAACTGGAACGTCATGTCCGCTTTCTGGAGGAGCATCCCGAAGTGGATCTGACGTTCTCGTGGTCGCGTTTCGTGGACGAGCAGGGGCGCGACACCGGCCTCACCTCACGGCGCTGGAGTGGCCCGATCTCGTTCTCTCAATTGCTGGCCGACAACGTGATGGGCAACGGCTCGGCGCTGGTCTGCCGGCGAGAGGCGTTCCTCAAAGCGGGAGGCTTCGATCTGACCATGCCCTGCTGCCAGGATGTCGATATCTGTCTACGCGTCGCCTTGTTGCGGCCGGGCAATTTGTGCGCGATTCCCGAGTTTCTGACGTTTTACCGGGCGCGCGCCGGCCAACTCAGCGGCGATTTCAGCCTCATGGAACCGACCTTCGAGCGGATGATCGAAAAGCTGCGCGCGCTCGAGCCGGGCCAGGTGGCCCGTGTGCAGCAGGTCGCCCGCTCCAACATGCGGCGTTTCTTTGCTTTCCGCAGTTATCAGGCGGGCCGGTATGGCCAAGCCCTGCGCCGCCTGGGCCATTCGTTCGCTTCCACACCGGTGGAGTTTCTGACCGACCGGCGCAATTGGCAGATCACCGCGGCAGCCACTGCCGGCCTGCTGCTGCCCAGCAGCTGGCATAACTATCTGCTGCGAGCCGCTGTGAAAGCCAACCGAGCCTGATCCAGCGCCGTCGTCAGAAACGCAGAACGGCGGCGGCCAGCGCGCCATCCGGCATCTGGCTGCCCGGCAGGGCGAAAACCAAGCCGCGCTGCAGGATCGTTTCCACCGCGGCCACGTTCAGCAAGTCCTGGGCGCCCCAATTCGAGCGTGCGCCCCGCTTCAAATCCGGGACCGCACCGGACCGTTGAGCGTTTTCACTCAGGTACAGGCGATGGACGCGGCCCTCGACGGAAGCGTGCAGGATTCTATCGAAGTCCGTTGAAAACCGGGCGGGAGACAACCGCTCCCTGGAATCCGCCAATTCCGTTGCGGCGCGATCGTTGCAATCGGCCTGAACGATTGCCAAAGCCCGTTCTACCAGTTCTTCCTCCGAAATAGAACCGCCGGGGCTGCCCTCGATACTTTCTCCCAACAGATTCGGATAAGCGCTGATGTTCCGGTACGTGGAGGCGTCTTCCACCACTCCGGCCAGAACCAGCGGCGGTTTGGTCAGGTGCAGGAACTCGCTCAGCCCGCGATCGACGGCCTTATAGAAATCCGCTAGATACGTATGCTGCTTCTCGCGAGCGGACCCGGTGCCGAAGCTGACCCCACCCATGTCGCCGATCGCGGGTCTGACCACCGAACGATTCTTGAGATCGTGATCCGGCTGATCGAATTCCAGCACCTGCTCGGCGGTGGCAGGGATCGTCTTCGGCAACGAAACCTCCATTGCTCGCAGATGAGCGCAGCGCAACAGAGCGATTCGTTTCTTCCCCAGCTTCAACACGAAATACTCGGGAGGCAGATGCAACTCATTCAAAAGGGGGCGAATGTGGAAGCTGCCTCCGACATGCAGCGACTGCTGGACGGGGCTTGTCAGCTCAAACTGGCGCAAGATCAGGGGCGAGCGGAAAACGACACGCCCGCAGCGGGTGCCCGCCTGGAATTCATCTTCTTCCGTGAGATGTGCAAGCGGCGCCAGCAGGTCGACAGTCACGGTTTCGGGGATCTTCTGCAGCCGCAGTTGCTTTCCGGCTTCCTGAAGATCGGTCTTGATGATGGCGGCCATCGACTTCGCTTGGGCTCCGGGCCGGTAGGGCGGCAGGATTAAGGTGATGCACGGGCCGGCGGACTTTAGTATTTCGTAGATGTTGTCGAGCCGAAGGGGCGTCACTTCTGTGATTTTGACTTCAGTCATCGTTCCCTCCCCGAAATCGTCTGGCACGCCTCCGGCCATTTTTCGGGCAGCGAAGTGGCAACCAGTTTGCAGTTTTGGTGACCGAAGGAAAGGAGCGCCAAAAATGCCGTCTAAACACTTCGAGTTCCATGCGGAGGCCCGCCAAAGGATCCTCCAGGGCGCCGGCGTACTGGCTGATGCCGTACGGGTGACCCTGGGCCCGAAATCCAAATGTGTCCTAATTGAGAGACGTTTCGGGCGTCCGATTGTGTGCGACGACGGGGTTACGATCGCCAAGGAAATCGAACTGAAAAACCCCGAGGAGAACCTGGGCGCCCAGATGGTGCGGGAAGCGGCGGAGCGAACCGGGGAGGCGGTGGGGGATGGTACTACGACCTCAACTCTTTTGGCGTATGCGATTCTCGCCGAAGGCGTTCGCAACGTTGCGGCCGGAGCCAGCGCAATCGACCTGCGGCGCGGGCTGATACGCGGCCTGCATGCGGCGGTGGATGCCATCAAGGGGCTGTCGCGGCCGCTCGCGGGTAAACGCGAAAAGGCCCAGGTGGCCACCATTTCCGCGCACAATAACCCCGCGATTGGCGAAGTGGTTGCGAATGCAGTGGAAAAGGTCGGCGCCGATGGAGTGATTACCGTCGAAGAGGCCAAAGCCACCGAAACCGCGCTGGAAATCGTCGAAGGCTTGCAGTTCGACCGGGGCTACCTGTCGCCTTACTTCATCACCGATGCGGAAGCCATGGAGGCCGCGATGGAAGACCCGGTGATTCTGATCCACGAAAAGAAGATCACCAGCATCAAGGACTTGCTGCCGTTGCTCGAACAAGTGGCACGGGCCGGGAAACCCATGTTGATCATTGCCGAAGACGTGGAAGCCGAGGCCCTGGCGACGCTGGTGGTGAATCGCCTCCGCGGCACCTTAGCCTGCGCCGCTGTAAAAGCGCCCGGATTCGGAGACCGCCGCAAGGAAATGCTGCGGGACATCGCGATCCTGATCGGCGGCCAGATGATCGCAGAGGAGTTGGGGATCAAGCTGGAAAACGTTACCTTGGAGCAGTTAGGCAAAGCCAAGCGTGTGGTCATCGATAAGGACAGCACCACAATCGTCGGCGGAGAAGGCGCGAAGACAGCCATCGAGGGGCGTTGCCGGGAAATCCGCAAACAGATTGAGGAAACTACTTCGGACTATGACCGCGAGAAGCTGCAGGACCGGCTGGCGAAGCTCACCGGGGGAGTGGCCGTGATTCGGGTGGGCGCGCCGTCGGAAGCGGAAATGAAGAAGCTGAAGGAAGCTTTTGAGGATGCGATCAGCGCCACCAAGGCAGCGCTGGCCGAGGGCATCCTGCCGGGCGCCGGCCTCGCGCTTCTCCGGGCCATCGAGGCGGTGGAGGCGGAGGAAACCAAGTGCGAGGGCGACGAGCGAACCGGGCTGAGCATTTTGAAGCGGGCGCTGGAGGCGCCCACCCGCCAGATCGCTGAAAACTCGGCGCTGGATGGCGGCGTGGTGGTGGACCGCATGCGTTCCGCGCAGGGCAACTGCGGGCTGGACGCTTCTACGGGCAAGTACGTGGATCTGATCCAGGCCGGTATCATCGACGCGACCAAAGTGGTGCGGGTGGCGCTGGAAAATGCCGTTTCCGTTTCGAGCACGTTGCTGCTGACCGAAGCGACGCTGACCGAGGTGCGCGAGCCCAAGCCGGCAGCTCCAGCGGCGCCCGATCTGGAGGCGGCGTAGGCGGCGCCTGCGGCTTTTAACCCACTCATCGGTGAGGGTTTAAGCGCGGCGGCGTTGGCCCGCGTACACATCACCAACAAAGTGAAGATCTCTCCGTTAGGAATACCCCTTGCGACAACAATAGTGGGCGGACGTGTTCGCCTGAAGGGACTCATATGAACGATCGAGATTTACGGGAAGCGGTCGAGCAGGCGCTCGACTGGGAGCCGATCATCAACGCCCAGGGCATCGGAGTTTCGGTAAAGGACGGAATCATCACACTGAACGGACACGTAGAAAGCTATCCGGAGAAACGGGAAGCGGAGAAAGTGGCCGGGCTGGTACGCGGAGTGAAGGCGGTAGCGTGCGAGCTTCAGGTGAAATTGCCGGACGGCAAGGAGCGGGCCGACGAGGAGATCGCGCATGCAGCCGCCAACGCGATCGCTTGGAACACTTTGCTGCCCAAGGGACGCATTCAGGTCTGGGTGGACCAGGCTCGCGTGACGCTGGAAGGCACGGTGGACTGGCAATATCAGAGGAAGTCGGCGGATCAGTGCGTGCGGTATCTGGCCGGAGTGAAGGACGTCAACAATCACGTCGTCGTGAGGCCGGTGGCCGACCGGCTGGCGGTGCGGACGCAAATCGAGGCGGCTCTGTTGCGCAACGCGCAACTGGACGCCAACAGCATTCGCGTGGATGTCCGTGGTAACAAAGTGGTTCTGACCGGCACGGTGCAATCCTGGGTGGAACGCGAGGAAGCCGAGCGCGCGGCCTGGGGGGCTCCGGGCGTCTGGGATGTGGAGAATCTATTGGTAGTGAATCCGGTGTCGTCTCTGGTGGCGCACTAAAGGCGCCGCCGGACGAGAAAGGAGACGCGATATGACCGGTTTTCCGCGCATTCTGTTTCCCGTCGACTTCTCCGAGCGCTCCGCCGCCGTGGCGCCCGCGGTGAAGGCGATGGCCAAGCGGTTCGGCTCGGATGTCGTGGTGCTGCATGTAATCGATCTTCCGCCGGCATGGTACGGAACACCGGAAGCATCGGCCTGGTCCGCGCTCATCAATGCCGATCAGTTGCGCCTCCAGGGGCGGGTGGCGCTGGAGCGGTTCATCGCGCAGAACTTTGCCGGGACTTCGGTTACCGCCCAACTGGAAGAAGGCGACGCGGCGCGGCAGATTGTGGACTACGCGAGCGACCACCCCGGCCTGATCATGATACCCACCAGCGGCTATGGCCCGTTTCGGGCGCTGTTGCTCGGCTCGGTCACCGCGAAGGTTCTGCACGACGCGCCCGGACCGGTTTGGACCGGCGTTCACGTGGAAGAGGTCCAGGCTCATCCGCCGCAAGGATGGAAACGGATGCTATGCGCCTTGGAGGGCGAGCCGCGAGACTTGAGCGTCCTGCGCTGGGCGGCCGACTTTGCGGCAGATCAAGCCCTGGAGCTTCGGCTGGTGCACGCCGTGCGCGGGGCCACCGGCTCCATCGGAGAGGCAACCGAGCCGGGCATGTACGCCATGCTGTTCGAAATCGCGCGCGAGCAGATCGAAAAGCTGCAAAAAGAAGCGGGCACGCGTTTCGAGGTCTGCCTGCTGGCCGGAACCCCGGGCCGCGTGGTACGCCAGGCTGCGACGGGGCATGAATCGGACCTGGTCGTGATCGGGCGCGGGGTCATCCAGAAGCCGTTCGGCAGGTTGCGCAGCAGCGCCTATTCGATTATCCGGGAGGCCCCGTGCCCAGTGATTAGCGTTTAGAACCACTTGCTGACGCGCGCGGCTCCGGCTGTAGGAGGCGTGGCATGGACATCAACGCGCAGGTCGCCAGACGCCTGGAAGAAGTGGCGCAACTGCTCGAAGATCAAGGCGCGAATGTTTTTCGAATCCACGCGTACCGCCGCGGCGCGGAGACGGTCCGGCGGTTGGCCCGTCCGGTCAACGAGATCCTGGAACAAGAAGGTCTGGAAGGTCTGCGGCGGTTGCCCGGCGTGGGCGACCGGATCGCCGGCGCCATTCGCGATGTTGTGCGGACTGGCCGGTTGCCGATGCTGGACCGGTTGCGTGGCGAATCCGATCCCGTCGAGATCCTTCAGACTGTGCCGGGCATCGGTCCGGTGCAAGCGGCGCGGCTGCACGAGGATCTCGGCATCGATTCACTGGAGGATCTGGAAGCCGGCGCGCACGACGGACGCCTGGCCGACGTGGCGGGGTTCGGCGCGAAACGCGTGGCGGGGATCCTCGATTCACTGGCAACGCGGTTGGGCCGGGTTCGGCCAACGCGTGAGGACACCGGGGATGCGCCGATCGCGGAACTGCTGGATGTGGACCGGGAATACCGCGAGCGCGCCGGGGCGGGCGACCTGCACAAGATCGCGCCGCGCCGCTTCAATCCGCAACGCGAGGCCTGGCTGCCGATCCTGCACACGCACCGTGGGGAGCGGCATTACACCGCTCTGTTTTCCAACACCGGCCGCGCGCATAAGCTGGGCAAAACTCTGGAGTGGGTGATCCTGTACTACGACGGCCCATCGGGCGAACGCCAGTGCACGGCCGTCACAAGCCGGGTTGGCCCGCTGAAGGACCGGCGGATCGTGCGGGGACGCGAGCAGGAATGCGCGGAATATTATGGCCTCGAACTCGCGCCGATGGCTCGCGGGGCCTGAGTCAGGCGGCCAACCGCGCGAGGGCTTGTTTTGCGGCCTGCTCGCCGGCAGTGATCATGCGCTGCATTCCGTCTTCGCCGGGCCAATAGCCGGCCAAAGGAACCTGGGGATGAATGAGGAGATCGGTGTGGAGGAGCGACACGTGGTATTGGTTGGGGTAGAGGCGGCGCGCCCGCGGGTGCGCCGGATGGACGCCCATGCCGCGCAGCAGCGAACTCAGTTCCCAGACGTCCGATCCGATGACGAACTCAGCGCCCAGGTGGCGGCAGAAATCGGCCGGGAGGGCGCGTGCGATTCCACCGTCTTTGAGAACGCGGCCCTCACGATGCACCCGCCCGCGGATGACACGCATGGCGCAACTGGCGCTGATGGCGGAGGCCAGGGGGCCGTTGCGGATGGCGACCGGTTGTTTATCGGGGATTGTTGTCGCAATGGCAGCGAAAGGGATCTGGAGTCCGGAGAAATCCTGCGGCAAATGCCGCGCGCAGAAGCGCTCCAGCGTGCGTCCGTGCAGGAGTTTCGGCCAGAAGACGCTCCGCGCGAGCTCCGTGAGGTCGCACCAGCTCATTCCGGCCGCGATTCCGGCGCCAACCACGCTGCCCGCGCTGGTGCCGGTGACGAAGGAGGCCCGGATACCGGCTTCGGTCAGAGCTTTATAGACGCCGATGTGGGCCAAGCCTCGGGCGGAACCGCCGCTCAGGGCCAATCCGATCCGTTTGGTCCGGGGGAGATGAAAATCGGAGACCAATTTCAATTATACAGCGGCAGCACGATTCACCAGCGCATGGAGCGCTTGGCGGAATTCGTGCGGAGCTCCGGGCCTCCCCATGTCAGCGCTCCCGCGGCCGGCAGGAGCGCATTCACACGCTCAGTGGACGCCGTGTTGATTTGGGTGCGGCGCCACGCCAGGCCCGTCCATCGGCGTGTAGCCTGGCTTTTGGGCGCCGCGCTGTTCGGCTACGTTTGGTTGTTGGTCCGCACGACGCGCCTGGTCGATGCGGGACCACGAGAATGGCCAACCCTGCCCGAGCGCTGCGTGCTGGCGATTTGGCATGGCTGCGCGCCGTCATTGTTGGTTGCCATCGCGAAGCGCAAACCGCGGCCGGCATTGGTGATTCTGATCTCCACCGAGCCGAGGGGAGATGCTCTGCATGTGCTGCTGGAGTTGCTCGGATTCCGCGTGATCCGGGGCGACTCGGAGCATCACGGATGGCCGTCGCTGGCGCGCGTTGCCGAAGCAGTAGCTGGCGGCGCGTGTGCCGTGATCACACCGGACGGCGGAGCGCCGCGTGGAGTGGCGCGTGCCGGTGTGGTTGCTCTGGCGGCGGCCGTCAGCGTTCCGGTTGTAGCGGCCGGCGTGGACTGCCGGCCCGGAATCGCCGAGCCGCATAAGTGGGATCGGGCGCGCAATCCACTGCCCTTCGGCCGTATCGGCATCTCGATCGCGGAACCGCTGATTCCCGGCGATCTTCCGGATGCCGCAGCCCTGGAATCGGCCCGGCAGAAGCTGCAGCAGACGCTGGATGAAGCGCAGGAAAGAGCGCGGCGGGTGCTGGGCCTGAAGCCGGAGGAATAAGACGATGCTGAACGAAGAGATCGCGAAGACATTTGAGAATATGGCGCGGGTACTGGCGTTTCAGAACGAGGACCGCTTCCGCATCATGGCCTATGAACGGGCGGCAGTGTCGCTGCGCGATCTGGATGTGGACTTGGCCACCGTCGCGCGCGAAGGCAAACTGGAGGAAATTCCGGGCATCGGGAAAGATTTGGCCGGGATGATCGAAGAATACATCGAGTCGCGCCGGATCAAGAGATACGAGCAGGCCCGCCGCGGCATCCCCGACGGGCTGATCGAGCTGATGAGCATTCCCGGGCTGGGGCCGAAGACCCTGGCGCTTTTTCACAAGAAGCTGAAGGTGAACGATCTCAAAACACTCCAGCGCGCGCTGGAATCGGGCAAAGCGGGAAAGCTGCGGGGGTTCGGACCCAAGAAGGCGGAAAACCTGCAGCGCGGGATCGATCTCTGGACGGCGGGGCACAAGCGCATGCTGCTGGGCGTTGCGCTGCCCATGGCCGAAAATCTTCTGGAGCAATTGCGCCAGATCAAGCTGGTGCAGCGCGCCGACATGGCGGGATCGGTGAGGCGCAAGCGGGAGACGATCGGCGATATGGACTTGGTGATCGAGTCATCCGATGGCGCGCGGGCGCTGGAGGAATGCGTGAAACTGCCTGCGGTGAAGCAGATGCTCGCTGTGGGCGGCACGCGGGCCACGGTGATCATCGAGGGCGGGATTCAGGTGGACATCCGCGCCGTGCCGGAGGAGTGCTACGGAGCGGCGCTGCAATATTTCACCGGATCCAAGCAGCACAACGTACACCTCCGGACGATCGCGCACGAGCGCGGTCTGAAGGTGAACGAATACGGAGTCTTCCGCGGCGAAAAGAGCCTGGGAGGACGGGAGGAGAAAGAAGTGTACGCCCTGCTGGACATGCCGGTGATGCCGCCGGAACTGCGCGAGGACCGGGGCGAGATTGAAGCGGCGCTCGAAGGCCGATTGCCCAAGCTGATCGAGCTGGCCGACCTGCGCGGCGATCTGCATGCGCACACCGACTATTCCGATGGCAAGGCGACTGTCGAGGAAATGGCGGTGCATGCCGCGGAGCTGGGCTACGAGTACATCGCGCTTACGGATCATTCGCCGTCGCAGCGCATCGCCAACGGCCTGGATGGGAAGCGCCTGGAAGAGAAGATCCGCGAAGTGGACCGGGTGCGCAAGAAGCTCGGAGCGAAGCCGTGCATCTTGCTAGGAACCGAAGTCGACATCCTGCCTGACGGTTCGTTGGACTATCCCGACGAGATCCTGGCCAGGTTCGACGTGGTGGTGGCGTCGATTCACTCGTTGTTCCGCGCCGGGCGCGAGGAGCTGACCAAGCGGATGATCGCCGCCATCGAGAATCCGCACGTCCACATTCTGGGCCATCCCACCGGGCGGCTGATCGGAACGCGCGAACCGCTGGAGTTCGATTTCGAGCGCGTGCTGAAGGCGGCCATCGCACACGGGGTGGCGCTGGAAGTGAACGGATCGATGTACCGGCTGGACCTGAACGACGTGATGGCGAAAGCGGCGCAGGAGGCGGGCGCGCTGCTGGCGATCGGTTCGGACGCGCACAGCACAGCGCAGCTGGACCAGATTCGCTACGGCGTCTTTCAGGCGCGGCGCGGCTGGCTAGAGGCGCGCTCGGTGGTGAATACCTGGGGGTGGCCGAAGCTGGAGCGCTGGCTTCATTCCCGCAAGGGGGATCGTCGCTTTCCGCGGCGCCGCAGCGCGTAACGGATGGGGTCATTAACGGATGGGGTCATGCCGCCTGTTGTAAGATGTTAATCGTCTCACACGAAAGGCAGGAGTGCATGGCCGATGATCGCGAACGAAAGAACGGACTGAGCCGCCGTGGATGGTTCAAAGGCGCATCGCTGACGTCGTTGGGCATTGCGGCCGTGGGCGGCCAGCGGGCTTCCGCCGCCCCCGAGGAGGAGAAGAAGAAGGATACCTCCATTCCGCCGCTGAAATACGATCTGGAGGCACAGACGCACTGGGTCGGCAAGGGCGGTTCGGCAAAAGAAGCGACGGTGGAAGAGTTTCCGGTGTCGCAGAGCATCGCGGGCGTCTCCATGCGTCTGGATCCTGGTGCGATCCGCGAACTGCATTGGCACGCGCTGGCGGCCGAGTGGGCTTACGTGCTGGAAGGCCGCGTCCGCACCACGGTGATTTCGCCCAGCGGCCAGTCCGAAATTTCCGATTTCGTGAAAGGCGACACGTGGTTTTTCCCGCGCGGCCACGGTCACGCACTGCAGGGCATGGGACCCGGCGAAGCGCACTTTCTGCTGGGCTTCGATAACGGCCATTTCTCGGAGTTCGGGACGTTTTCCATCACGGATTGGATCTCGCACACACCGCCCGGCGTGAGCACGCGCGTCTTGAATCTTCCGGCTGAGACCATCGCGAAATTTCCGCAGAAGGAGCTCTACATCGGCCCCGGATTCATTCCGACGACGGAACTGGAGAATTTCCGCGACCCGAATTTACAGCCCATGCAGTCCACGCACAAGTACCGGCTGGACATGCAGACGCCCAAGATTATGGAAGGCGGGGAAGAGCGCATCGTATCGTCCAAAGAATTTCCCATGCAGACCACCATGACGGCCGTGAAGATGAACCTGAAAGTCGGCGGGCTGCGTGAAATGCATTGGCATCCGCACGCCGACGAGTGGCAATACTACGTGAAGGGCCGCGCGCGGATGACGGTCTTCGGCTCGCACGGGCGCATCCGCACCGAAGAGTACGGCCCGGGCTATGTTGGATTTGTGCCGCAAGGCTACGGCCACTACATCGAGCAGATCGGCGATGAGCCAACCGAGATCCTGGTACTGTTCAACAGCGGCGAATATCAGGAGATTTCGCTGGCCAACTGGCTGGGCGGGAATCCGGACTCAATCCTGCAAGTGAATTTCGGGATTTCCAAGGAAGTCGCCGAACGGATGCCGAAGAAAGAGCGCGGCATCATCGGCCCGCGCGCCTAGCGGCAGCGGTCTTTGGCGGCTACCAGCTCTTCGATGTTGACCAGTTCGGTTGGGTAGTTGCCGGTGTAGCAGGCGTAGCAGTATTGGTTCTTATGATCCGCGACTGCTTCGCGCAGGGCATCCAAGGAAAGATACGCGAGGGTGTCGGCTTCGACGTAGCGGCGGATCTCTTCCACCGAGTAATTGGCGGCGATCAGTTCGCTTTCGCTGGGCGTGTCGACGCCATAGAAGCAGGATGAGATGGTGGGCGGGCAGGAGACGCGCAGATGCACCTCGCGTGCGCCGGCGCTGCGCACCATGCGGACGATCTTGCGGCTGGTGGTTCCGCGGACGATGGAATCGTCCACCAGGATCACGCGTTTGCCTTCGAGCAAGTGGCGCACCGGGTTCAGCTTCAGCTTGACGCCGAAATCGCGAATCGCCTGCGAGGGTTCGATGAACGTACGGCCGACGTAGTGATTGCGGATGAGGGCCTGGCGGAACGGAATGCCTGATTCCGACGCGAACCCGATGGCGGCCGCGACGCCCGAGTCAGGCACCGGCACAACCACATCGGCGTCCACGGCGGACTCGCGGGCCAGCAGACGGCCCAGGTTCTCGCGCGATTGCTCGACCGGGCGGCCAAAGACGATGGAATCGGGGCGTGAGAAATAGACGTGCTCGAAGACGCATTGGGCGCGCGGGGATTCCGGCGCATAGCGCTCGCGCGTCATGCCTTCCGGACCGATGCACAGCATTTCGCCCGGCTCGACGTCGTTCACATACTCGGCGTTGATCAGGTCGAAGGCGCACGTTTCCGAAGCGAAGACGTAGGCCAGGCCGCCGTATGGCGAAGGCATCTGGCCAAAAGCCAGGGGACGGAAACCGTGCGGATCGCGGGCGACGATGACGCGGTCGCGCGCGAGAAACACCAGGGAAAACGCGCCTTCCAGTTGCAGCAGGGCTTCACGCAGAGCGCCGGAGAGCGTGCGCTCGCGCGAGCGGGCCACCAGGTGCAGAATCACTTCGGTGTCGCTCGAAGCCTGGAAGATGGAGCCTTCGCGCTCCAGGTCGCGCTTCAGTTCTCCGGCATTGGTGATGTTGCCGTTGTGGGCGACCGCGATTTGTCCCTTGTTGCACGCCACCAGGAATGGCTGCGCGTTCAACAGTACCGTGTCGCCGGCCGTGGAATAGCGGGTGTGGCCGATTCCCATGTCGCCGGGAAGGCTGGCAATCTGCTCCGGCGTGAAAATATCGGCGACGTGCCCCATGGATTTGAAGCAGCGGATCTCGCGGCGGTCGCTGGTGGCGATTCCAGCGCTCTCCTGCCCGCGATGTTGCAAGGCGTACAGGCCCAAGTAAGTCAGGTTGGCTGCTTCCGGATGGCCGTAGATGGCGAACACTCCACACTCCTCGTGCAATTTGTCCATATGCAATTCCTGCATGTCCAATTTGTCCCCGGGGAGGTGGTGTTGTCCGCTCATGACTGGCGCAGCATGCGTTCGAGTGAAGTTTCCCAAGGTTGCCTCAACTCCGTCAGGTCGCAATCCAGTAGAGTTTCCGAACCGCAATCGATTCGTAATCGCACCTTCATCGTAACACCGATCTCGAAGGCTTCAACCTTAAAATTCGCGGCAATTTTCATTACCTCGCCGGGCTGAGCGGTGGAGAGCAAAATGCGCGAAGGCGCTTCGTGGAAGAGCAGGAACTCGGGTCGCGCGCCAGAGGGGATCGCGATGCGCGCACCGACAGCGGCAGGTCCGAAGCTGGCTTCTGCCAACGCGATCGCAAGGCCGCCATCGCTTAAATCGTGCGCCGATTCCGCCAGACCTGCTTGCACAATCTCCCGAATTGCCTGCTGAACGCGTTTCTCACGATCCATATCGAGCGCGGGCGGCAATCCCCAGAGGGATTTCAGGATCGCTTTGGCGTACTGCGTTCCGCCGAGGTGCACTTCATCCCATGTGCCGAAGCCGCCGAGCAAAATGATGGCCCGGTCCGGCTGCGAGAAGGTGATCGGCGCCGGCAGAGCCGTTTTCATGAGGCCAACGATGCCCATCACGGGCGTCGGGAAGATGGCTTCACCCAGCGTCTCGTTGTAGAGGCTCACGTTGCCGCCGGTGATCGGCGTTTCGAAGAACTGGCAGGCTTCGGACATGCCTTCGATGGATTCGACCAGCTGCGCCATGATCTCGGGCCGCTCCGGATTGCCGAAGTTGAGGTTGTTGGTCGCGGCTACGGGCAGCGCGCCGGCGGTCGAGAGATTGCGGCAGCATTCGGCGACAATCAACTTGGTTCCTTCGCGCGGGTCGAGCGCGCAGTAGCGGCCATTTCCATCCAGCGACATCGCGATGGAGGTGCCGGTTTCCTTGATGCGCACGATGGCGGCGTCGGAGCCTGGGCCCGCGAGCGTGCTGCTGCGGACGAGATAGTCGTACTGCTCCCAGATCCAGCGTTTGGAGCAGAGGTCGGCGGAACCAAGCAGGGCGATCAGGTCGGATTGGATGTCGACGCGGCGGTTGAGGAGGCCCGCCGGCGCATCCATCGGCGCGCGGCGCTGCGGCTTGGTGTGCGGGCGGTCATAGAGGGGCGCTTCGTCGGCGAGCGCGCGGTTGGGAATTTCGGCCACCACCATGCCGTGATCTTTAACGCGCAGAATGCCGTCGGCGGTGACGTGCCCAACCGTGGCCGCATCCAAGCCCCATTTGTGGAAGACGCGGAAAACCTCGTCCTCGCGGCCTTTGTCGGCCACCAGCAGCATGCGTTCCTGCGATTCCGACAGCATGATTTCGTAGGGCGTCATGCCGGTTTCGCGCTGCGGGACGTACTGCAAGTCGATCTCGACGCCCGTGCCGGCTCGGCTGCCCATCTCGCAGGTAGAGCAAGTCAGGCCCGCGGCGCCCATGTCCTGAATGCCGACGACCGCGCCGGTCTGCATCGCTTCCAGGCAGGCTTCGAGCAGGAGCTTTTCGAGGAACGGATCGCCCACCTGCACGTTGGGCCGCTTCTGTTTCGATTCTTCGGTGAATTCGGCCGATGCCATGGACGCGCCATGAATGCCGTCGCGGCCGGTCTTGGCGCCGACGTAGATCACGGGATTGCCCACGCCTTTGGCCTTGCCGTAGAAGACCTGGTCCTTGCGGAACACGCCCAGCGCGAAGACGTTGACCAGCGGATTGCCGCTATACGATTCCTCGAAGACACACTCGCCGCCCACCGTCGGCACGCCGAAGCAGTTGCCGTAATGCGCGATGCCGGAAACCACGCCTTCCAGAATGCGCTGGTTGCGGGGCACGTCCAAAGGCCCGAACCGCAGCGCGTCCATCACCGCGATGGGCCGCGCGCCCATGGTGAAAATGTCGCGCAGGATGCCGCCCACGCCGGTGGCCGCGCCCTGAAACGGCTCAATGAAGCTGGGGTGGTTATGCGACTCGATTTTGAATGCGATGGCGTAATCGCCGCCGATGTCGATGATGCCCGCGTTCTCGCCCGGGCCTTGCAGCACCAGCTGGCTGCGCGTGGGCAGCTTCTTCAGATGAATGCGCGAGCTTTTGTAGGAGCAATGCTCGCTCCACATCACGCTGAAGATGCCGAGTTCGGTGTAGCTCGGCTCGCGGCCCAGCAGCGAGACGATCTTCCTGTATTCCGATTCGCTGAGTTGGTGAGCTTCGATGACTTCGGGCGTCATCGGCTAGCGCGCGGCCACCAGGGCAGACACCATGGACTTGAAAATGACCAGGCCGTCGGTTGAGCCCATGAGTGGTTCGGTGACGTCTTCCGGATGCGGCATCAGGCCCATGACGTTGCGGCCTTCGTTCAGCACGCCGGCAATGTCGCGCATCGATCCGTTGGGGTTTTCCAGATAGCGGATCACGACGCGGTCCTCGGCTTCGAGCTGATCGAGCGTGCGGTCGTCGGCGATGTAGCAGCCCTCGCCATGGGCCACGGGGAACACCACGCGCTGGCCCTTTGTCGCTTCACAGGTGAACGGCGAATGGGTGGTCTCGATGCGGAGCGGCACCTGCTTGCAGACGAACTTCAGACCGCGATTGCGCACCAGCGCGCCCGGCAGCAGTCCGCTTTCCACCAGGATCTGGAAGCCGTTGCAGATGCCGAGCACGAGTCCGCCGCCGGCGGCGAATTTCCGGATGCTCTGCATCACGGGCGAAAACTTCGCGATGGCGCCGCAGCGCAGGTAGTCGCCGTAAGAAAAACCGCCGGGGAGGATCAGTGCGTCGACGTTGCCGAGGTTCGTGGTGTCGTGCCAGATGAATTCGGTGGGCTCTCCGAGGATTTGCGAAACCACGTACCAGGCGTCATGGTCGCGATTGCTGCCAGGAAAAACGACGACGCCGAATTTCATTGGATGACGACATTGTAGCAGACGATGTTCGCTCCGTCTCCGGCGGAGTGCCGATGATACGATGAGGCGATGCGCTGGGTCGCTGGATTGGTTTGCTGCCTGTCCTTACCGGCAGCGGATGTCCCTCAACTCCAGCAGCTTTACGAAAAGGACCGCATGTTCCAGCTCCGCGAAGCGCTCCGGCAGCCGGGCTGGAACGATTCCGAGACTCTCTTCTACCGCGCGGTCATCGAATGCCGGTTCGGGCGTGAGACCAGCGGAATCGAGGATCTCCACACGTTCCTGGCCGCTCCCGCCCCCGGAGATTTGGCGCGCAAGGCCAATGAGGAGTTGGCCTCCGCTCTGGCGCGCATCGGACGCTATGGCGATGCCGCCAATGCGCTAGGAGAAGCGTTGCGTCTAACGCCCCGCCATGACAAAGATCGCGCCGACAACGAGAATGACCGTGCTCTGGAAGAATCGTTGAAAGATGTGGCTCCGCAGACCGTGCATTTCGGGCCGAACGTGCCATTAGAAGCCAAACACAACGGGATTGGTACGTGGAACGTTCCGGTGGAAGTGAACGGCCTTGCGGGCGAATGGATTTTCGATACGGGCGCCAACTGGTCCACGCTCTCGGAATCCGAGGCCGCCCGGCTGGGGCTGGGTA
This sequence comes from Bryobacteraceae bacterium, assembly GCA_035508055.1. Lineage (GTDB taxonomy): Bacteria > Acidobacteriota > Terriglobia > Bryobacterales > Bryobacteraceae > Palsa-89. The sequence goes on along the minus strand of DATJNO010000052.1, from coordinate 129,732 downwards.
CACGCGAAACCAATACGTACGTGAACGGGTCCACGCACAAGAAGAATCCTGTGCGCCTGGCCGTTGCCCGCGATTTGCGCTTCGGAAACGCGCACGTCAGCAGTGTTGTGTTTCTGGTGATTCCGGACAAGTCCCTGTACATTGGCCCAATGAAGTATCAGATCAGGGGTATCCTCGGCGTGCCAGTGCTTCGCGCGCTGGGAAGCGTGGCGATATCCGCGAAGGGAGCGCTTCGAATCGCAACGGATGGCGGCGGCGCGCCCGGAGCGCCGAACCTGTTCTTTGCGGACAAGGACCCAGTCGTGGAGGCGCATCATTCCGGTCACCTGCTGCAGATGTTCCTGGACACGGGGGCCAACGATACTGCGGTCTACCCTTCGTTCCACAGCGCGCTCACTCAGGATGAAAAGCAGCAGCTGAAGCGCAAGCAAGAGCAAACCGGCGGAGCGGGCGGAACTGTGACTCTAACGGTAGAAACCCTGCCGGTGCTCCGTCTCGACGTACTGGGACGGACTCTGGACCTTCCCGACATCAGTCTGCTTCCCAAGCGGGTAGGGTCCAACGGTTTCCGCGACGGCGTGCTGGGCGTGGACGCTCTGGCCGGTGGATTCTCGCTGGATTTCGGCCGGATGCAGTTACGGCTGGATTCGATTGCGCTGAAGCCGTTGCCGAATGCGCTGCCTGCGGCGCACCTGCCCCGCTAAAGTCTTTCCCTTAGAAGCCGATATAACGGCTAGGTGCCATTGACGGAATTAGCTCCGGAGCTGGCCGACGCTGCCGATGTCCTGAGCGATCAGCTACGGGTGCATCTGCAGCGGCTCGCGGTAATCCTGCTTCCGCACGCCGAAGCACTGGACCGGCGGTTCCTGGCGCGGCTGAAGCGCCGCCAGTTCGAGCCACGGCAATCGGAGGCCAAGATTCGCTCCGCCCTGGCCGCCATCACCCCCGGCGCGGCCGCCCGCATTCTGGCCGGGGGGCAACCACCGCTGAAATTCATCGAACAGGTGGAGTACAACGGCCGGCGGCTGGCCAAGCTGAACTTGCCACCCAGCAGCATTGTGGAAGCGCTGCAGGAATACGACCGTCTGCTGACGCCCACGCTGCGCAAGCTGCTGCCGACCGAATACGCGAATTTCCAATGGGTGCGCGAGCAACTCCACTTTTGCGTTACTTTGACGCTGAACAATGCCTACTATCAGGTCCGGGAAGCCGAAACGCAGGCCTTTTACGAGCTTTTCCGTGTGGAGCTGGAATCGCGCAATCTGGACGAACTGCTGCACCGCTTTCTCCAGGCTCTGGTGCAGGTGTGCCGCGCGGATGCCGGCCATCTGTACATGCTGAACGACAAGCACAGCGCGTGGGTTCTTCGGGCCAAGGCGGCATCGGCCGGCGCTGACGTGCCGGCGCCCGCGGAGGTTCCGAACACCCGCAGCAAACTTGTCACGCTGGCCACGTCGAGGCAAATCGATATCCAGCAGGCGGGCTCCGGCCGGCTGTTGCTCGAGCCCGGGTGGAAACAGCACTTCCAGACGTGCTGGTCGATCCCCCTGGCGGCCGGCGGGCGAACGGCCGGCGTGATGCAGTTCGGCTTCTCCAAGCCCTACGAGTGGCTGCCGCGCGAACAGGAATTGCTGGCCGCCGCCGCCGAGCGTTGTCTGCTGGCAGCCGAGAAAGCCCGTCTGATGGAAGATCTGGCGGCGCGGGAGGAGCAGATCCGGCAGCTGGCCGAACACATGCTGCACGTCGAGGAGATCGAACGGAGGCGCATCAGCCGGGAGTTGCACGACGAAGCCGGACAGTCGCTGTTGTGCATCCGTTTACAAATGGAACTGCTCGAACAGGCGCTGCCCGTGGAGCACGCCGAATGGATCGGCAAGCTCAAGGAGGCTCGGGACCTCACCGAGCGCACCATCCTCGAAATGCGGCGTCTGATCGCAGCTTTAAGCCCGGCGGTGTTGGAGCAACTGGGGCTGGGGGCGGCGTTGCGCCAGTTGGTGAACCGGTTCCGGCGGCTGCACCCGATTCGGGTTAAGCTGCTGCTGGCGCGGCTGGGCCGGTTACCGCAACATACTGAAATCATTGTGTATAGGCTGGTGCAGGAGTGTTTCAACAACATCGCCAAGCATTCGGCGGCCAGTAACGTAAACATTTCTGTGAGTTCGGCCGATGGATGGGTAAGACTGGCCGTTGAAGACAACGGAGTTGGATTTAAAGTGGAGGAGGCGCTAGCTCGGAAAGATTCGTTTGGACTTTCTGGCATGAGAGAGCGCGTTGCCCTGCTCGGCGGCAAATTTGAAGTGAGAAGCCACCCCCGGAGTGGGAGCGAATCGATCGAGCGCAAGAAAACGGGTTGGGGAACCAAGATTCTGATCCGTCTGCCGGTAGCAAAAGAGGCGCCGGCATCGGTCGAACCGATCGCTAAGCCGGCAGGAGGAAGAACCGCACGGAGGATCAGAGCCATCGGAGCGTAAGATCCGCTGGAGTTCTGGGCCCGCAGGCGAAAAGGCTCAAGCTTAGGAAAGGTATCCGAGAACAGGATTAGACTCGGCAAACGTTATGGCAAAGACTCGCATCATGTTGGCGGATGACCACACGCTCTTTCGCCAGGGTATCCGGACACTGATTTCCGCCGAAGCGGACATGGAAGTGGTCGGCGAAGCCAGCAACGGCGGCGACGCGGTCGAAAAGGCCGCCGAACTCCGGCCGGACGTCGTGCTGATGGATATCGGCATGCCTGGCCTTAGCAGCTTCGAAGCTACCCGGCAAATCAAGAAGAACCGCCCTGAAACCAAAGTTCTCTTCCTCACCATGTATGACGACGAAGACTACCTGGTGGAGGGCATGGAAGTGGGCGCCAGCGGCTACGTCCTCAAAGACAGCCCGTCCGCTCAACTGGTCGCGGCGGTGCGAGACATCTGCCGTGGCGGCAGTTACTTGAGTCCTCGCATGTTGTCTCAGCTGGTGGACGATTTCCGCTCGCGGATCAAGTCGGCCAACCGGTTGCCGCGCTTCGCCACCCTTACCACGCGCGAGCGCGAAGTGCTGAAGATGCTGGCCGAAGGCAATTCGGTGAAGGAAATCGCCTGCGACCTGAACCTGAGCGTGAAAACCGTGGAAGCGCACAAGTTCAACCTGATGCGCAAGCTGGACATCCATAACAAGGCCCAGCTGGTGCAGTACGCCATCCAAAAAAAGATCATCAAGATCCCGAACCTCGCCTAACGCCCGCGGATCCTTTCCCCGCGCTACCATGAGTTCGGTGTGAACCGAACCATCCTGACGGTACCAGTCCAGAAAGTCGATGGCGGGTCCTCAGCGCCACTCCAGGATCTGCTCGCCGTCGAGGAACCCCTCGAAATCCGGGTTGCTGATCGGACTGTCGCCATCACCATGCGGACGCCCGGCCACGACTTCGAACTGGCCGCCGGCTTTCTGTTCACCGAAGGAATCATCCAAAGCCGCGACCAGATTCGCGACGTTCGCTGGTTCCAAACAGGCGGGAATCCACGCCAGGCGGGCAACTCGGTCAGCGTCGATCTGAATCCCGGCGTCGAAGTCGATCTCGAACGGCTGGAGCGGCATTTTTACACCAGTTCAAGCTGCGGCGTGTGCGGAAAAGCGTCTATCGAAGCGTTGCAGATGCAGGGCTGTCCGGTGCTGCCGAAGAACACGCCGGTTGTCAAAGCAGCGACGGTTCATGGTTTGCCAAAAGCGCTGCGCGACGAACAGGCGGTGTTTGAACGCACGGGTGGCTTGCACGCCGCCGCACTGTTCGATCCGGATGGCAAGCTGCTGCTGGTCAGGGAAGACGTCGGGCGCCACAACGCCCTCGACAAACTGATCGGCGGCGAGATGTTGGCCGGCCGTACGCCGCTGGACGACAAGCTGCTGTTGGTGAGCGGGCGCGCCAGCTTCGAGCTGGTCCAGAAAGCCCTCATGGCCGGCATCCCGATCCTGGCCGCGGTAGGCGCGCCGTCCAGCCTCGCGGTGGAAACGGCACAGCGCTTCAACATGACGCTGGCCGGCTTCGTACGCGATGGCCGTTTTAACATTTATTCAGGAGCATCCAGAATTCAGTGAAACTTCGCATCAGTGGAAATTCGCTGCGGCTCAGGCTGAACCAGGCGGAGGTCGCGCAGTTCAGCAAGACCGGATTTGTGGAAGACAGCGTCGAGTTCGCGCACGGGGCTAGTTTTTGCTACGCCTTGGAATCGTTATCCGATCTATCGAGCCCGCGGGCTGCCTACCAGAATGGCTGGCTTCGCATCCAGATTCCTTCCGGCGACGCGACGGAATGGGCCACGACGGACCGGGTGGGCGTTTCCGGTGAGCAGGCGCTCAGCGGCGGCAAGCAGCTCTCCATACTGATCGAGAAAGACTTCCAGTGTCTGCATGGGAGTGAAGCGCCGGATCCCGACGCGTTTCCGAATCCGTTGGAAAGCGCGGCCAAAAGCTGAGCGGCACCTGGAATGGAACAGGGCGCTGAAGGTTCAGCGCCCCGTTGCCGCGTCGTTCAGAATCGACCCTGGAGTTATGACTTCTTGGTCCCCTTCGCATCGGGGAATTCCAGGGGGCTTCCAAGGCCTACTCCGGCGATGTTATCACGAAAGCTTCTCCCCGATCGATTTGGCCTGCAGGAACTGCAACAGGTAGTCCGGGCCCCCGGCCTTGGAATCGGTGCCGGACATGTTGAAGCCGCCGAACGGATGCGCGCCCACCATGGCCCCGGTGCACTTGCGGTTGATGTAGAGGTTGCCGACGAAGAACTGGTCTCGGGCTTTGCGGGCCTTCTCGCGATTCTTAGTGAAGACAGCGCCGGTCAAGCCGTACTCGGAATCGTTGGCCAGTTCGAGCGCATGATCGAAATCGCGGGCTTTGGTCACGGCCAGCACGGGCCCGAAGATCTCTTCCTGGAAGATGCGCGCCTTGGAGTCGACGTCGGCGATCACGGTGGGCTGGATGAAATAGCCGTCGCCGGGGGCAGTTGAGCCGCCGGCAATGAGACGCCCCTCCTGTTTGCCGATCTCGACATAATCGAGAATCGACCGCCTGGCGCCTTCGCTGATCACGGGTCCCATATAGTTACCCGGTTCATCGGCCGGACCTACTTTCAGCGGCGTAACTTCAGCCCGCAGCTTTTCCACAAACTGGTCGTACACGGCCTGATCCACGATGGCGCGCGAGCAGGCCGAACACTTCTGCCCCTGATATCCGAACGCAGACGACACGACGTTCTTCACCGCGCTGTCGAGATCGGCTTCGCCGTCCACGATGATGGCGTCCTTGCCGCCCATCTCGGCGATCACGCGCTTAATCCAGATTTGCGTCTTGCGCGGCTTGGCGGCGAGTTCGTTGATGCGCAATCCGACTTCCTTGGAGCCTGTGAAGGCGATGAATCTGGTCTTGGGGTGTTCTACCAACAAGTCGCCAATCACTGCGCCGCTGCCCACCAGCAAAGAGAAAGACTGCGGCGGGAATCCGGCTTCCAGCAGAACCTCGGCGAACTTCGCCGCGATGGTTGGCGTTTCGCTGGATGGCTTCAGGACAACGGTGTTGCCGGCAACCAGAGCCGCTGTCGTCATCCCGACCATGATGGCCAACGGGAAATTCCAGGGCGGGATGACCACGCCGACGCCCAGCGGCAGATAGACCAGCTCGTCGTGCTCACCAGGCAGTTGCAGCAGCGGATCCGGGTTGGCCAGGCGCAGCATTTGGCGGGCATAGTATTCGCAGAAGTCGATCGCTTCACAAACATCGGCCTCCGCCTCGGGCCAGGTCTTGCCGGCCTCGTACACCAGCCAGGCATCGAACTCAAACTTGCGCTCGCGGAAGATGGCCGCGGCGCGTAGCAGTGTTTCCGCGCGCACCTCCGGCCGCACGGCGGCCCACTGCGGGAAATAAGAGTACGCGGCTTCCACGGCCTCGTTCGCGAGAGCGGCGCTCGCCTTATTGTGGATTCCGACGATTTCGGTGAGGCGCGATGGGTTCACCGATTTCAGTTTGTCCGACGTTTTCTCGCGCCGGCCGGCGACCAGCAAATCGTATTCCCGCCCGAATTGCGCGCGGATGTCGCGCAGAGCCTGCTCGATGGCGGCGCGGTTGGCTGGCTTGGTGAAATCAACCGCCGGCTCATTGGAAAACGGCCGCAGCGCCTGCCGCGGCTCGGCAATCGTGCTCATGAGCTACGTTATCCCTTCAAATTGGATGCGCTGCTTTCGACGATCTTACGTCCGCGCTCGAACATCTCCGCGGCTTCGTCGGCCAATTTCCGGCCGCGCTCGTACATCTCGCGGCCACGGTCCAGCATGTCCCTCCCTGAGTCAGCCAGCGCGTCGGCGCCCCGTTGCGCTTTCCTCGCGATCTGGCGCCGTGTGTGTTCGCCCGAAGCCGGGGCGTAAAGCAATGCGACCGTCGCTCCGATCGCGATGCCTGCCATGAACCATACCACCTTGCTGCCGTAGTCTTGATCCGCCATGTGGACCCTCCTCCCTTCATTTTAGCGCCCACCTGCCGGAGCGATACTCTAGAATCAGGGTATGAACGCCGAACCGGACCTGGTCACAGTGTTTCGCTCCATGGAAGTGGACGCCAAGGACGACTGTGAAGATGTCGTCGAGATGCTGAAGGAAGAGGGCATTTCCGCTGTCCTGTGGGACGATTCTTTTCCCGGTGTGCCGGAGGGCGTGTTCGAGGTCCGCGTGCCGGCGGCTGATGGTCCCAAAGCAGAGCAACTGATTGCAGAGAATCCCTTGTCCGACGAAGTCGAGCAAGTGGATGCCTCGGCCAACCTGAATCTCGAAACCGTATATCAAAGCTCGGTTGCGAGCAATATCGGGGAGATCGAAGCTATGGGCGTCAAGAATCTTCTGGAAGCCAACGGCATCGCCGCCGTAATGGTCGGTGATTCGGTGCTGCCCAACCTTCCTTTCGAAGTGCGCGTGGCGCGCGACAAGATGGCACGGGCGCGCCAGCTGCTCGCCGAAGCCGAGAGTACCGGCCCGGCGGAAGCCGAACAGGCGGGGTTGGAATCCGAAACGCCTTCGTCCTAAATGGCGAGTCCGAGCATTTGCCGCACAGCGGGCTCCAATCCGGGAGCACAAGCGACACAATTGCCGTCGTAGATGCTGGCGCCGCCGTCCAGATTGAAATAGCGCGCGCCAGCTTCCTCTAAGATGATTTTCAACGGCGCGAAGTCCCATGGCGAAGCGCTCGGTTCGATCCAGATCTCGGCCTGACCAGACGCGACCATCATGGCGTCGGGCGCGCCGCCAAGGCCGCGCATGGCCCAGCAGTGCGCCATCCAATTCAGCCATGGCTCGCGGAACGGCGCATCCTGAATCTTGTTGAATGCGTTGAAGCACAGCACCGATTCTTCGAGCGTCTTTTTGCGCGACGCTTGGATTTTGGCGCCGTTGCAGAAGGCGCCGCCACCGCGCGCCCCCGTGTATAGCTTGGCGAGCATCGGCAAGTGGACGACGCCCGCCACCACTTCGCCGTGATCTTCCAAGGCGATCAGATTGGCCCACAGAGAATTGCCGCGAACGTAATCGCGGGTGCCGTCAATCGGGTCGATGATCCAGCGCCGGCCGCTGCGGGATTCGGCGCGCGTGCCTTCTTCCCCCATCAGGCCATCTTCCGGAAAAGCCTCGCTCAGGATGCGAGCGATCAGTCGCTCGCCTTCGCGGTCGGCGATAGTGACGGGTGAATCGTCGGGCTTGGTTTCCGCGACAATGCCCGGCTGGTAACGGAGCGCGAGTTCGGCGGCTTGGCGTGAGGCTTCGACGGCGACTTCCAGTTCGTGCAACCAACGAGTCATGCTTACAGGCTCGCATGGTACAGCCTCGCAGAACGCGCGCCGTCTACAATAGCCTCATGAGCGCTCGCACCATGCATGCGGTTCTGGAAGAAACCGCGCGAACTCACGGGGATGCACCGGCGCTGCATCAGCCCACCGGGCAGGGTAACTACCGCAGGTACAGTTGGACAGAGTATGAACGCACAGCCAGAGAGATCGCGTGTGGGTTGAGACGCTTGGGTATCGGCAAGGGAGACGTGGTAGCGCTGCATGCCGAGACGAGAGCCGAGTTCTATTTAGCGGACCTGGGCATTCTGGCGAACGGCTCTATCGCTGCGGCGCTGTACACCAGTTACCCGTTGCATGAGCAGGTGGGAAACCTGCGCGCCAGCGATGCGCGCGCGGTGTTCGTGGAAAACCCGCAGAGTTTGCGAGGCCTGCTCGCCGCGGCTGGAGATCCGGGCTTGGCCGTGCACTGGATTTTGCTGACTGGCGAGGCCGAGGGCGCGCTGACGCTGGAACAACTGCGCGCGGAGGGCCGTTCCTTAATGCTCGAGGATTCGCGGGCGTTCGAAAAGATCCGCGCGGAGTTCGGCGCCGAGGATCCTGCCATCCTGTATCTCACTTCCGGCGCGACGGGCGAGCCGAAGATGGGCATGGTCACGCATGCGGCGCTGACGAATAACATCGACATGGGCCCCGAGGTATTGCCGCTTTCGCCGGAGGATTGCACGATTTCCTTTCTGCCGTCGGCGCACATCGCCCAGCGTCTGGTGATCGAGCTATTGCCCGTCCGCATGGGTGTGCCGGTCTGGTTTTCGGAGAGTCTTTCGAAGCTGCCCGGTGAGATGAAGGCCATCCGGCCGACGTTTCTGCTGGCCCCGCCGCGCGTGTGGGAGCGCATCTTCGCGAGCATTCATGCGGAGATCAAGAAGCGCGGCGCACTGTCGAGAAAACTTTTCGATGGCGCGGTGGGGCTGGGCGCCGAGGTGAGCCGGTTGCGGGAAGAGCGGAAGGCAGTGCCCAGGGCCATGCTCGCTTTGCTCAAGCTTGCGGATCGCCTGGTGTTCTCAAAAATCCGCGCCCGGCTGGGCGGACGCTTGCGCGTGGCAGCTTCCGGTGCGGCGCCCCTGGGGCGGGACTTGGCGCGATTCTATGCGGCGATCGGCATGCCCCTGATTGAAGGCTACGGTCTCACCGAAGGCGGGGTCGTTTGTCTGAACCCGATCGAACGGCCGAAATCGGGAAGCATCGGCGTGAAGCTGCCGGGCGTGGAGCTGCGCTTGGCGGAGGACGGCGAGCTGTTGATCAAAAGTCCGACGCTGTTTTCCGGCTACTACAAGGATCCCGAAGCCACTGCCGCCGTGCTGCGCGACGGTTGGCTGTATACGGGCGACATTGCGGAATTCGACGGCGATGGATACGTTTACATCACTGGCCGCAAGAAGGAACTGATTGTGTCCTCGAACGGCAAGAAAATTTATCCGGCGCGCATCGAGATGCTGTTCAAGACCGAGCCGATCATCAATCAAGTGGTGCTGATCGGCGATCGCTTGCCGTATGTGACGGCATTGGTGACTGTGAATGCCACGGAGCCGGGCAGAGCCACCGCTGAAGTCGGCAAAGCCGTCGCGCGCGTGAACCGGCAGCTCGCGCCTTTCGAGCAGATCCGCAAATTCCGCGTGCTGGAGCGCGATTTTTCAATCGAAGCGGGCGAGCTGACGCCCACCATGAAGGTGCGGCGCAACCGGGTGCTGGAGAATCACCGCCAAGTAGTGAGCGAGTTGTACATGGGCAAAGAGGAGAGCCAGTAGTTGCCATCCCGTCCGCCGGTCGCGAAAGTTGTCCCACAGGAAATCACGGTTCATGGCGACACCCGCGTCGACAATTATTTCTGGCTGCGCGACCGGTCGGACCCCGACGTCGTCGCTTACCTGGAAGCGGAGAATCGGTACACGGACGAAGTGATGGCGCCGGCACAAGTGCTGCGCGAAAAGTTATACAAGGAGATCCTCGGCCGCATTCAGGAGACCGATCTCTCGGTGCCGGTAAAGCGCGACGGCTACTTTTATTACACCCGCACCGAAGAGGGCAAGGCTTATTCAATTCACTGCCGCAAGCATGGAAGTTTAGAAGCGGCTGAAGAGATTCTGCTGGATTCGAACGTGCTGGCAGAAGGGGAGAAGTATTTCCGTGTAGGGAATTTCGCTGTTAGTCCCGACCATCGGCTCCTTGCATATTCCACCGACGTGGAAGGCGATGAAGCGTATACGATCTTCGTGAAGGATCTAATCACCGGGGAGCTTTTTCCGGATCGCATCGCGAACACCTATTACACGCTGGAGTGGGCCAACGATAATCGCACCTTCTTTTACACGGTTCTGGATGAATCCAAGCGGCCGTACCGGGTGTTCCGCCACGAACTCGGCGGTGCGACGGACACCTTGGTGTATCAGGAAGACGATGGGCGCTTTGCGCTGGGGTTGCGAAAAACCCGCAGCCGCCGTTTCCTCTTTATCAATTTGGCCAGCCCGCTGACCTCGGAAGAGCGGTATCTGGAAGCCGATGACCCGGGCGGCGAGTTTCGCGTAATGCTGTCGCGGCGGCAGGACGTTGAGTATGACACAGCGCATCATGGCGACTATTTCTACATCCGCACCAACGATCAGGCCAAGAATTTTCGATTGATGCGGACGACGGTGGCGAAACCGTCGAGTGAAGGATGGGAAGAAGTAATCCCGGCGCGGGCTGCTGTGACCATCGAGGGCGTCGACTCGTTTGAAGATCACATGGTGGTGTACGAGCGCGAGCGCGGCCTGGAGAAGATTTGCGTCCGCGACGCCGCAGGCGCGCTTTCTCACTACGTGGAGTTCCCGGAACCGGTTTACACCGTGGCGCCGGCCGGCAATCTCGAATACAAGACCAAGGAACTGCGGTTCCGGTACACGTCGCTGGTTACACCGGTTTCCATTTTCGACTACAACGTGGAGACGCGCGAGCGCGTGCTAAAGAAGCAGTACGAGGTCAAGGGCGGTTACGATGCGTCGCAATACCGGTCCGAGCGCATCTTTGCCAAGGCATCGGACGGCGTGGAAGTTCCTATTTCGCTGGTCTATCGCGCAGGTTTCGAGAAGAACGGGACCAGCCCGCTACTGCTTTACGGCTACGGCGCTTATGGGCACAGCATCGATCCAGTGTTTTCCTCCGACCGCTTGAGCCTGCTGGACCGCGGTTTTGCGTTCGCGATCGCGCACATCCGCGGCGGCGCTGAAATGGGCGAGGAATGGCACGATCAAGGCAAGCTACTCGCCAAGAAGAACACTTTCACGGATTTCATCGCGTGCGCGGAGCACTTGGCCGCCGAGCGCTACACCTCGAGCGACCGGCTGGCCATTATGGGCGGCAGCGCCGGCGGATTGCTGATGGGCGCCGTTCTGAATTTGCGGCCCGAGCTATTTCATGCCGTAATCGCGAAAGTTCCTTTCGTCGACGCGCTGAACACGATGCTCGATCCCACTCTGCCCCTCACGATGGCTGAGTACGAAGAGTGGGGCAATCCGGCGGAGAAGCAGTATTACGACTACATCCGATCGTATTCGCCGTATGACAATGCCGCGGCGCGCGAATATCCAACCATGCTGGTGACAGCAGGTTTGAACGATCCGCGCGTGTCCTATTGGGAGCCGGCCAAGTGGGCCGCTAAACTGCGCGCGCTGAAGACCGATCAGAATGTGCTGCTGCTCAAGACCGACATGGGCAGCGGGCACTTCGGACCGTCCGGCCGGTACGAAGGCATAAAGGAAGTGGCGTTCGACTACGCGTTCCTGCTGACGGTCTTAGGCGTTCGCGACCTCTAGGATCGTGCGCTTAACGGCGGCTTTGGTCAGCGGGATTTTGTATTTGTTCTTCGCCAGCGGGTGCGCGCCTTCCACCGCGGCTTCCCCGGCTTGAGCGGCCAATTCCGGCGTGATCATCTTGCCGGTCAGCAAGGCTTCCACCTTCGGCAGGCGCCACGGGATCGGAGCCACGCCGCCCAGCACGACCCGGGCACTGTGGCAGATCGTCTGGTCCATTTCCAGCACGACGGCTACGCTGACCACGGCGTGCGTCCAGGATTCGCGATCCAGCACCTTGTGATACGCGCCGCGCGTTCCTGACTTCGCCTCGGGAAACTCCACGGCGGTCAGTATTTCGTCGTTGGCCAGCACGTTTTCGCGCGCGGCATTGACGCGAGGCAGTTGGAAGAAGTCGGCTGCCGGTACGACGCGCTGGCCCTTGGGGCCTTCGATGTGAAACTCGGCATCGAGCGCCACGAGCGCGGGCGCGGTGTCCGAAGGATGCACAATGTAGCTCGGGCCGCCTCCGAAAATCGCATGAAACTGATTCTCGCCGGAAGCTGAGAAGCAAGTGTTCCCGCCCGCCTTGAAGCACTGAAAGCCGTTGCGGTAATACCAGCACCAGGGGCGCTGGCAGACGTTGCCCGCAAGGGTTCCGGCGTTGCGGATCTGCGGCGTTCCGACTTTCTCTGCGGCTTCCGCCAGCACGCTGTACTCTTTACGGATGCGTTGATCTCCGCTGATCGTGTCCAAAGTGGTCAACCCGCCGATCCTGATCTTCCCGCCTCGGCTCTCGATCCGGTCCAGCCCGTGGATCGACTTCAGGTTCACCAGCACGTCGGGCGATACCAGGTGCTCCTTCACCATGCCGAGCAGATCGCTACCGCCGCCCACGACGGAGGCATTCGGCTGGCCTAGCAACGCCACTGCTTCTTTCATGTCGCGTGGATTGACGCTACGAAAGGCTTTCATGCGAGCACCTCCAGCAGCTTTTCGCGAGTGATGGGTAGGTTCTTGATGCGCTTCCCGGTAGCGTTGAAGATCGCGTTGGCGACGGCCGCCACCGAGGGAACGATGCTCGACTCGCCGATCGACTTCGCTCCGTACGGCCCATAGGCGTCGTCTGGCTCGACGAACATCACGTCGATGACCGGCGTGTCGAGATGCGTCATGACGCGCGCGCCGTAATAGCCGGCGGTGAGCGGCACGCCGTGCGGTTTGTCGTACAGCAGTTCTTCGTGCAGCGCCATGCCGATGCCCATGGTCGCGCCGCCCTTCACTTGGCTGGCGCAGGTCAGCGGATTGATGATGCGACCGCTGTCGTGCACGCCCAGATATTTTGTCACCCGGACATGGCCGACTTCTGTATCCACCTCGACCTCGGCGAAGTGCGCTGCGAAGGCGTAGCGGGCCGCGTCCTGGAGCGGCGCGGGGTCCGGCGTCGCGCTGCCGGTGCGGACTTCGTCGCCCTGCGGCAGTCCCTTGTCGGCGATTTGCTGTTTGAGGTCCTTCACCGCCTGGATCACGGCGTAGCCGGTGTGCGTGGTCGTGCGGCTGCCGGATTCACCCACCGAATACGGGCAGGTTCCGGTGTCGCCCCATACCACGTCGATTTTCTCCAGCGGCACTTCCAACGCTTCGGCGGCGATCAACGCCATGGTGGTCTTAGCGGCAGTGCCGATGTCCGTCACGCCGACGTGGAGGTGGTACATTCCTTTCGAGTCGAGATCAATGGCCGCGCTGCTGCGTCCCATGGCCGCGCTGAATGCGCCCATGGCCATGCCGACGCCGTGCTTCACCGGGCCATCGCCAGCACCGGGCGCGTGCCAGCGCTGCTTCCACTCGAATGCCTCGGCGCCGCGGCGTACGCAATCCTCCAGGCCGAAGCTGGTGAACGGGACGTTATCGTGATACATCCGCGTCATGTTCTTTACCCGGAACTCCACCGGATCCATATGCAGTGAGTAGGCGATATGGTCCATCAGGGACTCGATGCCGAAGATGCCCTGCGGGTAGGCCGGCCCGCGCAGATTGGCCGAAACCGCCATGTTGGTGTAAACGGGATAGACGGACTTTTCGACATTCGCGCACTTATACAACTCGACGCCGGCGATGTCGCCGCTCGACTTGCGATGCGGCCCCATGCCACTGTAGCCGCGGAACTGGATGGCGGTGAGCGTGCCGTCGCGCTTCACGCCGACCTTGTAGTACTGCTTGGTAGGCCAGCGTCCGTGCACCGCGATGAAGTCTTCCTTGCGCGTGAACTCGAGTTTCACGGGCACGCCGGCGCGCTGCGCGAGCACCGCGGCCATCAGATCGAAATCCTGATTCTGATTCTTGTTGCCGAATCCGCCGCCCATGTAATGGCAGATCACGCGGACGTTTTCGAGCGGCATCTTCAGATCGCGCGCCATCTCCATGCGGCAGTTGGCGACGCCCTGCGTGGACGCGTGCATGGTGAGCTTGTCACCCTGCCATTCCGCGATGCTGACCCGGATTTCGAGCTGCGCGTTATTGAGGTGGACCGACGTGTATTGATCCTCGAAGACCTGATCTGCAGCCGCGAGGCCTTCGGCGACATTGCCGCGCGTGTAGGTTTCCGGCTCGTGCTGGCCTTTGTTGTCGGGCGAAAGATTGCCGCCGGGTTGAATCTCCGGCGCGCCCGGTTTCAGCGCTTCTTCCGGGTCGAGCACGAAGGGCAACGGTTCATAATCGACGTCGATGAGGCGCGTGGCTTCTTCGGCGACATGCCGATTCACCGCCGCGACGGCTGCCACGGCGTCTCCAACGAACCGCACGGTGCCGTCGAACAGATACCGTTTGTTGCGGATGTCGCCACTGCCCCAAATGGTGTCGCAGTTTTCATGCGTGAGGACGACCTTCACGCCGGGCAGCGCCAGCGCCTTCGAAACGTCGATGCGGCGGATGCGCGCGTGCGGATACGGGCTGCGGAGAACGCGGGCGTAGAGCATGCCGGGCAGGCGAATGTCGCCGGTGTACTGCGCTCTGCCGGTGACGCGCTCCAGCGCGTCGATGCGCGAGGTGGGATGGCCGACGGTCTTGAGCTCGTTCATGCGTGGCTCCCGTTCGTGCCGGCGCCAGCGGAACTCGCGGCCAGCACCGATTCCACGTAGCGGTTGTAGTTCGAGCAGCGGCAGATGTTGCCCGTCATGGCGGCGCGCACTTCGTCCGCCGTGGGATGCGGGTTGCGATCGAGCAGCGCCTTGGCGCTCATGAGCTGGCCGGAAGTACAATAGCCGCACTGCGGGCCGTCATGCTCGATGAAAGCCTCCTGCAACGGATGCAGGTGACCGTTGTGCGCCAGGCCTTCGACCGTCTGGATGCTGCGGCTGTCAGCCCAAACCGCGAGCTGGCTGCACGAATAGACCGGCTTGCCGTCCAACAGGACCGTGCAAGCGCCGCACTCGCCGCGGTCGCAGCCAATCTTGGTGCCGGTGAGCCCGAGGTGATCGCGCAGGACTTCGACCAGCGTCCAGCGGTCCTCGACTTCGATGCGGTGTTCCGTTCCGTTGACAACCAGTTGGATGGAGGTGCGCGGCGCAGCCGAGCCGGCCGGCGCAGACGAGGACGCTGTCTCCTGGGCCGCCAGGGGAACGCTGGTCGCAATGGCCAACCCGGCGCCGGTGGTTTCAACGAATTCCCTACGTGAGATCTTGCTCATTTTAGGCCTCGCGCGCGTGAGAATCGTGCCAAAAGCGATTTGGCGATTCATTTTATCACGCGGGACAGGCAAGCAGACTCGCGCTGGAGCAGGGTCACGTCGCAGCGGCTGTCTCTTTCGCACTCGCGCCGAGCTTGCTAAGCTAGCGGTTTCGGCCTATGTCGTCCAAGACGCGCAACACCGCGCTGCTGGTTCTGATGTACGTCTTCGCCGGGCTCGCGGTTTGGACCCTCTTGCCTCTGCCGCCGGCGGCGAAAGCCAACGACCTGGGCTTCGCCGGCGCCTGTCCGTTTGCGCCGTGGAGCACGCTCGCGCTGCTCTTTGTAGCCGGAGTGATTTGGGCCGTGCGCGCCTACCTGCTGACTCTGCCTGAGTGAGCAGCCGGCTGTTATGCTGATCGCTTGGCACGCATATTCCCCTTTCAACCCTACCGTTACAGCGCCAAGGCGGGACTGGCGGAAAACCTGGTCACGCAGCCTTACGACAAGATCTCGGCGGCGATGCAGGCGCGCTACCTGTCGTTGAGTCCGTACAACCTGGTTCGCGTCATCCTTGGCCAGCGGCTTCCCTCTGACACAGAGAGCCACAACGTGTACACGCGCGCTACGGGCCTGCTGAACGACTGGATCGGTGAGGGCATTCTCGAACGCGAGAGTGCGCCGTGCTTCTACGCCTACTTTCAGCGCTTCACCGTGCCCGACACTGGGCAGGTTCTGGAGCGCAAGGGATTCATCGGACTCGGCGCGGTGGAAGACTACTCGGCGGGCGTGGTGTACCGCCATGAGCAAACGCTCTCGGGCCCAAAGAAGGATCGCATGGAACTGCTGCGCCACACGCTCGCGCATTTCGGGCAGATTTTCATGCTTTATACCGATCCGGAGCTGGCTGTCGACAAGATTCTCGGCGAAGCTGCGACGGCTGGGCCGGTAACGACGGTGAAGGACGAGTACGACGCGCTGCACCGCGTCTGGAAGATTTCTGATCGTGCCGTCACCGGCCGCATTCAGCAGTTGATGGCGAACAAGAAACTGCTGATCGCCGACGGGCATCACCGTTACGAAACGGCGCTGGCGTTTCACAAGGAGCATCCTCAGTGGAAGGATGCCGGCAACGTCATGATGACGTTCGTCAATATGCATTCGCCCGGCCTGGAGATTCTGGCGACACATCGCGTGCTGGCAGGGCTCGCGCGATTCGATCCCGCATCGATTCCCGCCCGGCCGCTCGGCTCCCTCGACGAATTGCGCCAGCTTTTCCGCACCCCGGCGCCTGCGCGGATTCGCATCGGCCTGGCGCTGCCTGCCGGCGAGGTACGGCTCTATGAGCGTGAGCGTAAGCCCGGCGAACTCGACGTACAGGTTTTGCATGAGGAACTGTTGGCCGGTGTGCTCGGCATCACCGAAGAAGCCGTCCGCGAGGAGAAACACATCGAATACGTGCGCGGGTTGGATGCGGCGTACGCCAAAGTCCGCGCAGGCGCGCAGGTCGCGTTTCTGCTGGAGCCGACGACCATCCAGCAGGTAGCTGCCGTGGCGTTCTCCGGCGGCGTGATGCCGCAAAAATCGACCGATTTTTATCCCAAACTGCTTAGCGGTCTGACGATATACAAGCTGGAGCGCTGAGCGGGCCAACGGCGAAAACGAATTCTTCCACCGGCTTGCCTCCGATCAGATGTTCCTGGATGATCCGTTCCAGCACTTCCGGCGTGGCGGAGTGATACCAGACGCCGTCGGGATAAACGACGGCGATGGGACCATGCTCGCAGATGCGCAGGCAATTCGCCTTGGTGCGATACAGGCAGCCAGGCCCTTGCATCAAACCGCATTCGGCCAGGCGCTTCTTCAGATAGTCCCAGGACGCGTTGCTCACTTCGTGCGGCGCGCACTTCGGTTTACTCTGCTCGGCGCACAGGAAGATGTGACGCGAAAGTTGGCCCACGCCCAAATTGCGAGCGATGCTTGCCAGGCGTTCTTGGATTTCGTTGGGTTCAGTCGTCATCGGAGCTTCGGCTCTTTTGGTAGCCTTTCCAGGCCAGATAGAAGCAGCAGGGCGCGCCAATGACGACCGCGACGCCCAGGATCCTGCCAAAGCCCGCGGCCGGCGAAGCGCTGCCCGGCGCGGTGAGCAGCGAGGAACCTTCCACCAGCAACGCGACGCCCAGCACCAGGCAGATCACCATTTGTGCTTTCGGGTTCATTCGTTGCCCTCATCGTAGCATCCTGTTTAGCGCGCGTCCTGAACGCGGCCCTTCCAAACGCCGCCGCGCCCGGACCAGTAGCGCATGGCCGAGTCCAAGGTGGCCGTCATGTAAAACAGTGCGACCAGCGGCAGGAATGGCGCCCAGATGAGAGACCTGCGGTAGAAGCGCAGGATGGGCAAGTAGGCGACAATCATCAAGATCCAGGCGGCGAGACCGGTGGCGGCGGCAAGGGAATCGCCCGTCAGCAGGAGCAGCGGCGGCGCGAGGTAGATAACCGCCAGTCCGATGATCGTTCCGGCCAGCAGGAGCGCAGAGTGCCGCAGCTGGGTGAAGGCGGTTCGCGAGATCATCCGCCGGATTTCTCCGAAGGTCGTATAGTCGCGAATGCTGAGCGTGTCTTCGGACATGCCGAGCCAGACGCCGCCGCCCGCCTTAACCGCCCGCGCGAGGGCGCAATCGTCGATCAGTTCGCCCCGGATCGCCGCGATGCCCCCGATGCGTTCCAGCGCCGACGGACGGATCAGGATGCAGCCGCCGGCCGCGCCGGCGGTCTTGTAACGCCGGTTGGAGATCCAGGCGGGCGGATAAAGCAGGAAGAAGAAAAACACAAATGCCGGCACGAGCGCGCGTTCCGCAAGCGAGCGGCAGCGCAGCTGGACCATCAGAGAGACCAGATCCAATCCTTCGGATTCGGCGCGGGCGACCAGATCCGCGACGTTATGCGGCGAGTGAACGATGTCGGCATCGGTGAAGAGAAAATAATCGGGATTCGACGGCCGCGCCGCGTTGACGCCTTCCGAAAGCGCCCAAAGTTTGCCGGTCCAGTCCGCGGGCAACGGGCCCGCGGCGACTACCGTGGCGCCGGCGGCCGACGCCACCTCCGCGGTGCGATCCGAGCTGTGATCATTCACCACGATGACGCGGGCGCATTGGCCCGCGAGCGATCTTACCGCTTCCCCTACTGCCGCCTCTTCGTCGCGTGCGGGAATCACGGCACAGACACACTTGGCCGTCGGCGCGGGAACCGCTGGCAGCGCGGCTTGGATTCGCCAGAAACCGCCGCGAGCCGTCAACAGGTAAATCCAGGCGCACAGGGACAGCGCCCCGATGAGTTCGAAGATGAGCACGTAGCTCTAATGATCTTAGCGGCGGCGCCGCCGCCACGTGGTAACGCTGGTGACGCCGTAATTCCACACCGAACTAATCGCCAGACCGGCCGCGCCAGAGAGCAGCCACGGCAAGCCGCGCTGAAACAGGTCCTCGGAGACGCTCAAATTGACCGCGGCGCCGATGGCGCAAGCCAGATAGAACGTCAGCAGTCCGGTGATGAGTCGTTTCCCTCGCAGGCTCGCATCGCGATAAGTGACCAGGTTGTTCACCAGGAAGTTGAACGTCATGACGAGCAGCGTTGCGGCCACCTGCGCCACCGGGAAGGAGGACCAGTGATTCAAATACAGCGCGCCCAGGGTGAAAAGATGCAGCACCACGCCCAAGGCTCCCACCAGCGTGTACATCGCGAAACGCAGCGGAACCAGCTGGCCGATCAGCTTGTCGAGCAGCAGATACAGGTACTCCAGGCTGACCGCGGCGTCCAGCTTGCTATCGCCGTGTTCGCGCACCCGGAAGGCGTAAGGGACCTCGGCCAGACGGACCGGCCGCCGGGCCGAAGCGAGCAGGTCTACCAAAACTTTGAATCCCACGCCCGACGTGCGGTAGATGACTTCTTCCAGGAAGGATCGCTCCACCAGGAAAAAGCCGCTCATCGGATCGGACACCGGCGTATGGAGCACCAGGTGACTCAGTCTTAATCCCAGGTTGCTCAGCCAAACGCGGCGCGGCGCGAAGTCGCCCATGCTGGCGCCCTCAGCATGACGGCTGGCAACCACGACGTCCAAATGTTGGTCGCGCGCTTGAGCGAGCATCCGCGGAAGGATGCTTTCGTCGTGCTGCAGGTCGCCATCCATGACCACGATGTACGGCGCAGCGGTGGAAACCATGCCTTCCAGGCACGCCGAGGCCAAGCCGCGGCGGCCGATTCTCCGGATGAACCGGATGCGCTGCTCGCGAAGGGCGATTTGCCGGGCGGCTTCCCAAGTGCCATCGGGCGAATCGTCGTCGACGATCAGGACTTCATAGACGAGGCCCTCCAGCGCCATCGACAAGCGGTCGAGCAGTTGCGGGATGTTCTCGCGTTCGTTGTACGTGGGGATCACCACCGCGAGGTCCAGGCACTGAGCGGCGGCGCCCGCGCTCAAAGCAACCAGAGATTCAGCGACGTTGGTCACGGTTTTGCCAACAGGACGGCGTCCTGGTCCCGATGCAACACGCGCCAGCCGGCCTCGAGCGGCAGCAGTTCGACCAGCGGCGTCTCAGGGGGAACCAGCGCCATGTTTACGCCGTAACGCTGGAGCGCTTCGCGCCATCCGGGCGCGGCGTTCAGGATGGTCGTGTAATCGCGGCCGATCTTTTCGCCGTAAAGGTCGCTCCTGCCGTCGATGAAGACGCGCTGCTTCGGGTAGCCGGTCCACAGCAGGTAGTCGCCCCACTGGTCGGTGGTGAACACGCGGGCTTCGCTCAACTGGCTCGCGAACTGGTGGACGGCGGCCCGGGGGAAAAATTTCGCGGAAAGATCCTTGGGCCATGGCTGCGGCAAGAAAGCAATCACGGCGATCGCAGCCGCGCTCCAAATGCCCAACGGCTGCAGCTTGGACGTGAGCTGGGCCGACATCTCGCCCAGTACGCCTAACGCGGAGGTGGCGGGCTGCCTGCGCACCAGTTCCAGCCACAACTCGCTGAGCACTGTGCCGGTCAGCGGCAACGAAACCACGATAAACAATGGAATGTGGCGGGCCGAAGTCAGCGATCCCGCGGCGAATACCAGGATCCAGAGGCACTCGGTCCACTGGCGCCGCGCGAAGTAGCGGCCGCAGGCCATCAGGGCGAGAAACAAAAGGCCCATGTAGCACGTCATTGCCTCCGAACGGAACACCGGCGACTGGTACTCGTTGATGTTCTGCATGGCCCACTTGTTGTTCAAAAATTGGGCGATGTCCCAATGCAGGCGGATTCCATTGGGATTTGCGAGTGTAACCGCGATGCAAACCCCCAACACCGCCGCATAACGGCGCATCCGCGCCCAGTCCCGCGAGAGAGCGCATCCCACCAGCAGCAGTCCCAGCAGCGCGAAAAGCACGGGGAATGCGGAGTGCATGTTGGCCCACAGCGCGGCCAGCGGCGCCAGCAGCCAGATTCGCCACGATGGTTGCTCGCGGTCCTGGGCGATCAGCGCACCGGCGATCACCAAAAAGAGCAAGGTGAACAAATGCGGGCGGGCATGAAAATGGATGGCCGAAGCGTTGGCGCCTGCCATGACCAACAGCAGCGCGATCAGCCCGTTCGTTCCGCGTTTCACCATGTCGGTGGCCAGCAGGGCCAGGTACAGTGCGATGACCACTCCGCACAGCAGCACCACGCCCTTCAAGCCGGCCACGCGATTGGCCGCTGCCAGCACCACGCCGCTGAGCCACTGGAGGGCCACCCAATGGGCGCCTGGCCGGGTGAACGAAAACGGGTCGTGTGTGGGCACGTATCCGTGGTCGAGGATAAAATCGCCCGTGCGGATGTGCATCGCCGTATCGCCGTCCCAGAGCAAACGGTCCCAGCCCATCGGGTCCGCCATGAACAGCCAGAAGATCATGCTGACCAGGAACAGATCCGTCAAGGAAAGGCGTAGAAACCGGGGCCAGGGCTTCCGCGCGGTACCCGACTGGGCGAGCGGGAGCGTGGCGGTTTCCTGAGTCATGCGCCGGGATGCCTCTAGCATCTATCGGCTTGATTCAGAAGGATCTTTAGCCGCTTAAAGGGTGATGACCAGCTTGCCGACAAAGTCGCCCGAGGTCTGCAGCCGGAAGGCCTCCAGCGCGCGCTCGAAGGGGAAAACCCGGTCGATTACCGGCTGGATGCCGTCGACCTCGATGGCCCGGTTCATGTCCTCGAACATGTTGCGGCTGCCGACGCCGATGCCCACCATGCTGCCGCCCTTCATCATCAGGACCAGGGGATTGATATCGCCTTCCCGTCCGGCCAGGAACCCGATGAGCGCGACCTTGCCGCTGAACGCGGTGGCTTCAAACGAGCGCGTCAACGAACCGGGACCTCCGTTATCGATGATGTGGTCGGCGCCGTGGCCATTCGTGATGCGCAGCACTTCCTTGTGCCAATCGGGGAATTCTTTGTAATTGACGCCGTCGGAAGCGCCCAGGCTGCAGGCGCGCTGGATCTTCGCGTCGCTCGAGGAAGTAACAATCACACGCGCGCCCGCGGCTTTGGCGAATTGCAGACCGAACATCGACACGCCGCCGGTACCGAGGCACAGCACGATATCGCCCGGCTTGACGGGCCTGCCTGCGACCATCAGGGCATTCCAGGCAGTGACGCCCGCGCAAGGCAGGCAAGCGGCTTCTTCAAACGATAAGTTCGGCGGAATCGCAACCACGCCGTCCTCATGCAGCACGCGGTATTCGGCCAGCATGCCATCCAGCGGAACGCCCAGCGCGGGGTGACGCCGTGTCATGGGGCCGGAAATCCAGCCTTGAAAGAACGTGCCGGCGACACGATCGCCCGGATGGAAGCGCGTGACCCCGGTGCCGATGGCGCTGACTTCGCCCGCACCGTCCGATAGCGGGATGATGTTGCGGTCTAGCGGGCCGCCGAAGTACTGGCCGGCGAGCACCAGATGATCGCGGTAATTGAGCGACGCGGCGCGAACGCGGATGAGAATCTCGCGCGGACCTGGTTGGGGATCGGGCCGCTCCGTGCGCCGCAGACCGTCCAGAGTCGTGGCTCCCGCCTGAACCTCGTAGACTTTCATCAGTCCTACGATATTACAGCGCCGGCGTCTTGAACCAGATGCTTCAGGCCCGTAGAGCCGCGGCCAATTCGTCGGGCCGCTTGGACCCGACAACCAGGACCGGGCCCGCCCGAAGCTTGATGCGGACTCCCCGGTTGCCGGCCGCGACATAGGCCTTTCCATCGCGGATGGAGCGGATTCCGTAGCCGCCGTAGTCACGCCGGGGGTCGAAGTTGACGGTTTCCACGGACGCAATATCGGAGAGCGGCACGCGCCGCCGGAGCAGCAGGCCGCGCAGGCCCACTGCCAGTTTTCCGTCACGCACCTGGGTGGAAAGCCGTACGGTAAGCAGACGCAAGTAAAGAATCCACAAGAAGACCGTCCATCCAATCACGCTGGAGTTGGACATGGGGTCCTTGCCCCAGGGATGGCCCAGCAGCACTTGCCAGACCAGGATGCCAAGCATGCCGCAGGGAGGCAAGGCCAGAACAATGGCGGTGCGGCGCCGCGGAAGGCTTTGCAGTTCGCGAAAGGATGCGCCGCCCGCCATAAACCCCGCTGCGATTTTATCGCAGCAGGCCCATCACGTATTGCAGCATGGCGTATTGGCTCTGATAATCGTACTTTGCGTTCACGTTCTCGATCTCGGCCTGCGTGAGATTCAACTGCGCCTGGGTCAGCTCGACGATGGAGGACAAACCCAGGTTGTAGCGGCCCTGGGCCAGGTCGAGAGCGAGCGAGGCTTGGCGCAGGAATTGAGCCGTCACGTCGATGCGCTGGTAGGAATCCTTGGCGGTGGCCCAGGCTACTCGCACGTCGCGGGCGACACGCTCCTGCTCGTTGCGAAGGTTTTGGTCCGCCTCGAGCGCGTGCTGATATGCTGCTTCCCGGCGGGCCGAAAACAGGTGGCCGTTGAACACGGGAATACTCACGTTGATGCCGACGCCCTCGTACTCGGCCGGAATGGCGGTATTCGTCGGATTGACGATCAGAGGCAGGAAGCCGGCCACGGCCACGGCGCTGACGGTGGGCCGTGACAGGTCCCGTTCGGCGTCATAGAACTTGTACGCCGCGTTGCGGGCGGATTGCAGGCTGGCGATTTCCGGCCGGTTGGTAAAGGCCTGCGCCACCAAAGTGTCGGCGGCCGCGGGCGGCGCTTCCGGCAGCGGTTCGTCGGCCAGCTGATAGTTGGCATTCTGGTCGGTGCCCAGCGCGCGGCCCAGCATTGCCACGGCCTGCTGGACACTATCCTGCGCCCGCAGCAGGAGCAGCTTGGCTTCGGAAACGTTCACCTCGGCGAAACTGACATCCAGCTGCGACTTGAGGTCGTTGCGCGCCAGCTCGGTCACCTGTTGGCTGAGCAGCTGCCGTGCGGCGACGGTTTCCACGGCGACTTTCACGGTGGCTTGCGCCCTCAAGACCTCGAAATACGAATGGTTGACGTCCAGCAGGATGTCATAGCGTGTGGCCTGGGAAGTTTGCGTCACCGATTGCGCAGTGAGCCGCGCGCTGGCCACCAGGCTCGGCGTTCGCCCCGAGTCGGTGATCAGCTGGTCAATGACCACGCCCTGGCCAAACCGGTCGAACAGACGGGAAGCGGGCAGGTCACCGGAGCCCAGCCGGGCATCGTGGTTGCCTTGCGAGCCAGACAGATCGCCGGTTACGACCGGATAATACGGTGCGCGGTTCACGACGATCTGCTGGTTGGCGTAGTTGATTTCATTCTGCGCCGCCGCGATTTGCGGATGATTCCGGATCGCCAGGGCCTCCGCCTCTTGCAGCGTCAAGCGGGGCGGAGGCGGAGTTTGGCCGGAGTTCTGAGCGAAAGCCGCGGCCGCGAATGCGAGCGCCAGGATAGTGCTATTGAGCCTGAGGAACATTGCGTCCTTTTCTCCCATAAACAACAAGGTAAGCGGCCGGCACGATGAACACGGTGAGAATCACCGAGGAGGTCAAGCCGCCGATGATGGCGCGGGCCATCGGGGTATATTGCTCGCCGCCCTCACCCAGCTTCAGAGCCATGGGCAGCATGCCGATGATGGTGGCCAGCGAGGTCATGAGAATCGGCCGCAGGCGCACGCGGCAGGCGGTAATCACCGCGTCGACGACCGAAAGTCCCTGGCTTTCCAGGTTATGGGCGAAATCGACAATCAGGATGCTGTTGGAGTCGGCGATGCCGATCAGCATCAACACGCCCATCAGCGACATCACGTTCAGCGTGGTGTGGGTCAACAACAAAATGATCAGCACCCCCACGAAACCCATCGGAATCGCCAGCATGATCAGGAATGGATCGATCCAGGAACGGAACTGCGCCACCAGGATCAGGAACAGCAAAATGAACGAGATCCCAAAGCCGAGCCCGAAGCTCTTGAAGGATTCATCCATGGAGTTCACCATTCCGCGCAGAGTGACGCGGATGTTGGGAGGCAATTTGGCATCGGCGATGGTTTTGACGATCCCGGCGCGCAGCCGCGCCAGGTCTTCCCCTTTGGGCGTCACGTAGACGTCCACGACGCGCTGGATCTGATAATGATCCACTTCCGTCGGAGACTGGAGAGGGACCAGCTTGACCACCGTGTCCAGCGTCGTCGGTTTGGTGAGATTGGGCGCGCGCAGCGGGATGTTCCCGAGGTCCAAGAAGCTATGAATGGCGCCCTTCCCGTGCTCCGCGTATTGGACGCTGAGGAAGTAATCGTTGCCGGTCTTGTAATCCACCCAATAATTGGGCGCAATCATAATATTGGAGTTCAGCGCGGTGATGACGTTGTTGACCACATCCTCCTGGCTGAGCCCGAGTTCTCCGGCGTGCACGCGGTCGACGTCCATACGCACGGAGGGATAATTCATGTCCTGCGGGATGTAAACCTCGCCGGTTCCCGGCAAGTCGCGGATCTTGCTGGCCAGTTGCTGCGCTGTGTTGTAGGTGATATTGAGGTCCCGCGTATTGACTTGCACGTCGATGGGCGCGGGTTGGCCCTGGTTGAGAATCGCGTCCTGCAGCGAGCCGCTCT
This sequence comes from Bryobacteraceae bacterium, assembly GCA_035508055.1. GTDB lineage: Bacteria > Acidobacteriota > Terriglobia > Bryobacterales > Bryobacteraceae > Palsa-89. Next base: position 104,356 of record DATJNO010000052.1, on the reverse strand, counting down.
GGAAAAACGTCCGCACCTCGGGGAACTTGGCGGCCATCGCCTCCCGGACGCGATCCATATACTCATAACTGCCGATCACGTGACCATCGTTCAGGGCAACCTGAACGGTTCCCGTGTACATGCCGGAGTTGCTGGTATACAGCGAGGAAATGTCGTTGACCACCCCGATGTTAGAGAGAATCGTCTTCAAATCGGTGGGAAGGACAATGTGCCGGATCAGATCCTCAATCTGGGCGACATAGTTGTTGGTGACCTCTATCCGGGTTCCGGTCGGCACTTTGATATTCACCGTGAACTGGCCGGCGTCGGTTTGCGGGAAGAACGCGCGGCCGAGCAAGGGGTAAAGCCCCAGGCTGGCCACGAACACCCCGGTGAGAACGACCAGCGTCAGCGCCGGCCGTTTCAAGGTCCAGCGCACCGTACGCTCGTAGGCGTTCAGGAAGCGGTTGAAGTTCCGGTTAAACCAGGCGTTGAAGCCCTTGGCGGTGACTGCGGCCCCATGTTCTCCAGGTCCTTCGGCGTCCTGTCCTGCGGCTTCATGGGCTTCACCGCCGGCGTGCGGAACGCCTTTCAGGAATTTGGAACAGAACAGCGGGATCACGGTCATGGCCACTACGAACGAAGCCAGCAGGGCAAGGCAAAAGGCCAGCGCGAGCGCCGAGAAGAGGAACTTGCTCACCCCGAACAGCATGGTGACGGGAAAGAAGTCCACCACGTCGACCAGCGTCGCAGCCAGGATCGCCAGGTTCACTTCCGCTCCCCCTTCCTCGGCAGCGACCTTGGGCGAGGAGCCCATCTCCAGATGGCGGTAAATGTTCTCTAGCGAGATCACCGAATTGTCGATGACCCGCGAGAAGGCCAGCGCCAGGCCGCTCAGAATCATGGTGTTGACCGTGCTGCCCAGCAGAAACAGGACCACAAAAGTCGCCATGGTGGAGATGGGAATCGAGAGCAACACGGCGCCGGTGGCGCGCATGCTTCCCAGGAAGATCAAGATCATCAGGCTGGTCAGGATCAGGCCGACGACGCCTTCATGCATCACCGTATTCAACGCCTGCCGGACGAATACCGATTGGTCGAACGCGACATTCGTGATCAGTTGCGGCGGAAGATCGAACAGCTTCTTCTCCAGAGCCCGCAGGTCGTCGACCACCTGGATCGTATTGCTATCGCCGCCGGATTTGAAGATCGGAATATAGGCCGACTTCTGTCCGTCGATTCGCACGATGTTGTACTGCAGCTGGTTGGCGTCCTTGGCCTCCCCTACATCGCTCACGGTCACCCAGCGTTGATCCACGGTCTTGATGGGAATGGAATTCAAATCCGAGACGTTCTGCACCAGGCTGTTGGAGTAGAGGTAGTAATCCGTGGGACCGATTTTCACGTCGCCGGCCGGCAGGATGAGATTGCTACGATTTACCGCCTTGACGACATCCATGACGCTCATCTGCCGCGAGAAGAGCCGGTAGGGATCGACGTAGACCATCGCCGTGCGGTATTTTCCGCCAAACACCGCCGGGATCTCCGCGCCATTGATGACCGCAATCTGGTTGCGGATTTCGAACTGGGAGATGTCGTGGAGCTGCGTTTCCGTCATCCCCGCGCCCTTCACCGTCAACAACGCGACCGGCAGACTGGAGGCGTCGGACTTCAAGACCGTGGGAGGGAGCGTGCCCGGCGGCAGGCGTTTCAAGTCGGACATGGCCAGATTGGAGAGCTGCGTCAGATCGGCGTCCGCGTTGGTGCCCGGCTGGAAATAGCCCTTAATGATGCTGACTCCCAGCATCGAGCGCGATTCCATGTGATCCAACCCGCTGGCCTGCGTGAACCATCTCTCCAGCGGATTGGTGATGGAGTACTCGATGTCCACCGGCGGCATGCCGTTGTAGAACGTCGCCACCACGACCACGGGGAGGTTGATGGGCGGAAACAGGTCCACCGGCATCCGCGTGATGGCGTTGATGCCGATGACGGTTAGAGCCAGGCAAATGACAACGATGAAATACGGATTGCGGATGGAAAAACGTGGCATGGACGATTACACCTCTTCAGACCTCTGGCTGTGCGGGTTGCGCAGGACGGCTGCGATTGTCCCGCGCGGATCAAGTAAGCGAAGCACGTACACGGCGCACTGTCTAGTTCGCGTCCTTCGGTTCCTGGTACCCCTCGAGCTGAACCACTTTGGGCTGTACTGGCTGGCCGATCTTCAGGCTGCTGCGATCGCTGACCACCACCTGGTCGCCGTCTTTCAATCCGGAGAGGACCTCTGCATTGTTCGGGGTCTGAATGCCCAGAGCGACGTCGCGGACATCGATCTTGTGGTCCGCGGTGATGACATCCACGGTCGCTTGGTCGCCGTTGCGATCCAGGGCCTGCACCGGAACAGCCAGGACATTGGGTTTGCGTTCGAGCGTCAGCGTGGCGTCGGCATAAACCCCCGGCAGCAGGACCCGCTCGGGGTTGTAGACGTCCACTTCCGTGTGCATGGTCCGGGTATCCTCGCGGACATCCACCGAGAAGCGGGCGATCTTCCCGGGAAAGGTTTTGTTCAAGGAGGGAACGCTAACCTGAACCACATCGCCAAGGTGGATAAAGCGCACGTCGGACTCCGGCACGGGAATCGCCAGCCGGAACCGGTCGTCTTCCGAAAGCCGGACGAGCGGCAGCACCTGCGTGCTGGAACTGGTTCCTGCCTGCATCAGAGTGCCCAGATTGGCGTAGCGTTGCGTGACCACGCCGGCAAATGGCGCCGTGACTTTGGCGTAGTCGAACAACGCCTGGTCGTGCTCTTTCTTGGCCACCGCTTCGGCCAGGCGGCTGCGCGCCGACTCCAGGTTGGATTCAGCCGCGTCGATTTGCGCCTCCGATGCCAGCGCCTTTCCCTCCGCATCGTCCACTTCCTGCTGCGCCACTAAGCCGGGTTTCGCCTTGGCCACGCCATTCAGCCGGTCGTACTCCAGTTGGTACACGTGGTGCTGCGCTCGCACGCGGCTCAGTTCGTGTTGCGCGTAGGTGATTTGGTCCGTCGCGTTGCGGATGGCCGCATCATCCAACTTGAGTTCCGCCGCCAGTTCCGGGATATCCAGGACAGCCATCACCTGACCGGCTCGCACATGGCTTCCATAGTCCACATTCAGTTCTTTTACGTAGCCGGCCTCTTTGGCGTAGACATCGATCTCCTGGAAGGGGATCAATTCGGAAGATATGTTGAGGGTGCGGTCCAGCGTCATCCGGCCGAGCCTGACCACGCCCACCGAGACCCCCGTTGGAGTGGAATCCACGCCGCCCGGATCCTTGGCCTGAACCTTAGCGCTGTTGCCGCACGAAACTGACAGTCCGGTCATGATCGCAATGGAAACGACGAGGAAAGAGCCAGGCATCCCCCAACTCACGTCAGTTTGCTTCAACGTGGCCTCCAGGGCAGATCGCAATGAGCGCTGGCGTTGCGGATCCGTTCCGTTAACTCTTCTAGCGAAAAATCCGGCGATTTGCAATATTTCACCAGTTCTCTTTCCTGGCAGCGGATCTTGTAAGCCTCCTCGGAAATTTGAGCGGCGATCGAATACGGAATCCGCAGCACGCCGTGCCGGTCGCCGTGCAGCAAATCACCGGACGTGATTTTCAAACCGCCCAGCTCCACCGGCTCGCCGAATTCAATCACGTGCGCATAGGCATGCGACACCGAGACCGAGCCGGCGAACATTTGGAACCCGGCCGCTTCCGCCGCCGGGAGATCCCGCACCGCTCCGTTCGTGACGCACCCCACGCAATGCAAAGCCTGGCCGATGGCGGCATGGAGTTCGCCGACAAATGCGCCCAGGCCGGGAGTGGGGTCCACGTCCTGCAGCACCAGGATGCGCGGCTCCGGAACCGAAGCCACGTAGCTCCACCAGTCCGGGCGGTCGTAGTAACAGCGATGGGTCATCGGTGGCGAAGAGGTTCGGATTCGGCCAGTGGCCGCGTAACCAACCATCGGAGCAAGCTGCGGAAACTGGCATTGCACGGTGTGAGCGATGAAGCCCTCGTTTCGCAGACGCACATCCAGCTGCTCAATGGCGTTGGAGATGGTGCAGGTATCGTACACTCGCAGCTTATCGAGGTCCACCGCAGTAGGGGCGTATTGATGAGTCATGCGTTCCAGCGTATGAAACGGGCCAATCCTGAAGCAACATCCAAAGTACTCTACCCCAACACAGTACGACGCCGGACAAGCGCCGCCCCATACCAGAAAACCGGTATTTTTCCCGCAAAAGCTTGGTAGTCCGGCTCCCTGGCGAATCGCCTCGGTTAGTATTGGGGTGTAAATACCAAGAGTGTCGTCCCTTTTTTACTGGCCAGGGACAATCCGGATGGGAGCTTCATCCTCGCCCATGCCAACTTCGCCGCGCCGCGTTGCCTCGAGTAGGTTCACGGGCAGATCCCGGTTGGTTCTCCTGATCGGTTTCGGAGGGCTGCTCTCGATCATGGCGCTGGCCGGGATCGATGCGATGCGTGTGCTGAAACAATACCGGCGCAATGACGATCAGATCCGGCGCAGTTATCTTGCGCAGAATCACGTGCTCAACGAGATCCGGTCGGATGTCTATGTTTCGGGCACCTACATTCGTGATTACCTGCTCGAACCCAACTCCGGAAGGGCCGAGACCTATCGCGACAGTCTGGGAGCCGTTCGCAAGCAAATGGAATCCGCGCTGGAGTCCTATGGCCGCCAGGCGGATCCGCTGGAGGTCGGCCACTATGCCGTGCTGCGCAGCGAGCTGATGGATTACTGGGGAGTGCTGGCTCCCATCTTTCGCTGGAGCGCGAACGAAAGACGGCTTTCCGGTTACACCTTTCTGCGCGACGAGGTCTTCCCGCGCCGCCAGAGCATGCTGGCGATAGCCGACCGCATCGCCGGCATCAACGAACAACAGTTGAACTCCGGAAATAAGGAAGTGGTTTCTCTTTTGCTCCGTTTCCAGGCGCGCCTTCTGGTGACCCTGATCGCCGCGCTGGTATTGGGCTTGGGCATGGCCACCTTCTGCACCCGCACCATCCTCAAGCTGGAGGATCAAGCCCACCTCCGGTATGAGGAAGTGGCCGACGCTCGCAGCCAGCTGAAGGACCTTTCCGCGCGCCTGCTGCAGGCCCAGGAGACCGAACGCCGCGCGCTGGCGCGGGAATTACATGACGAAGTGGGCCAATCCTTGTCCGCCGTGTTGGTAGAGCTGCGAAATCTTTCCGCGGGCCGGGCCCTCCATTCCGTGGAGCACTCGCGCAGCCACGTGGAAACCATCAAGGGCCTGGTGGAGAACGCGGTGCGCGTGGTCCGCAATATGTCGCTTCTGTTACGCCCCTCGATGCTCGACGATCTGGGTCTGATTCCCGCGCTGAAGTGGCAGGCCCGGGAGTCTTCCAAGCGCACCTCGATGGACGTCACTGTGGCGGCGGAGCTGGACTCGGACAACCTTCCCGACGACTACAAGACCTGCATTTACCGGGTGGTTCAGGAAGCGTTGCATAACTGCGAACGCCACGCTCAGGCCGGCACGGTCCGCATTAAGGTGCAACAGGAGGCGGCGCGCCTCATCCTAACCATTCAGGACGATGGCCAGGGCTTTGAAGCGCAGCTGATCAAGGGTCTGGGACTTTTGGGCATCCAGGAACGGGCCGCCCGCTTGGGAGGAGTCTGCGCCATCCAGTCCAGGCCTGGAAGCGGAACCACCCTCTCCCTGAAATTGCCGTTCCAACCGGAGCATCGGAGCTCTCTTCCTAGTGAAACCCATACGCATTCTCTTAGCTGACGACCATACCGTCATGAGGAAAGGCCTGCGGCTCTTGCTGGAAAGCCAGCCGGAATTTACCATCGTGGCCGAAGCCTCCGATGGGCGGCAGGCCATCGAGCAGGCCGAAGCCACCCAGCCCGATGTCGCCGTCGTCGACATCGGCATGCCGCAGTTGAACGGCATCGAGGCCGCACAGCGCATCACCACCGCGCTGCCCCGAGTCGCCGTCGTGATCCTCAGCATGCATTCCGACGAAGGCTACGTTCTGCGGGCGCTCAAGGTGGGCGCCAAGGGATACCTGCTGAAGGATTCCGCTGAGGGCGACCTGATCGAGGCCATCAAGGCCGTCCACGAAGGCAAAACCTTCTTCAGCCCGGAGATCAGCAAAATGCTGGTCGAAGACTACATACGGGAAATCCGCACGCGCGGCGTCGAGGATAGCTACGACCTGCTTACCGTGCGCGAGCGTGAAATCCTGCAGCTCCTGGCGGAGCGCAAGTCAAATAAGGAAATCGCCCAGGCCCTCAATCTGAGCCCCTATACCGTGGAAACTCACCGGCGCAATTTGCAGGAGAAGCTCAACCTGCACAGCCTGGGAGAGTTGATCCTCTATGCGGTGAGGAAGGGCGTCATCTCCTAGGTTCCCCGGCCGGTCGATAACCTTGACGGCGGAACTCGGCATTTGCGACGATAAACGCGACTAATGTAAAGACGCAAAGGAGCTGGCCGCTGTTGTACTGGAGAACTTTCGCCTTCATCGTTCTTCTAGCCTCGCTCGGTGGGCTACAGGCGCCGGGCGATACGCCGGCGAAACTCACCCGCGAAGACGCCCGGAAGCTGAAGGACCCGGTCCCGTATACCCAAAAATCGATCGATCGCGGGCGCGTTACTTTCCTGCAGAATTGCACCACTTGCCACGGCGAGGACGGCAAGGCGCAAGGCTCGCTGATCGCCGACGCCACCGATCTCACCACGCCCAGCCTTTATAAGAGCGGGACCACGGATGGCGAGATCTTCCGCAGTATCCGTGATGGCGCCGGTGACCAGATGCCCGCGTTTCAATCGCAGTTCGACAGCGAGACCGACATCTGGAACCTGGTGAACTTCATCCACAGCCTGTGGCCGCGAGCGATGCGGCCTGTTTTGCAGGACGGCGGCAAGCACCACTAAGGAGACGCACCATGAGCGAACAGAACGAAACGAACAATTCCCCCCAGGCGGGAAACGGTTCCCGGCAATCCCGGCGCGGGCTTTTCTCCTCCATCGGCGCGGGCGCCGTCGCCGCCGCGCTGGTGAACCCCGGGAAGATTTTTGCCGACACCGCCGGCGCCATCCCCTCGATCCGCATTTCAAAGGATTTTGCCGACAGTCTGGCGGAAGCCACCCAGATCGGTTCGTTTGACGCCAAAGGCGGGATGACCGGTGCGGAGCTTTTCGCCAAATCCTGCAAGGCCGAGAATCTAGCCGCGCTGTTCTGCTGCCCCGGCAATTACCAGATCATCAACGCCATCTCGGCCGCGGGCATCCCGGCATTTGGCGGGCGCTCGGAAGGCTCCATGACGTCGGCGGCGGACGGCTTCTCGCGCTGCACGGGCGAGGTGACCGCTTGCTCCGGCACCGAAGGTCCCGGTTTCACCAACATGATCATGAACGTCGCCGTGGCGCACCGCGCGCGCACGCCTCTGCTGGTGCTCGCGAGCAACGTGACCATCGCCACCGACGATCGGGAATTCTTCATCCAAACCGGCTATCAGCAGCCCACCACCGAAGGCATTAAGAAGTACGGCAAGCGCCTGATCGCGCCCGACCGCATCCACGAGTACACCGGCTACGCCTTCCGTTATCTGAAGACGGGCGTGCCCGGGCCAGTGCACCTGGATTTTCCGGGCGAAATCTACCGGCATCGCTTCATGGCCGAGTCGGAAGTGAAGGAATACTACAGCAAAGACAAATACCGCGCCGAATCGCAGCCGCATCCTTCGTCCGCCGAACTGGCGAAGGCCGTCGACATGATCAACCGCGCCGAACGTCCGGTCATCGTGGCCGGGCACGGTGTCTTCTTCCATAAAGCATGGGAGCCGCTGATGGCGGCCGCCGAAAAGAACGAAATCGCCGTGGTGACCTCCGGGCCGATGCGCGGCCACTTTCCGGACGAGCATCGCCTGTCCGCCAGCCTTTCTCCCGACGCCTTTATGAGCGCCGACCTGGTGGTCTTCGTTGGCCAGTACAGCATGCCGACCCACCAGGAGTGGCGCTTCAATCCCGACGCCAAGGCCATCCGCGTGAATCCCGGAGATCCCGAGGACCTGGGCCGCAACTGGCCTCTCGATTTGGGAATCATCGCCGATGAGCGCGCCTTCCTGGAAGGACTGGCCAGCGATCTGCCGCGGAAGCAGCGCGCCGCCTGGGTGGCCGAACTCGCCTCGGCGCGGCAGAAGTATGAGAAACGGCTGCTCGACGAATACGCACAGGGCGTCAAGCACAGCCAGGCCACCAACACGCTGCATCACGCCGTGGTCTGCAAGGAGGTGCACGACTTTCTGTATAAGGGCAGTATCGACCCCAAGCTCACCGTGACCGGCTGGGGCGGTTGGACCATCGGCAATTGCGGCGCCCGTTGGCTGCGCGCTTACCGTCCGGGACAGGAAGTGAATTGCCCCTACCAATACTCGGCGGTCGGCCCGGATCTGGCGATGATGATTGGCGCGGGCGCGGCGGTGCAGTTGGGCGTCGGGCCGCAGGCGGCTTACAAGGGCGCCCCGGTGTTGGTCATCACCAGCGACGCCGGCATCGCCTACAGCATGTTCGAACTAGACACCGCGTCGAAGTACAAAATCCCCGTGATCTGCGTCGTCTACAACAACAATGCCTGGGGCATGTGGCCGAGCGCCGTCGGAACCCCGCGATCCATGCACATGTACCTGTTCCAGGAGAACCTCCGCTACGACAAGATGGCCGAGGGCCTGGGCGCCCGCGGCGAGTACGTGCGTACGCAGGACGAATTCCGTAAGGCGCTAAAGACCAGCTACGAGGTGGCCTCCAAGGAGCGCGTCTCCACTCTCATCAACGTGCAGGCCTTGAAGGAATTTACCTCCGGCAAGGATTATCCGCCGGGTAACATCATTAATCCCGAGCCGAGTGTCGGCGCGCTTGCCCACTAAGACTCCGGCGAAGCGGCAAACCACCGTCGCCCGGGTCACCTCCATTCTGGAGGGTTACGCGGCCAAGGGCGTGTTTCGCGGGTTCAGCGCGCAGCCTGCGAGCCGAGGCACAGCCCGCTATCGGATGGTCTGGCACTACGACCGGCAGTTCGAATTGACGCTCGACGTCGCGTCCAGGACACTGCGGTTCGCCGATCTTCTGCCAGGTATCCCCGCGAATTCCGCGATGTACAAAGAGCTGAAGGCGTTCCTCAAAGAGCGCCAGTCGCCGGATCGCGTTGAGCATCGCCGCGTGGATCCCCAGAAAGCCCGCATCCGGGTGACCAACCGCGGTGGCCGCGTCTCGCTCGTTTTTTCTCTCCTTGATAGCGACTTCGAATACGCCAGCCGCAAGATCATCCACCTGGTGCACGAAATCTTTCTTGTTTTCCTGATCGACGGAAATTACTTTGACTATCTGGTGGAGCACCTCGGGCTCGACCCGGACCGCTTCTAACGCTCGCTGGGCAGGTTTTTCAGCTGGATATTCCGCACTTCGATCTTCATGGGATCGCCCGCGTGCAACTGAATGCCGATCAAGCCGTCCAGCCGGCGGTTCAACAGGTCATCATCCATAAGGCCGCTCATGACGCGCTGGTTCAGCATCTGAATCAGGATGCGGCCTTTGGCGATAATGTGGTACGCATTCCAGCCATCGGCGTGGATGAATCGTTTCAGCGCTGCGTCATCACCTAGGTGGCCGATGATCTCCGGCTTCTTCCCCAATTCGACCAAGGCAAACTGCCCGCGCATGGCCAGGAATCCGCGCCCGCGCTCCTCGTAAATCTGGCCCGTGTATTGCTGCTCCGCGTCGATATCGGCTTGATAGCCTTTCATCGCCCAGCGGATATCGGGAAGTTCGATGCTGCGGTACTGAATGCCGCTGTTGCCTCCCGTAATCCGGTACTCCAGCTTCAACTCGAAGTTCGCCGGACGGCCGCCGCGCCAGATCAGAAAGCTGTTCTGCCGGGGGAGAGTTGTCGGAGTGGTCTGGCCGACGATGGCGCCGTTCTCCACCCGCCACAGCTTCGGATCGCCGTCCCAGCCACTCAGCGTTTTGCCGTCGAAGATCGCTACGAAGTCCTGGGCTTTGAGGGTCGCGAGACTCAAGGCCAGCAGCAGGACCCCACGCAGTCTAAGGCTGCGGAATGCCCAATCCAAATGCATAAAGCGTTCCATCCCGCGTCCCCACGTACACGCGGCCGCCCCCGACGGTGGGAGCGCTGAAATGGGAAAATCCGTGAATCGTATCGCCGCTCGAAAACAGAACCTTCCCTGTGGTTGCGTCCAAAGCGTACAGAACCGCGTGCCCGGTCTTGGCCAGGCGCTGCTCCGTGCCAAGAAAGTTGCCGTTCGGGCCGAATTGCGGACCATAGTCGCCGTCGGATTCCACGAAAACCATCCCATTGGCGATAATCCCCGGCGTCGGAAGCGACAGGTTCAAGGAGTTCCATACGGGCGTCAAGACAGGTTTGCCGGCCTTCAGCTCCACTTGGAACGCCATCAGGCTGCCGTCGGGCGTGGCGCCATAGCTCTGAGTAAACTTGGCGTCGGACGCCGGCGGACCCCAGGCCGGCGCATAGAGCCAGCGCTTCCCAGCGGCGTCTTCCCACGTGGAGAAGGCGCCCCAGAAGCCCTTGGTCGCGAAGTTGACCTCCGCATTCGTGTACAGCGGGCTGCGAAAGAGCGGAGTGCCGTGATCGGCGCCCCCCAGCGACTTGGTGTCCAGAAGGAAGATGACACCCTCCTTGCCGGCCGCCGCGGCGAGCTCCCAATCTTTGAACTTGAAAACCGTGGGGCCAATGCACCCCATGTCTAAATCTTTCTTGGTCATCCAGGAGCGGTTGCGGGGAGTGAAGTAATCCAGCAGACTCAAATCTTTCGCTGACAGAGCCATCACGGAGTCCGCGATCAGATTTTTCTGCAGATCGTAAGGCCCGTCGCCCGTGGACACCAGGATTTTTCCATCCGACGTGAGCGCCGCACCGCCGCGCTCCCAAACGCCGGAGCCGTTCTTTCCCGCCTGAAAATAGTAAGTCTTATGCCCGGCGTCATTCAGATCCAGCGCGTATATACCGGAATTGACACCGTTACAACCCTGCGACGTAGTCGTGTAAAGTACACCATTTTCAAGGTTCATGCTCCACATCTTGGCGAAGGCCGGCGCGAACGGCAGCGGCGGCAGGATATCCTCTCCGCTGACCAGGCTGAAGACGTGCAGTTTTCCATCGCTCGCCAGCACATACAGCGCCTGGCCGAACATCCCGGGACTTTCGGTGCGCGGCGCCGGCCCGATCACAGGAGTCGCGGTCAGTGCGTTCGGACAGAGCCAGCTTTCCTGCCGTTGCGGCGTTCCCTCGATCGCTAATGTCTTCTGCCAAACGATCTTGCCGGTATCGCCGTCGATGACGAAGACCCTGTTGGAGGCGCCGCCCACGGCCACGAGATCCTTCACGCCCTTGGAAGTGGCTACCGAGGCGCGCACCAGCGGAGCAGTCAGCCCGTTGAGCGCTTTCGGCTCGTTGTCCAGCTTCACGCTCCATTCGAGCTTCAGATCCTTCACATTTTCCGGCGTCAGGTCGGTCTCGGTTTTGTTCCAGCCGCTGCGCTGCGGATCGCCGCCGAAGGTGGTCCAACTACCGCGTCCAAACTGCGCCAGCGAGAGCGCGGGCAGTAGCAAACAGGTTGAAAACAGACTCGCGATTTTCTTCATCGGATGCATCCGCAGGCGCGCTTAGTGTATATCGCCGCAAACTCCGGAGTCAAACGCCGCACGTCACTACCGTAAGGTCTTCCGCTGCGGCGTAACAAGGTTACAAAAGATCTGGGTGAAAAGCATGCAAATCCATATACAAATTACGGGAATTCATATTACTCGATTTTCTATTGACGCGACCTAAAAATCGTTATATGTTCGACAAGAGGTAGGGGTTACTGAAATTGCAGACGGCGCTTTGGCCCGTTCTGTCGAGGTTGTTTTTGCAATTGAACTCAACGTGTGAGGAATCAGCATGCGCTCAGTGTGCGTTGCGATTTGCTTTCTTCTGGCTGCCGTCGCGCTGTTTGGTCAAGGCGGAACCGGAACGATTACCGGCACTGTAACGGACCCGACCGGCTTGGCTGTCCCCGGAGCGAATGTCCAAGCCACGAATGTCGAAACTGGAGCCGTCTATCCGGTTGCATCGACGGCCGCCGGCAACTACACCATCTCGAACCTTCCTGTCGGCACTTACACTCTTAGCGTGAAGGTGCAGGGCTTCAAGACTTACACTCACACCAATCTGGCTGTCACCGCGGCGCAGATCATCCGGCAGGACGTTCCGCTGGAAGTGGGCGCGGCTTCCGAGTCGGTGACCGTGGCGGCACAGGCATCGCTGCTGCAAACTGAGAGCGGCGACCAGACCGTGGACGTGACTCTCAAGCAGGAAGATGATCTTCCGCTGCTGGGCATCGGCACGGTCAATGCCGGAACATCGGGCTACCGCAATCCCTATAACACGCTGCTGACTCTGCCGGGGGTGAGCCAATACAACAGTAGCGGCCTCTTCAACATCAACGGATTGGGCGGCGGTACCAGTTTCACTCCCTCACTCGGCGAGACGATGCGCATTGAAGGCCTGGACGCCACCTCGCGCATTTTTAACACCTACGATTACACCCAGATGGCGCAGCCTAACGCCGACGCCGTTCAGGAGATCGCCTACCAAACCAGCAACTACGCGCCGGAATATGGGCAAGCCGGTACGGCCGTCATCAACATGACGATGAGGTCGGGAACCAATCAATATCATGGCACCGGCTTCGAATATTTCGTCAATGAAGACCTGAACGCCGCCGATCCGTTCACCATCAACGCCGAGGGAAATAAATACCGGCCCCTGAACCGCCGCAACGACTTCGGCGGCACACTCGGCGGTCCGGTCATCATTCCCAAACTCTATAACGGCAAAAACAAGACCTTCTTCTTCTTTGCCTACGAACAGTACCTGGAAGGCACCAGCTACAGCTTCACCGATACTGTGCCGACCACCGCTTTCCGTAACGGCGACTTTTCCGGGATTTCCGCGAATGGAAATTGTTCTCTTTGCGCCGCCTATGGCATCCCGACCGCGCCGTTGGGAACCGATGCTCTGGGCCGGCCGATTTACGCCAATGAGATCTACGATCCCACCACGCGTGGAGTTACGTCCCAAGGCCTGGGGTACGCTACTCCATTTCCCGGCAACAAAGTCCCGATGAGCGAGTTTAGCCCGAGTTCCCTGGCGTTCCTCGCGCTGCTGCCCCAGCCGCAAACTTCCGCTCTGGTCGGTAATTATCAAGGCACCATCCATGGCGGAAGGTATTCGGCCATCCCCTCCATAAAGGTCGATGAAATCCTTTCCAGCAAGGACAAGCTCTCGTTCTATTGGGACCGGAACAACACCGAGAGCCAGATTGGCTATCCTCTCGGCAATGCCGACGGCCTGCCGGAAGAGATAGGCGGTTACCGCGGTACCTTTATTCCCACCTGGATCTCTACCTTAAACTACGACCGCACCATCACTCCGACCATCCTGCTTCACCTGGGCGCCGGGTACATGCACACCAGCTTCAGCGATCGGGCTCCGTTCCTGAGTTTCAATCCATCCCAATTTGATCTCAGCGGCTTTGTCCAGGATCGCCAGTTCCCGAGTGTTACGGGGTTGTGCGGCCAGGTCCTCGGACCCCCAGGCACGCCGGCCAATTGCATCAGCGGTACTGCGGGGAATATATTCGGCCAGGAGTTCTCCGGCTTTGGCGGAATGCAGAATATCGGCACTTCCGGTCAGATCCAGTCGCAAAACTATGAGGAGAAGCCCAGCTTCAACGCGAACCTGACCTGGGTCAAGGGCGCGCACACGTTCAAGTTCGGCGCCGAGTTGTACTTGGATCAAGTCTTCACGGGAGCATATTCCGGAGTAACTCTGGCCACAACCGGAGCCTTTGGAAGCCCCGATGCCGGCATCGCCGCTGCCACAGCGGAACCCTACGTTCCCACCACCAGCTTCAATGGCTACACCATGGGATTTCCCTTCGCCAGCTTCCTGCTCGGGGATTATGCTTCCACGACACAAACTCCGAACGAGTTTTACCGCCAAGGATACCAGCAGTGGGGGCTCTTCGCTCAGGACTCCTGGAAAGTGCTGCGCAATCTGACCATCACGTATGGAGCACGCTGGGATTACGCAACTCCCTACCAGGAACAATATGGGCGCTTGGGCCAGTTGAATCCGACGTTGGCGAACCCCAGTGCGGGCGGCTACCCCGGAGCGGTGCAATTCGCCGACACCTGCAACTGCAATTTCTACAAGTCCGCCTATCCGTTCGCCATCGGCCCGCGCGTCGGCGTGGCGTATCAGATCACACCCCGGACGGTATTCCGCGGCGGCTGGGGCTTCACCTATCAGTATGTCGCCAGCCCGGCCGGAACGACCATCGGAACGCCCGGCGTCTATCCTTTGTCGGGAGTCAACCCCTACGTCAATATCTCGACGCCAGGGTCCATTGCTACGCCCACTTGGCCGAGTACCTATGCCGGGGTTTATCCGATTCCAGGTACTGTGGGTATCCCGGGAGTTTCGGACCCCTACGTCCCCGACGCGAACGAAAACCGTCCACCTCGCATTAACCAATTCAGCTTCAGCCTGCAGCAGGAAATCACTTCGAACTTCATCGTCCAGGCTGCATTCGTGGGCAACCGCGCCGCGTGGCTGGGATTCGGCCCCCTCGGATCCGTAGACGGGACCGGGCCTAACAGCACCGGCGTTGCGCAAATTCCCGCCTCCACCTACGCCGAATATGGTCTGTATCCTTATCCCGGAACCGGCCCGACGCCGGGCTACAACAACTACGCCGATTATTTGCTGACACTTCAGCCCCTCAATAGCGCGGCCGTACAGGCAAGGTTGGCGGCCAGCGGTCATGCGGGTTTCGTACCGTATGCCGGGTTTCCTGCCACCAACTCGCTGGGCAGCGCTCTTTACCCATTCCCCCAATACGGCGGCATCCTGGATTCCAACTCTCCCACGGGCGACTCCAAGTACGATGCCTTGCAAATTACCGCGACCAAGCGCTTTTCGCATGGACTGCAAGCCGGCGGCACGTATACCTGGGGCGGCGGGTACCTGCGCCCCGAGCGCCAGGATTTCTTCAATCCCGCGAGTGCAATGTGGCAGCTGCAGCAGATCCCCATCCAGGATCTGAATTTCAACGCCATCTACACGGTGCCCCAAGCCGAATTCATTCCCACCCAAGGCATGAAGTGGCTGGCCAAGGATTGGCAGATCGGCTGGTACGCCAACTACCAGAGCGGCCAATTCCTGACGCCTCCTACTAGCCCAACGTTGAACTTCCTGCCGAGCGAGGATATTCGCGTTCCCGGAGTGCCGCTGTATACACCGGGCGTCAACATCAACGATCTCAGCACCTACAATCCCTATTCGACGCAGGTTCTGAACCCGAACGCCTGGGCCCCCTGTCCCGCTAACGGCGCTTGTGCCGCAACCGCGACCTTCTATAAGGACTTCCGAGGGCCGCGCATCCCGACCGAAGATGCCAGCATCGGCCGCAATTTCCGCTTCGGCCCGGACGGCAGATTTAACATCTTTATCCGCGCCGAATTTGTCAACATCTTCAACCGCACCTTGATGCCGAATCCAATCACGGCTAGCCCCGTTTCTCCCACGGGAGCCATCAATCCTCTCGCACACGGCGGGCCTGCCGGACAGCTCACTGGCGGTTATGGCGTCATCGATGCTTACCTGACGCCCGGCACGTACTACGGAACACCTCCTTATCTGCAGGGACGCACCGGCACCCTGATCGCCCGCTTCCAGTTCTGATGTACTGAGTTAGTGCTTCGGAAGTTTGCGGCGCTCTTTGCCACGGCGGCCGGCCTGTTCGCAGCCGGCCGCTCCTTCATTTCCTACGCCGACGCCAGACGCGCCCCGCTCCCCGCCGAACTGAAAAACACCAATGAGGCGGCGTGGCGGGCCTGGGCGCGCCACGAAGATCACGCGATTCGCGCGCGCCTCCAGCAGGGCGACCTCGACTCCCTGGTGAACCTGCTTCTTTACGGCACCTCGTTCACGCGCCAGCCGCGCATCAGCATGCAAGGCGAGGGTATCGCGGAGGCGTCCAAGTCCGGCGTCTTACGCGCCCGTGTGGACGATCTCGTCGCGGGCCTGGGCCACCCGGGTGATAATGAGCGCCTGATTTTTCTACAGCGCTCGCTGCAGACCCAGGGCGTCGACGTTGGCCATCCCCAACCAGCCGGCGTGTTCATTCTTCAAAATCTCCAACGCGTGGTTGAGGAGCGGAGGACGCTCGCCCAGCGTGCGGCGCAGGACCCATCCTCGGTCTTCCAGGGTCGCGGAGTTTCGCTCGACACTCGCATCATCCCCGATTACTCGATCGAACAAACCCTGCGCGATCTCAACGAGCGCGGCATCCTCCACGAAGGCCGGGTTTCGCGCGTCGCGGTGATCGGCCCCGGCCTCGATTTCATCGACAAGAACGAAGCCTCCGCCTTCGATTACTATCCGCAACAGACTTTACAGCCGTTTGCCTTGGTCGATTCGCTCCTGCGCCTCCGCCTGGCCAAGGCCAATGCGTTGCGGGTCTCGGTGCTGGATATCAGCTCCGCCGTACTCGACCACCTGCAGCGCGCTCGCCAACGCGCCCGGAAAGGAGTCGGCTACACCATCCAGTTGCCGCGCGATGTTGGCCCTCCCTGGCCGCCGCAGCTGGTCGATTACTGGAAATCCTTTGGGGATCAGGCGGGCGATTCGATCACGCCCCTCCGTCCGCCGGCCATCTTCCCCGGCTTGGAGACGCGAGCCGTGCGCATCCGGCCGGACCTGGTTCTGGCCTGCGAGCCAGTCGATCTCGACATCATTCTCGAACGTCTGAACCTGGCCTCCTCGGAGCGCTTCGACTTAGTCGTCGCAACCAATGTTTTTGTCTATTACGATGCGTTCGAGCAGGCCTTAGCTTTGGAGAACGTGAGCGCGATGCTCAAGCCCGGAGGCCTCCTGCTCACGAATGACCGCCTGCCGGAGATTCCCGGTGGTTCCCTGAAGCCGGCGGGCGCCACAGTCGTTTCCTTCGACGCTCCTGGCGGAGCTTCCCGCCAGGCCGTGGCCTGGTACCGGAAACAGTAGCCCTATTTCTCTACCGAAAAGGTCTCGCGCGTTTCGTAGGTCTGCTGGCTGAGGTTGTCGCGCACCGTCAGCACGATGGTGTAGTTGCCGAGCGCCTGATCTTTCGCCAGATTCAGGCTCAGTTCGCCCGGCTGATAGCGTTGCGGATAGAACGTCTGCACTCGCTGTGTGGCGGCTTCCGGTTGGGTGTATGCGGTCGATCCGTCCGCGCGCAGCACCGTCAGCCCATACTCGATATCGACCAGATTTTTCTCACCGAGCTTGTAGCCGGTCATGTCGAAGCGCGCCCACACCGGATCGCCAGGGCGGTACGCAGCCACTTCCAGCGGTTTCGCGTCGTCTTCGCTGCGCAGGAAATGGAAATTTCGCACTATCAGCTTGTCGCTCGGCGCGACCTTACGGGCCGTAATGGTGAACGGCGCTCGTAGCTCGGTGTCCGCTTTCGCCTGCGCGTCCGACAGCTGGACGAGAACCACATATTCGCCCGGATCGGGCAGTGGCGGCACCACGATCTTGTAGCGCAACTTCGGCTCCCAATTCTTGTCTTCCGACGTGACGTCCGTCTTGATCTCGCCCTCGACGGGCGGCTGCAGCAGCACGCCGTGCGTGTCGCGCGCTTCAATGTGGTATTTCAGGTCAACCGTCTGCTTGCCGTAGTCGTCCCGCTTGTCCACCTTGCCATAGCCCTCGGCCTGGCAACTGAAGTAGATGGTGTCGGCCGGGACGAATTGATAGTCCGTTGCGACCGGAGGGCCGTCCTCACTGGTGGCGAAGACCGGATGCACGATGGCAAAGGGATTCTTTGGGGCGGCAAGACACTGTCCCGCGCAAGCGAGAAGCAGAATCGCCAGGTACGCTTTCACCGCAAATACCACCTATTCCACCACTGTACTCCAGCCGCGGCGCGAGAGATCCCAGTAGATCACGGCGCCGGCCGTGAGGCCCAGCGCCAGTAGGATCGATCCGCTGACGAAATCCTTCAGCAGCAGCTTTCCCGTTCCGAACAGGATGCCGTAGATCAGGACGCAGCCCGAGATCCAGTCGAGCAGGTTCGACAAGCCGCCGGTCGACGGTTTCACGTCCGGGGCCATCGCGGCGATGGGCCGCCATCCGGCCGCCGAAGGGTGTGTGCGGCGATAGAATGCGACCAGCGTCTCCTGGGATTCAGGCCGCGTCAGGAACGTCACCGCCAGCCAGACAAGCGTCGTGACGGACACCGTGATGATCATGATCCAGGCGAAGTCGCGTGGCTGGTCTTTATCCAGACCGCCGCCGATTTGCAACGCGAGCGAAACAACGAAGCCCGAGATCATGGCCGACACCTCGCTCCACGCGTTGATGCGCCACCAATACCAGCGCAGCAGCAACACGCCGCCGGTGCCTGCGCCGGTCACCAGCAGCAGTTTCCACGCGCCCGCGATGGAATCGAGATAAAACGTCACCACGGCGGAGACGATGGTCAGGAAAACCGTAGCCCATTGTGACGCGACGACGTAATGCCGCTCGCTGCGGTCGCGCTGCCAGAAGCGGCGGTAGAAATCGTTCACCAGGTAGCTGGCGCCCCAGTTCAGCTGCGTTGCAATGGTGGACATGTAGGCCGCCGCGAACGCCGCAATCATGAGCCCACGGAGAGAAGGAGGTAGGTAAGCTACCATGACGCGGATGTAGCCGGTTTCCGGATCCGCCAGACCCGGGAACAGGATCAACGAAGCCAGAGCCACCAATACCCACGGCCAAGGGCGCACGGCGTAGTGCGCGATGTTGAACCATAGCGTCGCGAGCAGCGAGTTCTTTTCATCCTTCGCGCTGAACATGCGCTGCGCCACGTACCCGCCGCCACCCGGCTCCGCACCCGGATACCAGGTGGACCACCAGTTCATCGAGATGTAGACCAGGAACGTGATCATGGGCATCCAGGCGGAGTGCAGATCGGGAATAAAGTTCAAAACCGAACCCTGCGATGCGCCGCGCGCCTGATCGACCACGGCGAGTTTCGCTTTCATCGCATCGATGCCGCCGACCGCCTGCACGGCGAACACCGCCAGCACCGTGACCATGCCCATCTTGATCACGAACTGGAACATGTCGGTCACCAGCACGCCCCACAGACCCGACAGCGTGGAGATGAATGACGTGAGCGCGATCAGTCCCATGACGATGGCGAGCGCTTCCAGCTTCGTCACTCCCAGCACGAGTTCCAGAATCTTCACCATCGCCAGATTGACCCACCCAAGAATGATGCAGTTGATCGGGATGCCCAGGTAAATGGCGCGGAAGCCGCGCAAGAATGCGGCCGGCTTACCCGAGTAGCGAATTTCGGAGAACTCGATGTCGGTCATCACGCCGGAGCGCCGCCAGAGCCGCGCGTAGAAGAACACGGTTAGCATTCCGCTGGCGACGAAGTTCCACCACAGCCAGTTTCCGGCGATGCCTCCCGTCGCAACCATGCCGGTGACTGCCAGCGGCGTGTCGGCGGCGAACGTGGTGGCGACCATCGACGTCCCCGCCAGCCACCAGGGCACGTTGCGGCCTGAAAGGAAAAATTCGTTGACGCTTTTGCCCGCGCGCGACTTGTAGTAAACGCCAACGGCCAGGTTGAAGAGGAAATAGAGCGCGACTACCAGCCAGTCCGCGGATGTCAGTTGCACTTCTGAATTGTATCGGGAGCGCGGACGCGCCTACTCCTTCACTCCCACCCACGCGGCCATCGCCTTCCAATCCGGATCGTCTTTGGAAAGGAACTGGCGGCCGCCGCTGTGAAACTCGTCGCCTCCGCCTTCCTTGGCCAGCGGGTGCAACAGCAGCTTGCTCGCGGCAGGATCCGCTCGATTCACCAGCCTCAGAACCGATTGGTAGTTCATGCGCGACTGCTCATCGGTCCACGTCGCCCCTTCCTTCAACGGCTGAAGCTTGAACAGATTATTGGACGCGCTGTGGCACGCCACGCAGCGCGCGTGTCCGGGCCGTTTCTTGGCGAAGATCGGCTCAATCGTCGTCTTGAAAGTCTCGTAGTCGAGCGGCTGCGCCGCCGCCAGATGAGCCGCGAAAACGATCGTCCCCAGAAATGCGAGCCGCGCCAGCATCAAGGCAGCACCGCCGTGATGTTGCGCTTCGGCACCTCGCCCACC
Source organism: Bryobacteraceae bacterium (assembly GCA_035508055.1). Classification (GTDB taxonomy): domain Bacteria; phylum Acidobacteriota; class Terriglobia; order Bryobacterales; family Bryobacteraceae; genus Palsa-89. Next base: position 84,083 of record DATJNO010000052.1, on the reverse strand, counting down.
GGAATCCTCGCAATCTCCCGCCGCGACGGGATGTCCACCACCGACACAAAATTCGATGCCGCGCACGCCACGTAGGCACGCTTGCCGTCCGGCGTCAGCGTCACCCAGTCCGGCGACCGGCCCACTTCGGTCCTTCCCAGAAGCTTCAAGTCCGGCAGCGAATAAAAGTAGATGGAGCTGTTCAGCCGGCTGTTCACGACCAGCGTCTTTTCATCCGGCGTCACCGCCATCCCGTGCGACTCGTTCCCGCCCCACTTGTAAGTCGACTCGCCCGGCGGCAGGTCGGGAAGTTTGACCCGGTTGATCTCCTTGTGCGTCGCGAAGTCCAGAACCGCGAAGCCGTTGAAGGCCGACAGCTGAGCAAAGATCCACTTCGTCGACCCGTCCGGATTCGTGTAGAAAGCCATCGGCCGGATTCCCAAATCCATCTGCACCGACCACAGCGGTTCTTCGGTCTTCTGGTCGATCACCGTGATCACTTTGGACGCAATCGAGCCGCTGACGACATACTTGCCGTCCGGCGTGACATAGGTGTTGTGAACCGCGCCCTTCACCGGAATGCTCTTCACGCGTTCCAGCGAGGCTGTATCGATGACATCCACCGCGCCGGGGGCGACCGCGATGGAAACGTACACGCGCCGCCCGTCCTTGCTGATGGCAATGTTGTTCGGGTGCCCGCTGAGGGCAATGCGGCGCGTCACTTGCAGCGTCTTGGTATCCACCACGTCCAGAGTGCTCTTCTCTTCGTCGCTGACGAAGTAATGGCTTCCGTCCGGAGCCGCCGCCGCGCCGTGGTTCACCTCGATGCCGTTGATGGTCCCGACCACTTTGTTCGTCACCGGATCGATGACGGAAACATCGTCGCCGGCGCTGTTGGTCTGGATGATGCGAACCGTGCCCGCCGCCAGCGGCAGAGCAAGAATCAGTCCGAGGGAGAGCGAACGTGGCGTGATCATACGCGGAGCCTCCAGGTAATTTGAGCTACACGGTTCATAGTACATGTTTACGGACCTGCCGAGGGAGCTTGGCCTACCAGCTGGAAAGCAACTATGATAGGAAACCATGCGATTGTTTCTAGCCCTGTTCGCTCTGTCCGCCGCGCTCGCCCAGGACGCCGGACCCACGCACGCCGACTGGCCTTCTTACGGCGGCACGGATTTCTCGTGGCGCTACAGCGCCCTGGATCAAATCAACGCATCCAACGTCCAATCTCTCGCTCCGGTCTGGATGTTTCAAACCGGCGACTATGCGGAGAACCTGCAAGCCACGCCCATCGTCCAGGACGGCGTGCTGTACCTGATCACCGCGCGGGCGCGCGTGTTCGCCCTGGACGCTGCCACGGGCCGCGAAATCTGGAATTACCGCTATCCCGACCCGCCACGCCCGGTTCCCGGATTCGTCGGAAATCGCGGCTTGGCCGTCGGCGGCGGCAAGGTCTTCTTCGGCACCAAGGACAACTACCTCGTCGCGCTGGATCAAAAGACTGGCCGCCTGCTGTGGCGCGTCAACATCGACGACGCCCAGCAGTGCGGTTGCAACATCACCGCCGCTCCGCTGGTGGTCCAGGACAAGGTCATCGTGGGCGGCACGGGAGGCGACAGTGCGCATCGCGGCTATCTGACCGCGTTCTCCACCAACAACGGACACCTGGCCTGGCGCTGGTATGTGGTTCCCGGCCCGGGCGAAAAGGGACACGAGACCTGGAAGGGCGACAGTTGGATCTTCGGTGGCGGCGCACCCTGGCTGACCGGTTCCTACGACGCCGCGCTGAACCTGCTTTATTGGGGCACCGGCAACGCCGCGGCCGATTTCTACGACGCGAGACGCGTGCCCACCGGCGCCGACAAAAACAAGAATCTGAATCTCTACACGGCGAGCGTCGTGGCCCTGGACCCCGATACCGGCAAGCTGCGCTGGTTCCATCAGGAAGTCCCCGGCGACATCTGGGATTACGATTCCGCCTACGAAGTCCTGCTGATGGACCTCCAGATCCGCGGCCGCACACGCCAGGCGTTGGTTCACATGAACAAGAGCGGCTTGACCTCGGTTCTGGATCGCACCAATGGCGAATTGCTCGGCGTGTTCTCCGTCCCCGAGGTTCGGACCTGGGTGACGGGAATCACCGAGGACGGCAAACTCGTCGGCCGCAATGAGCCGCAACTCGGCAAGTCCACCGCGATCTGTCCCAGTGCGGCCGGTGCGAAAAGCTGGAACTCGATGGCCTATTCGCCGCGCACCGGCCTGATCTACGTGCCCGTCAACGAAATGTGCAACGACATTACGCCCAACAATAATCCGGCCGAAGAGGGGGAAAACTACATGAATGGAGATTTTCCCATTCGCCTGATTCCGGGCCGCGCCACCAACAGCCACATCGACGCCTGGGATCCCGCCACGGGCAAACGCGTCTGGAGCGTGCCGTACAAATATGTTTTGCTCGCGTCTATGCTCGCCACGGCTGGCAACCTGGTGTTCACCGGAAATCCCGAAGGCGAGTTTTTCGCGCTCGACGCCGCCAAGGGAAACAAGCTGTGGAGTTTTCAAACCGGCGCCGGTCATCGCGGTGCGTCGGTCGCCTATTCGGTGAACGGGCGTGAGTACATCGCCACATCCACCGGATGGCACTCTTCGGTGGTCGGCGGTGCGGTCCAGGCTCTGTTTCCGGATCAGGACTGGAGGCTGGGCTCGTCACTGGTGGTATTCGCGCTGCCGGAGGGTTCCGCAAAATGACGCGTTCACTTCTCCTGCTCGCGGCCGGCGCCGTGCTGGCATTTCCGCAGGATCCCTCGGCGATGCTGAAGCGGGGCGAGCAGGTATTCTCCCAAACGTGCGCCACCGGCTACTGCCACGGAGCGCGCGGCGCCTCGGGTGGCGCTCCTCGCCTGGCCGCTCGGGGATTCAATCGGGCGTACATCATGGGCGTTGTCGTGCGCGGCATTCCGAACTCCGGCATGCAGTCGTTCGAGGGAAGGCTGCCGGATGCGGATCTGGCAGCGGTCATTGCTTACGTTGCGGCGCTGAACGGCGTCGCCAATCCGGCTGCCGGCTTGGGTCCCGCGGCGACGGGCGCGTCGGGACCGCAACTCAACGGCGAGGCCGCTCGCGGCGCATTGCTGTTCCGGGAGGCGGTACGCGGATTTGGACGATGCTCCACGTGTCACGAAGTGGGCGGCTTCGGAATTCCCGTCGCCGGCCCGATCTCGCAAGTACCGGCTTCCGTCGATGCGCTCAAATCGCTCGCCACACCGAACGTCAAGACCGGCACAATCGATGGCGCATCCATGCCGGTCCTGGTGTTGAGCGACGGCAAGCAGGGCGCGCAGTTCTATGACCTGGGCGCCACGCCTCCGGTCCAGCGCAACACGCTGCCAGGAGAAGCGAAGTTCAGCGCCGGCAGCGCCTGGCGCCATGCGTCGGTGATCACAGCCTATAGCGATGCCGAGTTGGACGCGATTCTCGACTATTTGCGCGCCGTGGCCCAGCCTTAGATGAGCGATTATGAGCAACACGCTTGGCCGTACTCTTGTGGCGCTCCTGGTTCTCGGGATGGCGTGGAGTGCGGGTCAGGCGCAGCCCGCCGGACAAGCGCACACTGACTGGACCGGCTACTACGCACTCGCGAACAATCGCGATCTCGCGGGCACCGGCTTTCATCAGGACGCACCCGGCGAACGGCTGAATGACCTGATCGTTGCGCACCTTCAGCCGTGGGCCAAGGCGCGCATGGAGGCCACCGACGGCGTCGCCGACGACACCGGGCAGGTCTGTCTGCCCGACGGGATCTTTCGCTATCCGAGCATGGCCGGAAGGTTTCTGTGGCTGGAAGAGCGCGGCCGGATCGTCATGGTATTCGACAACGTCAACACGGCCGGCGTGCGCCGCATCTTCCTGGACCGCCCGCATCCCAAGAACCCGATTCCCAGTTGGAATGGCGACTCCGTCGGGCGCTGGGAGGGCGACACGTTGCTCGTGGACACCATCGGGTTCAACGACAAATCGTGGTTGTTCGGCGGCATGGAGCCGCACACCGAAGAGGCCCATTTGTTGGAGCGCATGCGGCGCGTCGCCGATGGCAGCTTGCTCGAGATCAACATCACGGTGGAAGACCGCGAGGCGCTGACTTCCGCCTACACGTATAACCGCTATTACAAAAAACAACCGGACGGCGTGGAGATGGCCGAAGACGTTTGCAACGAAGATCCGGAGACGTGGAAGGCGTATCGCGATGCAGCGTTGAAAAAAGAACTGGATCGCGCGCGGCAAGTGAAATGAAAGCGCTCGCGCTCTCCTCAATTCTCTGCGTGCCGCTTGCCCTCGCGCAGCCGGCCCACCCCGATCTGCAGGGCGTCTATCAATCCATCTCCGATCGCGTCACGCTCTCCGGCGGCCGCGAAAACGTGGGGTCGCCCGCGGCTATCCAGCTGCTGCCGGAAGCCGCGAAACAGGCCAAGGCTGTCGACTTGAAGAAGGACCCGTGGAAAATGTGCCAGCCGGTTGGCCCCTTCCGCATGATGGCTCAGGAGCAAACCAAGATCGAACTGGTGCCGGTGAGGGCGATGATCGTGATGCTCTTTGAAGATCTCTCGCACGGCGTGTTCCGTACCATCTATCTGAAGCGCGGCCATCCCGGGAAGTTGGAACCCACCTGGCTGGGAGACTCGGTCGCCCGGTGGGAGGGCGACACGCTCGTCATCGATACCGTGGGCTTCAACGATCAGACCTGGCTCAACGACGAAGGCGCCCAGCACAGCGATGCATTGCACCTGGTAGAGCGGATTCGTCCCGTGCTGGCCGGCGCGTACCTCGAATACAAAGTAACCGCCGAAGACCCCAAGACCCTCGTCAAACCCTACACGTACACCCGCTACTACAAGAAGCTGGACACCGAAATCCTGGACGACGTCTGCCAGGACGAGGAGTAGAATGTCCGATAGCCCGGAGGCCACATGCCGTATCCGCAGTCTCTAGCTGCCGCTGCACTGACTCTGATTTCTATCGCGCCTCTTTGGGCGCAGGCCTCAACCGCCAACAAGTGGGCCGCACCCCGCACCCCCGACGGCCACCCCGACCTCTCCGGTATCTGGGACGCCGCCAGCATGACGCCGCTCGAACGTCCCGTCGAACTCGGCACCAAGGCCTTCTACACGCCGGAAGAAATGGCCGCCTACGAAAAGCAACGCGCGCGCGATCTCAATCGCGATCGCCGCGACGGAACCGCCCAAGCCGATCTGGCCCGAGCCTACAACGATGGCTGGTTCGACCGCGGCGCGCATCTGGGAAGCAACCACCGCACCTCGCGCTTGATCGATCCGCCCAATGGCCGGTTCCCCGCCATGACGCCCGCGGCCGCCAACAGATACAAGGAAGTCCACGCATGGCTCGCCGACCACGCCGACGACAGTGCCGAAACGCGCACGCTCTACGACCGCTGCCTGGTCTTCTCGCAATCCGGCCCGCCGTTTCTACCGGGAAATTACAACAACTTCTATCAGGTCGCGCAGACGCCCGGCGTGGTCGCGATTGTCTCCGAAATGGGCCATCAGGCGCGCACCATGACGGTGGCGCAGGATGCCCGAAGCGCTCGCCCGCACCTCGCCGCGAACATCCGCCAGTGGCAAGGCGACTCGGTGGCCCACTGGGAAAGCGATACGCTGGTGATCGACACCACCAACTTCCGCGCTAGCGATCAAAGCCGTTTCGGCGTTCAGTATGACGGCATGAGCGATGAGAATCTGCATGTCATCGAGCGGTTCACCCGCACTGGCCCCGTCACGCTGACCTATCGCGCCACCGTGATCGATCCAACCGTCTACACGCAGCCCTGGACCGTCGAAATTCCCATGGAAAAGACCGAAGCGCGCATCTTTGAATACGCCTGCCACGAGGGCAACTACGGTCTGGTGGACATTCTGTCCGGCGCCCGCGCGCACGACCGGCAGACTCGTTAGCCTACCGGACGCTTGGAAGAGGATATACTCTCTGACTGGGAGGGAAAGAAAATGACAGAGGAAACGAAAGACGCTAAGAATCACGAAGAGACCAGCGGCCTTCCGCGCCGCGATTTTGTCATGTCGGTGGCCGCAGGCCTGGCGGCGGCGGGTTCGGCCCCGGGCGCGATGAAAGTCATCGAGACCAACGTCGAGATCAAAACCCCCGACGGCACCTGCGATGCCGCGTTTTTTCACCCGGCCGGCGGCTCCCACCCGGGTGTGCTGATCTGGCCCGACGCTTTTGGCTTGCGTCCCTCGTTCCGCGCGATGGGGAAACGTGTTGCCGAAATGGGATATTCGGTCCTGGTGCCCAATCCGTTCTATCGCGTCGGCAAAGCTCCTTTCTGGGAAGACGCCTCCAACGTCGATTTCGGAAAGGAGGGGAATAAGATTAGGCCGCTGATGGCGTCCGTGAACGCACCCGGTCACTGCGAAATGGATGCGACCGCCTATATCGCCTTCCTCGACGCCCAGAAGCAGGTAAATAAGAAGAAGAAGATCGGCACGCAAGGCTACTGCATGGGTGGCGCGTTAGTGGTGCGCACCGCCGCGACGGTGCCTGGTCGCGTTGGCGCCGGCGGCTCCTTCCATGGCGGCGGCTTGGTGACCGATGCGCCCGACAGCCCGCATCTGCTTGCGCCCAAGATCAAAGCCAAAATGTATTTCGGCATCGCGCACAGCGACGACGCGCGCCGTCCCGGCGACAAGGACAAACTCAAGGAGGCGTTCATCGCCGCCGGGAATCCCGCCGAAATCGAAGTTTACGAAACTTGTTTCCACGGCTGGTGCGTACCGGACATGCCCAAGCAGGCGGACGGCACACCGACCTACGATAAACCGGAAGCCGAGAAGGCCTGGGCCAAACTGACGGCGCTGTACAAAGGCGCGTTAGCCTAAGTCTTCGCCTCAACATCCTTAGGCGGTTTTGTTCTGGACTTTCGCCCCGCTTTGCCGTAAGCTGGCAAAGAAAAGGCGAAGCTCATGAACCTGACCCTCGACCTCCAGGGCTCTTTCGGTCTTGCGCCGCGCAGCGGCGGTGTGGAAACTGCGGTCGCGCGATTCCGCGATCGGATGGCCGATCCGGATTCGCCTATCCGCGCCATCCGGCATCAACCGGCGCGCGAGGGCCAGTACTCTGAGATTCCAGAATGCGCCGCCCCGGCGCTGCGCCAAACTTTGATCGCTCGCGGCATCCCGCGCCTGTACACACATCAGGCCGACGCGTTCCAGCTCTGCCTGGAAGGCAAAAACGTCGTCGTGGTGACTCCCACCGCCAGCGGCAAAACGCTCTGCTACAACCTGCCGGTCCTCCAGCGCCTCATCGACGACCCGGGCGCCCGCGCCCTCTACCTGTTCCCCACCAAGGCGCTGGCTGAAGATCAGCTGCACGAGTTTCAGGCCGCGGTGGACGCCATGGGCTCCGATATCCGCGCCTTCACCTACGACGGCGATACCCCGCAAGACGCCCGCCGCGCCATCCGCGAGCGCGCCAACGTCGTGCTGACCAATCCCGACATGCTCCACTCGGGAATTCTGCCTCACCATACTAAGTGGGCCAAGGCTTTTGAAAACCTGCGTTACATCGTCATCGACGAGTTGCACTACTATCGCGGCGTTTATGGCAGCCACCTGGCGAACGTGCTTCGCCGGCTGCGCCGCATCTGTGAGTTCTACGGCTCCCGGCCGCAGTTCATCTGCTGTTCGGCCACCATCGCCAACCCCAAGGAACTCGCCGAAGCCTTGACCGAACAGCCGTTTGCGCTGGTGGATTGCAATGGCGCGCCCAGCGGCGAGAAGTACTTCGTCTTTTACAACCCGCCGGTCGTGAACCGCCAGCTCGGCATCCGCCGCAGCTACCTGCAGGAGACGCGGCGCATCGCGACCGAGTTCATTGAACGGGGCCAGCAAACGCTGGTGTTCGCCAACAGCCGCCTGGCCACCGAGATTCTGCTGAAATACCTGCGCGATGCGCTCGAACGCGGGCCGATCCCCGGCAGCCTGGTTCGCGGATACCGCGGCGGCTACCTGCCGCGCGAACGGCGCGAGATCGAACGCAAGCTGCGCGAAGGCGGCATCAAGGCCGTTGTCGCGACCAACGCTCTGGAGCTGGGCATCGACATCGGATCTCTGGACGCGGTGGTGATGGCGGGTTACCCTGGCTCCATTGCGTCCTCCTGGCAGCGGGCCGGACGCGCGGGGCGGCGTCAAACAGCGTCGCTGGCGGTGCTCGTGGCGTCCAGTATGCCGCTCGATCAGTACGTTGTCGAGCATCCCGAATATTTCTTCGACCGGTCGCCCGAGCACGCCCAAATCAACGCCGACAACCTGGAAATTCTGTTGAATCACCTGAAATGCGCGGCCTTCGAGCTTCCCATCCGCAATGGCGAAAAGTTCGGTCCGCACGACACCAGCGAACTTTGCCGCTTCCTGGGCGAAGAAGCCGGCCTCCTGCATCATTCGGCTGGCTGCTGGCACTGGACTTCTGACACTTACCCGGCCGATGCCGTGAGCCTGCGCGCTGTTTCCAGTGACAACTTCGTGGTGGTGGACATCACCGAAGATCACCAGGTGATCGCCGAAGTGGCGTTCACGGCCGCGCTCACCACGCTGCATGCAAAAGCGATCTATCTCCATGAAGCTCGCCAGTATCAGGTGGAGCGCTTCGACTACGAGGGCCGCAAGGCCTATGTCCGGCGCGTGGACAGCGATTATTTCACCGACGCGATCGACTACACGCAAGTGAAGGAACTGGAGGAGTTCGAATCCGCCGAAGTGAACGGTGCGCGGGCCGCTTACGGCGATGTGCGGGTGAATACGCAGGTGGTCGGCTTCAAGAAAATTCGCTTTTACACCATGGAAAACATCGGCGCCGGCAATTTGTCGATGCCGGAGCAGGAATTGCATACAACGGCGTTCTGGCTGCATTTCCCGCACAGTTTCCTGACCCGCTTCCCGGATCTCACGCCGGCAGAAAAGCAAAACGGATTGAGCGGTTTGGCTAACGTGCTGCGCACCGTCGCCGCGTTGCTGCTGATGTGCGACCCGCGCGATCTGGGCGTCGCCATCGCCGAGGATATCTCCCAAGGCACGCGCAGCTACGAACCGGATCTGTTCCTCTTCGACAACTACCCCGGTGGCATCGGACAGAGCCAGCCGCTGTTCAAACTCACTTCAAAGTTGTTGGCGGGCGCGCTCGAAGTGCTGAACCAGTGCGGCTGCGAGGCGGGATGTCCGGCCTGCGTGGGACCCGCCGGCGAAATTGGCGAACGCGGAAAAGACGCGGCGTCGCGGCTGCTACGCGAATTGGCCGGGATCAGCGAACAAACTCGTAGCGTTCCAGAGTAGCGGCGATTCCGTCCGTCTGCTCTAATCGCACTACCTTCCCCAGGCAATGCAGGCGCACCTGATCGGCGGAATCCGGAGAGGAGGGCAGTGTGATCAGATACTCCACCGCCTCGCCGATCGAAAGGTCGGCTCCCTCGTCCGGTTCAAATAGCACGCCCACTGAGCTCATATTTCTCGTCTGTCCGTGTTCGGAGAGGTTCCGGGAACCCTTCCGGATCACCTCGAGCGGTAATCGAAGTTCGAATCGTTGCGCTTTGCGCTGTTCCATGTTCTTGGTCGCCTCTAAGACTCTAATCCGAGTTTCGTCCTTCGGTCAATAGAGTGAGACGCAAATAGTAACGATGCAGTAACGTATATATAACTCACTTGGTTCCAGTACCTTGACCCGTCTTGGCCCCCAAACGCGTGATCCCCTTCCGGCTGGTATGACAAAATAAAGAACGATTCACGCCTCATGGATCCAATCACGCAGCAACAGCTGGAAAAAATGCGCCAGGACTGGGACGAGCGCGCCCGCGAAAACGCCCGCTACTACGTCAACACGGCCACCATGGAGTGGACCGACGCAGACTTCTTCGCTTCCGGGGAGAGGACGGTCGCGGAGCAGATTCTGAACGATATGGGGAACATTTGCCAGGGCAAGCCGCCGGCCCGGATGCGGGTGCTGGAGATCGGGTGCGGCGCCGGGCGGGTGACGCGGGCGCTGGCCAAGACGTTCGGCGAAGTGCACGCCGTGGATGTGAGCGGCGAGATGATCCGGCAGGCGGCGGCAGCCTTGAAGCCGTATCCCCACGCGCTGGTGTATCAAAACAATGGGATGGACCTGGCGGTGGTGCCCGAGCTGGAGTTTGATTTCGCCTTTTCCTCCATCGTCTTTCAGCACATCCCCAGCCGGGAGATCATCGAAAACTATGTTCGAGAGGTTCATCGGCTCCTGAGGCCGGGCGCCTTGTTCAAATTCCAGGTGCAAGGCGATAGCAGTTTGAAGACCCAGCCGGACGACACCTGGCTGGGCGTGCCGTTCTCGGACCGTCAGGTTGTCGAAATGGCCTTGCGCTGCGGATTCGACCCCCGCTACCGGCATGGCGCGGGCGAGCAGTATTTCTGGTTGTGGTTTTTTAAGCGCTAACGGCCGAGCGGGCGGCCGATTTGGCCCGGCTGTTCAGCGCGGCCTTGGCTGCCCGCCGGGATTCCCAATAGCGCCGCATCCGGCGGGAGACTTCCTGGCGCTCCGCCGCGCCCATGCTCTTCCTGCCGCGCCGGCTTTTGGGAGGTCTTGAACCGACACGGGTTTCCAACCGGGCGATGGCGGCATCCAGGCGTTTCTTCTCTTCGTACAGCTCTCGTAGTGTTCTGACGATGTCCATAACCCTTCTTCGGGCGCGGGCTTCTATAGTAGACGAGTCCGGAGAAAAAATCCATAGCCTTTGCACGTGATGGCGCCCTTGTGACGAATCTATTACAAGGATTTGATCAAATCTTTATTACTTCTTTATTTGCTGAAGTAGGGCCAATCGCGTATGAAATGCAAGTGGAAGTAGGTCATGACAAAGTAAATGACGCCGATGGCCGCCGCCGCGGTTAACACGATCACCGTGAAGCGCCGCCAGGGAAATCTCCGGCCTTCCCGCCGCCACACTAACATGAGACCCGCGAAGACACCCACAAAATAGAGGGCGCACATGGGGATGGCGAAGAGCATCAGGTTGAACACGTCGGGCGTCGGCGTGATGATGGCCGCCACGATGACGATGATCAGGATGGCGTAGCGCGAATGGCGCAGCAGGAAACGCGGCGAGAGCAGGCGCAGCAGCGTCAACAGAAATATCAGAACCGGTAACTCGAATACCAGACCAACGCCCAGCATGACGTTGACGAACAGGTCGAAATACTCGGTAATAGACACCACCGGATGAACGTTGTTGGCGACGCTGATGCCGAGCAGGAACTCCAGCCCAAAGCGGAAGGCCAGGAAGTAGGCGAAGCAGCCGCCGGTGATAAAAAGGCCCGCCGTCAGCAACACAAAGGGCAGCGCCAGGCGCTTCTCTTTCTTGTACAGCCCGGGTGAGATGAACGCCCAGAGCTGATAGACAATCCAGGGCGAGGCCAGGAAGACGGAACACAACAGCGGCAGGTAGACCCAGATGATGGAGAAGCTCTCCATCGGCGAGAGCTGCGCCAGTTGGGGAGGCTCCACATGCAGGTGCTTCAAAGCCACGACCGCCGGGTCGCTGATGATGTCCCAGAGCTTGCCCGCAAAGACCAGGGCGAAGACGAAGGCGATACCCAGGCCATACAGGGCCTTGATAATCCGGCTGCGGAGTTCCTCCAGGTGTTCCATGAAGGACATGCGCAGCATGCCCTCCTCTTCTTCCTCCTCCGGGCTTTGAGGCGGCGCCGGAGGGGGCGGGGGGGGTGGAGGCGGCGCTTTGATCACCGCGGTTACCGGCGGGGACGGCGCCGGGGTAAACTCCGCCTCAATCACCGGAGGCTGCACCTGACTTACTGGAGGCTGGACCTGACTTACGTCAGGCTCCGCTAGGGGCGGTCCCTCCCCGCCGGGAGGGGGAACTCCCTGCTTGTCGTCTTCCATGCTGTGCTACGTTTCTCTGCGCTGTCTCTCAGGTGTTGATGGATTCCGCTGCCGCGGGCGGATTCGCCGGCTGTTCGGAGTTGTGCTCCAGGGCCGGGCTGTCGCTGCGCGGCACGGTTCCATTCGCAGGCGTCTCGTGAGACACGCTGGATTCGGCGCCCTGAGTTGCTGGTGCGCTTACCGTGGATGGACTTGCTTCGGTGGATGGGACCGGTTCCCCGCCAAAGGCGCCGGAATCGTAGTAAGTGGAGTCGTAACCAGTGTAGTGGTTGTAAATATCGTTGGTGTAACTGCGCGTGACTTCCTTGATGGACTCGTTTTCCCGCTCCAACTCTCGCATGTGGCTTTCAAACGTGGATTTGAGTTCGCTTTGTGCGCGGCGAAACTCAGTGATCGCTTTCCCGATCGTCTTGCCGAGTTCAGGCAGCTTTTTCGGGCCGAACAAGACAAGGGCGACCAGGAAGATCACGACCATCTCCTGCACACCCACGGGTCCCATGCAACAACCTCCGCTAACATCATAGCAGGGAGCCCGACCGCGCGAAACGCCCGCCGGATTCCAACGTCCCAGGATTATGCGCTCCTTACCGATCCTCGCCAGCTTATTCCTACTCCTGGTACCAAGCGCCTCCGGGCAGAGCCTGTTTTCTTTCGGAATCAAGGGAGGTGTTCCGCTGACCGACGCCTTCTCCGACACCACGACGAACGCCGTGGATTTCGTTGAGCATTCGTTTTCAAATTCCAAGGGGTACGTCATCGGGCCGACCGCCGAATTGCGCCTGCCCTTCGGTTTTTTCGTGGAGGCCGATGCCCTGTACCGGCCATTGAGCCTGGTCACCGACACGACGCTAGTGCCGTCGCCGACCATTCACTACTCCACCGACATTTCTTCTTGGGAGTTTCCGATCCTGGGCAAGTACCACTTTCTGCACACTCCCCTTGTCAGGCCGTATGTAGAGGCCGGTCCGATTTTCCGTGCGGCCGGATCCGCCGGGTCCTATCTGTCCAACAAAGGTTTCGCCATGGGCGCCGGCGTGGACGTGAAACTTCTCGTGGTGCACGTGGCGCCGGAGATCCGCTACTCGCGCTGGGGCGGTGACGCGGCGGGGGTACCTGGCGTGTTCACTCCGCCGTCCAATCTCAACCAGGCGGAGTTCCTCATCGGTCTTTCCTTTTAGACCTTCGCCACCTGCGCCGGTTGGGCCTGCCGCCTGCGCCGTCCGCTGAGCAGGTAGACCGCAGCGCGCAATTCGAGCAACGGGTCGTCGGAAGGCTCGATTCCGTCCACGCGAGGAATCGGGTCGAAGATGATCTGCTGTTGTTCTGCGGCGTTGTTTGGGGCCACGGCCGTCAATGCGACGTTGCCGAAACGGATCACAGGCCGATCGGCAGGCCAATGGATGGTGGCATCGTCCACGACGTCGCTCGCGCTCGCGATTTGAACGTCAATCTGGAAGCGGACCGGTCCTTTGCCGACACGCTGCGCCAGCTCGTCAAACAGGTAGTTGGCGCCCTTGCCTTGGGCGGCCGCTTCGTCCAAATGCTCGACGCCGGCTTCTGGGACAATCCGGTAGCGTCCGTAGCGGGCCAGACCGTCGCGGTTGATGAAACGCATCGCCGTCACGCCGAAATACGCCTCGCGAGCCAAGCTGGAGGGGCTGGGCTTAGGCGCCTGGACGAAAGCGAGAGCGGCCGGATGCGAGCCCAGGAACACCTCGATTGGCGAGGGCGAGGGCGCACCGGCGCCGCTTTGAGCGGCGGCGCGGAGAAATTCCAGAAACTCCTGGCCGGTTCGCGTCGGAAAGCCGTCGGTGGAGTGGCCGACGATGTCGGTGTGTACGTGCTCGGCCAGATGGAAACGGAGCGCAAAACCGCGCGGACCCGCATTGGCGTCATTGTCGGGGATCATCGGAAGGCCGGTCCCGTCCGAGAATCGAACGCTTACCGGTGTGGAGGCGCGAGTCGCATGCGGCGCTCGCGTCAATGACGCGGCTTCCGGCGACGGGGTGAACGAGCCCGTAAGCAACACGCCTTTGGCGTGCGCCGGGCGAAAGCCGGGATGAAGACCGAAAATGGTGTCGAATTGACGAATCAGTTCGTTGCTGAGTTGGATCAGCTTTTCATCGGATGGCAGTGGCACGTTCTCTCCTTTTCACGCAGACCGTTCATAGATGCCGGCCGCGGGCGAGTCGTCGCCCGCAATTTCTTAAGAAGACGTGGATCACAGGGCTACGGGCGCTTTAATCTCTTCCCGCTGAGTCATTTGGCGAAGCGCGGGAAAATGGCGCCAACAACCGGCCCCTAGAATCGCAGGCGAGGAAGGAGGTGCACCAGTGAGCAAGCATACAGAACTGAGTAAGCACCCAGAGCCAGTGCACAAGCGCCCGGAAGAAAAGCATACCCCCGAGCCGGAGCCCGCCCCCGCTCCGATTGTGCAGCCCATGATCGACGAGCTGAAAGGGACCACAGTCTTTCCCAAGGAAGATGAAACCGCGCCGCCGCGCGGGCCATTGCATCCGCCCCAACCCGCAGAACTGGATCAGGACCCGGGAGGCGGCTACAATCCGGACGGTACTGATCCGCAGACCTAAAGCGTCGCAATCGCGGCAAAATGGGACACGCCACGTACCTCTCTGCGGCGCCGCTTTCCCCGTCCTGAAAAATCTGGACGATAATATAGACAGCAAGCCTCGGAGCCTGCGCGAGAAGAAGGAAGGTCCCCCATGCAGAAGTTTGCCGCAATCATCGTGGCGGTGGCGTGTTCATCCATTCTGTCCGGCCAGGCGCCGGCGCCGGTCCGGCCGAAGTCCGGGAAGGTCCAGATTTTCAAGGAAGCCGACCTCAAGCCCGGCATGAAAGGCTACGCCTGGACCGTTCTCCAGGGTTCGGAACCGGAAGCGATTCCGGTGGAAATCCTGGGCATCTACAAGAACCAGTGGGGACCCAAGCAGGACGTCATCCTCGCCAAGATGGGCGGCAAGGGGCAACGCACCAACGTGGCCGCGGGCATGAGCGGCAGCCCGGTTTATATCGACGGCAAGCTGGTGGGCGCCGTGGCGCTGCGCTTCAGCACGTTCTCGCCCGACGCGATCTGCGGCATTACGCCCATCGAGCTGATGCTGGAGGTCAACGAATTCGACGAATCGCGCCCCTCGGACGCGCGCACGCCGGATAAGGCGAATTCGAAGGAAACGGCTTCCCTGATGCCGGGGGATCTGGCGATGACGCCCATCGATACGCCGCTGAGTTTCGCGGGATTTCAGAACAGCGTGCTGCGCGAGTTCGCTCCCACTTTTCAGCAAATGGGCGTGGAGGTGGCGGCTGGCGGCACGGCCAGCACGCTGACCAGCGCCAAGCCCGCGCCGGGCTGGCAGCAAGCGCTGCAACCGGGCGACGCGGTCAGCGGCATTCTGGTCACCGGCGACATGAGCGTCAGCGCCATGTGCACGGTCACTTACAACGACACCAAGCACGTGCTGTTTTGCGGCCACTCCTTCTTTAACCTGGGTCCCGTGGACATGCCCATGGCGAAGGCCGACGTGATCACCACCCTGGCCTCGCAGTATCAGCCCACCAAGTTCGGAAACGCCGCGGAGATTGTCGGCGCGTTGCGGCAGGACCGGCACAGCGGCGTGATGGGCGAACTGGGCGCCACGGCCGACATGGTGCCAGTGACGCTGCGCGTGCGCTCCTACGGCGACAACAACACCGTCCGCAGGGAAAGAGACCTGCACTTCAGCGTGTTCGTCCAGCAGAAGTGGACGCCGTACCTGATGATGCTGACGTTGTACAATTCCCTTTCCAGCCTGAACGAATTCGCTGACGAAACCACCTACCGGATGAGCGGCAAAGTGGCGCTGGACGGTGAGCCCGGCCTGTCGCTTTCCACCATGCTGGCGTCCAATGAAAGCCCGGCGCCCGCTCCCAATCAGCTGGCCGGCTGGTGGGGAGACAAGTTCAACCGCCTGTTCCTGAACCCCGTCCAGACGCCCAAGCTAAAAAGTGTGGATGCCACCGTGGACATCCTGCCGGAACGCCGCGTGGCCACCATCGAGAACGCCTGGATTCCCGCGAGCGAATTCGACGCCGGATCCACTGTGCCGGTGAAGATTTTCCTGCGGCCCTACCGCGGCGAGCGCATCACTCGCGATTTTCTGCTGAAGATCCCGGCCGGCTTGCCGAAGGGCGAGCATCGCATTCTGTTCAGCGACGCGGACACCTTGAACCGCATGCAAAGCGCCGCCATCAATTCGGACCGCTTCATGAATATTCCGCAGACCGTCTCCGTGCTCAATCAGGAGCGCAGCAACAACAAGCTGTACATCTCGCTGATTGAGCCGCGGCCCACCGTGTTCTACGAAGACAAGACGCTGCCCAGCCTGCCGGCCTCCATCATGAACGTGATGCAGACGGGCCGCACCTCCAGCCGCCATCTGCAGAGCTCGTCGGAGAGCGCTATGGAAGAAGGCAGCATTCCCTTCGATTTCATGGTGGATGGCAGCTATTCGCTGAGGATCACCGTAAAATAGCCTCATCAATGTCCTTTTCCAAACTCTCGCTGGTGGCGCTCGCTGCCGCCACCTGCTTCGCCGCGGAAACGCGCTTCTGGCAGCAAGGCGATCGCACCGACTTTGAAAGCGGAAGCCTCACCAATCTTTCGCTCGAAAGCGACGGCCGCATCTTTCTGGCGCCCGAACTGGCGGAAACGTTCGATTCCGCCACGCCCTACCTCTGGAGCGTTGTGGCGGATTCGAAAGGCAATCTGTACACGGCCGGCGGCGGATCCGGGGGCGGCACCGCGAAGATCTTCCAGATCGAACCCAACGGCAAAACCCGGACGTTCGCCGAACTGGACGGCCTGGAAATCCACGCCCTGGCGTTCGATTCCCAAGAGCAGCTTTATGCCGCCACCGATCCCGACGGCAAGATCTACAAGATTTCATCCGCCGGCAAGGCGAGCCTCTTTTACGATCCGCATCAGAAATACATCTGGGCGATGGCGTTCAACCGCCAAGGCGATCTTTTCGTCGCCACCGGCGACCAGGGCGAGGTTGATCGCGTGACCCCGGCCGGTTCGGGATCGGTCTTTTTTAAAACCGAAGAGACGCACGCGCGCTCGCTGGCGATCGACGGCGAGGGCAACCTGATCGTCGGAACCGAGCCCAGCGGGCTGATCCTGCGGATTTCCCCGAAAGGCCAGGGATTCGTGTTGTACCAGGCGCCCAAGCGCGAAATCACGACCGTGTCGGTGGGGGCGGATGGCGCCATCTGGGCGGCTGGTGTCGGCAACAAGACAGCCGTTGTGCAAGCCGCGCCTGCGCCTGCCTCGATCTCCGCGCCCGAGCCGGTGACGGCTCAGCTCGGTTCGGGCACCCAGATTATCATCGCCGCCCATCCTGTTCCGCAGTCCGCGCCCAGCCCCGCGGGGCCGAGTGTGGCAGGCGGCTCGGACCTGTATCGCATCAATCCGGACGGCGCGCCACGCAAGATTTGGGCCAACCCGGTGGATATCGTATATGCGATTACTTTCGACTCCCAAGGCCGCCCGCTACTGGGCACCGGCAACCGCGGCAAGATTTATCGCATCGATTCCGACACCCTCAGCACGCTGCTTCTGGATGCTACGCCCACGCAGGTGACCGGATTCGGAAGAGACCGTAAGGGCGATCTGTACGCGGTCACCGGAAACATCGGCAAGGTTTTTCGCATCGGGCCAGGCTTTGCCAAGCAGGGCACGTTTGACAGCCAGGTGCTGGACGCAGGTTCCTTCGCCTATTGGGGTCGTATCAGTTACCGGGGTTCCGGGACGGTTTCCGTCTCCACTCGCAGCGGAAACCAAAGCCATCCGGAAAACAACTGGAGCCCCTGGGCGTCCGTGCAGGCCGAGAGCGCTCCGGCGGCTTGCGATTCCTGCGGCGGCGGCCGTGCCACGTCACCCTCGGCCCGCTTCCTGCAGTACAAGATCGAAATGACGTCGTCCGCGGCCGCTCCCGCGCCGGAAGTCAACTACATCGAGGTGGCTTACCTGCCGAAGAACATCGCGCCGCAGGTGGAACAAATCGAGGTCACGCCGCCCAACTACCGTTTCCCCGCGCCCGTGCTGTCGATTTCGCCGTCCACTTCCATCACGCTTGCTCCCATGGGCCAGTCCAGATCTTCCAGCGCGCCCCTGCTCGAATCAGGAACGTCTTCCTCCATGAATTACGCCAAGGGATTCGTGGGCGTGCGTTGGGCGGCGACGGATAGCAACGGCGACGGCCTGATTTACAAGGTCGAAATCCGCGGCGTCCGGGAGACCGGCTGGAGTTTGCTGAAAGACAACGTCAAGGACCGCTATCTGAGCTGGGATTCCACGGCGTTCCCGGATGGCGAATACGTTGTGCGCGTCACCGCGTCGGATTCGCCCAGCAATCCGCCCGCCGAGGCCCTGACCTCCGCATTGGTCAGCGATCCTTTCCTGATCGACAACACGCCGCCGCAGATCCTGAACCTGAACGGAACGGCCTCCGGCAACAAGATCGAAGTGCGTTGGACGGCGCGCGACGCGAGCAGCAACATCGACCGGGCCGAGTATTCGGTGAACGGCGGCGAGTGGCTCCTGGTTGCTCCCGTCGGCCGTCTCTCGGATTCGCTGGAGGAGCAATACGATCTTTCGATTGACCGCGCGTCGCCGGGCCAGCAGGTGATCGCTGTACGCGTGACCGACGAATTTGACAATCAGAGCGTAAGCAAAGCTGTCATCCAGTAAAACCGGGCCGCGCGAGTGAGCCAGTGGGCTATTCGTACATCGCCGGATACGCCTCTTTCATCTCCGCCGCGCACTCGCGCGCCGTTTCAATCTGCACCAGCTCTCCCTGGCCGATGCCCGGGCAAAAGGAGGCGGCTTTCTTCCATTCGCGCTTGTCGTCCACCAGCTCAGGCCAATACGGGAACAGGCGGCATTGCGCGGGCTTTACCGCATGGATGGAGCAGCCGTGGTCCTGCAGGAAGTGGCACTGGGAGTGGCGCGGCACCCGTAGCCGCAGCCGCCGCCTGGTCCGGTAGACGTAGCGCCGCTCAAATTGGGCGGCGGACATTCCCACGTACTTCGCGATCCGGACCAGATCCGTCTCGGTCAAATACACAAATCCCTGCTGCTGGCAGCAATTGGTGCAGCCCGGCTGGCATTGAAAGCGCAAAGCGTGCATGCTGGCGGATTAGCGCGACTGGGAGCTCGCGTTCCTTCCACCATGGTATAGCAGTAGAATCAAAACGTGCGACTCACGCTTCTCCTGTTGCTACTCACGCTTTGCGCGACCGCGCAAACCGACACTGAATTCAGTGTTGCGAACATCGACACTTCGGCCAACCCTTGCACGGACTTTTATCAGTACGCCTGCGGCGAGTGGATGGCGAAGAACCCCGTCCCCGCCGACCAGTCTCTGTGGGGCACCAGCAGCCAGTTGGCCGAGCGCAACCGCACCATTTTGCGCGGCATTCTCGAAAAGGCATCGGCCGACGATCCCCAGCGAACCGCCATCGAACAGAAGATCGGTGATTTCTACGAGTCCTGCATGGATGAGAAGACCATCGCCCGGCTGGGCATCCAGCCGCTGGAGCCGGAATTGCGCCGTATCGCGACGATACGGACCAAGGACGCGCTGGTCGGCGAAATCGTGCGTCTGCATGGCTTGGGGGTGGACGTTTTCTTCAACTTCAGCTCCGAGCCGGACGCCAAGAATTCCAGCCAGAACATCGCGGGCGCCGATCAGGGCGGCCTGGGACTCCCCGACCGCGACTACTATCTGAAAGACGACGCGAAATCCGTCGAGCTGCGCAAACAATACCTGGGACACGTGCAAAAGATGATGGAGCTTACCGGCGAAGCATCCAGCCGGGCCGCCCTGGACGCGCAAACCGTGATGCACATTGAAACGGAGTTGGCGAAGGGGTCGCTCGACCGCGTGTCGCGCCGCGATCCCGACAACGTTTACCACAAGATGAGCGTGACAGCGCTGGCTTCCCTGTGCCCGGCGATCAATTGGAAGAAGTATTTCTCGGGAACCGGCGCGCCGGCGTTCACCGATTTGGATGTCTCGGTGCCCGACTTTTTCCGCGCTCTGTCGACGGTGGTGTCTCAAACCAGCCTGGCCGATCTGAAGACCTACATGCGCTGGCATCTGGTGCACTCCGCGGCGGCGCTGCTGCCGCAGCCTTTCGTGGACGAAGACTTCCACTTCTACCGCCAGATCCTGACCGGGGCGAAGGAGATTCAGCCGCGCTGGAAACGCTGCGTCGCGGCCACGGACAGCGACCTGGGCGAGGCGCTCGGCCAGAAATTCGTCGCGGTGGCCTTCCCGCCGGACGCCAAGGCGCGAACGCTCAAGATGGTGGAGGAGATCGAAAAGGAGCTGGGCGCGGATATCCAGACGCTCTCCTGGATGACGCCGGCCACCAAGCAACAAGCGCTCGCGAAATTGAAGCTGGTCACCAACAAGATCGGGTATCCGGACAAGTGGCGCGACTATTCCAGCGTGAAGATCGAGCGCGGCGACGCCGTCGGCAACGACCAGCGCGCCACCGAATTCGAAGTGCATCGTGAGCTGAACAAGATCGGCAAGCCGGTGGACCGGAGCGAGTGGGGCATGACGCCGCCGACCGTGAATGCCTATTACAATCCGCTCGAAAACAACATCAATTTCCCGGCGGGTATCCTGCAGCCGCCGTTTTTCAACAACCAGAAGGACGCGGCGGTGAATTATGGTGCTATCGGAAGCGTCGTGGGGCACGAGTTGACGCACGGATTCGACGACCAA
Organism: Bryobacteraceae bacterium; assembly: GCA_035508055.1. Lineage (GTDB taxonomy): Bacteria > Acidobacteriota > Terriglobia > Bryobacterales > Bryobacteraceae > Palsa-89. Next base: position 63,360 of record DATJNO010000052.1, on the reverse strand, counting down.
GGCCGCAAGTTCGACGGGCAGGGCAATCTGAAGGAGTGGTGGACCGAGGAAGACGCCAAGGAGTTTGAGAAGCGCGCGCAGTGCTTCATCGACGAGTACTCCTCCTTCACGCCGGTGGACAATCTTCACGTCAACGGAAAGCTGACGCTGGGCGAAAATACGGCCGATAACGGCGGCGTGCGGCTGGCGTTCATGGCGCTGATGAAGTCGCTCGACGGCAAGCCCGACTCCAAGATCGACGGCTTTACCCCGCAGCAGCGCTTCTTCCTGGCCTGGGGCCAGATCTGGTGCCAGAATATCCGGCCCGAAGCCGCCCGGCTGCGGGTGCAGATCGATCCGCACTCCCCGGCGCGCGCGCGCGTGAATGGCGTGGTGGAGAACATGCCCGAGTTCCGCGAGGCCTTTGCTTGCCGCGTGGGCCAGCCCATGGTGCGGCAGCCCGCTTGCCGGGTCTGGTGAGGTTCAGGCCTCGGCGGCGAGACGGAGCTGATTGCCGGCCATTGCGCCTTCGTGACGCAGGAGCCATTGTTTGCGTTCCAGACCGCCGCCGTAGCCGGTGAGCGACGAGGAGGCTCCGATCACGCGATGGCAGGGCACAATGATCGAGACCGGATTTAAGGCATTCGCGCGGCCGACGGCCCGGCAGGCAGCCGGATTGCCCAGGCGCGCGGCGAGTTCCCCATAGCTGCAAGTTGTGCCGGCGGGGATGGCGCGCAGCGCTCGCCACACGCGTTGCTGGAATGGCGTTCCGCCCGCGTTCACCGGGGTCGCGTCGAACACCCGCAGATCGCCCGCGAAGTATTCCCGCAGCTGCGCGGCGAGGTTCAGCGGATCCGAACGGCGCCGCATGTCGAAAGGGCCGAAGCGCCGCTCGAGCGCAGCCCGCATCTGTTGTTCGTGGCCGGCGAACTCCAGCGCACAGACCGCCTGGCCGTCCGAGAAGAACAGAATCCGGCCAAGCGGCGAACTGGTCTCCTCGTGGTGGAGCAGCATGAGCACGTTCCTTTCTCCGGGCGATTCCCCGGGCAGATCCCAGTATGCCTCAGGCCCAGCCGGCGCAAGCAGCGGGTTTCGGACCGGTTGATTGGCCGGGCTTGCCCGATACAATATGATTGTGACCCGGCGAATGTTTCTGGGCGTCACCGCGGCCGTCTCCGCGATGGGGCAGGAGATTCTCCAGCGCCCGCCGGCCAAGGCGAATGCGCGGGTTCCTTACGGTAAAGATCCGTCGCAGTTCGGCGATATCTGGCTGCCAAAAGAGGCGGGCCCGCATCCGACCGTGTTGGTGATTCACGGCGGATTCTGGCGCAGTGCGTTCAACCTGGACTACACCAGCCACATGTGCGAGGCGCTGGCTCGCGCCGGCGCGGCGGCCTGGAACATCGAATACCGGCGGATCGGCGATCCCGGCGGCGGATGGATGGGCACGTTCGACGACATGGTGCATGCGGCCGAATATTTGCCGAGGCTCGCGCAGCGCTACAACCTGGACCTGGACCGGCTGGTTGGGGCGGGGCATTCCGCGGGCGGGCACTTGATCCTGTGGCTGGCGGCGCAGCGCGTGGCCGACTTGCGCGGCGTGGCCGCACTGGCCGCCATTTCCGACCTGACGCGGGCGTTCACGTTGCAGTTGGATGGCGGCGTAGTCGCCCGATTGTTGGGCGGAACGCCAACCCAGGTGCCGCAGCGCTATGCCGCATCCTCCCCGATGGAACTGCTGCCGATCTCGGTTCCGCAGCGCATGCTACACGGAACGGCGGACCATGTTGTCCCGTTCGAGATGAGCGAGCGCTTCGCCAAGGCTTCGAGCAACGCGAAGCTGGTGCCACTGGAAGGCGCGGGCCACTTCGATCCGGTCGATCCCGGTTCGCGGGTGTGGCCGGAAGTGCAGAAAAAGATCCTCGAATGGCAGTTCTGATCCAAAACATTTCCGGCATATTACGTTAGAATGAGAATTACTGTGCCGTTGAGAGGCTTTCTGCTGGCGCTGGTTGGCGCGAGCCTTCTGGCCCGCTCCGGCTACTTCGTCCCGCAGCATCGCGTGGCGGGGATCGGAGCCGGGCGGGAGGAAATGACGCCGGAAGTTCTCCAGGCACGCACCGACCGCATGATCCAGTCGCAGACTTTCGTGATCATGCGCGAACCGCAAGCCGCCGCCGGCGCGCAACGCATCACCGGGTCGAAGCTGGCGCCGCTCTTCCGGAGGGCCGCGCAAGCGTGCGGTTGGCCGGCGTCGCTGCTGGCCGCCGTCGCTTACCTGGAAAGCTGGGGAGACGCCGACGCCGCCAGCCCCGCGGGCCCCAAAGGCATCATGCAATTCTCGGAGGCCACCGCCCGCACGGCCGGGCTCCGCATTGTTCGCGTGACCCGGTTCAAAACCATCAGCGAGCGCCGCCTGGTGCGCCGCAAGCGAGGGAAGCCGGTTTACCGTAAGGTGCGCCACCGCACGCCTTACACGGTGACCGTTCGCGACGACCGTTTGAATCCCCAGCGCGCCATACCCGCCGCCGCGAACTACCTGGCGCGGCTGGAGGAAAAATTCGGCGGGCGCGATTGGGCCATCTTCGCCTACCATTGCGGCGAAGGCTGCGCTTCGGATTTGATGCCGCTGGCCGAGACGGCCGTGCATCACAAGCCGACCGTCGCCGAGATGTTCTTCGCCGCCAGCCCGGCGCGTCACCGCGAGTTGTACGAGGCTCTGGAGGAGCAGATGCAGCGCGATTATTCGCCCACCTACTGGTTCCGCGTCGAGCGCGCCCAACAGCTGCTCCTGCTGTATCAGAGCGATCCGGACGCCTTTCGCGAGCTGGTGGACGAGTACCGTAACCCCAATCGTCCGCAGCGGCGGATGGGCGACCGCCTGATGGTGTGGATGAAATCCGAAGACACGTTCTACCGCTCCACGGACGAACTGCAGCGCGCCACGGGCGCGAGCCTGGTAAAAGTGATGGATGATCCCGGCTATTACGGTTTCTCGCTTCCACCGTTGCGCGCGGCCGCCCTCCGCGGGCTCTATCTCCAGGATTCACCCGCCGCGGCCGGCGCCTTGCTCTACATCGCATTCGAAACGCGGCGCCTGTTTGAAGCCTTGAAGCCGAGGGGCGAGCGCTTCGTACCGCTCGCAGTCGCCGAACTGGTGAGCACCACGGACCGCCCCGCCGAAGCCGGCACGCTGCTGGTGGATCCCGAGTTCCCCGAACATGCGACTGGCGAGGTGTTCGACATCGACCGCTCCAACCTGCCACGCGGCGAACGCGAGTGTCTGCGCTTCACTCTGGAGGACCTGGGTTGGGATGGCTATCTGGGCTGGGTGCCGGTGGGCGCCGACACCGTGCATGTCGGCACATCGCCGTGGTCGCGGGAATTCTTCGCGACGGTATTTCAGGAAGCGGCCGAAGCGAAGTGAACGCACGCGCGCGTTGCAGGCCACCGGTCGATCCGGCGCGTGGTAGAATGCGCAGGCGATCCCAAACATGATCGGTACGATGCTGGGACACTATCGTATCGAGGCCAAGCTCGGCGGGAACGAAGCCGGTGTGGCCTATCGCGCTGTGGATACCCGCCTGGATCGGACGGCGGTCCTCCGGGTTCTGGGGACTTCCGCTGTTGGCAGGTTGCAAACCCGCTTCGCGAGAGAAGCCGAGATACTCTCCGAATTGCGCCATTCCAACATCGTCACCGTTTACGAGATCGCGACGGCGGATGCGAACGGACAGCCGGTGGTCTACCTGGCGATGGAGTCCGTCACCGGAAAGGCGCTCAGCAAAATCATTCGCAATCGTAGCCTCGTACCCGCCAAGGTTCTACACTATGCCGTGCGGATCGCCGATGCGCTTGCGGCCGCGCATGCCGCCGGCATGGTGCACGGCGCCCTAAGACCCTCGAATATCATCGTTACCGAGCAGGACGAGATCAAGGTGTCGGAGTTCGGCCTGGCCAAGCTGACCGAAGCCGATCAACCGGACGTGCACGCCGCAACCGAGAGCGTGCATATGCCGGCAGAGGCGGAGTTCTCTGGAGAGAACGCGGCATACCTCTCGCCGGAGCAGGCGGAGGGCCACGCGGCCGACGAGCGCTCCGACATCTTCGCGTTCGGCGCCATTCTCTATGAAATGATCCAGGGCCGCCGCGCGTTCCGGGGCAACTCCACCCTTTCGATGATCGCCGCGGTGATTCACGAGGACCCGGCGCCCCTGGAGGATGCCGGCGGCCGGATTCCGCGCGAACTGGAACACATTGTCAAACGCTGCTTGCGGAAGAGCCCCAATCAACGTTGGCAGCGGATGGCGGACATCCAGCTCGCGCTGGAAGACCTCCTTCCCGATTGGGACGCATTCGCGGCCGTGGGCCACGCGGCGATTACCCGGCGGAGCTTCGGCCTCGTTGCCGGTTCGGCGGCTACCTTGGCCGCGCTCGCGGCCGGCGTCTATGTTGGATCGAGGGCGCTGAGGCAGCCGCGCCTCAGCTTCCAGCGCTTGACTTACCGCCGCGGCAATGTCGCCGAAGCGAGGTTCGCTCCGGATGGCACCGTGCTTTTCAGCGCGCAATGGGGCACGGAAGCAACCCGAATCTTTTCCCTGCGGCCGGGGAGGAATGAGTATCGTCCCATCGACCTTCCGGATGCGCGCATCCTCTCCATCAGCTCTTTAGGCGAAGTTGCGATCCTGCTCGGCAGTTCCGCCCGCGGCACGCCCGGGACGCTGGCTCGTGTTCCGCTGTCCGGTGGAGCGCCGCGGGAAGTTCTGACCAACGTGAATGACGCCGACTGGTCTCCGGACGGAACCCAACTGGCGGTCAGCCACATCGTGGGAGGACACAACCGGATTGAATATCCTATCGGGAAGGTGCTCGAAGACGGCGTTGGGCGTCCGCCTTTCAACTTGCGCGTCTCGCCGCGAGGGGACTCGCTGGCATTTTTCGAATATGACAATGCCGTTGGCGATTTTGCGGTGGCAGTCCTGGATCAGCGTGGAACGAAGCGGGTCCTTTCCCGTGGATGGAGGGTGACGCTTGGTTTGGGCTGGTCTCCGAAAGGTGATGAGGTGTGGTACTCCGGCACAAAGACGGGTGGCGAGCCGGCCCTGCGTGCCGTGAAGGTGAGCGGGGCGGATCGCATCGTTGTCGAAGCGCCGGTCACCATGTCCATACAAGATACAACCCGGCGTGGCGAGGTCCTCGCCGCGACTGAGGACACCCGGCTCGGGATTTTGTACCTCGGGCCGGAAATGACACAGCAACGCGATCTGTCATGGTTCGAAGGGTCTCGCATCTACGATATCTCGAGCGACGGAAGAGTCATCTTGTTTGAGGAGCTCACCTACGGCGCACCACGTAACCCCGCCATCTATCTCAGGAAGACGGATGGCTCACCGGCCGTCCGCCTGGGCGACGGCAACCGGCCCGCGCTGTCACCGGATGGCAAGTGGGTGGCTTGCATCGTCAGTGAAGCTGGCAGAACTGTCTTGACCTTGTTACCTACCGGCGCCGGCGTACCGCGCTCGATCGGCCCGTCCGGCATGCACTATGAGCATGTAGAGTGGTTCCCTGCCGGAGATAAGATTCTCTTCGAAGGAAACGAAACGAACCGGCCGGTGAGGAGTTACGTTCAGGATCTGAATGGAGGGAAGGCGGCGCCGCTGACCCCGCATGGAGTAATTGCGAGCCGCATCTCGCCGGACGGGAACTACGCCATTGTGGCTTCCGGCAGGAAGTTGAGTCTGCTCCGGGTGCAAGGCGGCGCGGCCCGGCCGTTGCCCGACCTCGAGCCAGGCGAAGAGCTGCTGCGTTGGAGTGAAGAAAACCGTTACCTGTTTTTGCAGAAGGCAAACGGGCCGGCCGCTCTCGACATCCTGCGTTTGGATCTGGTTACTGGACGAAGACAACCCTGGAGGCTGCTGACAACGCCGGACTCAGTGGGCGTTCAAATTGCCCAGGTCGTGATGACGCCTGACGGTGGTTCGTACGCTTACTCCTTCCAGAGAGATATCTCCACTCTGTATCTCGTGGAAGGATTGAGTTAGGGGCCCTTTGCCGGGCACTCGCTATTTGTCTCCGTTGTAGAGGACATCGCCCCACACGGCGTTATCGCCCCATACGGCGTTATCGCCCCAGACGGCGTTGTCGCCCCATACGGCGTTGTCGCCCCAGACCGCGTTGTCACCCCAGACCGCGTTGTCGCCCCAGACGGCGTTATCGCCCCAGACCGCGTTGTCGCCCCAGACTGCGTTGTCACCCCAGACCGCGTTGTCGCCCCATACTGCATTAGTGCTCCCAATGACCGCGCTCGCAGAGACCAGCGAAACGGTGTTCGTGTCTGCATGATAGACGGCAACCGGCGACAGAGCTTGAAAACCGGCCAGGTCCTGGTTGGTCATGGCCGCCGCGAGATCCAGGTAGCCGGCGCCAATCGTGAAGATGTCGGATTGGCTGGTGTAAGTGTTCGAGCCGACCATCTCGGAAGCGACACTATAGCGGGGGAAATTCTTGCCGGCGGTTTTCATCAGCCTTGCTTTGATTTCATCCGGCGTCAGCGCGGGATTTTTTTGGAGCAGCAGCGCCACGGCGGCGCTGACAACCGGCGTGGCCATGCTGGTTCCGCTCAGCTTGAAATAGTCGGTTGAAACGCCGTGATTGGAGGTTTCATAGGTCGCGGTGGAGATTAAAGTGGAGGGAAACTCGGTGGCCAGCGTGCAGTCCGGTGACGCGAGCAACGAAACGACGTTGTTGCCGGGAGCCACCAAATCCGGCTTCACGAAGTGATCCAGCAGCGTGGGCCCCTTGGAGCTATAGCTGGCGATGACGTCGTCGCTGCGCCACGGCGTGCCTTTCGCGTTCATCGCTCCCACGGTGATGACGTAAGGATCGTTCCCCGGCGAGTCGATGGTCGCATAGCCCTGCGTGCCCAGGGAATTGTCGCGGCCCGAGTTGCCCGCCGCCGCAACCACCGTGATTCCGGCTTTCCAGGCGGCTTCCACGGCCTGGCACAGCGGATCGAGTTGAAAGCTTTCGAACACCGGATGGCCGAGCGAAAGATTGATGACCCGAATGTTGTATTTGTTCTTCAGTTGGATGGCTTCATCGACCGCGGCGATCACTTCCGATTCCGTGCCGCTGCCGTTTTCGTCCAGCACCCGAAGGTTGATGATGTTCGCGTTGGGTGCGACGCCCTTGAAGGTATGCGTGAAACCCGGGCCGCTGGAACGGGCGCCATTCGCGCCGATGATCCCAGCCACGTGCGTTCCGTGCCCGTACTCATCGGATGCATCGTGGTTGGGAATGAAGCTGTCACTAAACACGACGCGCCAGGAAGAACCGTCGGACGTAGCAAGGTCGGGCTTCAGCGCTACGCCACTGTCGATCACCGCGATGCCGACGCCCGTGCCATCCCATCCGGATGTCCATTGTTGATTCGCGAAGACCGCTTGGGTGGTGATGTCCAGGAGGCTGGTGGTGATGCGATCGGGCGAAACATAGGTAACGCGCGGGTTGGCGGCCAGCGTCGCGATCATCGAGAGCGGCACGGTCATGTGCACGGCCGGGATGCTGCGGAACTGGCGGCGTACGACGCCCACGCTGCGGACCTGTTTCAATTCGCTGCCGGTGGTGCCGGGGCGGTATTGGACGATGACGTCGACCGTGCCGTTCCGGGTGGCGCGCGGCATGTCGGGGGACACTTTCGGAGCAGCCCAAGCGAGTGTCGCGGCCAGGCTCGCCAGCGCAATCCGAACCAGCTTCTTCATGAGCAGCCCTTACCCTCGTCATGGATAAGGCAGGTGGCCCTCCAAAAAGAATGGCTTTGCTATGTGGGATATGCAGAGAAGCTGGACGGGCGCAAAGGGACAACTTGTCCTGGTTGCGACAATTTGTCCCTAAAACGTTCTAGAACTCTTAGCCGCGAAGTACTATACAGTCGCCCGATTTTTCAGAATGCGAAGGAAGGAACGGCCGCGCAATTCGTCCACCGTCAGCCCGGCCGCCGCGGCATCCGCTTCGGTAAACGCGCCGCAATTGACGCCGCGAAGGAAGAAATTCAACAACCCCTGGCCGGTGGCGGCGTCGTCGAAAACATCGCCGATGAGCGTGGCCTGCGCGGCTTTTTCGATAAAGTTCTTCAGGCGCGCGGCGGCCTGATCGAAGCTCTCCAGGAAGAAGGCGTAGACCGCGGCGTAGCGCGTGGGCAGCTGGCCGGGATGCAAATCCCAGCCTTGGAAATAGCCCTGAGCGAGGGCGCGGCGGGCGTTGTCGAAATGCAGGCGCATGGCGCGGTGCACGATGGCGCGGTTCTCCGCGACTTGCTCTGCAGTCAAGGCGCCGCCGGCCGGTGCGCGATGGCGCGGAATCGGCATGATGTTGGTGGGGCCGTCGGCCAGAGTGACGCCGCGCCCGGCCGCGCTCACCTGCATGACGTGCCGGGCAAAATCGCACGCCGGATGGCTCAACGTCGCTGCTGCGATGTTGCAGTTGGCGGTGTAGTCATATGGTCCGAAGTGCAGACCGCGGCAGCGTCCGTCGGCCGCTTCGAGGAGTTTCGGAATGCCGATGGCGCCGTCGCGGCCGATAATCACCTGCGGCGTTTCGATCATCAGCTCGATCCGGATGGAGCCGGGTTTGAGCCGGTGCCAGGCCTCCAACACATCCAGCAATCGCACCAGCGCGACTACCTGCTGCGGCACAGTGATCTTGGGCAGCGTCACCACGAAATTCGCGGGCAGTTTTCCGGATTCGCTCAGGAGCGTGGTCAGAAACAGGTCCAGCGTGCGCATCGCGCGAGCATGCAGCACTTCGGTGAGCGGTTTGATGCGGATCCCAACGAAAGGCGGGAAACCCGGCTTGCCTGCCGCCTTCGCCAGAGCTTGGGCGGTGGAAACCGCATGGCCGTCTTCCTCGGCATCGGAACGATGGCCGTAGCCGTCCTCGAAGTCGATGCGGTAGTCCTCCACCGGCTCGCGCTCGAGTTTCGCGATGGTGCGCTCGAAGACCTTTCGGGCCAGGCTGGCGTCGGGGAGCCCCAGGCACTCAGCCAATGAAGCTGCATCCGGCGTGTAGGTGCGAAGCAGTTCGAGCGCGAGCGAGCCCAGCTTCGCAGGGGTCTCCGGCTTGAAGAGTTGCGCGCCGCCATACACGCTGTGCACCGGCTGGCGCTCGGAGGAGTCGCCGGGGAAAATCTCGTCGTGCGCGGAATTGGCGCGGCCGAGAGCCGCGACAATAGGCTCGAGAATCTCCGCACTGAGAGTGCTTTTCATTGCCCGCCGGAAAACTTCCGAGCCGTCGCCACTGCTGATCGCAACATGTCTCCGTATGATACACTGCCGCGGGAGGCCACATGCGCGCACTGCTGCTGGCTGTTTTCGCGATATCGCTTGGGGGGGCCGCGCCCGATGGCGCGGCGATTTTCCGCGACCGTTGCGCTTCCTGTCACATGGATCAGACGGGCTCACGCACGCCCACGCGCGCCGAACTCGGCGCGCTGAAACCGGAACAAGTCCTGACCGCGCTGCTGCGCGGCAAGATGACGATTCAGGGATCTGTTCTTTCAACCAACGAGATTCGCGCCGTTGCGCTCTATGTTACCGGCAAGGAGTTTACGTCCGCTCCCGCGATTCCGAAGTCCGCGTATTGCGCGGGCGCGGCGAAGCCGTTTTCTCCCGGCGCGAACGATTGGAACGGATGGGGCGTAGAGCTGAGCAATTCGCGCTTTCAACCCCATCCCGGTATCGCCGCCGCGGATGTTCCGCGACTGAAGCTGAAGTGGGCTTTCGGCCTCCCCGACGACACGCAGGCTGCCGGACAGCCGGTCATCGTGGGCGGGCGCGTGTTTGTCGGCAGCAACGGCGGCGACGTCTACTCGCTCGACGCGTCCACAGGCTGCATTGATTGGAGCTACGACGCAGGCGGGATCGTGCGTTCGGCCATTCGCATCGTGCGGTCGCCGAAGACGCATCGCTGGGTCGCCTACTTCGGCGATTATCATGGCTCGGCGCAAGCCATCGACGCCGAAACGGGAAAACTTCTTTGGAAGACCCAAGTGGACGATCATCCGGCCGCGCGCGTCAGCGGATCGCCGGCTTACTACCAGGGCCGGCTGTATGTGCCCGTCGCTTCTTCCGAAGAGCTGAACGGCGGATCGCCGGCATATCCCTGCTGCACGTTTCGCGGCAGCTTGAGCGCGCTGGATGCAGAGACCGGCAAGGTTCTCTGGAAAACCTATTCGATTCCGGATCCGCCCAGGCCGTATAAGACCAATTCGGCGGGGACGAAGCTTTACGGGCCGGCGGGCGCGGGGATCTGGTCGTCGCCCACAGTCGACCCGAAGCGCAAACGCGTGTATGTCGGCACGGGCAATTCTTACACGGGCGTTACGATCCCCACCAGCGATTCGATTCTCGCGTTCGACCTGGAAACCGGCAGCCTGCTTTGGTCGAATCAGGCGACGCCGGGAGACAACTGGGTGCCGGGATGTCCCAAAGGCGCCAACTGTCCCGAGAATCCGGGCGAAGACACGGATTTCGGCAGTGCATCCATCCTGCGCACGCTGCCAAACGGCAAGCAAATTCTCGTTGCGACGCAGAAGTCGGGTGTCGTGTACGGCCTGGATCCGGATCAACGCGGCAAGCTGCTGTGGAAGACGCGCATCGGCCTGGGGGGCGCACAGGGCGGCATTCTATGGGGCGCCGCGGTGGACGGCAATGTCGAGTTCGCCGCAGTGTCCGATATTACGCGCCGCGAGCAGGGTACGCCGGGGATGTACGCGCTGCGCATCGATAATGGCGAGAAGATCTGGAGCACGCCCGCTCCCCAGGGCGCCGGGAGCCGCGCGCAGGCCTCCGCCGTGTCCGCCATGCCCGGCATTGTCTTCTCAGGTTCCTGGGGAGGGCATCTGCGGGCCTATGCGGCAAAGACCGGAGCAATTGTCTGGGACTTCGATGCGATGCGCGACTTCGATACCGTGAACCATGTGCCGGCGCGGGGCGGCTCTTTCGACGGCGGCGGCCCGGCGATCGCCGACGGCATGGTGATCACGATGTGCGGCTACGGATTCGTCGGAGGAACGGCCGGCAACGTATTACTGGCCTTTTCCGTCGACGGGAAATAGCCGAATTTCCGGCACGTTATAACAATATGTAACTTAAATTAGTTATTTTCAGCTCACAATTTCCGGATTGACACCCGCGATCAAACCGCTCAGAATGGGATCGATCGCGGAGTAGCGCTCTCGCGTCCGCTAACGGGGAATTGTGGGCTGCCGTACAGGCAGCTAAGAACAACTGGTACGCATCAGACTCCAGCGGAGGACAAATATGGGAGTCCTGCTGCAAGGATTTTACTTTGGGCCGGGGCGCGCCCACGGCGTGCCGTCTCCATTGGACGGCGACCAAAGCGTTCCCTTCTGGTGGGACCATCTGGCCGCGCAAGCCAATGCGCTGCGCCGTTCCGGTTTCTCGGCCATCTGGCTCCCGCCGCCGCTCAAGGGCGCCGCGGGTCCGCTTTCGAACGGCTACGATCCCTTCGACGACTACGATATCGGCGACAAGAATCAAAAAGGCACCGTGCCTACGCGCTATGGCACACGGGAACAGCTGGAGCGCTGCGTCGCCGTCATGCGCGCGAACGGCCTGGACGTCTACCTGGACATGGTGGAGAACCAGCGCGATGGAGACGACGGTCATTTTCATTTTCGTTACGTCAACGCCTTCGGCCAGCCGGACAAAGGCCGCTTTCCGAAGGGGCCCGGTGATTTTCATCCCAACGTTCCCGAAGACCCGGAAGTGTTTGACGACAGTTTCCAGTTCGGCCGCGACCTGGCGCCGATCGACGGGTTGAAGCACCACGTCTTCACAGGCCTGCTGGATGCCGGCGACTGGCTGACGCGCTCGCTGGACGCGCAGGGCTTCCGCCTGGACGACGTGAAAGGCATTTCCGCGGAGTTCCTGGTTCCGCTGCTCAACCACGGCGCGCTGGCGCGGAAGTTTGCGGTGGGTGAATTCTTCGACGGCAACATCGGCTTCATTCAAGGCTGGATGAACGAAACCCAGCATCGCGCCGCCGCGTTCGATTTCCCGCTCCGCTTCCAGCTTCAGACGATGTGCAACAACCCGGGCGGCTTCGACATGGGGAGTTTGGATCACGCCGGATTGACCGGCGTCGACCCGCTCGGCAGCGTGACGTTCGTGGAGAACCACGATACGGATGGAAACTCGCCCATCATCAGCAACAAGATGCTGGCATACGCTCACATTTTGACGGCCGAGGGCTACCCCTGCGTCTTCTACCGTGACTACAGCGCGGACCGGAACTGCTATGGCCTGAAGCCGAAGATCGACCCGCTGATCTGGATTCATGAGCACCTGGCATCCGGCCCCACGCAGCAGCGCTGGAAAGACGGCGGCGTGTTCGCGTACGAACGGCTGGGCGGCGATCATTTGTTGGTCGGTTTGAACAAGGATTCCAGCGGCGCGCGCACGATTCGCGTGCAAACCGGTTTTCCGCCACGCACCGAGCTGCACGATTTCGCCGGCCATGCCGGGGCGGTGACCACGGACGGCGCTTCGCTGGTCACCCTCACAATCCCCAAGAACGCCGACGGCCTGGGATACGTCTGTTACGCCCGGCCCGGACAAGTTGATCCGTTTCCCGTGAAGACGATCGCCATCACTCAGGATTACGAAGGCGCTGCCGATCTGGATATCAAACCCGCCGTGGAGAACGAGCGCGTGCTGGCGGCGCGCGTGTTCGCCGAAGTGAACACAACGATCGAGGCTGAATTTTCCTTCGACTCCGCGCACTGGACCGCGGCCACGGCCATTCAGCTGGATCTGGAGGATCCGGACGCGTCCAAAGTGAGTGGCGCGAAATTCGAGCAAAACTCGCTACAAACTAGGGGGTTCAACTTTGAAACTCGTAAACGCGGCTTCCATAGTTTCTTTGTCCAGGCCCGGAACACACCCGATCAAAACAAGACGCCCAGCTACCGGCTACGAGTGAAGTACACCGCTCCCCAAACCATCTGAAGTCCGGAGGGTCCCATGAAGTGCACAGGAATGCTGTTGGTATTGCTCTTGCCCGCGCAGGCTGCCACGCCAGTGCTGACACGGTCCTACGATGACGGACGCAACGGCGCGAACACCACCGAAACCGAGTTGACGCCGCAGTCCATTGCCCAAAAGGGCCTGAAGAGAATCAAGAGCCTGGCAATCCCCGACGACCCGCGGGTGGAGGCCCAGCCTTTGTATGTGCCCAATCTGACGATGAAGAAGGATGGGAAACAGCACAATGTGGTGTTCGTCGCGTCGATGGGCAACACGATATACGCGTTTGACGCCGACGCCCCTTCGGGCAGCGATTTGATTTGGAAAACTTCGCTGGGCAAGCCGTTTGTCCCGCCCGAAACGAATAAACCGGGCGAGCATCGGAGCACATCCATCGACCTGTGGGGCATCAACGTCGCCTGGGGCATTCTCAGCACTCCCGTGATCGATCTGGACGCCAACCGGCTGTACGCCGTGAACTGGGTGTTGCAGAAGACCGGACAACCCGCGCCGTTCCTGCACCAGGTGCGGTTGACGGATGGAAAGGAGATCGGCAAGCCGAAGCCGGTCACAGGCGCAATCAACGGGCCCAAAGGTACGCCATTGATTGACGCCAACGGCAAGCCGCTCGTGCTGGGCGCGGAACAAAAGGAGCGGGCTGCCTTGCTGCTGGCCCCTTTGCGCGGCCAGCACAAGACCCTGTTCCTGACCACGACCGGCGGCGAGAATCCAGGCGACCCGCACGGCTGGATGGTCGCGTTCGACGTGGACACGTTCACCGAAACGGCTGTCTGGGCCGCGACGCAGCAAGGTTTCGGTGGTGGAATGTGGCAGGGCGGGCAAGGGCCTTCGGCGGACGACGCCGGCAATGTCTATGCGATGACGGGCAACGGCGGCTTCAATGTCCACGACGGCGTGCTGATGGATTTCAACGGCACCACGGACTTTGCAGAGGCCTTCGTCAAACTCCATTACGACAGCACGGGACCGGGCCAAGGGACGCTGACGCTGGTGGACTGGTTCATCCCCTTCCGCGACTCACAACGTCAAACCGTGGGCGGCTATGACTACCGCGATCAGGACCTGGGCTCCGCGGCGCCGGTGCTCCCGGCTGGAACCAACCTGTTACTGGGCGCCGGGAAGGACGGGATTCTTTACGTGCTGGACCGGCAGAATCTCGGCAAGAAAATCGGGGATTTCAGCGTGCTGAAGCAGAACCCTCCGGTGTTCGTCACGTTTAACGGAACCGGGCTCTCCCCATCCGCGCCGAACGACGACTTCGCGTTGGGCGGAGGCCCCGACCCGGGGCAGGGGCCGCCTAAGAAGACGCATCATCTGCATGCTTCGCCGGCCTACTGGGTTGGCCCGAATGGCCCGCGCCTGTTCGACTGGGGCGAGAATGAAGCACTGCGCTCGTGGAGCGTGGATCCTACGGCGGGGCAAGTCACCTTCCTGGGCAAGAGCGCGGAGATAGCCTCCCGCGGCGCGGCGCTGGACAACACCACCTTTGGTGGAATGACCGGTGGAATGATCTCGGTGAGCTCCGGTGGAACGGGTGATGGCATCGTGTGGACGCTGACGCCCATCGACGGCAACGCCAACCAGAACGTGGTGGCAGGCATCGCGCGAGCTTACGATGCCACAGCATTTGATGGAGTCAACGCCGATGGGACGCCGAAAATGAAACTGCTCTGGGACAGCGGCACGGCCGGAGTGACGTTCAACTTCAGCAAATTTTGCCCGCCGATGGTGGCCGATGGCAAACTGTACGTGGCCACGTACAGCGGCCGCGTGGACGTCTACGCGCTCAACCCATAAGATCGGGAAGCGACGGCGGCGCCGGCCTCCAGGTAATGTTGAAGTGGATGCGCCGCGCCATTCGTTTGGCCCTGATCTCAATTGCGCTGCTGATTCATGCGGTCGCAGCGCCGCAGCCCGAGCCGATCCTGGAGTACATCCAAAAAACCTGGAGTGCGTTAACCCGGTCGAATCGCGACCTTGCTCGGGCCGCCCCGGATCCAAAGTTCCATCGCCCTGCGGACGGCCGCTGGCCGGTTTATGTGCCGGGGACCACAGACCTGGACGCTATCGAAGCCCAACTGGGCCGCGAGATGCCTCCCGCCGAGTTCAAGACCATCCGGTTGCTTCTCCTCCAGCCCAACGCCGCCCCTGGCCTCCTTTACCTTCCGAAGCCCTACGTCGTGCCAGGGGGCCGCTTCAATGAGATGTACGGTTGGGACAGCTTTTTCATCGAGATGGGATTGCTGCGCGATCATCGCGATGCGCTGGCCAGGGACCTGGCCGACGACGCTCTCTATGAGATTCGCAACTACGGCAAGATTCTGAACGCCAACCGCACCTATTACCTGATGCGCTCGCAGCCGCCATTTCTCACCGAAATGCTGCTGGCCGTCTACCGGCGTACGCGCAACCGTGCGTGGCTTGCGGCTGCCCTTCCGGCGATCGAAGCGGATCACCTGTATTGGATCCGCGAGCCACACCTCACGCCTGCAACCGGTCTCTCCCGATACTTTGCGTTGGGTGACGGCCCCGCGCCGGAAGTGGTTGCCGACGAACGCGATGCTCGCGGACGCACGCACTACGATCTGGCACGAAAGTATTACCGGACGCATCCGGTAACGGATTACGACCAGGCCGAGTACTACGATGCCAAGCAGGACAAGCTGACGGAGCTCTTCTACAAGGGCGACCGCTCCATGCGCGAATCCGGCTTCGATCCTTCGGACCGATTCGGCCCTTTCAGCGTCGACATCATCCACTACAACCCGGTGGATTTGAACTCACTGCTGTACCTCATGGAGTCGCAGACCGCGGACATTCTCCGAATCCTGGGTCGCGAGAACGACGCAGCTTCATGGCGCAAGCGAGCCGCGGATCGGGCCGCGCTCATCAACCGGCTGCTCTGGGACGAAAGAGACGGTCTGTATGAGGACTACGATTTCGTCCACCAGCGGCTGCGGAGGTACCCGTTTCTCACCACTTTCTATCCGTTGTGGGCGGGCATCGCCAGCCGCGAGCAGGCAGCCCGGGTGGTTCGCGCGCTGCCGATGTTTGAAAAGGCGGGCGGCCTGGAGACCAGCACCAACCAAAGCGGCGAGCAATGGGACGCTCCGTTCGGCTGGGCGCCGCTCGAACTCATCGCAGTGCAGGGGCTGCGGCGGTATGGCTATGACCAAGACGCGGACCGGATCTCCAGCGAGTTCTTATCGTTGGTGCTGGAGCAGTACCGGAAAAGCGGGCGGATTGTGGAGAAGTATGACGTCGTTCACCGGACAGCCGATGTTGGCGGAGAGATCAAGTTCGGCTACCATTCCAACGAAGCCGGCTTCGGCTGGACGAACGCGGCTTTTACAGTACTGTTAGACGCGTTGCCGCCGCAAGCGAAGACTCAGTTGTTGAATCCCTAGTCAGGGTTCGCTATCCCGGGCAGCAGACATCACAGCTCTACGGGTTTCATCGAGACTGGTGCGCACCGCCTCGGCTGGCAATTCATGAATGAGGGGACTGAGCAGCGTGGACATGAGGAAAGGAACGTCGCGCGTGAGGGTGACCGACTCGCAAGTGACGTATACCCCGCCGTCGGCCTCCTCGAAAAACCAATAGCCGTTGATGCGCCACAGCAGGCCGCGGTCGCGACCCACCGGAAGCTCATGTTCGTGGGGCTTCCCCGGGCGGCTGACTTCGGCCACGCGCCGGCTAATCGAACGGCTGTAGACGCGCCGGGCATCCAAAGGGAAGAACTGAATGTCGTTGTCGATGTCGAGCACATCGGACAGGAAAAGCTTCGCTTTGATTACGCGCGCGCGCACCAGGAAACGGTCGCCGGTTCGTGACTCGATCCTGGCATGGATGACGTCCGGCTTATAGTACACGCTGTCGCGGTTGTAATCCTGCACGAGCGCGAGAACGCGCTTCAGGTTCGTATCCGGGATAAAAACGGCGCCCATCTGATCCTGAATCATGCCGTCTTTCACGGCGACGATCCCGTTGCCTTGACCGGCTTGGGTGACGATGGCCCCGGCTCGAAGCTGCTCGCGGACGCCGGGAGAGCCGGCGAACCAGAGGAAGTGCCGGCCGCGCCAGCAAGGTTCCAGGCGGGCTTCGACGGCTGCGATATAGCGGTCGAACGCCTGGATGGTCTCCGGCTTCAGTTCCACCGCCGCGGCGGTGCTCGTGCAGACGCACAGCATCACGGCAACAAGGAAAGCCCGCCGCAACGGTTTAGCGCTCGACGGCCGCCAGTTTTGCGACTGCGTCCACGACATCGCGATAACTCTTGGGCGCTTCCCCCTTGAAAAGCTGTTTCAGTCCAGCCTGGACGCTCCAGTCCATGCGGCGGACGATGGCCTCGGCCATAATCGGTTCAATATCGATCTCGCGCAGCGTTGCGGCCACTTCCTCCATTTCGCGGGCGCGGCGTTCGCCGTGCACCACCACGCGGCCCAGCATGTAATCGGCCAACTCGCTCCAGTTGATGCCCGGGTAGCTTGCGGCGAGCGATGCAAAGACGCGGGGTTCGGCGTTATAGCGGCTGGCTCCGAGGACGCATTCGGTGAGCAGCGCTTCCAGGCCCTTGACGATGATGCTGCGGAACATTTTGGTGGCGGCGGCAGTGCCCACCTCGCGCGACACGACTTCGGCGGAGATGCCAAGCGGCGCCAGGCGTTCGACGAACTCCGGCGCGCCCGGTCCGCCCGCGAGCATCGGCACCTTATGGCCGTAAGGGGGAACGGGCGCCATCATGGCGATCTCGACGAAGCGCGCGCCCGCGGATTCGATCGTGCGTGCGATGGATTGCTTGACGCCAGGCGATACCGAATTCAGGTCGGCGTAGAGGTGCGCCGCGCCGAGATGCGGCTGGGTCTGTTCGGCCGCGATCAAGGCCTGGTCCGCTGTCACGGCGGACAGCATAATGTCGCAGGATTGGGCGAGGTCGCGGTTGGTGGCGACCAGACGCGTTTCCGTTTCTCCGGCGCGCTTGCGTACTTGATCCGTGACTTGGATGTCGTAAGCCGCGATGGAAGCGACGCCGGCCTCGCGGAGACCTTTCGCGATGTGATACGCGGCCTCGCCAAATCCGACGAATCCCAGCTTCATCAAAGTGCTCCAATCAATTTCCAATAGCCGAGCGACACGATGACCGTCAGCAGCGCCAGGATGCCATACAGAGAGGCCAGCCGCACGCGTTGGCCGCCGGTAAACGCCAACCCCTCGGTAATTCCTTCGCCCATCGCAACCCATATGTTTTGATAAGTGGCCCAGAAGGGAACTGAAGGAATCAGCATAGCCGCAGTAAGAATCAGCGGCGCGATGCCCGCGGCGCTGGTGGTATCGACGATGGGAACGAACGTCACGACGATGGCGATGAAGCCGCTGGGATCGAGGAAGCGCAGTGCCAGGGTCATGATTCCAATCGCCACCAGCACAACCAGCGGGCTGAAGGTCAGGTGCTGCGCGATGGGGACGAAGTATCCGGCCAGCCAATCGGTGAGCTTGTATTGGGTGAGGACGTTTTGCAGGCTGAAGATTCCTCCCATGAACAGCAGCAAGGTCCAGGAGATGCCGCCCGCGATGTCGGCGTTCCCGACAATACCCGCCAGCGCGAAAACCGCCAGGCCCACCATGCCAATAAAGAAGCTGGGCAGGTGATGCCAGCGATCGGTGGACCAGAACACGATGGAGCACAGCACGATCAACGCGGTGATCATTTCGTCGCGCTTGAAGCGTCCCAGTTCGCGCAGCTTGTTCCGGACGAATTCAGGCGTGGCGTCGAGCGTGCGCTCCGGTTTCAGCACCCATTGGTTGCCGAACACGATCAGGGCGCACAACACGAATACCGGCAGGTACAGCACGCGCGCGTACGCCAGATAGCTGAGGGGAAGATGCTTCAGCTCGAATACCGACGCGACGACGGGGCCATCGAGAGAGCCGTACAGCAGGCCGAGTCCGGGCACGACGGCCATCTCGATGGTGGTCAGCATGATCAACGCCGAGCCGCGGCTGCGTGGTTTCAGATCCAGCGATTTCACCACGGCCCAGGCGATGGGAACCATGATTGCCGTGCGGACCGTCATGGAAGGAATGCCCAGTGAAAGCAGCGTGCCAATCACGAAGAACGCCGCAAGAATGCCGGAATAGGACGCGGGGAACAGCGACAGGATGTAATAGGAGACGCGCGCGGCCAGGCCGGTCTTCTGCATCGCGAAGCCGTAGTACAGCACCGCCAGGAGAATCCACCACGAGCCGCTCGAAAATCCGCTGAGAGCGAGCGCCGGTTTGGCGCCGGCCGGAATCAGCAGCGCCATCATGAGCACGGACGCCACGCCGTTGTTCATCACGCCGAAGGCCCACAGCACGATGGTGAAGGCGGAGATGGCGAGCGCCACTTGCCCGGGCCGCGTCAAGCCGTGCGGGGTGGGCATGAAGAAGAGGGTCAAACCCAGAATCACAGCCAACAACAGCGGCGCCCACTTCACTTTGGGCCCGGTTACCGTAACCGGCGGCGGAGCGGTGGTGGTGGCCATGATGTCGTTCCGGCGGCTACTGCCGGGCTTGAGCCTGTTCGGCTCGCATGCGGCGCTGCTCGGCCTGGACGGTGATCAGCGACATCCACATGCCCAGAGGATGCGCGCCAGCCTCCACCAGCGGATGCGGCTTCAGCGAACGGACCGCGTCGATGCTTTCGTCCTTCATCGTCTCCAGAACCTGGGCCTGCTTTTCATTCAGCCCGTATTCGGCGGCGAGACCCGGGGTATCAGCGAACAGGCGGCGGCGCAGATCCGAGCTGAAGCGCAGATCGTAGAGCAGCTTGTTCAACGGATAAACAGCCGGATCGGGATGACGGTAGAACTGGTAGCCGCCCTCGCTTCCGAACTTGAACTTCGGCTCCGGCTCGGGCGTCGTAGGCGTGCCCTTCTTATTGGGGATGAAGCGCATGACGGCGTGGCCGTGGTGCCAGGTGGGTTGGTACGTGATCAGCTCGCCGGGCTGGTTGCCGACCGCGCCGAACAGAAACATCCAAGGCAGCATTTCGGTGTTGCCGACTTCGTCCAGCTGTTCGTTGGAAAGCTCCAGGAGGGCTTCGTTGTGGCCGCGCTCCATGTGCGCGATGGCCCACCAGTCGAAATCGAAGGCCGGCTGCGGATATTTCCAGGCGCCGGGATAATGCGACATCCCGCCGCTGGCGACGATGGCGATCCTGTTGGGCGAAGCGAGGATCGCATCGCGGACCGCGGCGCCCAACTGCGCGCAACGCCGGGCGTTGGGCAGCGGGGGCAGATAGGTGTTCACGAAAATCGGAATCACCGGGATCGGGCGGCCTTCGATCACCCATTCATAAACGGCCGCGAAGGAATGGCCCAGCTCCGCGTCCTGCGAATAAGTCATGTCGAAGCCGGAGGCCACCAGCTTTTCGATCAGCTCTTCGGTGAACGGGTGAATCGGCAGCGCGTAGCTCTTGCGCGCGAAAGCGGCTTTGGACTTCTGGCCGCCGACCACCGCGAAGGTGGGTACGGCGGATAGGAAGAATGTCTCCAGGTGATCGCTGCCGACAACCACCACCGCGTCCGGCTGCACTTCATCCAGGGTTTTGCCCAGCTCGCGCATCGCGGCGATGTCGGCGTCCAGCTGCGCTTTATCCTCGCTTGGCGGATAGGTGAAAAGCTGCGGCGCGTGAACGGTGGCCGCTGCCATTACGATTTTTCCCATGTGCTACCCCTTTCGAACGCCCGCATGCACCAACGCTTCCTCGGGGAGTTCGTCGACATACTCTACACCCAGCTCCTTGAGCTTGGCGCGGAGGCCGTAAAAATCGACGCCCAGCTCGCCCCTGGCGAGACGCTCGCGGGTTTTTTCTTCTTTTGCGCGCCGCTGCTCGCCCAGTCCGGCCACTTCGGCGGTTTTGGCACGCGGTACCACCACGACGCCATCCGCATCCCCCACGATAACATCGCCAGGATGCACAATCGCGCCCGCGCAGACCACGGGAACGTTCACCGAGCCGGGGCTGGCCTTCACCGTGCCTTGGCCCGAGACTGCCTTGGCCCACACCGGGAACTTCATCTCGGTCAGCTCCGTGGTGTCGCGAACGCCGGCGTCGATAATCAGCCCCGCCACGCCATGCGCCTGCAGGGAAGTGGCGAGCAGTTCGCCGAACATGCCATCCGTCGACTCCGACGTGGTCACCACCACCAGAATATCGCCGGGCTGACAGACTTCCACGGCAGCATGGATCATCAGGTTGTCGCCGGGCTGGCAGGATACGGTGACTGCGGGCGCCCCGACTCTGGCCGACGGATAGATGGGCCGCATATAGGGCCGCATCAGGCCGGTCCGGCCTTGTGCTTCGTGCACCGTGGCGACGCCCAGCTCACCGAGCAGCTTCACCGCCGCCGCTTCCGGGCGAGGGATGCGGCGGACAATTACGTGGCTCATGCCCTCAGTGTACTGGTTTACTCGACCAGTGCGCCGGGATTGGTGACGGCCATCCGCCGGATCTGCTCCACCTTGAATCCGCCGTCCAGCAAGGTTTGGGCGAACATGGCGAAGCCCTCCGCCACCGGCGGGTTGATCGTCTGGCCCAAGTCCGTGGAAAGCACGCAACGCTCGGCGCCGACCTTGCGGATGCTATCGATCACCACTTCCCAGGGCGCCTTCTTGGTGTGCATCGTGGTGAAGCAGTGTTCGATGTAAGCGCCTTCCTGAGCGAGTTCCACCTGCTCTTCGGCAGTCAGGTTTTGAGAGGGGAACTCGGCATGGGTCACCAGAACGCGCTGGAGCTTCATTTCGCGCGCGGCCTTCACCAGGGCGAAGATTTCCTTGCGGCCCAGGTGACCGGTGGCCATGATCATGTTGTGGCGGCCGATCAGCTCCAGGCAGCGGTGCGCGGCGTCGTTCAGCTTACCGTTTTCATCCAGGACGGTCAGTGGCGGCGGTGAAATTCCCATCGCGGACAGATCGCGCTGGATCTGCGCCCAAAACGGCAGCTTCACGTTGGTTCCGCCGGCCCGGCCGGCCGTTTCGTTGGCGGCGTCTACGGTAGGCAGCCAGACGATTTTCGCGCCGGAGCGGCCGGCGAGTTCTACCGCCACCGGATTCAATCCTCCGACGCTGTGATTCAGCACCACGGCGCCATAGGCCTGGATGCCGGGAATGGCTTTGGTGACTACTTGCGCGCGTTCGGCGGTGGGGAAATAGTGCGACTTCAGCACGAAGCCCTTCAAGCCTCGGGAAAGGAACTCTTTACCCAGGTCGAGGTCGTCGATGCGCCGCTCAATCACGTCGGGCGCGACGTGCACTTGCAGGTCGTAACCGCCTTCAATCGCCTTCCAGGCCGCGTCCGAAACCGAAAGGGATGTCTCTGTTACAGCCGGTACGCTCATGGCAATCTCGCAGTATGACAGGGGCTAAACAGCGCTGTCAATCTGACATTCCAAGCTCGCCGAACAAGCTCCGAATATAATTGAATGTGATGATCATCGATTGCCACGGCCACTACACCACGGCTCCTAAAGGCCTGCAAGCCTATCGCGACAGCCAGATCGCCGGTTTGAAAGATCCCCACCATGTGCCGCAAAAGGGACCGGTGGCGATCAGCGACGACGAGATCCGTCAAAGCCTGGAAGGCGCCCAACTGAAATTCCAGCGCGAGCGTGGAACGCACGTTACCATCTTTTCGCCGCGCGCCTCGGCGATGGGCCCGCACGTCGGAACGCCGGTGACCAGCCTGCACTGGTCCGAGGTATGCAACGATCTGATTCACCGGGTTTGCCGGTTGTATCCGGAGAATTTCGTGGGCGTCTGCCAGTTGCCGCAGTCTCCCGGAGCGTCGCTCGATAACTCGATCCGCGAGCTGGAACGCTGCGTCAACCAGCTGGGATTTGTCGGCTGCAATCTGAATCCCGATCCCTCCGGCGGCCAATTCAACTCACCGCCCTTGACGGATCGCTTCTGGTATCCGATGTACGAAAAGATGTGCGAGCTTCAGGTTCCGGCGATGATCCACGTCAGCGCGTCGTGCAACCCCAGTTTCCACACCACGGGCGCCTATTACATCAACGCCGACACCACGGCATTCATGCAGCTGGCCACTTCCAGCTTATTCAGGGACTTGCCGAGCCTGAAGTTCATCATTCCGCACGGCGGCGGCGCGGTTCCTTACCACTGGGGCCGCTATCGCGGGCTGGTGCAGGATGCAGGCAAACCGCCTTTGACCGAGCTGCTGAAGAACGTCTACTTCGATACCTGCGTCTATCACCTGCCCGGGATCAAGCTGCTGTTCGAAATCGTTCCCGTGGACAACATTCTGTTCGCGTCCGAGATGGTGGGTGCGGTGAAGGGCATCGATCCGCAGACCGGCTTCCATTACGACGACACGAAGCGCTATATCGACTCGTTAGGGCTCCGCGATGCCGACCGCCAGAAAGTCTTCGAGGGCAATGCCTACAGCGTCTATCCGCGGCTAAAAGCGCAGCTCGGGAAGCAGACTCAAGAGACAGCGGTGGGCTAGAAACTCCGGCTCTACTGCTTGTCCCAGACGGAAACCGAGGACATCGTTTTTCCGCTGGCATCCGCTCCAAACGCCGTGACGGTCATGACTTTTCCGTTCTTCGAGACAACGCTCCGTATGGTCATGACCACGCCCTTCGAGTTCTTCAAGAGCAGGCTGTAGGAGTTCCCTCCAGCATGGCGGAGGACGACCGCTTCGGCGCCACTGAGCTCCTCGGCATGCCAGGTTGGTGTTCCGGACACGGTGAGCGGATAGTCTTTGCCATCGTAGCTGGCAGCGTATTCGTAACCGTTGTGGCTGCCGTCGGCTTCCACTTCCTGGTAGGTCGTCTTCAGGCCATCGCTCTGTTCCTGAATCGTCATGGTTGCGCTGGCAGGCGGCGTGCCCGGGGAATATTTGGATTTCGCGGAGTCGAGCTTCCACGTGCCGACAGCGGCGGCGTCCTGGGCTGAAAACAGCGGCGTCATACCTAACGCGAGAAACAAAGCCAGATACCTCATCCTCAGCTCCTTTGCTCCTTTAGACTTCTGACGGTTATTCATTAAGAGAACATTAGTAAATTATAAAAAAGTTATAAAGATGACCGAGTATACTCAGCCACTGGGGTC
Organism: Bryobacteraceae bacterium; assembly: GCA_035508055.1. Lineage (GTDB taxonomy): Bacteria > Acidobacteriota > Terriglobia > Bryobacterales > Bryobacteraceae > Palsa-89. The sequence continues at coordinate 39,199 of DATJNO010000052.1, read as the reverse complement.
CGTGTCAACAAGGCTGTAAACTGCAGAACGGAAGCAAGATCCTGCTACCACTACCGCGCTGGGTCATCCTCGGCCGACGAAGGGCATCTTCGTGGCCATGATGGTCAAGAACTGCACATTGGCGTCCAACGGAAGATTGGCCATATAGACCACGGCGTCGGCGACCAGCCGGACATCCATGCGAGGCTCGACCTTGGTGGTGCCGTCGGCCTGGGGCACTCCGCGATTCATGCGCTCGGTCATCTCGGTGGCGGCGTTGCCGATGTCGATCTGCCCGCAGGCGATGTCGTACTTGCGTCCGTCGAGCGAAATGCTTTTGGTGAGGCCCGTGATGGCGTGCTTGGTCGCGGTGTAGGGCGCCGAATTGGGACGCGGCGCATGCGCGGAAATCGAGCCGTTGTTGATGATGCGGCCGCCGCGCGGCATCTGCGACTTCATGAGCTTGATCGCCTCCTGGCAGCACAGGAAGGTGCCTGTTAAGTTCACAGCCACCACCGCGCTCCATTGCTCGAAGCTGAGCTCTTCCATCGGGACGCCGGGAGCGCCGCCGCCGGCGTTGTTGAACAGCACGTCCAGCCGCCCAAAGACCTGCTTGGTTTGCGCGAACAGCGCGCGGACCGCGTCGGGCCGGCTGATGTCGGTGGGAACGCGCAGCATCGGAGCATCCCGGTTTTGAGCCGCCGCCGAGGTGCGCTCCAGTTCCGCGGCGCGCCGCCCGGCCAGCACCAAGGAGTAACCGGCGGCGTTCAGCGCCAGGCTCGCCGCGCGCCCAATGCCGCTGCCAGCTCCGGTGACCATCGCAATGCGGCTGGCCGAGCCTTCCTTCACAACAACTCCCAGAACCCGATGATGACTTTGTCCGGATATCGCTCGCCGACGCCCACGACGACGGCGCGAGTGAGCCACAGGCATTCCGGCGCGGAGGTCTCAAACGTCGCGGCGCTGCGGAAATAGTATGCCGACGGCTCCACGCGTTCCCCGCGATTCAGCTTCTCCAGCACTTCGCGCGGCCCGTGCCGCACGCCGCGATTCACAACGTAAATCAGTGCGCCCTGCGCGGTCTCGATGGTGTATCGCGCGTCGAGATCGGCTGACCCATCCGGCCGCAGAATCTGCCAGTCCGCGCCGCCGGGCAAAACGCGGCCATTGAGCCGCGGCCCTTCCACGCGCCCGCTCGCGATGGGGATGATTCGCCGATGCCCGTTTTGCGTTTGCCCCAGATCGAGCGGCGCGCCCACTTCCACCGCGACTTCGAAGGCGAAGCGCAGCTCAGGCGCTGGCATTGTTCAACAGATCGATGGAGGCCTGGTCGAGATGCAGCCGCGTGGCGTCGATCAAATCGTTCAGTTGATCCACGCTAGTAGCGCTCGCAATCGCGGCGGTGATGCTGGGCCGTGCGATCAGCCAAGCCACCGCAACCTTGCCCGGCGTCGAACTATACTGCTTCGCCACCTGGTCCAGCGCGCCTAGAACGCGCATACCGCGTTCGTTAAGGTATTTCTTCACGCCCATTCCGCGCGGGCTTTTCGACAGGTCCGCCTCGGAACGGTACTTGCCGGTCAAGAATCCGCCGGCCAGCGCGAAGTAGGGAATCACGCCGATGCCATGCTTCAGGCATAAAGGCTCCAGGTCCTTTTCGTAACCGGCGCGTTCGATCAGGTTGTAGTGCGGCTGCAGGCACTGGTATTTGGGAAGGCCGTGCTTCTCGCTCACTTCGATTGCCGCCGCCAGCCGCTCGCCGGTGTAATTCGAAGCGCCGATGGCGCGCACCTTGCCTTGCCGGATCAACCGATCGTAGGCTTCCAGCGTTTCCTCGAGCGGCGTGTTGGCGTCGTCGATGTGGGATTGATAGAGATCGATATAGTCGGTCTGGAGGCGCTGGAGCGATTCTTCGACTGCTCGCAGGATGTAATGCTTCGAAAGCCCCTTCTTATCCGGCGCCATTTCGATGCCCACTTTGGTGGCGACGATCACGCGCACGCGGTTGCCGCTGCGCTTGAACCAGTTACCCAACACCAGTTCCGATTCGCCGCCCTTGTGCCCCGGCACCCAGCGCGAATAGACGTCGGCGGTGTCGATGAAATTACAGCCGGCGGCCAAGAAAGCGTCCAGAATTTGGAAGGACGCAGGTTCATCCGCAGTCCAGCCGAACACATTGCCACCCAGGCATAGCGTGGATACTTCCAGTCCCGAGGCCCCCAGCTTACGGGTCGTCATGTTCCATCCTCTAGAAAGTCATGCGGTCCTTGGCCGCTTCGATCTTCTTGCCGTCCACGCCGTAGATCACCAGCAGGTCGCCCCAGGCGAGGAAATTGCCGTGCCGGTCGCGATAGCTGACAATCGCTTCCGCTTCCTTTTCGGTGAGATTCAGGCCTTTGGCGATCTCCGGAGCGGAAGCCTTGTTGACGTTGATCTTGGTCGTGTCCTCGACCTTAGGGAAATTTTTGTACAAGTACGCCGCGATGGTGTCCAGCTCCGCGTTGGTGGCCTGCGCACCGCGATCCACCATGCTGTAGACGGCCTTTTGGTACTCCTCTTTGGTCAGGCGGTAGGCCAGGAACTCCTCCACCTTGTGGCAGCCGATGCAGGCGCGCAGCATAATCGGCTTGCCGGGTCCGTCCGGCAGTTCAGCGCCGTGGGTGGGCGGCGCCGCAAGAGTCAGCGCCGCCACAAGCCAGAAACCTTTCCCGCGCATTAGCGCCTGCACGTTAGCGATGGAAGCGTCCCACCAGCACACCCTTGCCGAGGATGTGGCCTTGCATGGCTTCGAGAACCTGAGCGCGCGTTGCATCGGGTCCCAGATCGAGCTTGATGTCCAGCGCGAAAAGCTCCCACGTGTAGTGATGCATCGGGCCGGCCGGCGGTGCACCGGGCCCCATGTAGCCAATGCCGCCGCGCAGATTCTTGGCGTTAATCGCGCCGTCCGGCAGCGTGGCTTCGTGCGGAACATTCTCCGGCAGCCCCGTGGCCGTGCCCGGAATGTTAAAGATCATCCAGTGCAGCACATCGTCCGTCTTCTTGCCGAGCGCGACGTCGGGATCGTGCATGATGAGCGCAAAGCTCACCGTGCCGGGCGGGACATGCGTCCATTCGAGCTTCGGCGACGGGGCGTTCTCGACCGATTGTGTGTACTCCTTGGGAACTTCGCCTCCATCCGGGAAGGCGGTTGTGGTGAGTGTGAGGCCAGGCCGGGGTGGGCCGCCCTTCTGCTGAGCCAACGACAAACCGGCGCCGGTCAATGCCAGAGCCATCGATACTGCCAGGGTTGATCTTCTCATGAGGTATTCTCTCCTAGTGAGCTGTATCAGAATATCAAGAACGCAGTCTACATGAAAAACAGCCGCAGCCGCGAGTGGTTCCAAAGTCCGGAGTATTATGGATTCGCGCGGCGCGCCTGGCTGCGCTCGGAAGGCTTTCCCGCGGACGTGTTCGACGGCAAGCCCGTCATCGGCATTTGCAATTCCTGGAGCGAGCTGAACAACTGCAACGCGCACTTGCGCGACGTGGCCGAGGCCGTCAAGCGCGGCGTGTGGGCGGCGGGCGGCGTGCCGCTGGAATTTCCCACCATCTCGCTGGGCGAGATGTTCATGCGGCCCACCACGATGCTGTACCGGAACTTGATGGCCATGGACGTGGAGGAATCCATCCGGGCCAATCCTCTGGATGCCGTGGTTCTGCTGTGCGGTTGCGACAAGACCACGCCCGCGCAGTTGATGGGCGCAGCCAGCGCGGACATTCCGGCCATTGTCGTTCCGGGCGGGCCGATGCTGACTGGCCAATGGCGCGGGCAGAGGCTCGGGTCCGGCACCGATGGCAAGAAGCTGTTCGATCTGTATCGCACCGGGCGGCTCACCGAAGAGGAATGGTGCGAGGTGGAAGGCTGCATCGCACGCACCGCGGGGCATTGCGCCGTCATGGGGACGGCGTCTACCATGACCAGCCTGGCCGAAGCGCTGGGCATGACACTGCCCGGCTGCGCGAACATTCCGGCGCCGGACTCGCGCCGCCTGGCCATCGCCGAATTGACCGGCCGGCGCGTGGTGGAGATGATCGAGCCGAAGCTCACGCCCTCGCGCATCCTGACGCGCGACGCGTTCGAAAACGCGATCACGATGTTGATGGCCCTGGGCGGGTCGACCAACGCGGTGATCCACCTGATTGCGATCGCCGGGCGGCTGGGCATCCGGCTGACGCTGGACGATTTCGACCGGGTCTCGCGCCGCACGCCCTGCATCGTGAACGTCCAGCCCTCCGGCGAATACATGATGGAGGACCTGTTTGACGCCGGCGGCGTGCCCGCGGTGATGCAGCGGATTCAAGACCGGCTGCGCACCGACTGCCTTACGGTGAACGGCAAGACGATCGGCGAGAACATCAGCGCCGCGCAGGTGCTCAACGACAACGTGATCCGGCCCGGCAGTCAGCCGTTGTACGCGGAAGGCGGCATCGCGGTGCTCTACGGCAATCTCGCGCCCAACGGCGCGGTGATCAAGCAGACCGCGGCCTCGCCGGAACTGATGCAGCATCGCGGCCGGGCGTTCGTGTTCTCCAATCACGACGAAATGCTGGCGGGCGTGGAGCGCGAGGATCTGCCCGTGGATCGGAATACGCTGCTCGTGATGCGCAACTGCGGCCCCCAAGGCGCGCCCGGTTTTCCGGAGTGGGGCCACATTCCGATGCCGCGCAAGCTGCTCAACGAAGGCATAACGGACATGGTGCGCATCTCCGACGCGCGCATGAGCGGGACTTCCTACGGCACCGTGGTCCTGCACGTCGCGCCCGAATCGGCGGTGGGTGGCCCGCTGGCGATCGTGCAGACCGGCGACGAAATCGTTCTGGACGTCGCGGAGCGCAAGCTGGATTTGGCTCTGCCTGCCGATGAAATCGCGCGCCGTCTGGAACGTTTCACTCCTCCGCCGCCACATTACACCCGCGGTTATGGCCGCCTGTTCCTGGATCACGTTACGCAGGCGGATCAAGGCTGCGACTTCGATTTTCTGGCGCCGGGGTGAGAAACGCTTAGCGTTGCACCAGCGCTGGCTCGTCGATGGTAGCCGGCACCGGCTCGAACGGCGCCCAGATGTCTCGCGCGTACTCCTGGACCGTGCGGTCGCTGGAGAATTTGCCCATGCGCGCAACGTTCAGGATCGCCATGTGCGTCCAGCGCTCACGGTCCTGGAACATCGCGCCGGCTCTTGCCTGCGCTTCCAGATACGTAGGCAGGTCCGCGAGATGGAAATAGGCGTCATTTTCGTCGAGTACGGCTTGGTAGATCCAGGCAAAGAGATCCGGCTCGTGCGGGCAGAACAAGTTCGAGCGGAAGGCATCGGCCACGCGCCGGACTCGGCTGTCGCGATCGTAGTACTCGCGCGGGCGATACGAGCGGTCGCGCCGCAGGTCCTGCACCTCATTGGCCGTCAGTCCGAAAGTGAAGATGTTCTCCGCTCCGACTTCCTCCAGGATCTCGATGTTGGCGCCATCCAGCGTCCCCATGGTCAGCGCGCCATTCAGAGCGAACTTCATGTTGCCTGTCCCGGAAGCCTCGGTTCCAGTCGTGGAGATCTGTTCGCTCAGATCGGCGGCGGGGATGATTTGTTCGGCCAGCGACACCCGGTAATCCGGGATGAAAGCCACCTTCATCCACCGGTTGGCGCGGGCGTCGTTGTTGATGACGCGGCCCACATTGTGAATCAGTTTGATGATTTGCTTGGCCAGCCAGTATCCCGGCGCCGCCTTCCCGGCAAAGACATAAGTCCGGGGAACGGCGGGCGAGCGCGAATCCTCGACCAGCGACAGATATTCGTCGGCGATGTGCATCACGTTCAACAGCTGCCGCTTGTAGGCGTGAATGCGCTTCACTTGAACGTCGAACAGCGAATCCGGATCGCATTTCAAGCGCGAGCTTTCTCGAATGATCCGCGCCAGGCGCTGCTTGTTGGCGCGCTTCACTTTGCCGAATTCGTACTGGAACCCGACGTCCCACGCGCACTTTTCGATTTCCCGGAGCTCGAAAAGATCCGTGATCCAGGCGTCGCCGATTGCCGAGCGGATGAGATCGGCGAGCGCCGGGTTGGCGCTGAGCAGCCAGCGCCGCTGGGTGATGCCGTTGGTCTTGCTGTTGAATCGCTCCGGCCAAAGGCGGTAGAAGTCTGGAACCAGGGAAGTCTGGAGCAAGCGGGTATGGATGGCCGCGACCCCGTTAATGGAATGGCTGCCCACGATCGCCAGATTCGCCATGCGCGCCTGCTGGGGCGTGGATTCCTCGATCAGCGACATCCGGGAGAGCCTTCCCGTGTCGCCGGGGAAGGCCGAGGCAACGATCTCCAGAAACCGGCGGTTGATCTCGAGAATGATCTGCAAGTGCCGCGGGAGCACGTGTTCCAGCAACGGCACTGGCCACTTCTCCAGCGCCTCCGGCAACAGCGTGTGATTGGTGTAGGCCAAGGTTGCTCGCGTAGTCTCCCAGGCCTCCTCCCACGCGACGTTCTTCTCGTCGACAAGAATGCGCATCAATTCCGCGACCGCCAGCGCCGGATGCGTGTCGTTCATCTGGATCGCGACTTTGGCGGAGAAGTCACGGTAGGAACCGTGCTTTTGCTCGAATCTCGTGACGATGTCGCGGAGCGTGCAGGCCACCAGAAAGTATTCCTGAACAAGACGCAGCTCCTGGCCGGCCACGACCGCGTCGGGGGGATAAAGCACTTTGGAAATCGTTTCCGAAGCGATCTTCTGTTCGACCGCCTTGAAATAGTCGCCATCGTTGAAGATGCCCATGTCGAAGTCGTGCGAAGAGCGCGCCGAATAGAGCCGCAGGAAGTTGACGGTTCGCCCGCCGTAGCCCGGAATCAGCATGTCGTAAGGCGTACCGATCAGCACTTTCCAGTCCATCCACATGGGGTTGTAGCCGCCCATGCGATCCACGGCGTGCTCGATCCGTCCATAGACGGGAACGACGCAAGCTTCATCGGGACGCGCAATCTGCCAAGGGCTGGCTTGCGCCAGCCAGTTGTCCGGTTTTTCCCGCTGATAACCGTCGTCGATTTCCTGCTTGAAGAGGCCGTATTCGTAATTGATGCCGTAGCCGTAACCCGGCATGCCGAGAGTAGCCAGCGAGTCCAGGAAGCAGGCGGCCAGACGGCCGAGCCCGCCATTGCCCAGAGCCGCGTCCGGTTCACTCTGCTCGATTTCGTCGAGATCCGCTCCCAGATGGCGCAGCGCCTGCTGGCAGGCTTCGCGGAGACCGAGATTACGGAGATTGCTTCCGAGCGATTGGCCGATCAGGAATTCGATGGAGAGATAACACAGCCGTTTAGCGTCTTTCTCGCGGTAGCGCGCTTCGGTTTCAAAGCTCAGATCCAGCATGCGCTCGCGGACGGCCAGGGCCACGGCGGCAAACCGGTCGCGAGCGGAAAGCTCGCGCCAGGCCTTGCCCAGCGAGTAGCGGGCGTGGCGTTGGATGGATTCCTCCAGCGCCGCCGCGTCTTCCAAAGAGCCTGGCTGATTGGGCATGGTACCGCTCATGCGCTGGGTTGAAATGCGTGCACCGCTTCCTCCCGCGTCGGGTAGATGTCGAAGATGCGGTGCATGCGGACGAGTTCAAACAACGCCCGCACCTGTTTCGACATGGAGCACAGCTTCAAATCGCCGCCTTTCGCGCTCAACTGCCGCAAGCAGGAGAGCATGGCGCCCAGCCCGGAGCTGTCCACGAAGCGCAGCTGGCTCAAATCGAGCACCAGCTTCGTCTGCGCCTGGATCACTGGCGCGATGTCGCGCTTGAATTCGTTGCTGTTGCTCGCATCCAGTTCATCCACTGGCATTGCCGCGACGGTCACACCGTCCACGTTGTCGACAGGGATTTCCATTTAGGTTTGGTTTCCTTTCAGAGCGGGTGCGCGAGGCGCGGTCGGCCCGGCGCTCTTGCCCGGCGTCAGGGGTGTCCGGAACTTGATCAACGCCACGCAGTTCCGCCCGTGGTCATCGCGATAGTAGCGCACTTCGTCCACGCTTCTGGTGATAATGTACGCGCCGAATCCGGACTCGCGGGAGCCGTCCATGGGCGGCGGAGGAACCTTGGACGGATCGAACGGGTCGCCAAAGTGATGCAGCCGGACCGTGAGATGGCTGGGGAAGGCCTCTGCGTCGAGATGAATCCATTGGTCCCGGCGGCCGTGATAGGCATGCTTCATGATGTTGCTGGTCGCTTCGTTGACGGCCAACTCCAGCGCGTCTTCGCTTTCCTCATCCAGGGCTCTCCCGGGGAGCTTGTGGCAAAAGCGCCGCACGAACTCGCGTGCCCGGCGAAGCTGCTTGAGGTCGCTCGAGAGGTCCACTTCGGCGCGCGCCACCAGCGGTTGTCTTTCCTCCGCCCGCACCGCCACGCTGGTCAGGTCGTCGGTGAGGCGCTCGTCCCCGGAAAAAGTGGCGACCGCTTTCCGAATGCCTTCCACTAACGCGCCCGTGTCGAGGTCGCCGTTGATTTGAACGTACTCTTCCAGCCGCCGCGCGCCGAACAATTCTCCGGCCGGATTACGGGCTTCGGTAATCCCGTCGGAGTAAAAGAACAGCAGATCGCCCGGCTCGAAGCGGACGGAGATCTCATCGTAGATTTCCCCTTCCCGCACTCCCAGCGGCAGGTTGTCTCCATGCACCGTGTCGCACTCTCCCGTAGCGCCATCCCGGTGAATGACGCCGGTATGACCGCAATCCACCAAGGTGACGCTGTGCTGGCTCACGTTCAAGCGCGCATAACACAGGGTGACGAAGCTGTCCAGCTCGATCAGATGCCGCGCCAGCTCGGCGTGGGCCAGCATCACGATGTCTTTCGGAGCGGGAAGCTTGCTGTCCTTGGACAGCGTCATCAGGTCGCTCAAGGCCCGCAGGAAATGGCTCTTGGTCGCGGCCCCCAGGAGGGCGGCGGGGATGCCCTTACCCATCACGTCGCCGATGATGATGTCCAGACAATCCTCCGAGTGCCGGATGAAAATGTAGAAGTCGCCGTCGATTCTTTGGGAGGGGATGGTCAAAGCCGCGACGCGCAGGCCGGGAACATCCTGGGGAGGCTGATCGAGCAGCAGGGTTTGCTGGATGCGGAAACCGATTTTGATCTCCCGCTCGCGGGCCTGCTCCAGCTCCTGGTTGGCCGCTGCAAGCTGCGCCGTCCGGCGGACAACACGCTGTTCCAGCTCTGCATTCAGAGTGCGGACCTCCTGCTCGGCTTTCTCCCGTTCGGTCCGCGTATGCAGCCCGGTGATTCCAAAACCAAGGTCAGCGGCGAGCTCGGCCAATAGATCAACTTCCGTTGGTCCGAACGCACGCGTCTCCAGGGAATAGATGGTCAGCGCCCCAAAGATCTTGGAGTCGACGAGCAGCGGAAGCGCTAAGGACGAGCGATAGCCCCGCCGCGACGCTTCCGCGAACCAGGGGCGGACGCTCGGATCGGCCGCGAAATCTTCCACCAATCGTTTCTCGCCGGTCCGGATGCAAGTACCGGTTGGCCCACGGCCGCGCTCATTGTCGCCCCAGCTGATATTCGCCGCGTCCAGGTAGCCTTCGTCGAAGCCCGCGCGGGCCAGCGGCCGGATGGTCTTGTTTTCGTCTGGCTCCGGAAGGCCGACCCAGCAGAAGCGGTATCCGGCTTCTTGCACGATGATCCGGCAGATTTCCTGCAATAACGTGGATTCGTCCGTGGCCCGGATCAAGGCCTCGTTACAGAAGCTCAGCGCGCGGTGCGCCCGATTGCTCCGCACCAGCGCCTCTTCGGCCCGCCGCCGTTCAATCATACTGCCGAGTACGTTGGCGACGGACTGCAGGAAGTTGACTTCCTCTTCCGTGAACGTCCTCTTGTTCCTGCTGTGGGCGCCCAGGACGCCGTAAGGACCCGAACTGGTGGAGATGATGACGCTCATGCCGCTCACCACCTCGTGTTCGCGCAGCAATGCAGTCCCGCTGAAGCGGTTTTCGGCGCGCAGGTCTTCGACGATTACCGGATCCTTGGAAAGCAGCGCGAAACCGGCTTGGGAGTCTCGACCAGCGCCAACCGTGGCCTGGCCCACCAGGCCTTCTTTCCAGCCCACACCGGCGCGCAGCAGCAGCGCGCTGCCGTCCGGCAGCAGCTCCAGCACCTTGCAATATTCGACGCCCAGCGTGCGCGCGACCCGCGTGACGGCTTCGTTCTGCACTTGAGCGACGGGTTCGTTGCGCAGCGCTTGCTCGCCCAGTTCGGCCACCACCTCTTGCCGCAGCGCCGACAGGCGAATCTTTTCCTCGGCCTGTTTGCGCTCGGTGATGTCTTCCACCGTCCCGCGCACCAGCACCGTCTGGCCGGCGGCGTCGCGCTCCACTTCCCCGCGGGCGGTGACGGAGCGAATGGCGCCGTCGGCCCGGATCATCTCCAGTTCGAGTTCGAAACACGTGCCCGTGAGGATCGCGTTTTGGACGGCCGTGTCCAACCGCGCCGCACTCGGCGGGCGAAAGACCCCGAGGTGCTCCTGATAAGTCGGCGGCGGCAGCATGGGATTGCGCAAAGCCAAGTGCGAAAGCCCGGACGACCAGGTGACGGCGTCGGCCGTGGGGTCCCACCACCAATTGCCTAACTGCGCCAGCCGCTGTGCCTCGCGCAGTTCCAGCTCGTTGCGGTGCAGGGCCGCCTCCACCCTTCGCCGGTCGATGTCCCCGCGATTGACGATATATCCGTTCCAAATCGCGAAGCCGGCCAGCAGCGTGATCATAGCGATTACAACTGTGCTGAGAGCGGTCCCCTGCGAGTACCGCGCCGCGGATAAAGCTCTCCAGGACAGCGCGCCGATCGCGAGCGGAATGATGACCGCGGCCGGCAGCAACCGCCGCGTCAAAACACCGCCGGCCGTGGAACTGGAAAGTAAAGCAGCCACACCCCGCCCGGTGCGGGTGCAAAGGACGGCCAGAGAAACCACCAGTAATGTGATGGCGGTCTGGAGAGCAATATGAGTGAAAAAGGTGTGAGCTCCCAGAATGAAATCCAGCAGCCCGACGATCGCCAGAATGGCGGTTACGGAAGCAAGCTGCTGAGCGGGCCAATGGCGGCGCGACCTCCACGATACGGAACGGTCCAGCAGCAGGAGGGCGCTGCCCAGCAATAGAAAATCGATTGCCGTCACGAAGGCCATCAGACCCGGGCGGGCGCTGAAGAAAGCGTCCGCCGCGGATTCGCGCAGCAGCAACTGGTCGATCCCCAGATCCCAGTGGAACAGGTGTTCCAGTACGCTTAACAAGCCGACCAGTGCGACCATGCCGGCCATGATCCGGCTGCATACCGTCGTGAGCCGGGAATGGCGGTCTGCCTTCCGCACCATCCGCAGGCACAGACCGAGCAGCACCAGACAGATCGCAGTGTTCATTTTGACCACCGGTTGCCTGGGGATGACGCTCTTCAAAAGAGCAATGTCGAACACCAAGCCCGTGATGGACAGGATCCCGACGCCACTCGAAAACAAGCTGGCAAAATCGACGAAGAGATCGAGATGCCGGATCACTCGCGGATCCGGCGGCGCCTCCGCGGGTTTGCCCACATATGTGCGGATGGGGCGGGCTGTAACCGCCACTCCGATCACATTGCCATCGGCGTCCCGGTACAGCGACCCGTCCAGAAGAACCGAAGTGCTGTGCCCGCTGCGGTGCCGAAGCTCCAGGGCGTAGCCCCGTACGCCCCCATCCCGGAACACTTGTTGATAGGCTGCCCGGGCTTTGTCCGGCTCCCGGAAATGGCCCAGGAACTCCGTGCCGATCAGCTGGTCCCGCGAATAGCCCATTACGGTCTCGGCCGCGGCATTGACGTCGTTGATCTTGCCGTCCTGGCCGATGGTTACCACCGGGTCCAGGCTAGCCTCCAGCAGGCTGCGGTTGTAGGCGCTGGCCAACCGGGCCTGGCTCCTGCTGGCCTCCGCCTGTGCGGCTTGCTGTTTCGCCCAGGTGGACAACCGGCCGGCCGTCAAAGCGGTAATGAAAAAAGCGCCCAGCGCGATCCAGTTCTTGGGATCCGCGATCGTAAAGGTGTAAATGGGTGGCAGGAAGTAGTAGTTCAGCAGCGACATCCCCAGCACAGAGGCAACGAGCGCTGCTCCCAACTCACAGAAAGTCGCCACAAACAACACCACCAGCAGCATCGCGAGCGCTACGGTCATTTCATTGATCAGGCTACGCAGGAGTGCACAGACAGCCGCGACGGCCAGCATGCCCCCGGCCGCGGCTGCGTAATCGAGGAGCCGCCTTGGCAGTGGTCTGGGCATGGTTTTGAAAAACTATGGGCATCTGGACTGCCATCCAGGTCACATTGGTGGTGTGCGGGCAATGGCGCTAGGTCCTTGGATTTCACCCAGTCTTTTGAGTAATTTGACGCAAATCTAACCCCCGGCTTGGAGGCGGGTGCGCTTGCTCTGTAGGTCCGCCGGTTGCGATCGATTCCGGTGGAGGGTAGGCAGATGAAGAGTCGAGTAGCCCGCGTGCTGACCGTTTGGTTGGGTCTTTCCGCGGCCATTGGCTGGGCACAACAAGAGGATCCGCCGCTCACGCCGCGCGAACAGATGCTGCTCCAACGGATCGAGCAGCTGGAAAAGCGGCTTGCCGCGTTGGAAGGCAAAGACCCTCGGACGGCGCCGCCGCAGCCCAGCCCAGCCGCAGTCCCTCCCGCCGCTCCCCAGCCCGCTCCAGCACAGGCGGCCGCAGTCGCGCAGGAGACGAAGCCGGCGGAGCAACCCCATAACGAGCGTGAGTTCTTGAACGGCACCACCATCAACCTTCTACTGGATGGCTATTATGGCTACAACTTTAACGACCCTATCGGCCGCGTCAGTCTCTTGCGTGCCTATGACGTGAGCAGCAACGCCTTCAGCTTGAACCAGGCGGCCCTGGTCATTGAGAATGCTCCCGATCCGGAAAAAGGCAGGCCGTTTGGAGCGCGCTTCGATTTCCAATACGGACAGGCGACGGAAACCCTGCAAGGAAATGCGGCCAACGAGCCCCGGCCGGACGTCTACCGCAACATCTTTCAAGCCTACGGCACTTATGTACACGACGGTTTGACGGTAGACATGGGCAAGTGGGCCAGCTCGCTGGGGATAGAAGGCAACTACACCAAAGATCAGATGAACTATTCGCGTTCCTTCTGGTTCGACTTCCTCCCCTTCTATCACATGGGAACGCGCGTCAACTACAAAGTGAATGATGCGCTCTCCCTCAATTATTGGGTCGTGAACGGCACCGACCAAACGGAGCCCTTCAATGGGTTCAAAGATGAGTTGTTCGGCTTGGTGGTCCAGCCTCAAAAAACGGTCAGCTGGACTGTGAACTACTATTTGGGTCAGGAGCATGCCGATGTCATTTACTTCCCCAATGGCAGCAGTCCGGCCGGCCTTCCCACCGAACAGGGGCTCCCCTTCGAGCCGATTCCGGAGGCGCCCAAAGGGAAGCTGCATATCTTTGACAGTTATGCCACCTGGCAAGCCTCGTCCAAGCTGGCGTTGGCTGCCGAAGGCGACTTCGTCCTGCAACGCCTCCAGACGTACTCGCCGCCTTCCCACACCGACGGAGGAGCCTTGTACGCACGTTATCAGGTGAGCCCCAGAATTGCGTTGGCTGGCCGCGCGGAGTATCTTTCCGACCGCGGCGGCCTATTTAGCGGCGTGAGTCAGGCGCTCAAAGAGACGACCTTGACCACCGAGTACAAGCTGGCGCAGGGATTCCTCGTGCGCATCGAATGGCGGCGCGATTTCTCCAATCATCCCTACTTCCTGACCGACAGTCTGGGAATCCTGAAGACGGAGCAGAACACCGCCACCATGGGACTGGTCTGGTGGTACGGCGGCAAAGAAGGGGCCTGGTGAGGCTTGCGGCTCGATCCGGCTAAAACGAGATCGAGATACCCGCCGCAATTTCGTTCCGCTGCGTCCTGGTGCTGTTCAAGGCGAAAGTCTGATCGATCCAGCGACTGTACTGAACCTCGGGGATGATCCGGATTCCCAGCGGATCGATCAATAACAGACCCGCGCCGGCCACGACGCCGTCGGAGATCCTATGCGCCGGTTCGGTAGGCGTAAAGGTGCAGCAGGTGAGATTGCCGCTGCTGTCGGTCGAAGAAAGGGAGGTCCGGACGGACCGGGCATCGCGAAATACGCCCCCGGCTTCCACGAACCAGCGTGGCCCTGGAGCGTGCCGGCTCTTGTTGTAGTACCGCACGACAGCCGGGACATCGATCAGGTCCGCTCGGGTGTCCTCATGCGTGCTGGTCGTGCTGGTGCTGGTGATTCCGTTGGTCGTGGAGCTGGTGGTCACCGTCGTATCCAACTGGTATCCGATGCGCCGCAGAATCCCTTGGGCGGCGATGGCGAAGTGATCGGTCAACGCCACCTGGCCTGTTACGCCGTAGCCGATGCGCGAGGAAGCGCCCGTGGTCGCATACTGCGTGCTGACGGTGGACGAAGTGTTGACCGTCGTGGTGGAGTTCGGGATCAGGCTGAACCCGAGTACGGAAAGCGTTACACCACCCGAAGCGCGGCGAACATAATTCCCATAGTCCGTGGAACTCGACGAACTGCTGGTGCCGGCGCCGGACGCCGGAGCGTTTTGTCCCGCCGCGCCGGAAGCTCCAGAAGAAGACGGCGCAGACGTGGTCTGGCCGCCCTGCCCGCCGCCGTTCTTCGCCGTCGTCGATCTTCCCGGGCAGAAGGGGCAAGGCACGGAGAACTTTTGCGGATACCATCGGATGGAGGCGAACGGGCCCCAAAGCGTGGTCTTAAAATACTCCGCATTTTGCGGGGACGTCTTGAAGTGATAATACTTTCCGCCGGCAATCAGCTCTACCGCGCCAATGCGATATCCGATGGATCCCTCCGTGTCGCCGATGGTGTCGTGATGCGGAATCGCGAAGCCGGACGCGTAGCCGTCCAGTTCCAAGTGCTTGGTCAGGTGGTATTCGCCCGCCAGGCCGAAGCTTGGGTACACCACCGAACGGCTGCCCGTAACCAGGTTGTCCACCGGGGCCCCGGAGCTGCTGGTCGTCGGCGCGAGCGGTGCGTCAACGCTGGTGGAAATCCTCGTATACTGCACTTCCCACAGTGACTTGATGCGCCACTTCTGTCCTTCCTTGCGCGGAAACGGAAAGAACAGATCCTCCAGGGACAGCTTGAGGTTCGTGATCTTGTAGGTGGCCACCAAATAGTCGCCCGCCGAATAGTCGGTTCCGAACAGATCCAGGTCCTGCGGTGCGATGCTATCGCTCGCGCCTTTGGTGATGAATCCGGAAAAGACCAGATTGGTGGTGCGCGAAATCGGAAAGCTGACCAGGACCCCGGGTGCGGATTGGCCCTTGCCGGGATAATCCAGGTTTTCGTAGTCCGGCGCCGCCGCGCCTCCGCGCAAATAAGGACGAATGGTGGTCAACCAGTAGAGGGGCTGAATGGACCAGTGCTCCAGTGGCTCCGGGACCGCGTTGGCCGTCGATTCCGCCTGGGTTGGCTGGGCCAGCGGCGTGGAGCTGCCCTGACTCTGATCCGGCGCCTGTTGTCCCGCCGCGGAAATCAGCGCAAGGGACACGAGAGCAGACAGACCAATCGCTCTGCGTAATGTCTTCAATACTCCTCCCCGGAATGCTCGATGGAATGGGCCTTGGACCTCGAAAGGTGTATGTAGGGACGGCGGCCCTGTCGGCCCTGAGTACAAAGTGCTAAATGCCTTTACCAAACTTTACCGAGCCTCCTGGCTCCGAGGGATCATGGCAGCGGCCACCGCATTGTGTATACTTTCCCCAGCAAGGAGGGTCGCCATGAAGCGATACTGCTTATCGATCGCCGCCATCGTACTCGTGGGCGGGCTGGAAATCCTTCAAACGCGCACCGTGGTGCACGCAGCGGGCGTTATGGCGCCCCGCTTCGAAGTGGATCCTTTCTGGCCGAAACCGCTGCCCAATCACTGGATCCTCGGCCAGAGCATTGGCGTTTCCGCCGACCCTCAAGACCATATCTGGATCATTCATCGCGTCGGCTCGCTTGAAGCCGGCGAACGCCATGCCACCACCAACCCTCCCATCGCGCAATGCTGCGCGCCTGCACCGCCGGTTCTCGAGTTCGACCAGCAAGGCAACCTCATCGGCCACTGGGGCGGTCCCGGCCCGGGCTACGATTGGCCCGAGTCGGCCCACGGCATCACCGTCGACTATCAGGGCAACGTCTGGCTGGGCGGCAACGGCCGCGGTCCGCAGAGCGGGCGCGGCGCCGTCAACGGCCAGGACGAGGAGTCGAAACCCGGCGACCGGGTGGAAAGCTTTCACGATAATCAAATTCTCAAGTTTACCAGCGACGGGAAGTTCCTGCTGCAGATCGGTAAGCCCGGCCAGAGCAAGGGCAGCAACGACACCGAGAATGTCCGCCTGGCTGCCAAGACGTTTGTCGACCCCAAAACCGACGAGCTTTACGTCGCCGACGGCTACGGCAACCATCGCGTCATCGTCTTCGACGCCAACACCGGCAAATACAAGCGCCACTGGGGCGCCTATGGCCATCGGCCCAGCGACGCCGACCTCGGCCCCTATCGGCCCGACGCCCCGCCCGCGCAGCAGTTCCGCAACCCCGTGCACTGCGCCATGCTCTCCAACGACAACCTGCTGTATGTTTGTGATCGCGTGAACGACCGCATCCAAGTGTTCCGCCCCGACGGCACGTTTGTCAAGGAAGCCTTCCTCGAAAAACAAACGCTCGGCTCGGGATCGGTGTGGGACATTGCGTTCTCCCGCGATCCGCAGCAGCGGTTCCTGTATGTCGCCGATGGCGAGAACGACCGCGTGCACATCGTCGAGCGCGACACGCTGAAAGTGCTCACCAGCTTCGGCGAAGGCGGCCGCCAGCCTGGCGAGTTCTATGGCGTGCACAGCATTGCCACCGATTCAAAAGGCAATATCTACACCACCGAGACGTACCGCGGCCAGCGCGTGCAGCGCTTCGTCTACAAGGGCATGGCGCCGGTGACGAGTCTGGATCAAGGCGTCGTGTGGCCCAAGGGAGCCAGATAGGGAGAAGGTATGCAAACCAAGCTGACTTTGGCGTTGGTCCTGGCCGCGTTCGCGCTGTTGGCGCAGAACTCAGAACCGAGCTGCAACAAATGTTCCGGCACCTATGTGCCTAGCGAGGAAATTCAGTCGTATCTGAAGCGCGTGCCTGCGACCGAAGGTGTCAGCGATCAGCAGGTGCGGGCCGTGGACGTAGGAAAAGCGCATGTCGACATCGGTGTCGTGTATCGAGGCAAAACCACAGGCGGCGGTGCGGTGGCCGAACACGATCTGGTCAGCGAGGTCTATCATGTCCTGGATGGCTCGGCGACGCTGGTCACCGGTTCCGACATTACGGACCTGAAGCGCCGGTCCGCCGACGATCGCGCCGTGCGTCTGCTGAACGGGCCGGGCGGCAACGGCAAAACGATTCGCAACGGCGCAACCTACGAATTGAAGCCGGGCGACGTGGTCATCATTCCCGCCGGCGTCGGCCACTGGTTCACGAAGATCGACGACCACATCAGCTACCTGATGGTGCGCGTCGACCCGGACAAAGTAACTCCGCTGAAAGACGAAGCCGCATCCAAAGCCGATCTCGCCAGCGGCAGCGGATTACGATAGGAAAGAGGACTCGCAAATGAGCGCGATCACCCTGAAAGTCAATGGCCAAACGCACACCGTAGACGTCGACCCGTCCACTCCGCTCCTCTATGTGCTGAGCGACGACCTGGAGCTGCGTGGGCCGAAATTCGGCTGCGGGCTGGGCCAATGCGGCGCCTGCACCGTCATTCTGAAAGGCAACGCCGTGAAGTCCTGCATCACGCCGGTGAGAGCGGCGGAGGGCGCCGAGATCATTACGCTCGAAGGCCTGGGAACGCTTGAAAAACCGCACCCCATTCAGCAAGCTTTCATCGATGAGCAGGCCGCGCAGTGCGGCTTCTGCGTGAACGGCGTGATTCTCACCGCCAAGGCGTTTCTGGACAAGCATCCGAAAGCGGGCGAAGAAGAGATCCAGCAGGCGCTCTCCGGCATCCTTTGCCGCTGCTTCACACACGCGCGCATGTATCAAGCCATTCAGAAGTATGCGAAGGAGAGAGCCTGATGGGACCGCGCATGACCTCCGGTGCTCTGGCCGCGCTCTCCCGCCGCGGCTTTTTGCAAACCTCCGGCGCCCTCATCGTCGGCTTCAGCCTGGTGCGCCCGGGCGAAGCTCAGTTTGGCAGGCCGTCGCCCGGTTCCCCTCCCATCGACGAAGTTGACTCTTGGCTCGCCATTGCTGCCGACGGCAGCGTTACCGCCTTTAGCGGCAAGGAAGAGCTGGGCCAGGGCATCGTCACCGCACAAACGCAGTTGGTGGCCGAAGAGCTGTCCGTACCTTTCGAGCGGGTGAAACTGATTTACTGCGATACGGCGCTTACACCGGACCAGGCATACACCTCGGGCAGCCAGTCCCATCCCGCCAATTTCAATCACAAGAATCTCGGGCAGGCCGCGGCCACGGCGCGCGAAGCGCTCACCAAAATGGCGTCGCAGCAGCTCGGCGTGCCGGAGGATCAGCTCGCGGCTAGCGATGGAGTGTTCCGCGCCAAGGGCGACGCCTCCAAGCGAGTGACCTACGGCCAGCTGGTCGGAGGCAGGAAATTCCACCTCGCGCTCGATCCCAGTGCCAGGCGCAAGCCGCCCAGCGAATGGACCGTGCTCGGCAAGCCCGTGCATCGCCCGGATATCGCCGAGATCGCTACCGGACAGTTCGAATTCGTCCACAACGTGCGCGTGCCCGGGATGCTGCACGGCCGCGTGGTCCGCCCGCCGGCCATCGGCGCGACCGTTATCAACGTCGACGAGAGTTCCGTGCAAGGGATGCCAGGCCTGGTGAAGGTGGTGGTCAGGAAAAATTTCGTCGGCGTCGTCGCGGAAAAACCCTGGCAGGCGCTCCAAGCCGCCGGGAAGCTGAAGGTCAACTGGAGCGGCGGAACGGGATTGCCGGAACAGGCAGGCTTCATCGAGCGGCTGCGCGATCAGAAGGCCTCGCGCGATCTCCTGCTGGTCGATTCGAAGGACGTCGAACAAAAGCTCGGCCAGGCCGCTACGGTGCTCAAGGCCACCTACCTGCATCCCTATCAGGCGCACGGTTCCATGGGGAGTTCCTGTGCCGTCGCGGACGTGCAGGGTGACAAAGCCACCATCTGGTCGCCTACCCAGGGCGTCTGGTATCAGAAAAGCACCGCGGCGATGGTGCTCGGGTTGAAGCCGGAAAACATCCATGTGATTTTCAAGCGCGGCGCCGGCTGCTATGGTCTGAACGCCGCCGACACGGTCACCTATGACGCCGCTCTGCTTTCGCAGGCCGTCGGCAAGCCGGTGCGCGTGCAGCTCACGCGCAAGGACGAACTGACGTCGGAAAACTACGGCAACCCCTTCCTGATGGACGAACGCGCCGGCCTGGACTCGCAAGGCAACATCATCGCCTGGGATCATGAAGCGTGGTCGCCCGCGCACGGCAACCGGCCTGGTCCCGGCACTCCCGGCAATGTGATCACGGGTTCGCTGGTGGGTTTTGAACCCCAGCGCTTCACGCCCGGCCCCGCCTCCGAGCCACGAGGCTTCAACAACAACAGCAACGGGATTCCGTCCTACGCGGCCGCTTTGTTCGATGGCGTGCCGAAAGGCGCCGGGACGGTACGCAGCGCGCGCGTGCTGGTTCACAACCTGCCGTCTCCGTTCTTTACAGGCCCGCTGCGGTCGCCCGCGCGCTTCCAGAACACTTTCGCTCACGAATGTTTCATGGATGAGCTGGCCGCGCACGGGAAAGCCGATCCGGTAGAGTACCGCCTGCGCCACCTGCGCAGCGACCGCGTGATCGGCGTGCTGAAAGCCGCGGCGCACGCGGCGAATTGGGAGACGCGGCCTTCGCCCAGACCCGGCAATCGCAAGACCGGCATTGCTACCGGCCGCGGCGTTGCGTGCGTGGCGTATGAAGGCGACAACGGATACACCGGCATTGTCACGGAAGTCGAAGTCGATCAGGACACCGGTAAGATCGCCGTGAAGCGGGTCGTCGTCGCCATCGACGCCGGCCCCATCTCCAACCCGGACGGCCTCAAGAATCAGGCCGAAGGCGGAGCGCTGCAAGGCATGAGCCGCGCGCTGATGGAAGAGGTCACCTGGGACAACGAAAAGGTCACCTCCATCGACTGGCGGACGTATCACACCCTGCCGCTCGGTTTCGCGCTTCCCAAAGTCGAGTGCGTGCTCGTGAACCGGCCGGACGAAGAAGCCACCGGCGCGGGCGAAACATCGATCACGGTCATCGCCGCCGCTATTGGAAATGCCGTTTTCGACGCCACCGGCGCGCGGTTGCGCCAAATCCCGTTCACGCCCGAGCGCGTCAAAGCGGCGCTCAAGGGCACCGGCGCTGTGTAGCCCGTCATTTCCAAATAGCCGGCGCCGCGCTTGGTGCCGTTGCACTCGATCGCGCCTTCCCAATAGGTGACCGCGCCGGTCAACTCCTGCTGCGGCAGGCGCGTGCTCAAAGCCAGCTTCAAATCGAGCGATGGGACGGCAATGTCCCACGCGATGGGATAGCGCTTCCAGGTCCTCCCCGGCGCGAGTGAGAAATCGCGCACGCTCAGATGCGTCGCGCGGCCTTTCGCATCCACGTAAGTGCCGGCCGAGTACGAATCGATGGCCCCGTCCTGGCGTCGAATCCGGAACAGCATCAGTTCGGTCCCGTCGTCGAACTGCAGACTGAACCAATCCCAGCCCACTTGATCCGGCTCCAACTGGTGGGTGAAGAACTCATGGTCCATCCAACTCAGGCCGTCGACCGCGTACTGCTTGCCATCCAGTGTCAGCATGCCATGGGTGATCAATCGCGTCAGCGAAATATAGTGCGACGCCCGCCCCGCGCCTTGCGCCTTCTGGCTCACGCCGTTGACGCCGTGAATCACTGGCGGCTTCACCGACTTCAAGCTCAATTCGACCGAGAAGTTGTCCGCTACGGCCCGCAGTTGCTGCGCTGTACCGTCGCCGATGTGCGCCCGCCAGTTGCCGTTCCAGATTGCTTCCTGCGCCTGATCCGCGCCCGCCACTCCCGCTCCTGCCCGGTTCAATCGCTCGGTGTGAAAGAACCGCCCGCCGTCGATGTCGCTCAGCGCCAGATGCGCCATCCAGACGTCGCGCACGTCCCACACATCCGTCTTCTGCGCGCTGCGATCCACGCCCTGGCGGAAGAACGTCAGCTCGAAG
Source organism: Bryobacteraceae bacterium (assembly GCA_035508055.1). GTDB lineage: Bacteria > Acidobacteriota > Terriglobia > Bryobacterales > Bryobacteraceae > Palsa-89. The sequence goes on along the minus strand of DATJNO010000052.1, from coordinate 17,937 downwards.
CCAAATTTGCGCCCTTCGGCCGTGTGCAGGTTGCCGGTATAATACCACCACTCGGTTTGATACTCGGGATGATTGTAGTGATCGCGCGGAAACTCGTAATGATAACCGGGAAGCGCGACTCCCCAGATCGCCATCAGCGCCAGTGCGGGTCTATTCTTCATGGATCACATCGATGGGGACCAGCCGGGTCGCGATCCGCGCGGGATAAAGACCGGCGATGACTGTCGCGACATAAACCAGACCCAGCGCGCCGAGCAGAATCGCCACCGGCCAATGAAACTGGATGGTCCACCCGAAGGACTGCTTGTTGATCACGAAGATCAGCAGCAGCGAAAGCAGCAATCCCAGGATCAAGCCGGCCACATTCGCAAGCAGCCCCAGCAGCCCGGCTTCGAACAGAATAATTCGCCGAAGCTGGTTCCCCGTGCCACCCAGAAAGCGCAGCAATCCGAACTCGCGGCGGCGGTCGATCACCAGCGCCAGCAGTGCGCCGCTCACACCCATGATCGCCACCAGCACCGCTACGGCTTCGAGCGCATAGGTGATCGCGAACGTCCGGTCGAACACACGCATCCCCTCCTGGCGTAGCGCGCGATTCGATGCAACCACCACTTTCCGCCCTGCCAGAGCCGCTTCCACCGCGCGCCGTCCGGCGTCCAGCGAGACTCCAGGCTTCAGATACACCGCCACGTTGGTCGGCTCGTCGCCGGGCAAATACTGCATGAGCGTTCCGCGATCCATGATGATGAAACCGCGTTCGTTCGAATAGTCGTAATAGACGTCGGCCACGCGGAACCGCACGTCTCTTCCGCCGAGCGCCAGCGTCAGGGACATCCCCGGCCGAATATGGTGTTTGTTGGCAAACGGCTCGCTGACAATCACAGTGCTGCTGCCGATCAATTGCGCAAAAACCGTGCGCGGATCGGCTCCCGAAAGAAAGGGCCGATGCCCGTAGCGGCCCGTGATGCGCGCGTCCGCGCCGCCGAGCGTTGCCGGCAGCCCCTGATAGCTGATCTCATAAGTGCGAAGCTGGTCCACGGCGGCTACTTCAGGCAGTTTCGCCAAGGCCGCGGGAATATCGGCCGACATGGTAGGATGCCGGTCGGGCGCCACGGGCGCGGCGGGCCGCAGATATAAGTCCGCCCCCAACCGGTCCTCCATCCACAGCAGCACGGTCTGGCGGAAGCTGCCGACCATGATTCCCACTGCCGCCAGCATCGCGATGGCAGTGGCCAGCGCGCCCGCGAGCACCGAGGTGCGCCACAGCGAGCCTGCCAGGCTGCGCGTCGCCAGCAGCGCTTCCACGCCGAACACGCGGCGCAGGATGCCCGCCGTCGTCCGAGCCATGCCCGAAACCAGCGCTGGAATCGCAAACGCAGTCGCTGAGATCAGCAGCAGTGCCGAGAGATACCCGAACATCGGCTTGCCATCGATCGGTTCCTGCCGCGACGCGATCCACGCGGCACTCGCCAGCACCGCGGCGAACGCCAGATCGCGCCACTTGTGCACGCGCGTTTCGTACTCGCGCCGCCCGCGCGCCATCGCGTCTACCGGCGCCACCAGCGACGCTTCCCAGGCCGGCGACAGCGCCGAAAGCAACGCCACGCCGACTCCAATGAAGATCGCGAGCGTAGCCGTTTCCCACGTCAGCGTGACCGGCCCGGGCCGGCTGCTGACGTAGAGCGATTCCACCGTCGCCGCCACCATCTTCACCGCACCCGCGGCCATCAGCCGGCCGAGGCCGATCCCCGCGATCGCTCCCAGCAATCCGAACACCGCGGCCTCGCCCAGGAAAGCGGCCAGCACGCCACCGCGCGTCGCACCCAGCGCCCGCATGATCCCGATCTCGTAACGCCGCCGCACCACCGATACGGAGATCGTGTTGTAGATCAGAAACGCGCCCACGGTCAGCGCGATGTAGCTCAGCACGCGGAGATTCCAGCGAAACGCGGCCAGCATGCGCCGGTTCTCGTCCGTGCGTGCGCCCTCGCGCGCCACCGCAACGCCGGCCGGCAGAGCGTTCCGAATCAGCGTCTCCCATTCGTCGATGGAACGGCCGGAGGGCGCCTCGATGAGAATCCGGTCCAGTCTTTCGCGGCCCAACGCGCGCGATGCCGGCGCGAGATCCATCACAACCGTCTCGCCCGACCCGTGGCCGAGCGTGCCCCGCACGGTGTATTCGCTGACTCGATCGTTGATCAGCAGCCGCACAGGATCGCCCGGCTTGCAGCCCAGGCCATCGCCGGTCCAGATGGAATCGCCGCGCTCGAAATCAGCGGAGCCGCTCGAAGGCGCGCCGCTGAAGGCTTCCGCGAGCATGTCCACGCCGAGCAGCGTCACCGTGCGGCCCGTGTCCGCGATCTCGGCGTAATCCTCAAAACGCGGACGCAGCTTCAAAGCGTATGGCAGACGCGCCAGCCGTGTCAGAGCCTCTGCCGGGACGCCGCCGGTTGCCGTCACTTCGAAATCCGCCTTGCCGATCAGCGTCTCCATCGACGACCGGAACGAGCCGGCCGCCGCGTCGCCAGCCAATTCAATCGCCAGCACCGCCGCCACGCCCAACGCGACCGCCAGCACGGTGAGCGAAGTCCGCATCGGCTCGGCGCGCAGCGGGCGGAGAATCAGCCGGTAAAAAATCTTGAGTTGCTGCATGGATGCGCTACGCCTTCTTGACCGGCTGCAGCACCTCCTCCACGCGGCCGTCGCGTAGCCGGACGATGGTGTCCGACATGCCAGCGGCTTCCAGGCTGTGCGTCGCCATCAGCACCGTGGCGCTGCGCTCGCTGGCGATCCGGCGCAGCAGGCCGATGATTAAATCGCTGGTTACCGTGTCGAGATTGCCGGTGGGTTCGTCGGCCAGCAGCAATGCCGGCGCATGCACCAGTGCGCGGGCGATCGCGACGCGCTGCATCTGCCCGCCGGAAAGCTGAAACGGCATCCGCGCGCTGAACGCATCCATCTCCACCCAACGCAGCGACTGCAGCGCCCGGTCGCGCGCATCGCGCCGCCCCGCGAGCATCAGCGGCAGCTCGACATTCTCCACCACCGACAGCGCAGGCAGCAGCTGGAACGACTGAAAAATGAAGCCGACTTTCTCGCGCCGCAGCCGCGTGAGATCCGCTTCGCCCAGCGATGTGGTGATCACCCCGTCCAGAATCACGTTGCCGGACGTCGGAAAATCCATTGCGCCCGCCAGATTCAGCAGCGTGGACTTCCCACACCCGCTGCGCCCCACCAGCGAAACGAACTCGCCGTGCTCGACATCCAGCGAGACTTCGTGCAGCGCGGGCACGGTCGCGCCGTCGGTCGCGTAGTCCTTGCTGACGCGCTCCAGCCGGAGGATGCCCATGCCTCTAGTGTCGCCGGAACGCGGGGCCTTCTGCTTAGCTGAAATGCAGGTCGCTGAACATGGCCAGGCGTTGCTCGCGGATCGGGTCGTGCACCACTTTGCTCTCGTTGTTGATGACCATGGTCGCGCGGTCCTTGGCGTTGAACGCCGGCCAGTGGGGCAGTTTCCCGGTGTTCGGATTGCCCGTGCGCGCAAAAGCGATCCATGCGTCGCTCACCTTGTCGGCCAGCGCCATCGCTTCCGGCCCGCCGCCCGTCATGCGCGCCGAAATCTTCACGTTGTCGAAGGCAAACGGGATCTCCATGGTGTGCGGCGACCGCAGCCGTCCGCCGTCCACCGGCGTCTCCCAGGTGAAGTAGTAGGCGTACACCGGCCCACGGCCCAGCGCCGCCCGCAGCTCTTCGATCTTCATCATCGGCGCGCCGTAGCGGTGATCGCTGTCGATCAAGAAGAAAATGTCCGACGGCGACGCGCCCGGGTTGGCCTTCCGATAAACCTCGATCAGGCGATCCGCGTCCGCCGCGCCAACTGTCGCTTTCACGCGCTCGCGCATGCCCGCTTCGTCGAGCGAAAACGCGGAGGGATCGTTGGCATGCATCAGCGTCATCTCCGTCCGCGTGCAGCCGGCCATCACCGGCACATCGGCCGAGATCGCCGACGCCTTCGGGTAAAACGGATGATGCGGAATCGCTTCGCCATCCACGGTGGGCGAAAATCCTTCGGTCATTTGATCGGCGCCGCGCATGTCGCGCAGCACCTGAAAATACGCCGCCATGATGCGCTCCACCGGCAGTTTCTGCGCCTCGCGCACCTGGTTCTTGTTCAGGCCGAGTTGCTTGAGCAACATCTCGGCGTCGTGCGTGGCCTGCTCGCGCTCCACCAGCTTGATGGTCGGCCCGCTTTCGATGATGGCGCGGTGGAACAGTCCCTTGGCTGACGGCATGGCCAGCAGGGTTCCCACTTTGCGCCCGCCGCCCGATTGCCCGAAGATCATGACCGTGTTCGGATCGCCGCCGAACTGCTCGATGTTGTCGCGAACCCAGCGCAGCGCGTGGACGATATCCAGCATTCCCACGTCGCCCGACTGCGCGAAGCCGGAGCCGACCAGTTCGCCGAAATAAGTGAAGCCGAGCGCGTTCAGCCGGTGATTGATGGTGACCACAACCACGTCGCCGCGCCGCGCCAGATTCGTGCCGTCGTAGCCCGGCGCCGATCCCGACCCGCTCACGAACCCGCCGCCGTGGCACCAGAACATCACTGGCCTCTTGCGGCCGTCGTTGAGCGCGGGCGTCCAGATGTTGAGCACCAGGCAGTCCTCGCTCTCAGCCGGGCGGTTTCCGTCGATGACGCGCGAGGCGCCGCTCCGTTGCTCGGCGGGACCGCTCTGCGGTGTGCTCGGCCCATAATGCAGCGCGTCGCGCACGCCCGCCCACTTCTCGGGATCGTTGGGCGGCATGAAACGGTTTTCGCCGGCCGTATTCGCGCCATAAGGGACGCCTTTGAAGATCTTGATGCCCTGGCTTTCGACGCCGCGGATTCTGCCGAACGCGGTTTCGGCGACAACGAAGCTGGTTTCAGCGCCTCGAGCGCGGCCCAGCACCAGGGCCGCAGGCCCGGCTAGAAGAATGGAAGTTTGTTGCAGGAAGCCGCGACGGCTGGTCGCGGTGAGGGAGAGATCTCGTTGCATGGAGCGCTCCTTTCCAGACTCCGAAAATCTAACAGGACCGGCTGGGCTTGTCAACGTTAGCCCGCCAGCCAGCGTAGTAAGATGGTCGTCACCGATGTCCATCCGCACCTCGCTCCTACCCCTTGCGGCCGGGCTATTGGGCGCTGCCGCCCTCGCTTCGGCCCAGCAGTCCATGATGCTGCCGGAGAATCCATCCGCCACCAAGGTCTCCGACCACGTTTATGCCATCATCGGCTTCCCCAATATCGGATTCGTCGTGGGCACGCGAGGAACGCTGGTGGTCGATACCGGACTCGGCCCGCGCAACGGCGCCATCGTTGTGCGCGAAGCCGAAAAGCTCGCCAAAGGCCCGAATCTGTACCTCACCACCACGCACTTTCATCCCGAGCACGCGATGGGCGAGTCGGCGTTCCCGCCGCGCACGGTGATCATCCGCGATGCCGTCCAACAGAAAGAACTGGAAGAGCACGGCGAAGAGATGAACAATTTCTTCCGCCGCTTTTCGCCCGAGGCCAAGGAACTGCTGAAGGACGTCAAGTTCCGGACGCCCGACATCACCTTCGATCGCGATATGACACTCGACTTGGGCGGCGTTACCGCGCGCCTGTTCTGGCTGGGACCCGCGCACACGCAAGGCGACGAGATGATCCTGGTCAACCCGGACAGTGTGCTGCTCTCTGGCGACATCGTCATGAACAAAGTCGCGCCCAGCCTGCCGAGCGACCAATCCAGCGTGCAAAGCTGGATCGACATCCTCGCCAAGCTGGAGGCGATGAAGCCGCGCGAGGTCGTGCCGGATCATTTTTCGCTCGGCGACGGCTCCATCATCGGCATCGAGCACGACATGCTGCTGGACATGCAACAGCAAACACTCAAGCTTAAGCGCGAAGGCAAGTCCGAGGAAGCGGCTGAGAAAACCATCACCGCTTATTTCAAGATGAAATATCCGGACTGGAAGACCATGGGGTCCGTCGCCAATATCGTCAAGCGAACCTACGCCGAGTCGAAGTGAGCGCGAGGCTGCACTTTCTGCTTCTCGCCGGTGCAGCCGCCATCCTGTTCCTGAGCGTGATTCGGCTGGGCGATCTTGCCGGATACGACGACGCGATGTATTCGCTGCAGGCGAAAGGCATCGCCGAGAATGGCAACTGGCTCGCGCCCAAGTGCCGCGGCTCGGTGACGTTTGAACATCCGCCGCTGTTTGTCTGGACGCAGGCGGCGTTTCTGGACGCGTTGGGCATCTCCGATCCGGTCGCCAAGCTGCCGGCGGCGCTCTGCGCGATCGGAACAATCCTGCTGACATTCTGGCTGGCGCGCCGGCTGCTGAACGACGCGCTGGCCGCATCGATCGCCATGTTCGTGATGCTCGCGACGCCGTACTTCATCAAGTACGCCGGCCGCGCGATGACCGATGTTCCCGCGACGTTTCTGTTCGTCTGCGCTATCGGGGCGTGGCTCGCGTCCGAGGACGACCCGCGCTGGTATCTCGCTGCCGGGTTGTTCACCGCGATGGCGCTCCTGGTGCGCGGCCTGATCGGATTCGCGCTGCCGCTCGCTTTCGCCGCGTATCTGGTATCTGTTCGACGCCGGCAACCATGGCGCTACGCGATCCCTGCCCTGCTCATCGCCGTCGCGCCTCTGGCCGCCTGGTACGGGTACCAACTTCTCGCTTACGGCGGCACCTTCGTTTACTTCCATGAAGGCTGGCTGCAGCGCGAGGTCTATGGATCGCTCGCGCCCGCGTGGCGCCGCTACACCGGTGCGTTCGAATACGCCTGGATGCTCGCGAAATCCTACTGGCCCTGGCTGCCCGCGATGCTGGCGGGCGTGGTGATAGTTGTCCGCGAGCGCCGGCGCCCGCTCTTCCTGCTGCTGGCCTGGATCGCCGCCGTGTTCCTGCTGTGCGCGGCGGCTCGCAGCCGAGTCCTGCGCTACATGCTGCCGGCTTATCCTGCCTTCGCCATTCTCTCCGCGGTCGGCCTGATGAAATGGGTTCCACGACGGGTCCTGGAACGCGCGATGAACTGGCTCGCCCCCGTCGCCGTTGCGGCCGCAATCTGCATCGCCGTGCTCTGGCGGCCGGATTGGCACGCCACGGAAATCCGCGCCATCGCACAGGCGCAGGATCGCGTTCTGCCCGCCGGCGAACCGGTCGGTTTCTACGATGGCGGCGATCCGCGTTACGACGAAACCAATCAACTGGAATGGTATGGCCGCGTCCTGCCAGTCATTCTGCCCACGCGCGACGATCTGGAGCAGGCGCTGCGACAAGGCACGCCGCGCGTCTTCGTGCTGGACCAAGCCGAGTATCGCGAGCGATTCAAGACTCTGCCCAACGACATCATCGCTGAAAGCGGCCACCTGATCAGCGTTCGCTTGAAACCGTAGCGCGCCGCGCAGGCGCTAGAAACGGCCCTCGGTGTTGCCGGGGAAGATCGCAATGGCTTTGGCCGCCAGCGCCACGCTCGTCCACAGAGCCAACGACGCCGCGCCCACAAGCCGGGACCGCCGCAGCGCCACAGGCGGCTCCGCCAAAGCCGTCTTCTGATGCACCCGGAAGTGAAACACCAGCGCCGCGGCGAGCAGCACCATCTTCACCCAGAACGCCGGCGTCTTGTAACAGCGAAACGCCTCCGACGTGAACATCAGCGGACCGCTGATCAGCATTACGACCAGCCCCGCAATGGTCCAGCCCGCCAGCGCCCGTGCGATCTCCGCTGTGGAAACGCGCCGGATGCCGCGCCCGAGCAGGCTCATGTCCACCATCAGGATGGTCCCCAGCAGGAGCGCCAGGCCCACCAGGTGTACGCCCTCCACCGCGGCAATCAGCACACGGGAACTGCGGATCGTGGTGCTGACCGGCGTTTGCTGTATCCATTCCAACAAGGGCTGTAAGGACATGCGCGCTCAATCCACGTCGTAGCCCGGGCCGTAAGCGATGGCCCGTCCTGCCACAATAATTCCCATCCACAACAGCAGCGAAGCGAAGCCCGCCAGCCGCGCCCGCCACGGCAGCGCGGTTTCGCCGTCCCATTCCGCCGCCTGACGGTAAATCGTCCGGTGAAACACCAGCGCGTTCAACCCGGCCGCGGCCAGCAGCACCAGCTTGAGCCGGAACGCGCCGCTGTGGTACATCTTCACCGCTTCCGAGCAGAACAGCAGCCCTCCGGTGACGAACATCAAGCCGAAACCAGACAACGTCCACGGCACGATGCGCCCGACCACTGCCGAAACCTGCGCACGCCGCACGCCCAGCCCGACCAGGCGCAGATCCACCAGCACGATGGTCCCCGCTACCAACACGATTCCCAGCGTGTGAATCAAGTCCAGCACGTCAAACATCCAGCTGGAGTGGCGAAGCACATAAGCGAGATGCGTGCCGTCCACCCATTGGCAGAATTGAAACAGAAGCCTCGCTATCGCGTCCATCCGGTATCCGACGTTACCATACGAACATATTAGAATGGGCACGTCGCCATGAAAATTTTCATCGCCATTCTTACGCTGTGCTCGTGGTCCGTCGCAGCCCCCGCGCAGACCACCGCGGCCGCGGCTCACAGAGGCGCTTTCGATAAAGCGATGCTCGAAGCCTACCTGCGCCACCTGGAGATCTATCGCACCCCGGTCACGTTCCAGATCGGCGATCCGCAGCCGTCCAAGCAGCTGCCGGGTTTCTACGACGTCAGCGTGCACCTCAGCTTCCAGGGTGGTTCTACCAAGGACGAGCTGTATTACATCTCGCCCGACGGCCAAACCATCGTCGAAGGCGACGTTTACAACATCCACAAGAGCCCGTTCGAGTCCAACCTGGAAAAACTCACGCTGAAAGACGATCCCAGCTTCGGACCCGCCAACGCTCCCGTGACCATCGTCGAATTCGGCGACCTGGAGTGCCCGGACTGCCGCATGGAAGCGCCGGTTCTGCGCCAAAACGTCCCCGAAACTTATCCCGACAAGGTGCGCGTGGTCTTCAAGAATTATCCGCTGGAGTCCATCCACCCCTGGGCTCACGCCGCGGCTCTCGCCGGGCGCTGCGTTTATCGCCAGGGTAACGACAACTTCTGGAAGTTCTACGACTGGATGTATCAAACCCAGGACGAGATCACGCCGGAAAATCTCAACGCCAAGATTGAGGCGTGGGCCGGCCAGAACAGCCTGAACAGCGCCGAGCTCAAGACCTGCATCGACACCCGGGCGACCGGACCCGAAGTGGAGGCCAGCATCTCGGAAGGCCGCGCGCTGGACATCCACGGTACGCCCACGCTGTTCATCAATGGGCGCAAGATCGGCGGCCTGCAGTGGTCCGATCTCCAGCTGGTCATCAACCATGAGCTGGACTATCTCGGGAAGAAGTGAGCGCACGGCGGTTGTTTGGTACCCTGTTCAATCGGAGGAGTGAATGAGTCTGTCGGGCGAGGAGATCGAGAAACTCCGGCCAAAGCTTCGCTTCAAGGTCAGCTACGAGCTGGGATTTCTCTGTCCCGATATCGATGATGTAGTCCAGGAAACAATCGCCCGCTACCTGACCGCCTCCAAGGACGACAAGCTTCGCAACCCTGACGCCGCCGGAGCCTTCCTGAACGGCATCTGCCGCAACGTGATCTCCGAATACCGCCGCCGCTCGTACCGCGACGAGCCGATGCCTGAGGTCGTTCCCGAGCCGCCTGGCAAGAGCATCGCCGAATCGGAGCTTTTTGAGCTGCGCCAGGCCATCGCGCGCGGCATGGAGCAGCTTCCGGACCGCGACCGCCGCATCCTCCGCGCCTTCTATCTTGAAGAAAAGACTAAGGAAGAGATCCTGCACCAGACCGGCATGACCGACCAGAACTTCCGCGTCGTGCTGTTTCGCGCCAAGGAAAAATTTCGCGCCATTTACCTCGAGCAGACGAAACATAGGGCGACCCTCGGTCACTCAATAATATGAGTATGGACTGGCACAGCGACCCGATTCTCCGCGAGGAAACCATCCGGAAGTATCTGCATCGGCGGCTAAACCCCGAGCTGGTCGAGCAGTTTGAGAACCACTATCTCGCCTGCGATGAGTGCTTTACGGAGCTGCGCGCCACGGAGCTGCTCATCCGCGGCCTGGGCGAGCCGATTCTCGAACGTAAGCGCGTGAACGATGTCACCGTGCTGCGATTCGTCGAAAGCGCCCAGTTGCTGGCCTCTTCGCTGGAGCTGAACGAGCTGGCCAACGCCATTCGCTTGCAAAACGACACCAAGGTCCTGATCGATCTGAGCAAGGTCAGCCGGATCGACAGCACCGGCCTGGGCGTGCTCATGAACTGCTACACGCACGCCGTCAAGAACTCGGGCGCTTTGAAGCTGCTGAACCCCGACGCGCCGGTGAAAAAGGTCCTGAGCGTGACCCGGATCGACTCGGTGCTCCAGAGCTTCGAGGACGAGACCGCGGCCATCGCCAGTTTCGCCGCGATGCAGGCCTAGGCTCCTACGCTTCCTGCTTCGCGGCCAGGTGCTGCAACTCCCATACATCCCGCCGGCTTTGCCCGACGAGCGGCGCTAGAGCCAGCTTTCCGGCGCGGCCGATATTCGATTCCAGGAAGCTCAATTCCTTCAATTGCCCCGGCAGTTCGGGATCGGGCGGAACCGGGAAACCCATTTCGCGGCGCAGCAGGTCTCCCTTGGCGCGCGCGCTTAGCTCCAGGCATAGGTGCAGGTAGGACAGCATGTCGCCCAGCACCTCCCGCGTGAAGGTGCTCTCCAGCGACTGCAGGTAGCGGCCCGCATGCGAATCGCTGAACGATCCGCTGGCGATCATCTGCAGCAGATCGATGTCCTTGTCGAGCTTCGCCCCCAGCCATCTCTCCAGCGCCTTTTCGCTGCGCCAAAAAATGAACGACATCACCACCGGCAGCAGCACCAGCACCACCACCGCCGCCGTCACTGGCCGCCACCAGGGCTGGTTGTAAAGCTCGTGGATGAGCGCGGCGATCGCCAGGCCGGGCGCGAACGAGAGCCAGGAGCGCGAAGCCCGGATCTCGCTCAGGTTCACCGACACGATGCCGAAAATGGCCGTCGTGCCGCCGTGCATCATCGCCGTACCGAGGCCGCGGACCGCGCTGGTCAGCAGCCCCGCCGTGCTTAAATCCGGGATGTAGGTCAGATTCTCCAGCACCGCAAAGCCCGCGCCCACCGCGAATCCCGAAATCGCCGTATCCACCATGAAGCCCACGCGATTCCGGCGCAGCAGCCAGACTACGTACAGCGCCTTGGCGAACTCCTCGATCAGGGGCGCGCCGGAACGGGCCCAGGTCGCGGGCAAAACCAGACCTGATTTGTAGACGGCCGTGTTGATGGCATAGCACACCATCGCTACGCCGCAACCCACCGCGACGCTCAGCAGCACCCAGCGCAGCGTGAGCAGTTTATAGGTGTCGATCAGCTCCAGCGCAAACAGGAAGAGCAGCACCGGCAGCAAACTCAAGCCCGCCTGCGCCAGCAACAACCGGATGAGATGCGGCGTCATCGCGTGGATCAAAGGATGCGAAGCGAAACCATGTACTGCGTGAAGATGTGGCCGTCGCGATCCGCTGCCGCGGCATAGCCGCCCGAAAGCGTTGTGTTCAGGTAGGTGAACAGCACGATGCGCAAATCCAGTTGTGTGCCCAGGTTGGCATAATAGCCGCGCGTGACCGGGCTCGAAAGATTGGTGAACAGGCCGGAGGAAAAGAACGTCAGCCGCGCCCAATTCACGTACATCCAGGTGGCCCCCAGCTCGCGGAACCGCTTGGGCGGCAGATTATACTCGCCCAGCACTTTGCCGAAGCTGCGCGCGCCGAGGGCGTCGATCCCCACACCGGGAAAGCTGTAATAGTCGCGGTAGCGGTCGATTTCCTGGTGATCGATGTAATTGTTCCCGAAATCGCCGAAGTAGAAGCTCGCAAACGGGCTGCTGAAATCGCCGAACGATTTGCCCGCCGACGTGCGAATCCAGAACGAACTGTTGTCAGGAAGCAGGAACCCGCGATCATAGTTTCCGCGGATGCTAGGGAACGAGCCGCGGCTATAGTAATAGCGAGAATAAACGCCCCAGGCTGTACCCTGCTCGTCGTCCACCGCGCCCTGCGCCCGGCTGAGATTCGAATACTTGAGCATCAGGTTCCCTTCCATGAGGTTGGGCGTCACGGTCGTCACGTTCTGATATTCGGGAAGCTCGTCCAATCCGGAATATCCGGCGACATTCCATTCCAACTGCAGAGTCCGCGGCGTGTCGAAAATCAAGTAATTCGAATGGCCCACTTTCAGCGATTCGCCGCGGCGGCTGACTTTCGTCGGCCCGAACAGGTCGTAAAAGTCCGCGTAGTTGTAATAGCCGCTGATTTTCCAATCCCAGAAGTGCGCGTCGAAGGAAGCGTGCGCCTGCTCTTTCGACGGCAGGCTCGGGTCGGGCGAATAACCGGCTTCGATATTGACGCCCGCGAGCCGCAGCCGGTCGGCAAATTCGGCGCGCATCCCGACCACCTGGGTGTCCTTGTACCCCTGGATGATCGGATAGGCCGAGATCAATTGCACGTTATCCACCGGATTGTAGGCGCCCGCGCGCGTTACCAGATTCGGCGAATTGAGCGACGCGGGCGGCGGCAGCTTCCATTTCCGCAGCACCGGATACTTGTCGAGCGTCGCCTGCCCGAGGTATTTCACCGCGCTGATGTCTTCCACCGGCTGAGTCGGCACGCGCGCCGGGATGAATCCCTTGCTGGTGTATTCGAAGGCGATCAGCGAGCCGTCGGCGAGCGGCACGGGCCGGAAAAGGCCGGTCTCGGCGTTGCTGATCGGGTCCATCTTTTTCGTTTGAAAATCGTAGCGGAACAGGTTCGACGCACCCGTGTAGTAGGAAGATCCGTACAAATAGCGGCCGTCCGGCGAGTAAACGAAATTGCCGGGTGAGTTGTAATCGAAGTCGTATAGAACTTCGAACGGCGCCGCCTCTTTCCCGCGCAGCTGATCGATCGGGAAGCGAACCAGCTTCTGGCGTCCGCTCACGTCGGTGATCGCGCCCGTCAGATAGCGGCCGTCGGGCGAGATATCGATGTCGAAAATGTCGGTTCCGTATTCGAACGCCCGCCGCGTCTTGAATTCCTTGTATGGCGCTGCGATCTCCACCAGGCTGGACAAGCCGTCGCTGTGCCGTACGCCCCAGATGGAGCCATCCTGAGAGCTGAAGGCCAGATCGCCGGTGCGAAAGTCTTTGATCAACCGCTGCGCGTGATGCGTCTGCACGTCGTACACGTTCAGATCCCGCCAATCGTTGTTGTCGGTGGTGTAGTACAGCTTGCGGCCGCGCGCGTCCCACGCGAGCGAAGCCACGTAGTACAGCGCGGGCCCTTTGATGTCCTTCAGCTCTTCGATCTTGCCGGTATCGAGATGAATCGCCGCGACGCTGGCCATGTGCGCCGGATAGCGCACGGCCGCGTACAGAACGTTGGCTTTGTCGTCGTAATACGCCCGCGACACCGATCCCACCGCGCGCTCGGCGAGCCGCTGCGGTTTGGTCACCGGATACTTGCGGATGTCGGCCAGATTGGCTTCCTGGAACTTTCGCTCGCCCGCGATCCACTGTTCCCAGGCCGTTTCCATGCCCATTCCGTAGACCTGCCGGAAACGTGCGCCAAAGTAGCGGCTGGTCTTTGGTCCGCGCGTCACCCATTGCATCAATTTGTCCGGTCCGTAGGTGTAGCACAGCCAGGTCATGAAGCGAGTGCCGTAGAGGTACGAATTCGCGCCGGTCTGAAAGTCGGCCGCCGTTCCTTCCGACTCCAGGCCCACCACGTGATAGATGTAGGCGTCATCGCGCACCAGCGTCCGGAACACCATCTCGTCGTATCCGCCCATGGCCCTGCCTAACCCGCCCGACATCCAGGTCTCCATGAACACCGCGATGCCTTCGTGAAACCAGCGCGTGGCGTAGTGCCGCGGGCTGGTCAGCGAGCTGTACAGCACCGACAGCGGCTCTTCATCCGTGGGTGCGACCTTGCCGAAGAAAAATTCGCGAAAACGCTTGTCGACGCTGTTGGCCTGGTCGCCCATCACTATGTGGATCGATTCGTGGTTCATGATCCAGGTCATGCGCTCGTTGGCCGGCAGCGTCTCGTAAGTGTAACTGAAGGGCGCGATGCCAACGTCGATGAAGTTCGACGGTACGGTTCCAGCCGCGCCGTGTCCGTAATCGCCGAAGTCTTCCAGCAGGACACTGACCTTGCGCGAAGGGGTGAAATGAAACTGGTTCCGCTCGAAATTCAGAGCGTTCTCGTAAGCCCGGATCAGATGCGTGACCAGGTATTCGTGCGCGGGCGTGTAGTACAGAACTTCGATGTGCTGGGAGGACTGGATGAAAATCTTCGGCGTGCGGGCGTAAAGCGCCGGCGCCAAAATAAGAAAGAGTCCCGCTACACAAAGCGGGACTCGATGCACCCTTGTCGAATTGTCGGAAATCAAGTACTTCAGTTTAGCGGATCGGATCCTACTTCTTGTCCGAAGTCAGTGCGGCGGCGCTGCGGCTGAGCAGGTCCGCGGTGCTGCGGTTCAGCAGATCGGCCCGGAAGGACGCGTTGCTCAACAGGCTGGAAAAAGCGCTCTGCCGCATCAGCGAGTTGAAAGCGTGCGACGACATCAGGCTCAGGAACGCCTCGTTCGTGACCATATGCGCCATGGCTTCGCTCTTCAGCAGTTCGTGGAATGCCTCCTGCTTGCTGAGTTCCGCGAAATTGGCATCCTGTTTGGCCATCTCGCTGTAGAGCTTCTCCGAGTTCGCTTCGGTGTCGCTGGACTTCAGATCCTGCTTTGCGGACTCGGCCAGCGCTCTGCGGAATGCCTCGTTCTTCAGCAGGTTTCGGAAGCTTTCCTGCCGGGCCATCTCGCTGAACGCCTTCTCCGAAAGCAAGCGGCTGAAGAGTTCGTCCTTGCGAAGGGCTTGAAACGAGCCATCGCTCAACAGGCTCTGGAAGTCCGGATTCTTCGCCAGCGACTTGAACTCGCTGCTCTGCAAGATGGCCGCGGTGGCTACGGGCGCTTCGCCGGGAGTCGCCACGTCGGCCGAGTTCACTTGGCCGTCGCGGTAAACAGTGCGTTTGCCGATGGCCCCTTGCGTCGATTCTGTGCCAACCCTCGCGTTCGAGAAATAAATCAATACGCCAGCGGCGATGAGGCCGCTGCCGATCAGGATCGGAAATCTCCATTTTCGGAACGTAGTCATTGTGTCATCCTCTCTTCTCATAATCCGTTTCTCTCCTGGGCAACTACCGATGTCCTAGAGTGACACACTTCCCAGCATTGTTACAGAAACCGAAAGAAAGTTTTGGATCTTCAGGTACCAGGGCTCTGCGGTCCGGGAAACCGGAAGGAGACCCTGTTTCGGTCCTGCTCGCGCCGGTAGGCCACCGAACCAGCCAGACTGCGGACCAGTAGCAGGCCCAGGCCGCCAATGGGCCGGTCGACCAGTCCCGCCGAGAGATCCGGCGCCGGAGCCTCTAAAATATTGAAAGCACGCCCGTTATCGGAAATCTCCACCACCAGTTCGCCAGTCCCGTCCGCGGCGTATGCCACCTCGACGTCTCCTGAATCGGGCTGGTAGGCGTAGCGGGCCACGTTGACCAGAAGTTCCTCCAGTACCAGCTCGAGCTTGTCCCGCTCGGACTGCGCCAAGCCCACCCGGTCCGCGCCGGCCAGAACGAACGCAGTCAATGGCTGCAGCGAATCGAGGCTGGCCGGCATGGTCAGCCGTGTAAAATCAAGGGCCATCACAGCTTGGCAATGGCTTGCTGAGCCGACTCATACACCGGGAAGACGCCAATCAAGCGCGTCATTTCGAAAACCTGCCTCGGCAGGCCCTGCAGGCCGCACAGGATCAGCGAACCGGAGTTGGATTGCAGCTTCTGGGCGACCGCGAGGAATGAACGCAGGCCCATGCTGCTGACGTACTGTAAGCCATCCAACTCCGCGATCAGGTGCCGCGCGCCCTGGTTGATCCACTGATCACAAGCGTCTTCAAATTCGTGCGCGTTCTCGGCGTCCATGCGCCCGCTAACCTTCAGCAGGACAGCCTTTTCGAGTTGGGTGGGTTCGATTTTCATTCTTTGTGAGCCGGCTCGTCTTTCAGGATCTCTCTTCCGGTGTCATAATGACAACCGAAATGACACGGCGCGAGTGGGGCGGTTTGGCGGCGGCAGCGATTGCGGCTCTCCCTGCAAGAGCGGGTGCTCCGAGTGAGACCAGCTCTGGAGCTGCGTTGGACATCGCCGAGTGGAGCTACCACTGGTACGGCGTCGAGCACGCCAAGCTCGCTCGCGGCACGATGTGCAATGGCGGGCAGATGTACGTGGAGCATTGGATTCCACGCGAGGTGCGGCATCCGTATCCTGTCGTACTGATTCATGGCGGGCACGGGCAGGGGTCGGATTGGTTCAGCACGCCCGATGGCCACCGCGGCTTGGCGACGCAACTGCTGGAGCGAGGCTACAAGGTGTATGTGCTGGACCGGCCGGGACAGGGACGGTGTCCTTATCATCCCTGGGTGCACGGCTATTTCGATAAAGAAGCGCCGACGTTTGAAGCTGTGGCCACGAGCATGAAGCTCGACCCCAACGACCCCGCCGTCGCGCAAGTGGTCGCCGCGATGGGCCAGCCCATGGGCAATAATCCGATCACGCAGGACCTGTGGCGCTCTCGCGGCGCGATGTTGTTAGACCACATCGGCCCGTCTATTCTCATCACGCAAGGCGACGGATCGGTGTTCGCGAGCCTCGCCGTCCAGGAGCGGCCGAAGCTGGTGAAAGAGATCGTCACGGCAGAAGAATTGGACAAGCTCTCGGCCACTGCGCCGTCGCCCGCGGCGGCTTCCACGTCCGATCCCCATCCGAATCGCGAATCGACGGCGCTGAAATTGGCCGATCAGGGCTGCTTCTGGGTCGGCGTCGGGCGCAAAAAGATGCCGTACGGCACCATCGCGCAGGGCCAGATGTACGTGCAGTACATGATCCCGGCCGAGAAGCGCTACCCGTATCCGATCGTGCTGGTGCACGGCGGCGGCGGGCAGGGTTGCCACATGATGGGCATCGGCGGACGGCCGGGCTGGGTGCATTACTTCGTCCAGGCCGGATACAGCGTCTATTGGCTGGACCGGCCGAGCTACGGCAGGTCCCCTTATCATCCCGACGCGCTCGGCCCCAGCCATCTGCCCAACGTCCCTCCGTTCGAGCCTTTGATCCAGAGCACTGCGGTTTTCAACACGGCGCAGTGGCCCGGACCGGGCGGCATGAACGATCCGCTTGTCGACCAATTCATGGCCAACGAGCGCGGCAACGTGATGGACGAAGCCTTCCATAGCGAGCTGGCGTGGCGCGGCGGCGCGGAACTGCTGGATCGCATCGGGCCGAGCATTCTGCTGACGCACGCCTTCGGCGGGTTCTTCGCCTGGGGCGTGGCGGACCGGCGGCCGAACCTGGTGAAAGGCATCTTCGCGATGGAGATCAACGGCAATCCCTTCGAGCGGCAGCTTCGCTGGGGATTAACCGCCGCGCCGATGACCTACGACCCGCCGGTGACCGATCCCGCGCAGTTTCGATTCGTGGAGCGGAAGCTGCCAACCGATGCGCCGCGCCCGCTGGTGGCGTCCTACAAGCTGCAAGCCGAGCCGGTGCACAAGTGGAAGAACCTGGAAAGCATTCCGATCGGATGGCTCACCAGCGAATTCGGCGGGGGCGGGTCGCCGGTGCCAAACGTCGAGTTCTTGCGGCAGGTGGGATGCCAGGCGGAAATGGTGCGGCTGCGCGATTACGGCATCCTGGGCAACGGCAACCTCATGTTGCTCGAAAAGAACAACCACGAGGTGTTCGAAGTGATTCGCGAGTGGCTGGACCGCAAGGTCGCCGGGCCGAAGCCGGCC
>DATJNO010000051.1:0-10103 GCA_035508055.1 Bryobacteraceae bacterium | reverse complement strand
CCCATCGGAAGTCGTGCAGCATGCTAATGAGTCAGTATATGCGCTCCGGGCGGTCGCCACCGGGACGGAACCCACGCGACCGAGAAGTCAGCATTGCGCGGATTGAGAATGGGTCATTCCACGGGAGAGCGTAGGCCGTTTCCCGTCAAGTTGACGTGACGGCGACTCCAGGACCGATTTCCTGGAACGCCCTTTCCAGATCGTCAGTGGCACAAGTCACCATTGGCGACTTTGCTAGTGGACTGGTGGCGTGCACATAATTCGTCTGAATTCGGAATCTGGGCAGCCTTAACGAGGCGACAGCCGATTCAGTACACTATTCGCATGCGGACCGCAAGACTGGCTTCGTTCGGTCTCGGGCTGTGCTTGCGCGCATTCGCGCAGCTTCCGAGCGACAGCTTCCAAGAGAGCGCACTCGACAGTTGCCGTTGGTCTTTGAACACTCCCTCCACTAGTTCGATCAGCGGCACATATCAGATGAAGGGTGGGTTGGTTTTGACTTCTGACGGTTCCAACCCGATTTCGGTGACTTCCGTTTACTCGCAGTATTACGCGCCCGGGGATTTCGACGTCCAGGTGGACTACGCCTTAGGCCCTTCCTGGGGCCAGGCCATTGTTGCTTCGGGATCCAACCCGTTGCTGGAGGGCGCGGCTTTTCAGGTTTACTTCGATGGCCAAAGCTCTCTAACATTATTTCGAGCTCGCACGACTGGGGCGGACCAGTTGCTAGTCTCCGGGACTGTCGCGGGTCAGCAGGTTTATTCGAGTGCGCCATCGAGTGACCAGACTGGAACGTTGCGCATTCGGCGCAGTGGCACACAGTATGAGTTCATGAGCCTGTCGGGAAGTTCCTGGATAACCGTCGGAACCTGGACAGGCCCCGTACGCCCAGCCGTATTCGGGCTGCTTTCAGCGAACGTGAATGCAATGAATTCGGTCACGACCACATTTCAAAACTTCCAGATTAACAGCGGTAACACCAACTTTCAGCCATACCAACTCCCTGCGAACCCGCTGCCCCGTTCGGATTTCGTACCTGGATTTGTCTCGGATGATTCCATCACCTGGATCGTCTGGGGCGGCGCGACTGGCTACGATCCTTTTGGCATAATGGCCGCTAATGGCATCGGGCGTGCCCGCATTATGGCGACCACTGTAAGCATTCCCATCCTCGAAAACACGCCCTTCAGCCAGTGGGGAACGTTGCCTTGGATTCCCACGTCCTGGTCTTCCCTTCAGCTGTCGACACAGGAGTTGCTCGAAGCGAGATCACTCGGGATGCAGACGTATATGACATTGTACCTGAGCGATACCGCTGCAAATGCAGGTGTTCAAAACGCGCCAGCCGCATGGCAGGGTCTTTCCCTCGACGACACGGCCGCAGCCGTTCAGGCCTACACCTACGCGACAGCCTCGTACCTGATGAACAAAGGCATCAAGATTGACCTCTGGTCACCCGGAAACGAGATAGGCACTGGAATTCTAAATTTCCTTCCGGGGCAACGGCTCCCGGCGCCGCAGAACGCCTCCCCGTATGACGCCATAGATTTCATGGAGCAAAACGTTTGGCCGATTGAGGCTCAGCTGCTGAAGGCCGCTATTGCCGGAATTCGTCAAGTCGACCCCGAAGCGAAGATAGTGCTCCATATCGCTGGCCTTACTTTGTCGCCCGCTGATCTCTGGGTGAAAGCATTCTTCACTACGATGGTCAATCTTGGCGTGCCGTTTGACGTAGCGGGCGTCTCCCTGCCGTACATGGGTCCAGGCTGGACTCTGCCGCAATACACGACGGGCTGTTGGTACCAAAAATTGAACGCGGTCTTCCGGGATATCGCTGCGCTGGGCAAGAAAGGGATCATCTCGGAGGCTGCGTACCAGAACACCACGGTAAACATCTCGGCTAACGCGCCCATGGCGGATTTCCCGATTACGCCGCAGGGGCAGGCGGCGTGGATTAGTTCTGTTTTGCGCTTCGCGTCAAATAACCCGAATGTGCTGGGTTTTAATTACACTTTCCCTGAGGCCTATCCGGGCGTTCCTGGGCTGGATTCACCACCCCCGGACATCGTAGCGTTCAGCCTGTTCCAGAACGCAACAACAGTGCAGCCGGGCATGCTCGAATTCAATCCCTTCTTAAACACTTTCAAGACTCCGCAGATTAATGCGGTCGTCAATCTGGCGAACTCCCAGCCGGGCCCGCTCGCTCCCGGGGAGTACGCAACTGTGTACGGCGATAATCTTGCTGGATTACCAATGGCCGCCCAACAGGTTCCGTTTCTGCCTGTGCTCGCCGATGTCTCAGTGACGGTCAACGGGCAGCCGGCGCCGGTGCAGTATGCAAGCGCGACCCAAATCAATTTCCTGGTTCCGTATGGGACCATCTCCGGCCCGGCGACGATAATCGTCAGCGCGGGATTACAGGATTCAGCGCCATTTACCGCCGCGGTCCAGACTGCCGCCCCCGCGATTTTCATGTACAACGGCAACCAGGCCATCGCGCAAGACGTGCCGTCCCTCGTGCTCAACGGACCTTCCTTTCCAGCAGCGCCTGGTTCAGCCATTACTGTCTACGTCGTGGGTTTAGGAGCCATGTCTACTGCACTCGGAGACGGGACCGCGTCTCCAACAACCCCGCCAGCGACTTCTGCACAGACAGTTACCGCAGCGATCGGCGGTCAAAATGCGAGCGTGCTATTCGCGGGGCTGACCCCCGGACTGGTGGGCCTTGGCCAGGTGAACCTCGTGATACCGCAGGGTCTCGGTCCTGGTAACCAACCGCTTGTTATCACTGTGGGCAACCAAGCGAGCAGCCCGGCGATGCTCTCGGTAGGGGCGACGCAGTAACGAGATTTTCCGATCGGGAAATGATATGTAGGTCAAGGCGGCGGTTGATTCTTGGAGACCTGATCTGTCATCAGACCCCATTGGTCCAGCCCGGACCATCAAAACGAAAGCGACAATTGTGGCGGTTCTTGGGTCGAACAGCACGGCGGGGAAAAGGGCAAGCTTTCGATCTGGATCGCTGAGTTAGCGAACTGGAGAGATCCAGTTCCTACTCGGACATGTTTCGGTTCAGACCACGGAGCGTTATCTTGATTGCAAACAAGCGGAGCAGCGGTGCCGTAAACGACCGGATCGGTATTGAACCGTAGCAGTGAGCAGGCGCCGGCCAGAAGGTTTAACCACTTGGCCGTGTAACGGGCCGACTTGTTGATTTGACCAAGTGATGCGAGGCCCAAGTCTGGATGGTGGAAATTTCACACGGTGAAACGTCGTTCAAGGAAGCCACTTCGCCGTATACTCGCCGACTCGTACTCGTGGCGCGTGGTTGCGCCAGTGCGACCTTGCCCAACTTTAGCCGGGCGTGATCCAGCCCGGTCGAACTGCAGGCTCTCTGAAGATTCCCCGTTGAGGTATGTCTTATTCGCGGCGAGATCTAACTTACGCTAAATAGATTCTCCGCCGGCCGCGCCGCCGATCCCGCCGCGATCGACGCCAACTACGTCCGCCGCTCCGACGCCGAAATCTTCTGGAAAGACTAGCCGCCTATTCCTTCACCTTCAGGACGAAATACGTGATCTGCGTCCCCGGCGCCAGCATCACCTGGTGCGGGATCTTTGGCGGAATGTGCAGCACATCGCCCGGACCCATCTTCTGCTTGCTGCCTCCCACTACGGCGGGTGCGCGCTGCTCACCGGCCGCTGTGTTCTTCGCTCCCGGCATCGTCCCGCCAATCACCAAAGTGCCCGATCCTGACACGATCACCATGACGTCCGCTTCGGTTTCATGCAGCTCCGCTTCCCCGCTGCCTTCCCGATGCACCACGATCGCGCGATCCGGTCCGAACTCGCCCAGGTTCTCCAGCGCCACTTTCTTAGCATTCACCTTCGGCGCCATCGTTTTGGCCAGACCCTTCAATTCCGCCGCGCTCCAATACTTGTAGCCGGCCGGCTCGGCCGCCATTAGCGGCAGCACCAGCAGCAAACTCATCAGCTTGGTTTTCATTCCCGTCCTCCCAGGATGTTATTTCACAAACTCCACACGAACCGCCGGAAGTTGAGTGTATCAATTTGGAAAACTGGGACACCATCTCGGGTTTATTTGCGAACGCCTGTTGATTTGAAAGATCCACCGTTGTGGCAGTCGGCGTGCTCCTGAGGTCGCAGAGTTGATTGGCGACCCTGCGGGAATGTCTATTCCCGTATCGAAGTGACAGCCGTCTTGCTGGGCATTGCCCCAAAGCGATGCCAACCCAGTGTGAATCATGGCGCATGAGCGTAGCCGCGTTTTGCGGCAGCTCCCGGTTTGCCTGCACCGGTAGGAGTGATGTTATGGCCTTCAGGAAAGCGATTTGGATGGCGCTGGCGCTCGGTTGTTTTGCTGCCGCGCAACAGTCGGGGGAAGTGACTGGGGCGAGCGCCGAATCCCTCCGTTTGAACGACGAAGCCGCGCGCCTTTCCGACACGGGTAAATACGAGGATGCCGAGCGTGCCTACCGGGCTGCGCTGGCAGTCCAGTCCAATGACATCCCGACTCAGGCAAAAATCAGCAACCACCTGGCCGTGCTCTATCAGGCGCTCGGCCGGCTCTCCGACGCGGAACACATGTATCGCCGTGCTTTGGAGTTGAGTCGCAAAGCCTTTCCGCCGGCAAGCCCGGAAATTGCGCACTCCATGAACGCGCTGGCTCAAATCGATTGGACCGAGGGGCGATATTGGGAAGCGCGTAACCTTCTGGCGGATGCTGCGAAGCTGGAACAAGCGCATCCCCATGATCCCAAGTTGCCGTTGATCCTCAACAATCTCGCAGTGGTGCAGATGGAATTTCACGACTACGGTAAGGCCGAAGACTTGCTGCGAAAGACATTAAGCGCCTGTGAGGACCTGCACGGGCCGGCGAGCATCGAGTTTGCCGTCGCCCTCAACAATCTCGCTCAGCTGTTGGAAACGAGAAAAAACTACGCCGAAGCTGGTCCGATGTTCCAGAAAGCGGCCGGCATCCTGGAGAAGCTCGGTCCCCCGGCCTCTCTCGATTTGGCAGGCGCCTTGGCCAATCTGGGCCATATGTATCATCAGCAGAACCAGGATGAAAAAGCGGAGCCAATCGAGCAACGCGCGCTTGCCCTGGCGAACTCCACACCGCCCCTGGACGCTCCGCTCCGCGCCACCATCCTGCATAACCTGGCCAACATCATCGCCACGCGTACGGCTGACGCCTCTCTCCCCTATTTCGAGCAATCGCTACTCATCCGGCGCAAGACCCTGGCGCCTGAGCATCCCGCCATCATTAGCCTGCTGCTGGACTACGCCAAGGCCACTTTGCGCGCCGGCAAGAAATCGCTCGCCAGGGAGTTGCATCAGCAAGCCCGGCAGTTGGCGGAGCGGCGCCGCCGCGAAGAGCTTTCGCAACTCAGCATCTCCATCAACGCTCTGAAGTAGCCGCGGCCGCGTCTCGCCTGTCTCACGCCGCCACTTCCGCGGTTGTGTACAATCTCTAGTTGGATTCAGGACATTCACTGCCACGCCCATGAACATCTCCGTCAGGGGCGAATATGCCTTGCACGCGATCTTCGACCTCTCCCTGCAAAAGATGGGTGAGCCGATCCGGATCGCTGACATCGCGCGGCGGCAGAAAATTCCACAAAAGTTCCTGGAGCTGATTCTGGCCAGCCTCAAGCAAGGCGGCTTCGTGGAATCGCGGCGCGGCGCAGAGGGCGGCTACCTGCTCGCCCGTCCTCCAGAGGCCATCACCGTGGGCCAGGTGACGCGTTACCTGGAAGGATCCCGTAGCACCCGCCCCGCGCGCAAGCACAGCACTTCCGACCCTTTCACCGAAACATGGAAACGCGTGGACGAAGCAGTCTCGAACGTCATTGACCGGACCACGTTTGCCGAGCTGGTCCGCGACTGGCGCGACAAGCAATCCAAGTACGTGCCCAATTGGGAGATCTAAATGTTCTATCAGGACAATTCGCTAAGCATCGGACGGACTCCGCTGGTGAAGCTCAATCGCGTCACCGATGGCGCGCCGGCCACCGTTCTCGCCAAGATCGAAGGGCGCAATCCGGCCTACTCGGTGAAGGACCGCATCGGCGCAGCAATGATCTGGGACGCGGAGAAACGCGGCCTGTTGCGCGCCGGCAAGGAGCTCATCGAGCCTACCAGCGGCAACACCGGCATCGCGCTCGCCTTTGTGGCTGCGGCGCGCGGTTATCCCATCACGCTGGTCATGCCCGACACCATGTCGATCGAGCGCCGCCGCGTTCTGCGGGCCTTCGGCGCCAACCTGATCCTCACGGAAGGAGCCGCCGGCATGAAGGCCGCCATCGCCAAAGCCGAGGAAGTGGTCGCCTCCGACCCCGACCGCTACGTCCTCCTCCAGCAGTTCCAGAATCCCGCCAACCCGGAAATTCACTTTCAAACCACGGGACCGGAAATCTGGGAGGACACCCAGGGTGCGATCGACGTGTTCATCAGCGGCGTCGGGACCGGCGGAACCATCACCGGCGTCTCGCGCTACATCAAGAACGTACAAAAAAAGAAAATCCTGGCCATAGCGGTTGAGCCGACGGGCAGCCCGGTCATCACCCAAAAGATGCAGGGCTTGCCCCTGCAACCCGGCCCGCACAAGATTCAGGGGCTGGGCGCCGGGTTCATTCCCGGAACGCTCGACCTCGCGGTGATCGATCGTGTAGTCCAGGTTACGAATGAAGAGTCCATGGAGATGGCGCGGCGGCTTGCACGCGAAGAAGGAATTCTCTCCGGGATTTCCTGCGGCGCCGCGGCGGCGGCGGCCGTTCGAGTCGCCAAGGAACCGGAAATGAACGGGAAAACCATCGTCACGGTGCTGCCCGATTCGGGCGAACGCTACCTCAGCACACCGCTTTTTGAAAACGTGGAGTAAATAGAAATGGCGGACGCTTTTGGGGTGATAGGGTGAAGCGTCCGCCGTCGTAACGGGGATTTGACTAGATAACGCTTACCGCCACCCCGAGGTTACGGCACGGGCCGAATTTTTTCAGGAGATTTTGGATAGCAGGACGTTACAGGCGGCTTGACATTCGCCTTTCATTCGCATATCCTGGTGGCGAACAAAAGGAGAATATTGCAGTCATGCCCCTCCCCCCAACGCTGCATTGTGGCCCTTCCGGCTGGTCTTATCCGCACTGGAACGGCATCGTCTATCCGCGGCTGAAGCCGCGCCACTTTCACCCGCTCGAAGAACTCGCGCACTACTTCGATGCGGTCGAGATCAACACCAGCTTCTATCAGCCGCTGCAGCCGGAGCTCACCGCGCTGTGGCTGAAGAAAGTGGCGGCAAATGAGAAGTTCCAGTTCACGGTTAAGCTGGGCCGGCGATTCACGCACGAACGATCGCTGGCGCCGTTCGAAATCGCGCGCTTCAAAGAAGGGCTCTGGACGCTGCTCCGCGCGCACAGGCTGGGATGCGTGCTGATGCAGTTCCCCTGGACTTTTCGCTACACCACGGAGAACCGCGGGTTCCTGATCGAGCTGCGGCGCGCTTTTCACGAGTTTCCGCTGGTGGCCGAGATGCGGCACGGAAGCTGGCTCGCCGAAGAGGCGCTAGGCACGCTCATCGATTACCACATCGGCTTCGCCAACATCGATCAGGCTGCTTACACCAAGGCCATGCCGCCTTCGGCCGCGCTCACTTCGCCCATCGGCTATGTGCGGCTGCACGGGCGCAATCCAAGGGATTGGCAGCGCGAATTCGGACGAGCGAGCGGGGCGCTTGCGGCCCACGATTATCTCTACTCGCGCCAGGAGCTCGCGGAATGGAAGCCGCGCATCGGCGAGATCCGGGAACATGCCGCCACCACGTTTGTCTTTTGCAACAACGACATCGCCGGCAATGCGGTCGTGAATGCGCTGCAACTGGCCCAGATGTTGGGCGACGAGCGGCATCTTGCGCCGGCCACGCTGATCGAGCATTTCCCCGAAGAGCTGGCCGATTTTCGCGCCAAAATTCCCGTGCAGGATGCGCTCTTCCCCTCCTGCCCTTCCGAACATCGCGCTGTAGCGTAGAACGCTGCGCGGCATCGAGCCTGGTGAATGTATTCGGGGCTACACAAGGGTTACCTGAAGGCCTTCTTGATTGTCCAATCGCCGATTTGGTTAGGACTGCGTATCTTGAGTGTTTTAAGGCGATCCGGGAGCCGTTTGGGGAATTTCACCCAAAAGAGCTTCTCTTGCCCCAGAGGCCCCTTCGTCGACAGCCTGTAACACCTTGAAAATACAACTGGTTTCACCAGGGAATATGGCCTGCATCGTGTCGGGCCGGTGATAAGCGCTCAAATGAATTCACGCGCAGTCTCGTTCGACTGGACAAGCCGAGATGCTGCGGATGGCATTCCGCCGGTCCCGGCGGGGTCTTGGGCGCTCGATGGGAGATAACATGCGGAGTTTTCAATTTTCGCGAATCCTTTTAGTCTTGCTGCTGGCGGCTGGGTCGGTTGCTCTCGTGGGTTCATCCAAGTCGCCCTTCTCTCCGCGCGACAAGGCTTACTACGCTGATCCCGCTTTGGTGGATTTTGTCAGGCCGGGCCTCACGATTACCGTCAATTCGGCCAGTGTCAACGGCGCCGGGGCCATCAGTGTGAACTACACGCTGACGGATCCTTCGGGATTGCCGTTGGATGCGGCCGGCGTAAACACACCGGGCGCGATCACGATGACCTATTTCGCCTCCTACATCCCGAAAGGTCAGGAGCAATACGTGGCCTATACGACCGCTCAGGCGACTGGAGCGAAGTTGGGCACCGTGACCCGTCCTACATTTGAAGAGGGCGGCGGCACGCTCACGTCGCTCGGCAACGGCCAATACCAGTACGTGTACAAAGCTCAGGCCCCGGCCGGGTTTGATCCTACGGCAACAACAACCGTCGGATTGGTGGGAAGCCGCGATCTGACCCAGTTCAATCTCGGCACGAACTACGGCCACGCCACCTATAGCTTCGTCCCCACCGGCGCAACGGTCACCGTCACACGCGACGTCATCCGGACGGCGAGCTGCAATGCCTGCCACGACCAGTTGGCGGAGCACGGCGGCCATGCCTTCGGCGTCGAGCAGTGTGTTCTATGCCACCAGCCCCAGAACGTGGACCCGGCATCCGGCAACTCGCTCGACTTCAAAGTCATGATTCACAAGATCCATATGGGATCAAGTCTGCCGAGCGTTGTAGGCACTTCGACTACGCCCGGCGTTCCCTATCAGATCATCGGCTACATGAATTCCGTGAATGACTTCTCCAAGGTAGTCGATCCCTCTGATGCGCGCCGCTGCGAAGTGTGCCACAGCCAGACTACGGGAGCCGCCCAAGCCACGGCCTTCATGTTAGAACCGACAGCCGTAGCTTGCGGATCCTGCCACGACGATGTCAATTTCGCTACCGGAGTCAACCACGCTGGTGGACCACAGCCGGACGATAGCCAGTGCCACAACTGCCACATTCCGCAAGGCGAGCTGCCCTTCGATGCGTCCATTCTTGGCGCGCACGTCATACCCGCCGATACGAAGGAAACGTATCCTCAGAATCCCGACCCGCTGCTGGCCGGCCTCAATCTGGCAATCACCAGCGTTACGAATACGTCCGCTGGCAAAAATCCAACTGTTAACTTCACTCTGCAGGACGACAGCGGAAACAACGTCGCCGTGTCGAGCACGACAACCCTTAGCTTTACCATGGCTGGTCCCACCTCCGACTACGGATACACCAGCTTCGGCAGCGATACCGCCAGCACGCCGGGGTATGTGACGGAGAGCGTGACGGCCCCGACTTGCAGCTCGAGCGGCGCTTGCAGCTACACATTTACGCATGCCATTCCGGCAAATGCCACCGGCACGTACACCATCGGCGGGGAGTCGCGCACAAGTGTGACGGTCTTGGCGGGGACCACCTCATCGCAATCCGTCGAGTACGGCGCCAAGAACCCGGTGGTCAACTTCTCGGTGGATGGCTCGGCAGTAGCGCCCCGCCGCACGGTGGTTCAGCTCAGCAACTGCAATAACTGCCACACCTTTTTGTCGCTGCACGGCGGCCTGCGCAACAACACCGAGTACTGCGTGCTGTGTCACAATCCGTC
>DATJNO010000050.1:0-6060 GCA_035508055.1 Bryobacteraceae bacterium | reverse complement strand
CCCTCTCCACCTACTACGTCTCGGCGACGCAGATCAATGCCGCGCTTCCCGACAACATCTCGGGCCTCGCGCAGATTACGGTACAGAACAGCTCGGGGCAAAGTTCGGTGAACATGATGATCGGCGCGGCCGCGCCGGCGATCTTCACGCAGAATTCCTCGGGGAGCGGGCCGGCTTCCGCGCTGCGGGCCAGCGATCAGACTCTGGTCACAGCCTCCAATCCGCTTCAACCCGGCGATTACGTCGAGCTGTACGCTACCGGGCTCGGTCTGACTCAGTCGCAGAACGGGCTCGACTATGCCGTCGAGCAGCCGACGGTCACCGTTGAAGGCCTGAACTGCCCCGTGAACTTCGCGGGCGCGGCCCCAGGTTATCCGGGCCTGGATCAGATCAACTGCATGATTCCCGCATCCGCAACCGCGAACGCGTCCGCGCAGGTGGTCATGACTTCGGGAAGCCGCGTCAGCAACACCGTGACGCTCGCAATTCAGTAAGACGGAGTTAAACCTCGACCGTCGCGGGCTGTCGGATCTCCATGCAGCCTTTCCCCGTCGGCAGCATCTTGCCGGGATTTAAGCGGCACTGCGGATCGAACAGGCTTTTCAGGCGCGCGATCATCTCCAGAGTCTCTTCGGGAAACTGCTCGCCTACTAACTCCATCTTCTCCATGCCCACGCCATGCTCTCCGGTGATGGAGCCGCCGTGCGCCAGACAAAACCGCAGGATCTCTTCGCCCGCGGCCTTGGCGCGATCGAGTTCGCCGGGCAGATGGTGATTGAACAGAATCAGCGGGTGCAGGTTGCCGTCGCCCGCGTGGAAGATATTGCTGATGACCAGGCCGTATTTGTCCGAGATGCGCTGAATCTCGCGCAGCGTGGGCGCCACTTGAGTCCGCGGCACCACGCCATCCTGGACGTAATAAGCGGGACTGACGCGGCCCACCGCGCCGAACGCATTCTTGCGCCCCTTCCACAGCAGCTCGCGCTCGTGCGCCGACCGCGCGACGCGCACTTCCCGCGCCCGGCAGCACTTGCACACATCCTCGATCTGCTCCACCTGCTCCTCGACAGCTTCCTTCAGCCCTTCCAGCTCTATGAGCAGCACCGCCGCGGCATCTTTCGGGTAGCCCGCGTGCGACATGTCTTCCACCATGCGCAGCATCACGCCATCCAGCATCTCGACAGCGGCGGGCGTGATGGCGCGGGCGGTGATCTCGGCCACGGTATCCGCGCAATCGTCAACGGTGTCGAAGATGGCGAGCAGCGTCTTCACCAGCTCGGGCGACCGCATCAGCCGCACGGTGATCCCGGTGGTCAGCGCCATGGTGCCTTCCGAGCCGCACAACAATCCCGTCAGGTCATATCCAGGCAGATCGGGCGCCTTGCCGCCGGTATGCATCACGGTTCCATCGGCGAGCACCGTATCGATGCCCAGTACGTGGTTGGTGGTCACGCCGTAAGCCAACGTGTGCGGGCCGCCGGAATTCTCGGCCACGTTTCCGCCCACCGTGCAGGCCTTCTGGCTGGAAGGATCGGGCGCGTAGAAATATCCCTGGCTCTCGACCGCCTGGGTGATCTCCGCGTTCACGACGCCCGGCTCGAGAAGGGCCCGCTCGTTGTCGAGATCGGTCTCGACGATGCGGTTCATGCGCGCGAAAGAGACCACGATGCCCCCCGCGCGCGGAATCACGCCGCCGCTCAAGCCCGTGCCGGCTCCGCGTCCCACGATCGGGATGGAGTGCTTATGGGCGATTTTGAGGATCGCCGCAACGTCCGAGGCCGACTGCGGAAACGCCACCAGCTCGGGTAGCGCTTTATCGACGCTGCCGTCGTATTCGTAGAGCTTCAGGTCTTCGGGGCGGTCCAGATAGCCAGCGCGCCCCAGGAGCTTGTCGATTGATTCCAGCGCTCCGGCCGGAATAGCCATTACAGCAGCGACCTCACGTAGCTCATCAGCTGCGGATCGGTCCAGGGAATCGGCTGGCCGTCGCGCTCCGGCAGGCCGGCGAACTTCCGGACCACTCTACCGCTGCGGTCGATGATGTAGCTTTCGGGAAATTGATACGTCCCGTAGAGGTAGCTGGTGTTTTCGTCCGGGTCGCGCACGGTCGGATACGCAATCTGGAAGCGCTTCAGGAAGTTTTGGTACATCTGCGGGTTGCGGTCGACGCTGACGCCCAGCACCACCACGCCGGAGCTTGCGAAGGTCCTGGCGAACTCATTCAGCGACGGCGCTTCCTCGACGCACGGCGGGCACCAGGCCGCCCAAAAATTCAGCACCACCACCTTACCGCTGTACTCCTTCAGTGAGAATTGCTGGCCATTATCCGCAGTCAGAGTGAAGTTCTTGGCCTGGTCACCCACTTGAACGATATGCGGCTGCATCGACCACACGATGACGGCGGCCAGCGCCACCAGCAGAGCCGCAATCGCGCCTTTAAGCGCCAGATCCACCTTGGAATGAGTCATTTCCGTACTTCCCTTGGTCCCTCTCTTATAATAGTAGAGCATCCTGAGTCTCACGCGGAGCATCGAAGAATAGGCATGTTACTTACGCGCCGGGCTGAATTTTCTGCGTCGCACGTTTGTTGCCAGCCCTCGCTCACGGCTGAAGAAAACCGGCAGTTGTACGGCGCGGCCGCCAATCCCAGCGGCCACGGGCACAATTATGTGCTGGAAGTGACGCTGGAAGGCGACCCCGATCCGGTCACCGGCATGGTCTACGATCTGAAGAAGCTCAAAGAAGTGATCCAGCAAACGGTCATCGAGCCGATGGACCATCGGTTCCTCAACCACGAGGTGCCGCCGTTCGACAAGATCGTGCCGACCGCGGAAAATGTGGCCGCCGAGATCTGGAACCGCCTGGAGCCGTACTTCGCCATCGGGCGCGCGCGACTGCGGAACATCCGGCTGTACGAGACCGAGGACCTATATGTGGACTGCACGGGAGGCCGGTCATGATGCGGGTGACACGCCGCTACCGTTTTTCGGCCTCCCATCGCCTGCACTCCGCGCAGTTGAGCGAGGAGGAAAACCGGGAGCTGTATGGCAAGTGCAGCAATCCCTATGGGCACGGTCACGATTACATTCTGGAAGTGACCGCGGCCGGGCCTTTGAACGCCGCAACGGGTCAGGTGGTGCATGTTCCAGCGCTGGACCGGCTGGTCGCAGAGCAGGTATTGCGAGATTTCGACCATAAGTATATGAACGTCGATCTGGGCGAATTCGCGGGCCTGGTGCCGACGTCGGAGAATATTATTCGGGTGATCGAGAAGCGCCTGGAAACGCACTGGCCGGAGGCATTCCCGGGCGACTGGCCGCGCCTGGAAACGATTCGACTGCGGGAAACCAAACGCAATCTCTTTGAGTTACGACCATGAAACCGAAACGTGCCGAAGTTCAAGTCATCCAACCGCAGCAGGACCGGGAGTCCCTTGCGAAGCTCATGCAGGAGCTGCTGGTGAAGATCGGCGAAGACCCCACGCGGGAGGGTCTGGTGCGCACGCCCGAGCGCGCCGACAAGGCCCTGCGCTTCCTGACCAGCGGCTACAATACCAACGTCGAAGAGATCGTCAATGGCGCCCTTTTCGCTGAGAAGTGCGACGAGATGGTGGTGGTGAAGGACATCGAGTTTTACAGCATGTGCGAGCATCACCTGCTGCCCTTCTTCGGCACCATGCATGTGGCCTATCTGCCGCGGGAGCGTGTCATCGGGCTGAGCAAGATTCCGCGCATTGTGGACATGTTCGCACGCCGTCTACAGGTGCAGGAGCGCCTGACGCACGAAGTGGCCGAAACAATCGACCGCGTGCTGCAGCCCAAGGGCGTGGGCGTGATCTGCGAGGCGCGCCACTTCTGCATGATGATGCGCGGCGTGGAGAAGCAGCACTCGGGAACCATCACCAGCGCGATGCTGGGCGCCTTCCGCAAGCGCAAGGAAACGCGCGACGAGTTCCTGTCCCTGGTTTCGCGCCGGAATCACCCGTTCACCTGAGCGGCGGCCGGCTCGGTTACAATCGTCAAAGATGATCGACAACTTCCGCGAGTTCCAGGCCGGGCCCGACCCGTTCGGCCGCTCCTGGCAGGTTCACTTTCGCTGGGTTCAGAACGGCATTTCGATCCGCCACGCCGACACGGTGGACGTGAAGTTCGGCGTCGCGGTGGAAGGCGAACCGTTCGAACAGCGCGTGATCGCGCTGCCGCATCCCGCGTTGCTGGCGGTGAGCCAGAGTGTGGCGCATCCGCTCACCGACGCCTGGTGCATGAAACTGGCGGCGCTGCATTTGAAGCATATGCTCGAAAGCGGCGCGGACATGGAGAAGACGCTGGTCACCGTGCAGGCGCCCGAGATCGAGGAGTACGCGCGCCAGTTGCAGGAAGCGCTCGTGCGCAGATAGTGGCAATGAACCCTGAAGATGTGGAACAGCTAGCGAAGTTACTGCTCGATAGCCTTGCTTCCGGTGAGCCGATCGAGGCCGACGAAGCATACTGGGAGCAAA
Source organism: Bryobacteraceae bacterium (assembly GCA_035508055.1). Classification (GTDB taxonomy): domain Bacteria; phylum Acidobacteriota; class Terriglobia; order Bryobacterales; family Bryobacteraceae; genus Palsa-89. Next base: position 1,562 of record DATJNO010000050.1, on the reverse strand, counting down.
AGCGCGCTAGACTGTTAGCCAAGCAAAACGTCAAGTGACGGGCATGGCGCACGCACTCCTGCGTGCTGGATTCGCACTCTTGCGAACGCTCGGATAGGTGCATGCCAGCCTCTTACCTCTTCGTCTACGGCACACTCCGCCGCGGCTCCAACAACGAGTCCGCCCGGCTTCTCCAAGGTCAATCGCGCTTCGTCGGCAACGCCCGCATGCAAGGCCGCTTGTATGGATTAGGCCGTTACCCGGGGGCAGTGGCTGCGGTCAATCCCGGCGAGTGGGTGCGGGGCGAGGTTTACAACATGGACGACGCGACTCGCCTGCTGGCCGCTCTGGATGATTACGAAGGCTCCGATTTCGAACGCGCCGTCGCTACCGTGCAGCTCGACGATGGCAGCAAGGTCGAGTGTTGGGTGTACCTGTACGTCGGGAAAACTCCCGGCCGGCTGATCGCCTCGGGCGATTGGTTCAGCGAGCCGGTCTAGTTCAGCCCATACTAGCGAAGGCCACCAGGTACAATTGTAAGGGCGAGATGGTATGAAGGTGTTCCTCTCATATGGCAGCCTTGCCGATCAAGTCACGGCTCTTCGTTTGCAGGCCCTGGCTGCAGTGAACGGTTTGACGGTCTATGTGCCTCCGGCCTACACTCGTCAGGTCATGCCGGCTGTTCTGGAACCGGAGACGAGCCAAAAGCTGAGAGATTCCGACGTGATTCTCGGCGTTGTTGGGGGCGCCGGCTGGACCGAAGCGTGCACACAAGAACTGAACGCCGCAATTGCGCTACAAAAGAGCACGATTGTTATGGCGGACCCGCGACTGGCGCCGCGGCTTCAGCCCCACTTTGGATCTAATTTGGTCGTGGTGGACCCAGCCAACCCCGATGAGGCAGCAGTTAATGTGATGGCGCATCTCAAGGCGGTCAAAGCCGAGCAGAATGGGAAGAGAGCGCTGCTGGCGCTAGGTGCGCTGGCCCTGGGACTGCTTATTTTCGCTCCGGCCGATAAAACTTAGGACGAAGGTGCGGGCGCCCCGCTGTACCATCGACAGCTCCTGCGTCATTGCATTGGATCATCTCGATCTCCTGCCGCAACTGAGTTTTCTCTTCGACCGCGTGCTCGTTCCCAAAGCGGTTAGAGAGGACCTCTTTAAGCGTCGCACTACGAAGGACCGCTTACGGCTGCTCTTCGATACGTATGCGTTCATTGGACGCTGTGACGGGTACGAAAAGGGCACGGTCGAATTTCTTCTCTCCGAGCGCGCACGACAGGGCATGCGGGACCGCGGCGAAGTTGAGGCCGTGCTCCAGGCCTCCGAATTTGGGACGGACGTAATCGTAGACGATCCGTGGGGCCGGGAGTTGGCGGCTCGAGACGATCTTAATTATCACGGCACTGTTTGGGTGCTCCAGCGGTTTTATGAGTTGGGGTTGATGTCCGCGTCTGCTCTAAGGGCCAGCTTTACGGCGCTTCGTGAGCGGGGAACGCGTCTACCCTGGGATGCCGTGGACGAGCTATTAACGCAAATCGGCCAGTCACCGCTTTAGCTCAGAGTTCCACGAGGCAAACCTT
>DATJNO010000049.1:0-92130 GCA_035508055.1 Bryobacteraceae bacterium | reverse complement strand
CTGGCTCCAGGTGGCGAATCTGTCGGCGGCCGGCGCCACAACGGCGCTCATCCAAAGCAATACGAAAATGCTCGACTTCGGCATAGGTGCGGACCTCACGGGAACGTCCTCCCATCAAGAAAGTGTACAACTCGGGGAGGCGGATCGCGGGATGCTGCCCATTCTCAGAAGGCGTGGCCCCTGGACGGTGCTTAAGTTCGTGGCGAACCCAACCGGCGATGTTGGGCAGGTGGAAGACTTCCATCGCTTTGAGTTTGACGATGAAGCCTTCGATAACTTTGCCATCGCGCGGCCCGGGCGGAGGCTGCTGCGGCGTGGGCAGGCTCGCAGAGAGAGTGACCCGGGAACGTGCCTTTCGCGATCTATTTAGAAGACATATCTTCAGTTGCCACGGTCTTCAACTTGTTTATCGCGAATAGTTTCTTGAGATCCAACAGCAGACTTGTTAACTAGCGTAGAATCCAACATCTAAATCATACTGGATGTGACGATCAACTCTTGCATTGCCAGATTTCTTTTGATAACATTTCGCGAGTCAGGTCTACCGGAGGTGAAGATATGCGCAATAACGGCATCCGGTCCAAGATCCTCAAGAGCTCGCTCCAGCCGATTGCCAGGCTGCTTAAGACCGGTGAAGAACACGCCACCATTGACCGCCTGTTTGAATCAAGACATGTTCAGGATATTCAGGTGATCATCGCGATCAGCTGCATCGCGGTTTTCTTGACTAGCTGCGCGGGAGTGGGGATTGCCATTTGGAAGGTCTGGGACAACACTTGGATGTTGTACGTTGCCATTGCTACATGTCTCAAGTATGGCGCACCTGTACTCGTAGTTTTCGGGAGCGTTGTCGGCTGGGCGTACAAGACCGGCAGCGCACGGCTGGGAGTCGTGGATTTGTTTGCGTGCGAAATCAGCACCCTTTGCCGAGTCACGAAGGTCGTAGAAACGGTTAATGGGTGCCTTCACAGAATAGACCATCCTCCCGCGGAGCACTTAAATAGCGATAAAAGACACTTGCATGGAGTTGAACAGTTTACGTCCGAGGAAAACTACTTCCCGGTCTTTGCGAGCAATAACCAGGCGCTCCAGGCGCTGGAAGCTACCGTGGTGATCAACATCACGTCGTTTTACACATATATGAAAGCATTTCGCGATTCGCTTCGAGCACTTGCCCAGATCAGTATGACCGCCGAAATGAACGACTCGCCGGCTCGCGCAACCTGGAGGACCGCGGCCGGCAACTCGGTATACATGTTGTTCCTCGCTCTAGAGAGTGCACGGAAGGCTATTACTGACCTGGTTGAGTTTGAACCGGAACGCGCCGAACGTACGATCGTGATTCTGTTGAGTGAGCTGGAGGCCTTCCGGTTCCTGCGCGCGAAGTATTTTAGAAACAAAAACATATACCACAAGCGCATTGAGTTGCGTGTTCCCGAATATGAGCGGGTGGTGCCCCCCCTCGCAGAGTTGGTATCGCAGAAGGCGGACGGTGAATCTTTGGAGGCCGCTAATTGGGAGCCAGCCGATTTGCTAGTGGGCGAGTTGCGGACGCGATACGAAGAAGCGGTGGAACACTTCAAGATACACAGCCACGAGCAAAGCATTGGTGCACCGGCATAAGGCACGCCAGGGCTCTGTCGTAATTAGGTCGCGATCATCTGGCGACTCTTCTTGGCGAAACAGGTCGCGACCGCCTCGCCCCCCCGGAGCATCGCGGCGACAAGTGGCTAGGGAGCCATCGCCGGCTAAAGGTCAGCGCCTGCGCTTCCGCTAGCTGCCAGCGCTCTTAGCTTGATCCGGTCGATCTTGTTCGTGCCCGTTCGCGGCAGGGCATCGATGAAATGAACCTCGACCGGCCGTTTGTACTTCACCAGGCTTTCCTTGCAATAGGCGAAGAACTGTTCCTCGTCGAGTGCGGTGCCGCTTTTCAGCGCCACAAACGCCACCACCACCTCTCCCAACCGGTCGTCGCGTCGGCCCACCGTCGCCGCCTCATGAATCGCCGGATGGTTGAACAGCACCTCGTCGATCTCGCGCGGATAGACGTTATAGCCGCCCACGATCACCATGTCCTTCTTGCGATCGACCAGAAACAGGAACCCGTCCTGGTCCACATAACCGATGTCGCCGGTGTACATCCAGCCGTGGCGAAGCGCGTACGCGGTTTCTTCCGGTTTATTTTGATAGCCCGTCATCATCTGGGGCCCGCGCACCCGCACCTCGCCCGCCTCACCCATCGGCAACACGCGCGTTCCGGTTTCGAGATCCACCACCTCCACCTCGGTCTCCGGAACCGGATTGCCGACCGAAAGGAGTTTGCGCTCGCCGTCGTAGCGATTTAGGCAAAACGGAGCGCCTTCCGACATTCCCCAGCCTTCCAGCAGCGGGCAGCCCGTGCGCCTGAGCCATTCGCGATGCAGGTCCTCCGGACATGGCGCGCCGCCGGAGGGGCAGTATTTCAACGCCGAAAGATCCACCTGGTCAAACAGCGGGCTTCGCAGCAGGCCCATATAAATCGGCGCCGGCCCGCCGGCAAAAATGCTCACGCGATACTGCGCCAGCTTTCGCACCACTTCATCGGGATCGTATTTCGGAACCATGACCAGGGTTCCGGCGGTGAAGATCGGCACCCAGGTGGCATAGCCCAGTCCCCAGATATGAAACATCGGCGCGACATTCAGAAAAACGCCGGTTCCGAACGCAATGGGCCAGACGCTGAGGTGCTGAATCAGGCCCCACATCAGCCCGCGATGCGTGTGGTTCACGCCCTTCGGAACGCCGGTGGAACCGCCGGTAAAAATCGACAGCGCCAGGTCATCGGCGCGCGGCAGCCTCGCTGGAGCCGAATCGAGGCGGGCATCCCCAGTCCATCGGGCAAGGGTCTCGTAGCCCACGATGACCACATGTCCCAGCCCCATCTTTTCGGCCACCGCATGAGCTTTCTCCGACGTGCTGGGATGGCAGACGATGGCTTTGGCGTCGAAGCCGTCGAGCACCTTCGCAACTTCGGCGACGTGAAAGAACGGATTGACAGGAGCAACCTGTGCGCCCACGCTCATCACGGCCATCAGTGCGACGTCCATCTCAATGGAGTTGGGCATCAGGAGGACGATCGGACCTGGCTCCAGTTGGAGCGACGCAAGCCGAGCCGCCAGGCCGTTCACCGCGCGCCCGAATTCACGATACGTGATCGAGCGGTCCTCATAAATCACCGCCACCGTGTCCGGCTTGCGCTCCACCGCGTGCCGGAACATGTGCACCAGGCTCTCGTGGAAGGGCAGCGTGCGATCGACCGCGATCTTCGGCCCGATTCTCGACATACGGACGGTTGCTTCCGACTGATTTGCCATTGCGAAGGGTCAGGCTTATTTTCGCAGACCAGCACTCCGCCCCGCCGCGGGCGCCGAGCCGGCAAAAGGCTCTTTGATTCGAGTCGCCGGGGCGAATCCGTGCTTGAAGCGGGTCTTCAGCGGCGGCTCGGAGGCGAGAGGGAGCCAATCCGACCCCAGAATCAGCACTCCGGTGCTTCGCGACGGGTAGTCTGCCGTGACCACTGGCGAAGCATTGGGCGGAGCCCCTGTGTCGGTGCCCTCCTGGGCATGGACGGCAGCCAGCTACGACAGTTCCGGTCCGACGCTACTTCCCCGGCTCAATCCGAATCAGCGCGCCCGCATTCTCTGCGGTCAAAAGGTACAACAAACCATCCGGCCCCTCACGCACGTCGCGAATCCGCTGCTGCAAGTCGCGCAGCATGCCCTCGCGATGCAACTCCTCCCATTCGCTGTTGAAATCCACGCGCTCCAGATGCCCCGATCGCGGCACCTCGCCCTGGCGCATCCCGCCAATGAACAGGTTGTTCTTCCAGTTCGGGAACCGATCGCCCGAATAAAACGCCAGGCCGGAAGTCGCAATGGAAGGCACCCAGAAGATCACCGGCGGCTCCATGCCTTCGCGATAAGGATTGGTCGAAACGCGCGGCCCGCCGTAGAACCGGCCGTAGCTCACCACCGGCCAGCCGTAATTCTTCCCGGGAGCCAGAATATTCACTTCGTCGCCGCCATTGGGACCGTTTTCGCATTCCCAAATCGCGCCGGTCGCGGGATTAATCGCCAGACCGAGCGGCACCCGATGCCCCAGCGTGTAGATCTCCGGACGATACCCGGCACGCCCAACGAAGGGATTGTCCGGAGGCACTTTGCCATCATCGGTCAGGCGCAGGATCTTGCCCGCAAGGTCGTTAGAGTCCTGAGCGCGGTCGGCTTGCGGCGGATCGCCGGAGGCCACCGACATGTAGATCATCCCGTCGCGGCCAAAAATGATTCGTGACGGCGAATTCGCCTGCACCGCGCTAAACAGATCCTCAAACCCCGTGATCGCCGTTCCATTCCAGCGTCCCCGCCCCAGCGTAACGGTGCCCGGCGGGGCGTTGCGCCCGGTGTCATTGGCTTCGCCCGTCGTGGGCGGCTTGACATAAGTGAAGTAGATCAGCGAATTCTCCGCGAAATGCGGATGCAGCGCGATGTCCATCAACCCGCCGATGCCTCGCGCGTAAATCGCCGGCAGTCCGGCAATCGGCTCGGCCTGGAGCACGCCGTTGCGGACCAGGCGCAGACGGCCAGGCCGCTCGGTGACGAGGATGCCGCCGTCCGGCAGGAAGGCCATGCCCCAAGGCTGAACCAACCCCTTCGTAATAACCAAACGAAGATTGCGCTCGACGCCCGTTTCGAGCGAGATGGGCCCGTCCGGAAGTGGCGGCGACGGCCACAGGATCGGCTTCGGCGTCGGGCCTGTTCTCACTGCACCGGCGGGTTGCTGCGCGTGCACCAGCGCGGCCAGCAGGGTAGCCGCGCTCAGGATCGCGAGATGCCATTGGCGGAATCGCATGACTCTCGATTGTACTAAGGCCGGAGGAAACCGATTCGTCGCTCTTCCCGCCCGGAGCCGCGAAACGGCTCAACGCCCGAGCTATAGTTGTTCTCGTAGGAGGACAAACGTGAGAGCACATTTGTTCATCGCAGCGGGTATTTTTGCGGCCTCGTGGATGGCGCCGGCGCGGGCGCAGGAGGTCACAAAAGAAAACGTCGACGGCATCGTGAATTTCCGCCGGCTGGAGACCACGGTCGCCTGCTCCGGGGCGATCAAGCCAGGGGCCCTGCCGAACATCAAGAAAATGGGCTTTGTGTCCGTGATCAATTTGCGGGAGCCGAGCGAGCCCGGCGCGAATGTCGAAGAGGAAGGCGCGGCCGCCAGGGCCTTGGGCCTGCGCTACTACAGCATCCCCTTCAACGGGAATTCTCCCGACCCCGCGGCCGCCGACAAGTTTCTGGAAGCCATCACCGCGTCAGGATCTGAGCCGGCTTACATCCATTGCGCGGGCGGCGGGCGCGCGGCCACCATGTGGTTCATCAAACGCGTCGCCGTCGATCATTGGGACGCCGACCGCGCCGCGCAGGAAGCCACCGAACTGGGCATGACCAGCCCCAAGCTGAAGCAATTCGCGCTCGATTACCTGAAATCGCACAAGCGCTAGACATGGCCATGACGTTTCCTAAGGCAAGCCTGCCGCTCGTTCCGCTGTACTTCCTTTTCACTCTGGCCGCGACCGCACAGGTATCCTCAACCGGGCCTGCCGATCGCGTCTACCGCAATGGCGTCATCTTCACGGCCGACACCCAACATCCCACCGCGGAAGCGATCGCGATTCGCGGTGGACGCATCGTATATGTCGGCGGCAATTCGGGCGTGGCTCCGTTCGTCGGCCGCGCGACCGTGACGGTTGACCTGAAAGGACGGTTTCTGATGCCCGGCCTGATCGACGGCCACATGCATCCTCTCGATGCCGGCCTGCAGCTGCTGAAATGCAACCTCAACTACGAGTCGCTGACCGTGCCCGAGCTGAGGCATCGCGTGCAGGCATGTCTGGACCAATCGGCTTCCAAAGACCCCAACGCCTGGCTCGAGGTCGTGAACTGGTTCCAGGAAAGCATGCGTCCCCCGGGCGTGAAGACCAACCGGACAACGCTGGACGTGCTGAAGACCACGCGCCCGATTATCGTTCGCTCATCCTTTGGGCATACGGTGCTGGCGAACACGCGCGCGCTCGAGCTCGCCAAAATCACCGCCCAGACGCCCGACCCCGTCGGCGGCAAAATCTGGCGGGACGCTTCCGGCCAGCCCACGGGCTTGCTCGAAGATGCGGCCTTCAACGTCTTCTCGACCCTTCTGCCCGCGCCGACCGCGGCGGACAACCAAGCCGGCGCTGCCGCCGCCCTCAAAGCCATGAACAGCCAGGGTGTCACAAGCTTTCTGGATGCCTTGGCGCCGGAAACGGACATCGCCGCGTTCGCCGCGCTGCGCAAGTCCGGCAGGCTGACGGCGCGTGCCCACTTTGCTCCGCTCATCTCGCCGACCGAAGCGGGCGATCCGTCCGGCGCCGTGGCGCGCGTAGTCGTGCTGTCGAAGCGCTACGACGAAGGCAAGATCTCTTCCGCGCCCGGCATCACGGTCCGGAACGCAAAGCTGTTCCTCGACGGCGTGATTGCCGCGCCTGCCTTCACCGGCGCGATGCGGCAGCCCTACCTGATCAACTCGGGCACGGCAGCCAAGCCGGACTGGGTGCCTGGTCCCTCGCGCGGGCCCGCCGTCTACTTCCCTGCCGATGCGCTGGCGAAGATCGTAGTGGATCTCGGACGCGCTGGTATCGACCCCCACATGCACGCCGACGGAGATGGCGCGGTCCATGCCGGGCTCGATGCCATCGCAGCACTGCGCAAGGCCCTGCCGAACGCGGACATTCGGCCCGCCATCGCGCATGACGAAATTGTCGATCCCCCGGACTTCCGACGCTTCCAGCAGCTGAACACCATCCCGGTTCTGTCCATGCAGTGGGAAAAACCCGCGGGCGATACGCTCGGCCTCAAAAACTACCTCGGCCCGGAGCGTATGAAGATTCTCGAACCTGCCGGATTGCTGAAGGCCGCCGGCGCGCGCATCGCTTTCGGCAGCGACTGGCCCGTGGATAAATTGGATGAATGGTTCGCTCTCAAAGTCGGCGTAACCCGCACCAACGCCCCGGACGCGCCTCCCGAGTTCAAAGGCCGGCTGGGCGACGATCCAGGCTTGTCCCGCGAAGGCGTCTTGCGTGCCGCTACGATCAATGCCGCCTACGAGCTGCATCAAGACCAGGCAACGGGTTCTCTCGAAGTTGGCAAGTTCGCCGATCTCATCGTGCTGGACCGCGATCCGCTGAAGGTCCCGGCCGAACAGATCGCCAACACCCGCGTGCTCGAAACCGTCGTCGGCGGTCAAGTGGTGTACAAATCGCCAAACTGGCCTTGAGCCGTTACAACCTTACCTTTAAAGCTTCGAAGAGCACAGCCTCAGCACTTTACGAGCTGTCACGTTAGATTCACCGCTACACCTGAACTCCTCCTCTATCAGGCAGAGATGAATCTGCCGCGATACAGCGACAGCCGTCCCAGCTTCGACCGTCTGCGAGGTGAGTTGAGCGACCTGCAATATCATTGGGACGAATACACCTATCAACCCCATCAGGCGGACGATGTGATTACGGCGTTGAACCGGGTCCTGGACAGTCCTGACCTCTTGCCGCGGGATCGTGATCGGCTGACGCAGGATTTGAATATTCTGCGCGACTTCCGCGATAACCACGAGTAATCTGGCGGCGCATAGTTCACGAATAGATCTAAGGCAGCCGCGGCGGTCGAGCCATTGAGGCTTTGACCGCCGTACCTGTTTCTGACGGCCCGGCGAGCCGCGCGGGCTGATCCTCCTCAAAGCGTGCGGGCTCCTGGCCTGGGCCCCCTCGCAATTCACGTTTTACAATGCGAGGAGCGCATGCTCCGCTTCTGTTCCCAAAGGATGCACCCAATTCCCAGGAGGACCACCGATGCTTTCCCGCCGCAGCTTTTCGAAATCCGTCTTCACCGCGCCTTGGGCCGCAGCATGGGCCGCACCGTGGATTCTGCGCGGCCAACAGGACGCGTTACAGGCTCGCGTGAAGATCGATACCGAACGAACCATCGGCGATATCGATCCGAAGCTCTACGGCAACTTCATTGAGCATCTGGGGCGCTGCATCTATGGCGGCGTCTTCGAAGAAAATTCCCCGCTTTCGGACGCCGATGGTTACCGCCGCGATGTGCTGGATGCGGCCAAAAACCTCGGTGTCACGCTGCTTCGCTGGCCGGGGGGGAACTTCTCGTCGAACTATCACTGGCGCGATGGCATCGGCCCGCGCGATCGGCGCCCGCCCCGCCTGGAAATGGCCTGGGGCACGGTGGAGAGCAATCGCTTCGGAACGCACGAATTCCTCAATTACGCCGAGAAGCTGGGCGCCGAGCCGTACATCTGCGCGAATCTCGGAACCGGCACGTGGGAAGAAGCGCAGCAATGGGTGGAATACTGCAACTCCGCCGAGGACACCGCCATGACGCGCCTGCGCAAACAAAACGGCCGCGCCAATCCCTGGAAGGTAACTCACTGGGGGCTGGGGAACGAAATGGATGGCCCCTGGCAAATGGGCCACCGCAGCGCCGACGACTACGGCAAATTCGCCCTCGAAGCCGCCAAACTGATGAAGTGGACCGACCCCAACGTGAAGTTGATCGCCGCCGGCTCTTCGAATTTCGGTGCCGGCTCGGATTGGACCGGCTGGAACCGCACCGTCCTTGAATATCTCAAGAATCATGCGGACTATCTTTCGCTGCACATGTACGTGGGCAATCCGCAGAACGACTTCGGTGATTTCGTGGCGAGTTCCATGGAACTGGCATCGCGGTTGAAGATCGCCGGAGGCATCATCGATGCTGCGCTTTCCGGAGTCTCCAACCGAAAGATTTACGTTGCCTGGGATGAATGGAACGTCTGGTATCGGGCGCGCGGCGCCAGCCAGCGCGGCCGCCGCATCCTGGAGGAACATTACAATCTGGAAGACGCGCTCGTCGTGGCGACCTTCCTCAATGCGTTCGTCAACCACGCGCACATCGTAAAAATCGCCAACATGGCGCAGCTGGTGAATGTGATTGCGCCCATCTTCACCAATGAAAACGGCCTGTATCTGCAGACCATTTACTACCCGCTGCAGCTTTTTGCGAACCACACCAAGGGCAAAGCCTTGGAGCTGTTTGTCGATAGCCCGAAGTACTCCAGCCGCCGTTTCGACGGCATTCCGTACCTCGATGTCTCAGCCGCCAACGACCACGGCTCTCTCGTCGTGAACGTCGTGAACCGGCATCGCGATCGGCCGATTCCAACCGAGTTCGAACTGGAAGACAAGCAATTCAACGGCGGCATCGAAGCCATTGAAGTCAACGGGCCGGACATCAAAGCGGAAAACAATTTCGACGCCGCGCCCGTGAAGCCCGTCCAGCGCTCCGCGGCTGCACGAGGCAAGATCCTGCGCTACAGTTTTCCGCCGCATTCCTACACCATGATTCGCGCTCGGCTGGTCTAGCCTCAGCCCTTCGCCGTCATCACAAACAACCGCATATCGTTGAGCCACGCCATCTGCTCTTCGCCCGGCGGCGCAGCCAGCGGGCCACCGACGCCTTCCAGCAGCGGGCGCGACTCCACCGCGAATCCGCAGCCTTCGAAGAATGCCCGGGCGTGATCCACATCATCGAAATAATTCGGGTCCAGATCGCGCCCCAGCCTCTCCCGTTCGTTCTCGCGATACTCCCGGCTTCGCCGCTCCGCCCAGCTTCTCAGGTGGATGTCCGGGGTGACCCACCATCCGCCATAACGCTGAAGAAGCTCATGCACATTTGAGGCAAGCTGCGCCTTCTCCTCGAAAGTGAGATAACGCAGCAGCCCTTCCATCGTGACCGCGACCGGCCGGCCGGAGTCGAAAGGAGAACAACATGCCAGCAACTGCGCCCGATCGATCACACTCGCAGCACAGAGATGCAGGCTATCAGGAACGGAGCCGAGAATAGCAGTCACCACCTCGCGCTTCAGGGTCATCGATTCCGCCAGATCGGCTTCCACGTAGACGACGCCTCGCCGGGCCAGTTCCATACCGCGCGGCGAAAGGCCCGCGGCAAGTTCAAGTACCTGAGCCGCGCCTTTTTCCTCTACCAGCCGGGTGACGGCGCGAAATCGCGCCTCGAACAACGAAGCATACCCGCGCGTGCCGTCCGACCAAGGGCTATCGGACAAAGTTGCGCCCCGGTCGCGCAGAACCGTCAGCATCTCCTTGGCCCACGGGATCTTCGTGTACTCGCCCCGCGCGAAAGCCGGCACCAGCGCGGTGACCGAAACCCGCCGAAAATCGTAGCCTTCCATTGCCGTTCCCAGTGTACCGCCGGCCTAACCTGCTCCACCGCGGCTAAAATATTAGTACTAAGCACTTTAGTGACTATGTAACCAAACGCCTGCCGAAGTATACTTTATGTGATAACCATGTTGCGTCCCTCGCGCAGGACGTTTCTTCAGGCCGCCGCGGCGGGCTTTGCCGCTCCCTGCGTTTTTGCCCAAACCAGGATCACCACTGCCCAATTGGACCGCGATATTTATCTATTGGGCGGCGCCGGCTGCAACGTCATCGCGCAGAGCGGAACGGACGGCGTTCTGATGGTCGACGGCGGACTCGCGCAAAACGCTGCCGCCTTAGCGCAGGCCGTGGCTGCGCTTCCAAACAGCGGCCCGGTGCGCACGCTCTTCAACACGCACTGGCATCCCGAGCAAACCGGCTCGAACCTTTCGCTCGGCGCCGCCGGAGTCATGATCATCGCCCAGGAAAACACCCGCCTTTGGCTGACCCAAAACATCACCTGGCCGTGGGACGGGCGGACATTCAAGAAATTCCCCAAAATCGCCCAACCTAACAAAACCTTCTACGACAAAGGCGCTCTGGATTCGGGCGTCCGCTACGGCTACATTTCCGATGCCCCGCACACCGACGGCGATCTGTACGTCTACTTCCCGCAGCCGAACATTCTGGCCGTGGGCGACGCCACGTGCGGACAAGGCTGGCCCTTCCTCGACTACTGGACCGGCGGCTGGATTGGGGGACTCGTCGGCGGTCTGCAGCGCCTCCAGACGGTCGCGAACCGCGACACCCGGATCGTCCCGGCGCAGGGTCCCATGCTCAGCTTTGCCGACATCGCCGCGCAGCTCGACATGTACGGCACTCTCTACGATCGCCTGGTTCGCATGCTGAACAAAGGCCACAGCCCCACGGAAGCCGTGGCAGCCAAGCCGGCTAAGGAATACGAAACCAAAATGGGCAACTCCGACGCCTTCATCCGCCGCGCATTCGAAAGCCTGTGGGCCTATCTTTCGCCCGACGCCTAACCATCCATGCGACCCATGAAGAATACCCATCCGCTGGTTGCCGCTTTGACCGTCGCTGGCGTTCTCGCCGCCGCGCCCACGAGCCAAACACAGGATCCAGCCGGCGCGAATCTCGCCACCGTCAAGCAGTACTGCCTGGGCTGCCACAACGATCGCGCCAAGAAAGGCGGCGCCAGCTTCCAGGGCATCACCGCCGAAAGCGTCGCGAACAATCCCGAGCTTTTCGAAAAGGCGGTACGCAAACTGCGCGGCCGTGTGATGCCGCCTCCCGGAGCCCGGCAGCCGGAGGGCAAAGCGGTGGACTCGCTGGTCGCCTGGCTCGAAGCTTCGCTCGACACACTCCCCAACGAAAAGCACATCAGCGACACGGAAGTGCTCCACCGGCTGAATCGCGAAGAGTATCAGAACGCCGTTCGCGATCTGCTCTTGGTCGATGTCAATGCCGACGACCTGCTGCCGCCGGATGACACCGCGCAAGGCTTCGACAACATCGCGGCCGCGCTGCAGGTCTCGCCTTCTTTTATTGAGCAATACGTGCTGGCCGCCCGCACTGTCGCTCTGATGGCGCTCGGCCAGCGCGATTCGCGCCCGCAGGGCTGGACCTTCAAGGCCGCTTCCGGCAATCAACTCGCGCACGTCACCGGATTGCCCCTCGGCACCCGCGGCGGCATTCTCGCCCACGTCGATCTCCCCGCCGACGGCGAATACCGCATCAATATCGCCGACATGGCCACCCACATCTGGGGCAACGGCATGGAGTACGAAAATCCGCTGGTCGTCACGCTGGACAGCAAGATCGTCTATCAAACGGTCATCGGCGGCGAAGAGGACATGAAGCTGTACGACCAGGTGCAGAGTGGCGCCATGGATCGTGTCAACGCCCGCCTGAAGAACATCAAATTCCAGGCCACGGCCGGCCCGCACAAGATCGGCGTCACCTTCCGCCGCCAGAGCTTCGCCGAATCCGACGACCAGTTGCAGATGTTCGCGCCCGGAGGCGGCCAGGACCGTTCTTATCGTGTGAGTTCCTTCCAGCTTCTCGGACCCTTCGACGTGTCTGGCCTCAGCTCCACGCCCAGCCGCGACCACATCTTCACTTGCAATCCCGCCAAGGATAGAATCACGCCCGACGCCTGCGCCAAGCAGATCTTCTCGACGCTCGCCCGGCGCGCCTATCGCCGCCCGGTAACCAACGACGACCTGGCCGAGCTCACGCAGTATTACGCCGACGGCGCCAAACAGGGTGGTTTCGAGTCAGGCATTCGGGAGGGGATCACCGGCATGCTGGCTAGCCCCTTCTTCCTCTATCGCGGCGAGCGCGTGCCCGCCGGATTGAAGCCCGGCGAAAAGTACGCCATCACCGATCTCGAGCTCGCCTCGAAACTTTCCTTCTTCCTCTGGAATTCCATCCCGGACGACGAACTGCTCGATCTCGCCGCGAAGAACCAACTCAGTGATCCGGCCACGCTCGCGCACCAAGTCCGCCGCATGTTGTCCGATCCCCGCTCCCGGACGCTGGCGAGTAATTTCGTCTTCCAGTGGCTCGAAATGAAGCGGCTCGACGAAGTGGTTCCCGATACCGAGATCTTTCCCTACGCCTCCGGCCGCATGGACCCGCGCCAGGATTTCCGCACCGAGCTCGCGCTGTTCGCCGACAGCATCTTCCGCGCAGACCGCAGCGTCGTCGATCTGCTGCGCGCCAGCCACACCTACGTCAACGAGCGCCTCGCGCTGCAGTACGGCATTCGCGGCGTGAAAGGCGACGAGTTCCGCCGCGTCGAACTCAAGAACTCCGCGCGCTGGGGCTTGCTCGGCAAAGGCGCAATCCTCATGGCCGCCGCCTACCCGAACCGCACCTCTCCCGTGCTGCGCGGCAAATTCATCTTGAGCGATCTGGAGGGCGTGCCGCCGGCCAATCCGCCGCCTAACGTTCCCACCCTCAACGACAAGGACATCGGCACCACCAAGGCGCTCACGGTCCGCCAGTTGATGGCTAAGCACCGCGCCAACCCGACGTGCTCGTCCTGCCACGCCGTGATGGATCCGCTCGGCTTTGCGCTCGAGAACTTCGACGCCACCGGAATGTGGCGCGACAAGGATCGCTACGCCGGCACCCCCATCGATTCGGCCGGCGAGTTGCCCGACGGCACCAGAATCAACGGGCCTGACGATCTGCGCAAGGCCTTGCTGCGCCGTCCCGGGCAATTCGTGCAGACCTTCGTCGAGGCCCTGCTGACCTACTCCATGGGCCGCACCCGCGAATATTACGACATGCCCACCGTCCGCCGCATCGTGCGCGAAACGGCGGCCGGGGATTATCGATTTTCGGCCATCATTCAGGCCGTCGTGAATACGGATCAATTCAGGATGCGCCGCGTTCCGCAGCCCAGGCCGGAGCCGGTTGAACGGGCAAGTAGCGCACAGGACGCGGTTGCGTCCGTGGTGAGCGGTTCAAAGCAACGATAAGGAGACGACACATGTTCCTATTCAAGAAACATATTCCACGCCGCGCGGTCTTGAAGGGAGCCGGCGCCACCATCGCATTGCCTCTCCTCGACGCGATGCTTCCCGCCACCTCAGCGTGGGCCAATACACCCGCCGGCGCGCCCGTCAAACGCTTCGCTTTCGTCACCTTCCCGCACGGCGCGATCATGGATCGCTGGTCGCCGAAAGAGACTGGCACCAGCTACACCATGCCGCCGATCCTGCAGCCCCTCGAGCCGCTCCGCAAACATCTCACCATCGTCTCCGGTCTGCGCAATAAGCCCGCCGAAACGCCCGAGCCGCACGCCTACATCGAGCAGGGATGGCTGACAGCGGTGAAACCCTGGGACTTCGGCAAGAACGGTCCCGACTATGGCGTGAGCGCCGACCAGATCGCGGTGCGCTACGTGGGACAAAATACGCGTCTCCCATCGCTGGAGCTCACCACCGCTCAGGTCAGCGCGCGCGTTTCGTGGCGCACTCCCACCCAGCCGCTGCCTCAGGAAAGCAATCCGCGCGCGGTCTTCCAAAAACTCTTTGGCGCGGGCGATACCCAGCAGGAACGCGCGCAGATTCTCTCGGAAACCGGCAGCATTCTCGACCACGTGCAAGGTCAAGCGCGACGCCTGCAGGCCAGCCTCGGCGCAACCGACCGCAACGTCGTGAGCGACTATCTCGACTCCGTGCGCGAAATCGAACGCCGCGTGCAGATGGCCGAAAAGCAGTCCTCCACCGATATCAACATTCCCGACGCGCCCATCGGCACGCCCAACGACATCACCCAGTATTTCGCCTTGATGTTCGACCTGATGGGCCTGGCGTTCCAGGCCGACGTCACGCGCGTCATCACCTTCTCCATGGATCACGAAGCCAGCATGCGCACCTACAACAACCTGAAAATCTCCGAAGGCTTCCATCCACTCTCGCACCACGGCAACAACCCCGAAAAGATGGACAAGCTGGTGAAGATCCAGAACTACCACACCCAGGTCTTCGCCGAATTCGTCAAGAAACTCGAAGCCGCCAAAGAAGCCGGCGGTACCGTGCTGGATCATTCCACGATTCTGTTCGGCAGCGACATGAGCAACAGCGACAAGCACAATAACGATCCGCTGCCCTCGGCGATCCTGGGACACGCGAACGGAAAGATCAAAGGCGGCCAGCATCTGAAGTATCCTCAGGATTCCCGCCACGGCGATCTGCTCTTCACGCTGCTGCAGCGCAACGAGATTCCGGTCAAGTCCATCGGCGACAGCGTCGACGGGCTCGCGGAGGTCTAAGGCAATGCGCGGATTCGTGGCTGCGCTGGCAGTCCTGGTAGCCGGCGCGGAAATCGCCATGGCTGCAGGTCCGGGTTTGCTGGATGTAGTGGCATCCGGCGATCATGTGGAGGCCATGCGCCTGCTCAGCGCGAAAGGCGCTGACGTGAATGCCGCCGGCGCCGACGGCAGCACGGCTCTCATGTACGCCGCGGCGAATAACGACGTCGAGCTGGTTCGCGCGCTCATCCAGGCCGGCGCGAACGCCAGGCTGGAGAATCAGTTCGGCACCTCGGCCCTCACCGAAGCCGCCATCATCGGCTCCACCCCCATCATCGACGCGCTGCTCCAGGCCGGCGCCGATCCCAATTTCAAGACTCCCAACGGCGAAACTCCGCTCATGGCGGTGGCGCGCACCGGTCATGTGGACGCCGCCAAGCTGCTCCTCGACGCCGGCGCCGACATCCATGCTAAGGAGACCTGGGGCGGCCAATCCGCCCTCATGTGGGCCGCGGCGCAAAGCCAGCCGGATATGGTGAAGTTCCTCGCCTCCAGGGGAGCGAACCTCAACGATCACGGTAAGGTCCATCAATGGGAACGCAAGGTCATCCAGGAGCCGCGCCCCAAGGATATGAACAAGGGCGGCTTTACCCCGCTGCATTACGCCGCGCGGGAAGGCTGCGCGGCCTGCGTCGCCAATTTGCTGTCTGCCGGAGCCGATCCGGATTCCGAAGACCCGGACCGCGAGACCCCGCTCCTCATGGCGCTGGAGAACATGCATTTCGATACCGCGGCCGTCCTCGTTCAAGGCGGCGCCGATCTCGACAAATGGGATTTGTTCGGTCGCTCTCCAGTCTACATGGCCGCTGACGTCAGCACGCTCCCGGTGAAGGGCAACGGCGCGATGGCCGTTCTGCCCAGCATCGACAAGCTGAGCGCCCTCGATGTCGCCCGCATGATGCTCGAAAAGGGCGCGAATCCGAATATTCAATTGAAGCGCCGCCCGCCCTACCGCGACGTCCCTCAGGATCGCGGCGGCGACCAGATGCTCGCCCAGGGCGCAACTCCCCTGCTGCGCGCGGCCCGCGCCGGCGATGCCGGCTTCGTCGCCCTGCTGCTGGAGTATAAGGCCCTGGTCGACTTACCGAGCAAGGAAGGCATCACGCCTTTGATGGCCGCCGCCGGCGTCGACTACGGCTCGCGCGTCACCCGCGGGCGCAACCGCACCGAGGAAGGCGTGCTCGCCAGCATGGACCTCCTGGTGAAAGCCGGCGCGAACGTGAACGCGCACGACGTACTCGACCGCAACCTCGTCTTTCGTGGCCGCAGCGGCTCCGCCGGCTTTAGCGCCGGTGACAGTACTTCCGCGCGCATCGCGCAGAGCTTCCGCCGCGGCAGCCAGGTGCCTGGCGCCGATGCCGTCCCCAATCAAACGGCCCTGCACGGCGCCGCCGAACATGGTTTCGACAAGTTCATCGAGTTTCTGGTGGCCCATGGCGCCGACCTTACCGCCAAGGACGCCGGCGGCCGCACTCCCCTCGACGTCGCTCGTGGTGCGGGTGGCGCGCGTGGCGGCCCGGATGCCTTCCCCAAAACCGTGGCGCTGTTGGAGTCCCTGATGCAAGCCAAAGGGATTCCCATCCCAGCCGCTGCAGCCAAGCTGGAAAGCAGCGCGAAGTAACGTCCGCCGGCCGGCGCGGTTGCATCCTGTTGGGCCGAGCTATAGAATTCAAAGGCAGGAGAAATAGGAATGCGGCTAACGAGATTTTTCGCCATTGCACTGGCCTGTGTTGGCACAGCTTCGGCGGCGGAGCAACTATATACAGTCCTGAATCCCACCGGTAATCCTCCCCCCATCCAGCTCCGCGCCATGGCCCCGCGCCCCGCGAGCCTGTCGGGCAAGACTGTCTACCTGGTCGATGAAACCTTCGACGGCGGCGACAAGTTTCTGCAGGAGATGCAGAAATACATGGCCGTCCACATGCCCGACGTCAAAACCGTCTTCCGGGAGAAGAAGGGCTCCTATTTCACCGACGACCCGGATCTGTGGAAGGAGATTAAATCGGTCGATGGCCTCATGGTCATGGCCATAGGGCATTGAAGCACATGCGCGCCGGCGGTCGTCGGCCATGTGGCGAATGTGGAAGCGAATTATGGGATCCCTTCGGTGGGGGTCATTATCAACGTCCTCGAGGATCTGGTTCGCGACAAGGCTTATGAAGAAGGGATGCCCGGTCTCCGGCTCGCCTTCACTCCTACGCCCGTCGGCGGCAAGACGCGGGCCGAACTCGATGCCTACATCGCGGGCGACGATCCCGTCACCAAGCGGCCTTTCATGCAGGAAGTCGTCGACTATCTCACCAAGCCGCTGACCGGCGAAGAGAAAAAAACCGGTCTCGTGCAGCGCGAGAAAAAACGTCTGATCGGACCGGACACCGCCGACAACATCCAAAAGTACTTTGACGATCGTTTTTGGACGGACCAGCTTCCCATCGTGATGCCCACCGAGGAGCGCGTCGCGGAGATGCTTAAGGGCACGCATCACAAGCCCGACGAAATCGTCGGCAAGATGCGCGTCACCGGCGAACGGGAAGCCTGGCAGTACACCGTCGAGACCGTCGCCGTCAACGCCGTGATGGCGGGCGCGAAGCCCGAAATGTTCCCCGCCATCCTCGCCCTGGCCGCTTCCCAAACCAACGCGCACTCCAGTTCCACCTCCTCCATGGCCGCCATGGCGGTCTTCAACGGCAAGATCGTGAACGATCTGCAAATGAACTCCGGCACCGGCGCACTCGGCCTCTACAACAACGCCGACGCGCTGATTGGCCGCGCCTGGAGCCTGCTCTCGATGAACGCCACCGGCGGGTCCGTGCCCGGCCACACCTACGAGGGCGTTCAAGGCAATCCTATGGCCGATATCCCCGCCGTTTTCGCCGAAAACGTCGCCGGACTGCCTCCCGGCTGGAACCCGCTCAGCGTGCAGAAAGGCTTCCAGAAGGACGATAACGTCGTCAGCACCTTCGATGGCTGCCAGAGCCAGAACACCATGATGGTTCTGCAGGATGAAGACTGGCAATACACTCTCAAGCGCTTTATCGGCGGCCTCGGCCCGCCCCAGCGCGGCGGCAAGCTGCTGCTGATCGATCCCTCGGTGACGCCGCCCTTGCTGCGCTTCGGTTTCGACACCAAGGAAAAGCTGATCAAGTGGGTGGAGGAGAACGTCACCATTCCGAAGGACCACTACTGGCTCGACCAGGAGGTCATCAACTATAAGCTCGGTCCGGCTCGCTCCGGAGTCCAGCCTTATGCCAAGTGGTTGAACCTTCCCGGCGACGCGCCCATCCCGTACCTCAACAACGTCAACGTCGTCGTGGTCGGCGGTAGCGGCAACATCCGGTGGAGCGTCAACGAATGCTCTTATCGCAAGAGCATTAAAGTCGACGACTGGAAATAACTTCCATGCTCGCCCGTATCGCGATCGCGCTCGCCCTGTGCTGCGCGATCGCTGCGCCGTCCGTTGCCGCCGAGCCAGCCTGCCGCGCCGGCGCCAAAGCCGCGAATCTCAACCTCGCATTCAAGGATATCCATGGCGACGCCGTCAACTTGTCCGGCTATAAAGGCAAGGTGATCCTCCTCGACTTTTGGGCCACTTGGTGCCCTCCCTGCCGCAAGGAGATCCCCGGCTACATCGGCCTGTACAACACCTACAAATCGCGCGGCTTGGTGGTGATCGGCGTTGCGATGGACGACGCTGAGGATCTCGCGGCCGTAAAACTGTACGCCGCGCAGATCAAGATCAACTACCCCGTTCTAATCGGCGCCGGGCGGGAGGACGACTTAAAACCGGCCTTCGGAGAGCTCCCGCTCCCAACATCGTTCGTCATCTCCCGCGACGGCCGAATCTGCGCCCGGCACGATGGCCTCACACCCACCGCAACGGTGGAGCGCGAAATTTCCGCCCTGCTTCAATAATTGCTCTAATAAATAAAGGAGGCCCCACGAGCAAAGTTATGACGCAGAAATCATCCTACGCGTGGTTCGCTCCGCTCTTACTGCTCGGTCTCCTGGTGCCCGCGTCCGGCCGCGCCCAGGATTGCAAGGGCACCTTTGTCGACGGCGAATGCGTCGAGGGATACGTCTATGTCCCCGATTTCATGGCGCCGCAGGATTTGAAGAAAGCCATCGACGAGCATTCCAAAGACATCGTGATCGTCGACACTTCCGCCGCTCCCATCTGGGAAGACGAGCACATCCCCAGCGCGGTGGACTTCCCCTACTCCAAGAACATTGCCGCGCCCGTGCCTCTGCCTCGGGAAAAAACGTTGGTCATCTATTGCGCCTGCAACAATGACGAGGACTCCACCGACGTCGCCCGCCAGCTCAGCCTCATCGGCTACCGCAAGGTGAAGGTCCTCAAGGGCGGTTGGTTCGAATGGCTAAAGTTGAAGTACCCCACTGTGAGCAAGGACGACGAAAAGGGATCGAAGGGATGAGGAGGAATCTTCTAATCCTGTGCCCGTTGTTGCTTGGCGCGCTCGCACCCGCGGCGGATATCGTCTCCGGACCGCCCATCGGCGCCACCACCATGTCGATTCCTGTCTCCGACGTCACCGGCCCCTACAAAGGCACGTTGGTCTGTTACGTCTGCGATTACGACAAGGCCCCCGACGTCCTGGCCTTCTTTCGCGACACTTCCGATGCCACCGCGAAAGAGATCATTCAGCTCAATGATCTGTACCTGAAAAACAAATCGCGCAACTTCCATGCCGTCGCGATGATCATCGCGGGTGAAAGCTCCAAGCAGTGGCTGGAGGACCTCAACAAGTCCGCCCATCTGGAAATTCCCCTGACCTATTTCCGCAAGGGCCCGCGCGACCCGGCCGTGCGCGTCTACAACCTGAACCCCGCCGTCGGGAATACATTCCTCGTGACGGTAAACCGCTCCGTGGTCGCCAACTTCTCCGACGTCGCGCCGGATCAGTTCAAGCGCGTCGCCGACGCGACTTCGCAGATGCTCGCCGGCCTCCACTAATCACCGAGCAACTGCCGGTTAACCCTCCCAGTAGGCGATCATTCTTCCCATGGTGAACATCGCCGTCCAAAGCACCAGCGAGAGAATCGCCGCCACCTTCACCCTCCCCGGAATCACCGCAGACCGATCCAGCGCTTCGGTATTGTTATAGACAGTCGGCCGGAAAATCAGCGCGTGCACGCCGATCAGCCCCAGTATGATCATCTTGGTCCAGAAGTAGGGATTGGGTTCGTATTTCGTCGCCTCCGACACTGCCAGCAGCAGCCCGGTGCCGATCTGCACCGTTCCTCCCAGCCGCTTCCACGGGCGCAGCGTGGTCACCATCTGGGTGATCGAGACACTCTTGAAGGTCAACCCCAGTAGGCGCAGGTTCGTCATCAGGATCATGCCGCCGAACAGCGCGATGTCTGTCAGATGAATCGATAGCACGATCGGATAGACTAGCACCGAGTCGGCGAAATCCGACAGAAAGCCGATATTTTCCAGAGCCTGTGCGATGGACACGTGCGGTGATCCTTATTCCAGAAAGCCGGTGAAGATTCCGCCAAACACTACTGCGGTCCACAGCAGCAGCGATACGATGGCTACGCTCTTGCTCAGCGCCGGCGATGGATGATCCATCCTCGCTACCTTGCGGTGGATCGTAAAATTGTAAAGGAGCGCCGCGGCCAGCACGTACATCTTAATTGGAAAAATCTGGTTGATCAGGTAAATGTGGCTCTGCGACAGAAACAGCGTAAAGCCTGAGAAGATGACGAAGATCAGAGCCGCCACCGTCCAGAGTTCCGTGTACCGCAGAATCCGCGCCGGACTCTCCTGGCGCAGCGCCAGGTTGAGCATCCGGAAGTCCAGCAGCGCGATCGAGCCTACCCCGACCGCAAACCCGCCGATGTGCACACACTCCGCCAACGGAAACACCCATTCGCGATCGTTGAGTGCATCCACCAATGCGCTCTGCAGAAGCATCCTGCGCTGATCCTCCCTTCCGCTCCCTCGGCGAGTGGATAGCCCGCAGTCCGCGACCGCCTGCGCCTCACTCGTCCGTCAAAAATGGCCCCCGTTGATCCGCTTTCGCTCGCCAGCCGCCAAAGCGAAAGCGCAGGCGCTAGCATAACATGAGCATCCTTTCCGGTGCTGAAGTTTCTCCGGAACCGCGGAAACCTTGACCCGCCGCGTTACACTCAGGGAAGGTCAAATCTTCGCGGCGGAAACCACCTCTATGGCCCGCATCATTCTCGGAATCGGCACGTCGCACGGAGTGATGGTCTCCATTCCATCCGAGTACTGGAAAGACCGCGTTCCGGCCGACCGCGCCGAGAGGCAGCATCCATTCCGCGGCGGCACATACGCGTTTGACGAACTGGCGGCGCTGCGCCGCAACGAGAATCTTCCCGATCAAATCCGCCCGGAAGTGATGTGCGACCGCCATGCGCGCTGCCAGCATGCCATCGCGAGCCTCGCCGACACGTACGCAGCCACCCGGGCCGACTTGGCCGTGATCGTCGGCAACGACCAATTGGAGGTCTTCACCCGCGAAACGATTCCGGCGTTCAGCGTCTTCCGCGGCCCTTATGTGGAGGGCATTCCGCGCACGCCCGAGTTTCTTGCCAAGCTCAACCCGGCGATTGCGCGCGCCGAACTCGACCGCACGCCCCAGGTCTATACGCAGTATCCATGCCTGCCCGAAATGGGTTGGCACGTGATCGCGGCGCTGACCGCGGACGGCTTCGACGTCACGCAGATGACCAAGCTGCAGACCGGCGAGATCGGTTCCAACGCCGCGCCGCACGCCTACGCGTTCGTGTACCGGCGGATCATGCGCGATCATGTCGCGCCGCATGTTCCCGTCTTCGTGAATACGTTCTACCCGCCCAATCAGCCGCCCGCCGCGCGATGCTTTGCGTTCGGACGCGCGCTCGCGCGAGCCGTGGCCTCCTGGCCGGAAGACAAAACGGTGGCCGTCATCGCCTCGGGCGGCATGTCGCATTTCGTGCTGGATGAAGACTTCGACCGTGACGTGCTCGCGGCGATGGGGCGCGGCGACGCGGCTGCGCTCGGAAACGTACCGGAAACCACGTGGCAGTCCGGGACATCCGAAATCAAGAACTGGATCGCCGTCGCGGGCGCCATGACGGAGGCGGGATTGAAGATGAATCTGGTGGACTACGTGCCGGCTTACCGCTCGGAAGCCGGAACGGGCAGCGGCCTCGCGTTCGCGCTATGGCAGTCATGAAAGCCGCCTGCATCGAGCAAACCGGCCCACCGGAAGTCCTGAAGTTCGGCGAGCGCCCTATGCCCGGCCCCGCCGCGGGTGAAGTGCTGGTGAAGATCGCCTTCACGGGCGTCAACTTCGCCGATATCAACGTGCGCAGTGGCGTCAACAAGGTCCCTCTGCCCGCTGTCCCCGGCATGGAGGCTGCCGGCACCATCGAAAAGCTCGGCGAGGGCGTCACCGGCTTCGCGCCAGGGGACCGCGTGGGTTATGTGATGGTGCGCGGCTCTTACGCTGAATACGCCGCCGTTCCCGCCAGGATGCTGGCGCGCATTCCGGACGGCACGCCACTTGAAACCGCGGCCGCCGCCATGCTCCAGGGTTTCACCGCGCACTACCTCACGGAGACGACGTATCCGCTCAAGCCGGGGCTTACGGCGCTGATTCACGCTGGCGCGGGAGGCACAGGCCGGTTGCTGGTGCAGATGGCTTCGCAGGCGGGTGCGCGCGTGATCGCCACCGTCGGCAGCGAGGCGAAGGCTGCCATTGCGCGGGAAGCCGGCGCCTCCGAGGTCCTCCTCTACGAACAGCAGGACTGGGTCGGGAAAGTTAAACAGCTCACCGCGGGCGATGGCGTCGACGTGATCTACGATTCCGTCGGGAAGACCACCTTCCTCAAAGGCCTCGATTGTTTGAAGCCGCGTGGCATGATGGTCCACTTCGGCGTTTCGAGCGGCCAGATCGAGCCTCTCAACACTCGCGCGCTCACCGAACGCGGCTCGCTTTATCTCACGCGCCCCACGCTCCTGACGCATGTCTCCAGCCCGGCGGAAATCGCCTGGCGCGCCGGCGACGTCTTCCGCTGGATCGCCGAAGGCAAACTCAAACTCCGTGTGGAACACGAATATCCGCTGGCAGAGGCCGCGCAGGCCCATCGCGATCTGGAAAGCCGCGCCACCGCCGGCAAGATCATTCTGCGTGTAAAATGATTTGAGATTTCGGGTGGTCTAATGCCCCGCCGCCGTCTCCAGCCCCACGCCGCCGGCCACATCCAGCGCGGCAGCTTCGGGCGACTTCGAGACCAGCAGAATCGCAATCGCCGTAATCAGCGCCGGCACCGCCGCTAGCTTCAGCAGATTCGGCCCCGAGACACCAACTTGCAGCAGCACACCGCCCAGATAAGGCCCGAGAATCGACCCGCAGCGTCCGACCCCAAGCGCCCATCCCAGCCCGGTAGCCCGCGCCGCAGCCGGATAATAAGCGCTGGTGAAAGCGTTCATCGCATTCTGCCCGCCGATGGTGCAGAAGCCTGCGCCGATCGCGCCAACCGTCAGCAGCACCGCGTTCGCGCCCGCCGACCCCAGCCCCAGCAGGCACAGCGCGCTTCCCACGAACGCGATACCCAGCATCCACTGCGGCTTGGTTTTGTCGCTGAGGTAGGCGAGCAGCAGGCCGCCCACAATCCCGCCCGCGCTGTAAAGACTCGTGATCACGCTGGAGCGCGCGATCGACAGCCCGCCCGCCTTCAGCACCGAGGGCAGCCAGTTCAGGATGAAGTACAGCGCCATGATGTTCATCAGGTATGCGGTCCATATCAGCAGCGTGCGGCCCGAATACCCGCCTTCAAACAGAATGCGGACCGGGAAGTGCTCCTCCTTCACGGCCGCCACTTGCGGCTCCCTCCAGCCCGGCGCAAGGAGCGCCACCACCTTCTTGAGTTCGGTGCGCGGCTCGGCCGAATTCAAAAGCTGCGGCAGCGAATTGGGGAAGCTCCACATCGCGAACGGCAGCATCAACAGCGCGGCCACGCCGCCGAAGGCCAACACCGATTGCCAGCCATACTTCGGAATCAGCGCGGCGCTCACCGTGCCGCCCACCACGCCGCCCAGCGAGAAGCCGGCTCCGGCGATGGTCACGATGAGGGTGCGGCATCGCGTCGGCGCGTATTCGGAAACCACGCCGATCGCCTGCGGCATCACGCCGCCCACGCCGAACCCGGTCAGGAAGCGCAGCGCGATCAGCATGTCCAAAGACGAAACCCAAATCGTCGCCAGCGTCGAAACGCCGCAGATCAGAATACAAACCACCAGCAGCCCGCGCGTCTTGAATCGGTCCGCCAGCGGCGAGAACACCAGCGCGCCGAGGGTCAGCCCAAACAAACCCACGCTCAGGGCGCTGCCCATCTGCAAAGGCGTCAAATGCAGCAGATCCCGCAGCGCCGGCGCCACGTACCCGATCGCCTGCGAATCGAAGCCCTCAGTCAGCAGCAGCAGCACCGCGATCGCGACCATTCGGATGTGAAACCCGGTGAGCGGGCGCGCATCCAGCGCCACCCGGAAGCTGACGATCCGCTGATCCACCGAATCAGTATATCCCTCGCGCTTGCAGCGTATACTGACAACGTATGAAGCCGCGAGTCGTTCGCAACATCCCACGTCCTGACCCCGAAGTGGTGCGCCGTCTGGGTGCGCAGGGTGTCGCCACCGTCCACGAAGCGCAGAATCGCACCGGTCTGATGCGCCCTTATATGCGTCCTATCTATCCCACGGCGCGGATGGCCGGCCCCGCGGTCACCGTGAATTGCGCGCCTGGCGACAACATCATGATTCACGCCGCCGTGGAGGTCTCTAAGCCCGGCGACGTGCTCGTAGTGACGACGTTCACCGAATCGACCGACGGATTTTTCGGCGAGTTGCTCGCGACTTCACTGCGCTCCCACGGCGTGATCGGCCTGATTATCGATGCCGGCGTGCGTGACGTGGCCGACCTCACTGCGATGCAGTTCCCCGTATGGTCGAAGGCCATCTCCGCGCAAGGCACGGTCAAGGCAACCCCGGGCTGGGTCAACACGGACATAGTCTGCGCCGGGGCGACGGTCCATCCGGGCGACGTCATCGTGGCCGATATCGACGGCGTGGTGGTGGTGCCGCGCGAGCTGGCCGCGGAGGTGGCGGCGCTCGCCGATGCCCGCATCGCCAAAGAGGAAAAGAGCCGCCAGGCGCTGAAAGCCGGCGAGCTCAGCCTGGACCGGTCCGGCCTCCGCGCCAGGCTGGTCGCGATGGGCGTCGAGTGGGTCGACGAGGCCTGAGTCCCCGCTCACCGGCCGCGCGCGAACATCAGCACTAACGAGCGTTGAGCGAATGGCAGGTAAACCAGCGTGGCGGTCATCCCCAGAGCCAGGCCCGTGCTTACATGGTGCACCAGAAGGAATGGCGACGCCGCCCACAAGAGATCGAATACCAACAGCACCGGAAACATGCGGGCGAACTTCGAGGGGAGTTGCCGGAGATTGAACGCGACGGCCGTGGCAAGAAACAGCCGCACCGGGATCAGCAGCGCTGCCGTTGTCACCACCACCGCCAGCAGCAGGGACGGATCCGGCAGCCTTTCTTCGAAAAAAATGTCGCCGATCTCTCGAAGATTGGCCAGCGCACCGACGTAAAATCCGAAATACAGCGTTTGCACCAGCAAGAGCAGAATCCGTACCACCTTGCGCGAAGCCGCGGGCAGCTCCTCGGGCGTCGCGAGAACAGTTCCCCGTGCCGTGTCCACGGCTGGAACCGCAGCCTGCGTACTACCCGCGCCTTCGTCCTTGCCAACGGCGCCCTGGGAAACCGGCGCAATGAAGCGATAGCCCTTGCCGGAAACCGTCTCCACATAACGCGGCTGGGAGGCGGAGTCGTCCAGCGCGTCCCGGATTTTGTTCACCGCGCTGTTGAGGCCATGATCGAAATCCACGAACGTGTCCTCACCCCACAGCCGCAGGCGCATCTCCTCGCGCGTCACCAATTCCGACGGCTTCTCCAGCAGCATCACCAGAACCTGAAAAGGCTGGGCGTGAAGCTTGATGCGAACGCCGTGCTTGCGCAGCTCTCCCCGCGCGGCGTCCGCTTCGAACACTCCGAAGCGGAATACGGGGACTCGAACGTCATCCGGCATCGTAATTTTCCAGTTTAGTTCACTCGCTCCCGGCGGATAGATCACGATAACCGCTGTCCGTTCAGGATCTTGCGCCGTGAGGTGCAAAGGAGATCCGTTTGAGCCTGATAGTATTGGCTGCCCTCCCATCGCTAGGGCACAATTCGCTCGTGCGGAGGTGAATCATGCGAATGACCCTGGCGATGGCGGCTCTCCTGCTGCTGAACCCACGGCTTTCTCCGGCGGCTCACCTGAGCCGGCCTGCCGAACAAGCATTTGAAAGCTACATCACAAATCTGGAGGCGCGTTGGAAGAGGCAGCACGCCGCCTCAGACACCTGCCTGGCGGCGTTGCCCCCTGCCGGAGCTTCGCGAGCCGATGCGGAACGGAAGCTGCTCGCCGGCGTCGTCCTGGCGGAGCCCGTTCATGGCGGGAGTTGGGAAGTGGATGGAGGCCTGTTGCACCATTGGCGTGCCGCGTCCTATGTCCCTGGCGCCGGCCTCGCAGATATGCTGGCGCTTCTGCACGATGACTCACAGCTTTCCCGTTACTACGCGCCGGAGATCGTCTCCTCCCGTTCCCCGGACGGTGACGGGACGGTGCTGATCCGTTTCAGAAGGCAGTTGGTCATCACTGTCGTGCTGGATGCTGCATTCGACACCGAATCCGCCATTGCCGGCGATTGCGGCTACAGCTTCTCGCGCAGCGAGCACATCTGGCAAGTCGACGATCCTGGAAACGCGCGCGAGCACCGCCGTCAGGAAGGAGCCGATGACGGGTTCCTGTGGCGTCTGAATTCGTATTGGAGCTTCCAGGAATGGCGCCAGGGACTGCTCATCGAATGCGAAGCGGTTTCCCTCACGCGCGGCGTTCCCGCCGGCCTGGGCTGGCTCCTGGCGCCCATTATCCAAACCCTCCCGCGGAATTCGCTGGAGTTCACCCTGACGAGTACCAGAAACGCGCTGGCCCACATTGCCATGGGGGGGCACACCGATGCTAGCGCCAACTGACGCCCGCTTGCCCGAAGCGCCCGCCGGATTCGTCAGCGCACCGCGGATTCACACGGCATTGACCGCGGGTATCGAGAAGCGGCTGCTAACCTGGATGGCCCAGCGCATCGCTCCGGCGATCAATCCGGACCACCTCACTGCCTTGGCCTTCGTCGCGCAACTGTTCGCCGGCCTGGCCTACGCCTGGTCGCGGCACGACGCCCGCGCGCTCTGGCTGGTGAATTCTTGCCTGTTCCTCAACTG
This sequence comes from Bryobacteraceae bacterium, assembly GCA_035508055.1. Taxonomy (GTDB): domain Bacteria; phylum Acidobacteriota; class Terriglobia; order Bryobacterales; family Bryobacteraceae; genus Palsa-89. Next base: position 64,653 of record DATJNO010000049.1, on the reverse strand, counting down.
GCTCGGAGACAGTCTGGATGGAACGCTGGCCCGCGTGCGCAACCAGCAAAGGCCGCGCTACGGATTCTATGTCGATCACATTGCCGACACGTTCGGCGCGCTGGCGCTCATCGCCGGACTGGGATGCTCGGGGTATCTCCACTGGCCGGTCGCCGCGGGGATGCTGCTTGCCTTTTATGTCCTTTCCATCGAAAGCTACCTGGCGGCTTACACCGTCGGACGTTTTCACCTGTCGCACGGCCCTTTCGGTCCGACCGAGATCCGGATTCTGCTGGCTCTTGGAAACGCCATTGTGTTCCGGAATCCGTACGCGGATATCGCCGGCCGGCATTTCTTGCTCTTTGACCTTGGAGGCATCGCAGCACTGGCCGGGATGGCGGTGATGGCGCTTGCCGCGGCGGTGCGGCACACAGCTGCGTTGTATGGCGAGGAGACGCACCGGTGAGCCGGGCCTCGCGGCTTTGTGCCAGATTCGGCAGATTCAACCTGGTCGGCTTGCTCGGCGCCGCGCTCCAGGTGCTGCTCTTCGATTTTCTGATGAAATGCTGCGGCCTGCCGGGCATCGTGGCGGCGCCGGTCGCCGTCGAGCTTGTGCTGTTACACAATTTCTTCTGGCATGAACGATTCACTTGGCGGGACCGCGTTCCCGGCGGCCGCCGGCAGCGAGCGCTGCGCTTGTGCCGATTTCATGCCGCGAACGGTCTCCTCTCCCTGGCCGGAAATACTGCTCTGATCTACTGTCTGGTGGAAAAACTGAAAGCGCCCGCCCTGCCATCCGCACTGGCGGCCATCGCACTCTGCGCGCCGCTGAATTTTCTACTATCGGATCAGTGGATATTCAAAAGCCAGCTGCATTCCGTGAGACTTGGCCGGCGCAAAGGCAGTTTCTGTGGCTCTGCGCAGTCGTGGCCGCGATCGCGGCTGGGCTGCTGGTTTACTCCCAGACTCGGGCCTTCGCCTGGGACGAAGGATTTCACCTCTTGGCCGCGCAGTTGATCAAAAACGGCAAGCGGCCTTACCTCGACTTCTTCTTTCCACAAACGCCGCTGAATGCGTACTGGAACGCTGGTTGGATGCGGATCTTCGGCGATAGCTGGCGCATCGTGCATACAGTGGCCGCATTGGCTACCGCCGGGGCCGCCCTGCTGACGGCGCAGTTCGTCTTCACTCTCTTCCCGGAATCGCCCTGGCGCTTGGCCGCCGCACTCGCCGCCGCCCTGCTGGTTGGTTTGAATGAGCTGATCGTCCAGTTTGGCACGCTCGGTCAAGCTTACGGATTGTGCCTGTTGCTGATCGTAGCCGCGTTCCGCCTTGCGATCCATGCTGTGGACCGCAAGAGCGCCGGCGGGGCGCTAGCCGCTGGTTTCCTCGCCTCTGCCGCGGCCGGCTGTTCGCTCCTGGCGGCGCCCGTTGCTCCGGTCCTGCTGATCTGGATGCTGTTCGAGAACCGCGAGGGAAACCGATGGCGCAAGCTGGCCGCCTTCCTGGCCGGCGGAGCGGTTCCGCTTTTGCCCGTGCTCGCACTCGCCGCGCAAGGGCTGCCTCAAACCGTCTTTAACATTCTCAAATTTCACCTGTTCTACCGCGACGCGGAGTGGGAAGGAGCCACCAGCCAGAACCTCAGCGTGCTGTTCGCCTGGGTCGATTCTTCGCATGCCCTCATCCTGGGCGCGCTCGCCTTCGCCGGCCTGATCTTCACCATCCGGAGCGAGCTGGACCGCCGGCGCCGCGCGGAACTGTACCTTTGTTTCTGGCTGGCCGGCGCTCTAGCCCTGTATGTCTCGATTGCGCATCCGACGTTTGAACGGTACTACCTTCTCGCCGTGCCCTTTCTCGCGATTCCCGCCGCGGTGGGTCTTTACGAAATGAGCGCCCGGCTGTACTCCGCCGAGCGGCCGCTAGGGCCGTTACTCGCCTTGACCATGCTGCTTTGCCTGGGCTTGGGCAAATCGCTTTACGAGAGACACGAGCTCGACAATTACTCCTGGCCGGAGTTGGAAAAGATCGCACAAAAGATCGACCAGGTTACGCCGCCCGGCGCATCGCTCTTCGCGGATGAGCACTTCTACTTTTTGACCCGTCGGCCGCCGCCTTCCGGCACCGAGTTCGTGGACGGACAGAAGCTAAACCTGCCGCCCGCTCTCTCCCAGTCGCTTCATATCGTGCCCCGCAAGGAATGGGCCGGAAGGATTCAGGCCGGAATGTTCAGCACCATTCAAACCTGCCGCGATGCGGATGACGAAAGGTTCCAGGTGCTGGGTGTACCGCCGCTGTACCGCCAAAAGGCGGTTATGCAGGACTGCACGATTTTCTGGGATTTCGCGGCGAGCCGCACCCCTACCGGTTACTGAACGCTTCCGACGCTCATAAGCGGTTTGAGCCGCCGCGCGGCTTCCGAATTGCACCTCAGCCGGCGCAGCGCTTCGGCTTCGATTTTGCGAACCCGTTCGCGGCTCAGGTTGACCTGCTGCGCAATCTCTTCCAGCGTGTGTTCGCGATCGTAGCCAATCCCGAAACGCATCCGGATTACCTTCTCCTGACCCGGTTCCAGCATCTTCAGAGCGCCCGCGGTCTCCTTGCGCACGTCCTGCTCGAACATCGCGTCGGCCAGCGGCGGAACCCAGCGATCCTCGATCAGATCGCGCAGCGTGGATTCGCCGTCGCGCCCGACCGGGATGTCCAGCGACACCGTATCCCTGGAAATGGACCGCAGCTCTTCCACGCGTTGCTCGGTGGTCTGCATCCGCACCCCGATTTCGGCGTTGGTCGGCGTGCGGCCCAGTTCCTTTTCCAGTTCACGGGAAATGCGCACGAACTTCGTCAGGCTCTCGTTCACGTGAACGGGAATCCGGATGGTTCGCGAATGGTCATCGATGGCGCGGCTGACCGACTGCCGGATCCACCACGTCGCGTACGTGGAGAATTTGTAGCCCAAATGGTAATTGAACTTGTCGGCGGCGCGCATCAGCCCGATGTTGCCTTCCTGGATCAGGTCCAGAAGGTGCAGGCCCCGGTTGACGTACTTCTTGGCGACGGAAACCACCAGCCGGAGGTTGGCTTCCACCAGCGCCTTCTTGGCCTGTTCGGCTTCCATTTCCCCTTGCCGTATGGAGGCCAGGCAATGGCGCAGTTCGGCCGTCGTGGCCCCAGCCAAAGCCTCTTTTTCCCGCAGGTCGCGGCGCAGCGCACGGACGGCCGCGGTTCCACCCGCCCTGGATTCGTAGCGCTTGCGCCCGGCGTCGAGCGCTATGATTTCATCCGCCGCAGCCTTGAAAGCATCGGCAAACGCAGCCCACTGCATCTGCGAGAACGGAACCGCCCGAATGGCCTGCGAGAGCTTTACCTTGAGACGAAGCAGTTTCCCGGTCAGCTTGGCACGCACATGCACATGCGAGCGGGGCGTCGACTCCAGCTTCTGTTCCATCGCCGCCAGATCCCGATGGAGCTTCCACATCCGGGCCAGCCGTTGGGTGCCGTCCTGCCGCTTCCGCTCCTTGGTGGACTCGTCGGCGCCGCCAACCTCCAGGAAGTCCTCCAGCCTGGTTTGGCCGCCACGAAAGTTCCGGTACAGGCCAACGGCCCCCTGGCGCACCCGAAGCGAACGTGAAAGTACCTTCTGCACCCGTAACTTACCGCTCTCCATGCGCCGCGCGAGCTGGACTTCTCCCTGACGCGTCAACAGCGACACCGATCCCATTTCCCGCAGATAAGTCCGGACGGGATCATCCGTATACGGTGATTCCTCCGGCGCTGCTTCTTCAACACCTTCATAATCAAGATCTTCCGGCTCGGGCCGGTGTTCCAGAACCAGACCGAGCGCGTCAGGGGATTCCGTCAAGCTGTGTTCGTCAAATGGTTGCATCTTCATATTGATGGCCCGCTATTTCCGGGCGCACCCCATTCCTCTGCCACCTTTTTGGCCTTCGCTTTTATTTTCTTATACTTGCAAAGGTTGGAGCGATTCAGGCGAGTCTCAGTTATTATACCTTGCTATCACCTTGGATGCAGCATCTTCCCGGTAAGTTACACCACCAGCGTGCGCTGGCTTACTCCTGTGCGATAAGGATGGTTTTGCGCCGCCACCTTGAGGTAAACTAAACAGACGAGTTGGCTTCGGTTGCGCCTCCTCGCTGACTCCCCGTTTGAATTCTACTGCCAAGTCCGCAGGAACCGGCACCGAGATTAATTGTGTGCGCTGCGCTTTGACGGTGCTCGCCCGCCATTGCGTGTAGGCTAATGAAATTCCAGAAGCTCATTTACGTTGTGGCGGCGGCAGCGATGGCAGCGACTCAGGCGGACTCGCCCGAGCTAAAGGCCGTGCAGCGGCCCATGTCAGACCTGCATGCCGTCGCAAAGTTTTCCATTCCCGGATTCCCGGACTGGGTAGCCATCAGCGACAGCGTCTGGATTTCCAACAAGCCCCTGAACAGCATTTCGCGTCTGGATCCGCAGACCAACCAGGTCGGTGCGACCATCCACGTCGGCAAGGCGCCCTGTGCCGGTCTGGCGATCGGTTTCGGCAGCGTGTGGGTGCCGCACTGCAGCGACGGTTCGGTTTGGCGCGTCGACATGGCCTCGCAAAAAGTCGTCGCCATGATTCACAGCGGCGTTGCCGATACCGAGGGTGGCATCGCGGTGGGCGAAGGCAGCGTGTGGATGCCATCGGATGCTTCGGGCGTCCTGTCCCGCATTGACCCCCAGACCAATCAGGTTGCGTCGAAAATCAAAATTGCAGCCGGATCTTACACCGCGGTCGTATCCGATGGTTCGGTGTGGATCACCAGCACCAAGAACAACCTGGTCACGCGCGTCCATGCCAAGACGGAAAAAGTCGCCGCGACGGTGCCGGTCGGCCCAGCGCCGCGTTTCCTGGCCGCGGGACTGGGCGGCATCTGGGTGCTCAATCAAGGTGACGGAACTGTCTCGCGCATCGACCCGGCGACGAATCGCGTCGCGGCGACCATCGCGGTGGGCGTTCCCGGACCGGGCGGGGACATCGCGGTCGGGGAAGGCGCAGTGTGGGTGACGGCGATGGGCAAGCCGCTCTCGCGTATCGATCCGGCGACCAATCGCGTAACCAAACAATTCGTAGGCAAGGGCGGCGATGCCCTGCGCGTCGGGCTGGGCTCGCTCTGGCTGGCCAATCATGAGTTCCATGAGGTGTGGAGAATTGATCCGAAGGGTCTTTGAGATGAGGAACGCAATCTTATTTGTCGCCGCCACGCTTCCGATGCTGGCGCAGACGCCCGTTTCATCCCAGGGCGCGGACTTCTTCGAAAACAAAGTTCGGCCCCTGCTGGCCAACAACTGCTACGACTGCCACACCACGCTGCAGTCCGGCGGCTTGCGCGTGGATTCGCTCGCCGGCCTGCTCAAGGGCGGGCAGTCCGGTCCGGCGTTGGTGCCGGGCGATCCGGACAAGAGCCTCATCATTCAGGCCGTCAAGCAGACCGGCGATCTCAAGATGCCTAAGGGCGGCAAGTTGAAAGCGGATGAAGTGGCGACGCTAGTGGAATGGGTGAAGATGGGCGCACCCTGGCCGGATGCGGGCAAGGCCGCGCCGGCGACCACCACCAAAGATCGCGTCATCACTCCCGCACAACGGGCCTTCTGGTCCTTCCAGCCGCTGAAAGACGAGCCGCCGCCGGCCATCAAGGAAAAATCCTGGGCCAAGACCGATATTGACCGCTTCGTGTTGGCCAAGCTCGAGGAGAAGGGCATGAAGCCGGTAGCGCTGGCCGACCGCCGCACGCTGATCCGGCGCGCCACGCTCGACCTGATCGGCCTGCCGCCGACGCCGGAAGAAGTGGACGCCTTCGTCAACGACAAGTCGCCCAAAGCGTTCGAGAAGGTGGTGGATCGCCTGCTCGCTTCGCCGCAATATGGCGAGCGCTGGGGCCGGCACTGGCTGGATGTGGTGCGCTACGCCGAAGACGACGTGCGCGGCCTGGATCCCAAAGGCCGCGGCTACATGCCGTTCCGCGGCGCTTACGTGTATCGCGATTGGGTGATCAAGGCGTTCAACGAGGACATGCCCTACGGCGAGTTCGTCAAGGCGCAGTTGGCCGGCGATCTGTTGGACAGCAAGACCCGCGCCCAGATGGTTCCGGGCACCGCCATGCTGGGGCAGGGCCCGTGGTGGTGGGATCAGGCAGTGCCGGTGCAGGGCCGCGCCGACGAACGCAACGAACGCATCGACATGGTGACGCGCGGTTTCCTCGGCCTGACGGTAGCCTGCGCGCGCTGCCACGACCACAAGTACGATCCCATCTCGCAGAAGGATTACTATTCGCTGGCGGGCGTCTTCCTGAACACGACCTACAAGGAATATCCCGTGCAGTCCGCCGCGGAAACGGCGCTGTGGGAGCAGAAGCAGAAGGAAATCGACGATCTGGAAGAGCGGCTGGAAGACTTTCTCAAAGACCAGAGCAAGCTGTACTCCCAGATGCTGGCGCAGAAAACCTCCCAGTACATGCTGGCGGCCTGGCAGGTCACCGGTGAGCCGAAAAAGAAGGTCGAAGAGGCCGCCGGGGAAGAGAAAGTCGATCCGGAGATGCTCCAGCGCTGGATCAAGTTTCTGGCCAAGCCGCCCAAGCATTACGCGTATTTGAAAGATTGGCAGGACATGGTGAAGTGCGGCGGCACCGAGGAGCAAGCCAAGTTCCTGGCCGACAACTTCCAGAACACGGTGCTCACCGTGATGGCGCAGGCCAAGGAACTCGACGAAGAGAACGACATCATCAAGGCGAAGGCCGGCGTGCGCAAGAAGCCCCGCCGCGACGCGTATCCCAACGAGTTCGAAACTGAGGATCAGTTCTGCCCCGGCTGCGATCTGGAATTGAAAACCATGCCGATCGAGCCGACGAATTTGTATTTGGATTTGTTCGAGAAGGATCTGGATTCGGACAGTGATGAGCGGCCGGATCCGGGCCTGCTGGCCTTGCGTGGCTGGGATCTGGAGCGTCATTTCTCGCCCGATACCGTCGACCACGTGGCGACCCTGCGGGCGGAAATCGAAGCCAAGAAGAAGGCGCTGCCCGCGTATCCGTTCCTGCATGGGGCGAGCGACATGGCCAAGACGCGCGAAATGCACGTCAATCTGCGCGGCAATCCGAACACGCTGGGCGATCCCACGCCGGCACGCTTTCTGACGATTCTTTCCAAAAGCGCTCCGCAACCTTTCCCGGAAGGCAGCGGGCGGCTGCAACTCGCCGAGGACATCGTCCAAAGCCCGCTGACCGCGCGCGTGATCGTGAACCGGGTCTGGCGATGGCACTTCGGTTCCGGTATCGTGGAGACCCCGGATAACTTCGGCAAGATGGGCGACCCGCCTTCCGACCCCGAGCTGCTGGAATACCTGGCCAAGACGTTCGTGGACGGCGGCATGTCCATCAAGAAACTGCATCGGGAAATCATGCTTTCCTCGGTGTACCAGCTCTCGACCGATTCAACGCCCGAGAACGCCGAAAAGGACGGCGCCAACCGTTTGTACTGGCGCTACAACCGGCGGCGTCTAGATGCCGAAGCCATCCGCGATTCCCTGTTGTTCGTCTCCGGCGCGCTGGATCTGAAGAAGGCCGGCGGGCCTTCCAGCGATTTCACCGACGACAACGTCCGCCGCACGGTCTATTGCAAAGTCAGCCGCTACCGGCTGAACAATTTCCTGCAAGTCTTCGATTTTCCCAACCCCTCGTTCACCGCCGAGCAGCGCTTCATCACCAACGTCCCGCTGCAGCGGTTGTATTTCATGAACAGCAGTTTCGTGTACCTGCAGGCCGAGCGGCTGGCGCGGCGCGTTTACGACGAAGGAAGCGACGAAGCGCGCATCCGCAAAGCTTACCGGATCCTGTTTGGGCGCGCGCCTACCGAAGACGAAATCAAGGTGGGCGTGGAGTTCCTCCAGTCCCATCCGGAAGCAGCCGGCAATCAGATTTTGGGCCAACCAACCACGGCATGGAAGGAATACGCCCGCGTACTTTTGAGCTCGAACGATTTCGAATTTATAGACTAAACAGAAAGGAAGGAAACGAGATGCTTCATTTACCGGCACGCCGTCCGTTATCCCGCCGCGAGGCGCTGTGCAGAATGGGTAGCGGCTTCGGCATGCTCAGTTTTGCCGCCATGGTGGGCGAGTCGCTGGCGAAAGCCGACGTGACGCCGAATTCCGCAGGCGTCCCCGGCGCGCGCATTCCCAATTTCAAGCCCAAGGCCAAACACGTCATCTTCCTGTTCATGAACGGCGGGGCGTCCCAGGTGGACACCTTCGACTACAAGCCGATGCTGGACAAGTACGACGGCAAGCCGCTGCCGGGCGCGATCCCGGACCACGAGCGCAAGACCGGTAACCTGATGCGCTCGCCGTTCAAATTCAAGAAATACGGCCAGAGCGGCACGGAAGTGAGCGAAATCTTCCCCTACCTGGGCGAGTGCGTGGACGACATGTGCATGATCCGGTCGATGTGGACCGATATTCCCAATCACGAGCCGTCGCTGCTCATGATGAATGTCGGGCACATCCAGCCGGGACGGCCCTCCATGGGGTCGTGGGTCACATATGGCCTGGGCACGGAGAACAAAAGCTTGCCGGGCTTCGTGGTCTTGTGTCCCGAAGTGCCGACCACGGTGGGCCCGCCGCTGTGGAACTCGGCGTTTTTGCCGCCGGTTTACCAGGGCACCTACATTTCCGACAGCGTGAAAGAAAAGACGTTCGATCCGGAGAAGCTGATCCCGAACATTCGCAACGACCGGTTCGACTTGAAGCAGCAGCAGAGCGAGCTGGACCTGCTGGGCAAGCTGGACCGCATGCAAATGCAGCAGGAACACGCCAACGATCCGCAGCTGGATGCCACGCTGCAATCCATGGAGACGGCCTACCGGATGCAGACCGAAGCGCCGGACGTGTTCGACGTGCGCAAGGAGAGCGCGGCGACCATCAAGCTCTATGGTGAAGGGAGCACGGCCCGCGGCTGCTTGACCGCGGCGCGCCTGGTGGAGCGCGGGGTCCGCATGGTGCAGGTCTACTACGCCAAGGGCGATCCCTGGGACCATCACTTCGATATCGAACTGCATCGCAAGACCGGTAAGGATTCCGACCAGCCGTTCGCCGCGCTCATCAAGGATCTGAAGTCGCGTGGCCTGTTTGACGAGACGCTGATCGTGTGCGGCTCTGAATTCGGCCGGACGCCGGTCGTTGAGGTCGGCAGCGGATTCATGGGCGGCCAACTGCACAATGGTCGCGACCACAACCCGCACGGGTTCAGCGTGTGGATGGCCGGCGGCGGCGTCAAGGGCGGCATGGTCTACGGCGCCACCGACGATTTCGGCTGGAAGGTGGCCGACAAACCGGTTCACGTGCACGATCTGCACGCCACCATACTGTATTTGCTGGGTATCGACCACACCAAGTTGACCTACCGGTACAGCGGCAGGGACTTCCGGCTCACAGACGTAGCCGGCAACGTGATTCACGACATCATCGCCTAGAGCGCCGGAAGGCACAGGCCCCGGCCAGACCGGTCGATTGCACCCGCTTCGCCTGCGGCGCACCTGGAAGTTTGCTTCGACGCCAGATCGCGACGACAATAAATTGAATAGTGCGAAGAGACGCACCAGGAAGGACTTTCATGCGAGTGGCTCGAAGAGCAATCCTGACGCTGGCGGCGGCCGCGGCGATGGTCGGGTTGCTCCAAACGGAAGCGACGGCACAGGAGCCGGCCGGCCAGGCAATGATCGCCAAGATCCGCGCCGAGGGGTTGGACCACTCCACCGCATCGGATCTCTTTTACACCCTGACGGACGTGCTCGGGGCGAGGCTTTCGGGATCTCCCGCTTACGACAAGGCGGCCCGCTGGGCCTTAGACCGGTTCCGGCAATGGGGACTGGCGAACCCGCACTTCGAGCCGTTCCTGTTCGGTCCTGCCTGGACGCTGGAGAAGCTCACAGTGGAGATGACGGCGCCGCGCTACCAGCCGCTTGAGGGGTACGCCGCGGCATGGTCGCCGTCAACCGCGGGAGTGCTGACGGGGACACCGGTCTACGTCGGCGACAGCACCGTCGAGGAGATCGATGCACTGGGCAGCCGGCTCCGCAACGCCATCGTCCTGACGGCGCGGCCGCAGACGCAGTTCCTGAGCAAGGACCGGACCGAGCCGTCCGAGGGCCCGGAGCCTGTCCAGACCGGGAATCCTCCCTTTCCTGGCCCATCCAGCCGGACGCCACAGCGCGAGATCCTGGCGCGTCTTCAGAAGTACGGGGCCGGGGTGGCGCTCGCTCCGTCGGCGACGCAGCACGGAACCGTGCGCGTGCAGGGTGACCGTACGACACCCCCGGATGCAGTGCCTCAGATGGTGCTTGCGGCGGAGCAGTACAACATGCTCGCGCGCCTGACGAAGGCCGGAGAGCCGCTCCAGCTGCGCGTCGAGATCGGGGCCCGCATCAGCCGGGACCGTCTTGACAGCGATGACGTCCTGGCGGAGATCCCGGGCACGGATCCCGTGCTCAAAGACGAAGTCGTTATGCTGGGTGCTCACCTGGACTCGTGGCACACCGCCGTTGGCGCGACGGACAACGCCGACGCGGCCTCGGCGGCGATGGAAGCGATGCGGATTCTGACCGCGCTCCACGCCGCCCCCCGGCGGACCATCCGCGTCGCGCTTTGGGGAGGCGAGGAGCAAGGCTTGATCGGATCGCGGGCCTGGGTGGCGCAGCACCTGGCGGATCAGGCCGCGCGCGACCGGATCTCGGTCTACCTGAACGACGATCCGGGGACCGGCAAGACCTACGGCTTCTATATGGAGAAAAACGCGGCGGCGAAGCAGATCTTCGACGCCTGGCTCGAGCCGCTTCGAGACCTGGGCATGCGGCGGAACGTGATCGAGGGGATCGGGGCCACGGACCACGTGCCGTTCGTCCAGGCGGGCGTGCCGGCGTTCAACACGATCAAGGACTTCGAGAACTATGACGTTCGCACGCGGCACACGAACGCCGACTACGCGGATGCCGTTAAAGTCGAAGATATCCGACAGTCGGCGGTGGTGCTCGCCATCTTCGCGTGGGAGGCGGCGATGCGGGACGAGCGTATCCCCCGTGCGCACTGAATTTCACCGGCCAGGACCTGGCGGCGGCAGCGAAACAAGCCGATCCCGGCTGGTACTTTTCGCTCCGAAACTCGCCTCAGATTTGCTCCCGACTCGCTTGACAGCCCCCCGGCAGGAGGCGATAATTGGTCAATCTGGTTTTGGGGCTGTTTCCATCTGATAGCCATTTTTCTTAGCCGTCCAATCGCCCCGTAGCCCGATCCCGACTCTACGCAGAGTCTCCTTCGCCGCACTGCGCGCGGCAGTTCAGCCTTTGTTGGCACCCCAGCCCTTCGCACGGCTGACTTTTAGACATTTCGTTGAAGGAGACGTACATGTTCAACCGGGTATCCGTATCTCATTCGTGGAGCAGCCTTCTGGCGTGCATGAGCCTGTTGGCTGTGGCAGCGCTGCTTCACGCGCAAGCCGTCAGCTCTCTGCACGGAGTCATTTCCGACGCGCAAGGCGCCGTGATCCCCGGAGCACTGGTCGCGCTCACGAGCGTCACGACAGGGGCGTCCCGGCAGGTGGCTACCGATAATACCGGCGAGTATCAATTCCTTCAGGAGATGCCTGGCGAATACACGCTGAGCGTCACTAAGCCGGGTTTTGCGACTGCGACGCGAGAGCACGTGGTGCTCCAGATCAACGTTCCCGCGACTCTCAACATCCAACTGGAGGTGGGGACCACCGGTCAAACAGTGAATGTCACCGCGGAGACGTCCATGGTCAGTACCACGGATGCATCAATCGGCAACGCGTTCACCGAGCATTCGATCCGCCAGTTGCCGCTGGACACCCGCAACGTGGTGCAATTACTCAGCCTGCAACCGGGCGTGACGGCCAGCGGCGAGGTCATGGGCTCGCGGCGCGATCAGAACAACATCACGCTGGACGGCGTGGATGTCAATGACAACGAAAACTCGGGCATCGGCGGCGTGGCCGATATCGGTTCCCTGCAAGGCTCCAACGCGAATGTTCCTTCGTCGGACTCCGCGATAGCGGGCTTTAACTCAGTGCTCCCCATTCCGCTCGATTCGGTGCAGGAGTTCCGCGTGACGGTGGCTGGCCAGGGCGCCGACGAAGGGCGGTCTTCCGGCGGCCAGGTGGTGCTGGTGACCAAGAGCGGCACCAATCAATTGCACGGGTCGGCCTATGAGTACAACCGCAATACCGATTTCGCCGCCAACAGCTGGTTCAATAATCGCGATGGTGTCGGGATCACGCCGCTCAACCGCAACCAGTTCGGAGCTTCGCTGGGCGGTCCGATCAAAAAGGATCGGGTGTTCTACTTCTTGAATTACGAACGCCGCATCGACGCCAGTTCTCAGGCCGTGGAACGCATGGTGCCCAGCCAGAACCTGAAACAGGGCATCCTGACGTTCGCGGATACAAGCGGAAATATTCATACCCTCACGCCCGCGCAGCTCCAGCAGATCGATCCGCTCGGCATTGGGGTCAATCCACAATATCTGAGTATTCTGCAGCAATACCCGGCCGGCAATGACCCGGCTTACGGGGCCGACGGCGGCCTGAATTTCACGGGCTACCGCTTCAACGCCCCCGACCGCCTGGATAACCGTGCCTACGTTGGCAAGATGGATTTCATTCTTGACAGTCAGGCGCATCACACGCTCTCAGTGCGCGGAACGCTGTCCAATGCGAATCAGGATCAACCCAATGCGCTGGCGCAATTTCCCGGCCAGGGGCCGGCCAGCGAGCTGCTCAACAACAGCAAGGGCATGTCCGCCACGTACACCGCAATCCTGACTCCGAGCCTGATCAACAACCTGACCTTCGGCTACACCCGCCAGGGCCTGGCGTACTCGGGAACCACCGGCAATGCGTTCGACTTGTTTCCTTTGGATTCGCTGGAAAACTACAACGCGCGCGCCAACGGCCGCATTTTGCCCGTCTACAATGTGGTGGACAATCTCACCTGGACCAAGGGAAAGCACACCATCACCACCGGCATCAACTTCCGCTTCATGACGAATAATAAGTCCACCTACTCGCAGTCCTATCCGCAATATGGTTTCAACGTCAATGTGGCGGTGGGACTGGGCGAGGATATCGACACCAGGCTGGCCAATTTTGCGGGGGTCACGCTGAACGATACGTACAACGATGCGTCGGCGCTGGGCATCCTGCTGGGCCTGGTGAACAACACGCAAGTGACTTATCAGGTCGGACCCAACGGGACCCTGTTGCCGCAGGGCGCGCCCGATGTGCGCGCTTTCACGATGCGCGAGTACGAAGGGTTCGTCAGCGATCAATGGCGCGTGTCGCCCGAACTGACCCTGACGCTCGGGCTGCGCTACACCAACGACCGGCCCCCCTATGAAGCGAACGGCTTGCAAGTCGCTCCCAATGTCGGGCTGAACGAGTATTTCGGCCAGCGCGATTATCTGGGATCGCAGGGAGTTCCCTCCAACGAAATGCCCAACGCGATCCTGAGTTACAGCCCCAATGGTCCGGTGAACGGCAAGCCGAGCTGGTACAACCCCAACGACAACAACTTTGGTCCCCGCTTTGCCCTGGCTTACAGCCCCAAAGACCGCGGCGGGCTGCTCGGCAAAATTTTCGGCTCGAGCGGAGTCTTCCGGGCGGGCGGGGCTCTGCTCTATGACCGTTTCGGCAGCGAACTGATCACCGAGTTCGACCAGTTCGGTTCCTTCGGCCTCGCGACCACGCTGAATAACCCGGTTTCGTACACGTTCACGACGTCGCCCCGCTACAACGGCACGACGCCCGCGCTGCCCGCGGCTCCCACGGTCGGCTTCCCCTATACCCCGCCGGATGTCAACGGGATTGTGGGCGAGTTCGAGGGGATCTATCCGAACCTGAAATCGCCCTATTCGATGTTGCTGAACGCCTCCTTCGCCCGGCAATTGCCGGGTAAACTAACGCTGGAAGTCTCCTACGCGGGCAGGCTTTCACGCCGGCTGCTGTTGCAGGGCGACGTCTATACGCCGCTCGAGAACCTGTACGATCCTGCCTCCGGCCAGACCTGGCTGGGCGCCATGACGACACTTCGCCAGACCTTCAACGGTATCTGCGCGTCGACGGGTGTGACAACGCAAAATTGTAGTCCCTCCACGATCGCTGGGATGGTGCAGGCCAACCCGGGCTTGGTGCCCAACATACCCTACATCACGAATATGTTCCCGGGCGTCGCCAATGCGTTTTTCCCGGGTAGCACCGCGGCCAACTATTTCTATGGCATATACGGCGTGTACAACGGCAGCTACTTGGACATGCTGCACTCCTCCGACCGTATCGTCGGCAATTACATTCCCGGAGCTTGCGCCACCAAGTTCGGCTGCTACACTTTCTTCGCGCCGCAAGGCAGCTCGATGCCGACCTGGATGAACGCCGGCAGCGCCAATTACGACGCGGGCACAGTCAGCCTGCGGCGTGCCTTTAGTTCCGGACTGTCCCTGGATTTCAATTACACCCTCTCGCATTCCATCGACAACGCTTCGGCGGCCGAGGGTTCCTCCGGCCAGGACGGCGCGGTCATCCAGAATATTTTCAACCCGGGCCAGTTCCGCGGCTCGTCCGATTTCGACATCCGCAATCAGGCGAACATCGACGTGGTGTATGAACTGCCTGTCGGCAAGGGCAAGGCGTTCTGGAATAACGCGCCGGGCTGGGCCAACGAAATGTTCGGAGGCTGGCAGGTTTCGAGCATCATGCGGTTTTCCAGCGGCCTGCCCAGCGTCATTCAAGGCAACCAAACCTGGGACGTGAATTACTGGCAGAATACTCTCGCGATTGCGACGGCGCCATTCAAAGTGCAGAATGGCTACGACAGTAACGGCAACCCCAGCCTCTTTTCGAGCATCAATGCGGCCAGCAGCTTCGCCGATGACTGGCCGGGATCCGCGGCCGGGGCACGCGCCCTGGTCCGGCTGGCCGGTATGACGAACTTCGACCTCGCCGTCGCCAAGTCGTTCCCGCTGCCCTGGGAAGGCCACCGCATCCAGTTCCGCGCGGAAGCTTATAATGCGTTTAACAACGTGAACTTCATCCAGCCCAGCCTGGCTTTGTCCAATCCGGGAATCTTCGGCGAATATCAGAACACGATGCCGCCGCGTGAAATGCAGTTCGCTCTGCGCTATGAATTCTAGCCGGGCCGCGGCCGTGAGGAAGCGCTTACCGTTTCTACTGCTTCTGGCCGCGGGGGGCGTTCTCTGGGGCGCCACCACGGTGCTGGATTTTGTCCCGCTCTCCATCGACGGCAAAGCCACGCCCTTGGCCGCCTATCGCGGCAAGGTGCTTCTGATCGTCAACGTCGCCAGCCACAGCATCTTCACGCCGCAATACGACGGGCTGCAGAAGCTGTATGAAAAATATCAGAGCCAGGGGCTCATGGTCCTGGCCTTTCCAGCCAACGATTTCGGCAAGGAAGAGCCTGCCGGCGACGCCGAGATCCAAAAGCTCGTCACGGCGAAGTACAAGATCACGTTTCCGCTGTTCGCCAAAATCACCACGGCCGGCGTGCACGCCGCGCCGTTGTATCAATTCCTGACCGACAAAGAGACCGATCCCAAGTGGGCCGGCCCGCTCCACTGGAATTTCACCAAGTTTCTGATCGACCGTGAGGGCAAAGTCATCCAGCGCTTTGAGCCCGACGTTGAGCCCCTGGGACCGGAAATGATCGAAGCGGTCGAAAAGGCGTTGCGCGCCGAGCCCGCCAAGCACGACAACGCGACGGCCAGGATCTAGCCGCTTTGCCGCTGTCTTCTTGGGATCTGGAGGCGCGGCCAATCAAATCTACGGCGGCCGCCGAACCGGCTGAAAACCGGCCTTCCTGGTAGGCCTGTTTGCTATACTGAGTTGTTTCACCGGCCATGTAGCCAACCGCGGTGCCAAGCTGCACGGACGGTTGAAATGTCTAAATTTTTTTTAGTCTTCACGACACTTGTAGTCGTCGCCGTGCCTCTAAGTGCGGCGGGCAATCCTCCCACTTTCACGGTCGGCTGGTCGGTCTACGTCGGCTGGGATCCGTATCAGTACATGGCCAAGTCGGGCCTGCTCAAGAAGTGGGGCGACAAGTATGGCGTGGCCATCAAGGTGCAGCGCTTCGATTACGCGCCGTCGCTGGATGCCTTCGTTTCGAAGAATATCGATGCTTGCGCCATGACCAACATGGAAGCGCTCGACATGCCCGCCGCGGCCGGCATCGACACCACCGCGGTGATCGTGGGCGATTATTCCAACGGAAACGACGCCGTTCTGGTGCGGCACAATCTGGCGCTCAATCAGATTCCCGGCAAACGCGTGCTGCTGGTGGAAAAAACCGTTTCGCAATACGTGTTCGAGCGAGCCATGGCGCTGAACAACCTGACCAGCGAGCTGAAGCGCGTCAAGTTCGTCAACACGTCTGATTCCGACATCGCGGGCGCCTTCTTGAGCGACACCAGCCAGGAAGTGGTGGTCACCTGGAAGCCGCTGGTTTCGCAAATCCTCAAAGGCCCCGGCATCACGCGCGTTTTCGATTCCTCGAAGATTCCCGGCGAAGTCCTCGACCTGCTGGTGATTCGCACCGAGGTGTTGAACCGCCCGGACGGCTCGGGGCAGCGCTTTGCAAAAGCCGTGGTGGGCGCCTGGTACGAGTTAATGGCGGAGATGTCCAAGCCCGGCCCACAGGGCGACAAGGTGCTGAGCGCCATCGCCAGCGTTTCGGAAGATTCGCTCGCATCCTACAAGGAACAGCTCTCCACCACGCACATGTTCTACACTCCGCAGTCCGGCGCGGAGATGGCGACGTCCAAGCAATTGAAGACCACCATGGAACTGGTGCGTCAGTTCTGCTTCACCCACGGACTGTTGGGCGAGAAAACCAGTTCGGCCGATGACGTGGCCGTACGGTTTCCGGATGGCTCAATCGAGGGCAAGAAAGACCGCATCCGGCTACGTTTCGACCCGACCTACATGCAGATGGCCGCGGGAGGCAAGCTGTGAGCCTGCTGCAAATCCACGCGCATCCCTCGCGTACCGTGGTCTGGATTCTTTCCTGGTTCCTGTTTGCCGCCGGCCTGGCCAGCTATTTCTGGGTCTCGCGCGCGCGCCATCATGAAAATCCCGACGACCGCATCATGCCGACGATTCGGCAGATGGGCCAGTCCTTCTCCGACGCCCTGCTGAAGCCGGCCGAGGAAGACGCCGTCGCCGACGATGCCGCGCAACAGCCGCTCTGGACTCAGATCCGCGCCAGCATGCTCTGGAAAGACACCGAGGCTACCGGCCGCCGGTTTCTCATCAGCCTGGCGCTACTGTTTCCGATGGTGATCCTGGGCCTGCACATGGGCATGTTCCCCTACGTGGGTTCGTTCTTCCTGCGCTTTGTGCTGTTTTTCGACAAGATCGTTGCGCTTTCGCTGCTTCCCATTCTGTTTATTGCGTTCGGGATCGAAGAAACGGCCAAGATCATGCTGATTTTAATCGGCGTGGGACCGACGATTGTCCTCGATACCTTCAATCTCACCCGCAGCGTCCCGCGCGAGCAGATCGTCAAGGCGTTCACGCTGGGCGCGAGCGATTTCTCGGTCACCTATCGCATCGTTCTAAAACAGATTTGGCCGCGCGTGTTGAACAGCATCCGGCTGAATCTGAAAGCCGTCATGATCTTTCTGTTCTCCGGCGAAATGATCGCCTCCACCGACGGGCTCGCGTACCGGATCGCACTGCTGCGCCGCCATCTGGCCATGGACACCATCATTCCTTACGTACTGTGGGTGGCGTTGCTTTTGTTCCTGGTCGATTTAAGCATGCGGATGATGAATCGCAAACTGCATCCATGGTTCCAAGAGGCATAAACGGCGATGGCAACGGCACGCCTTCTGGCTGAACGTATGACCGAGTCGCCTGCCAGCGCGGCGTCCACCGCGATCATTCGCGTGGAGGATGTCTGCGTCGAATACGCGCAGGCCAAGCAGGCGCCGAAGAAGGTCCTGAACGGAGTCAACCTCGACATCCCCGCTGGCGAATTTATTTCCATCGTGGGCCAGACCGGATGCGGTAAATCCACGCTGTTGCGCCTGGTGCTGGCCGAAGAAATGCCGACCGGCGGCCAGGTGCTGGTGGAAGGCAGTCCACGGACGCAGCCCGACCGGCGCTGCGGCTACGTGCCGCAAAAATACTCGCTGTTCCCGGACCGCACGGTTCTTGAAAACATAACGTTCGGATTGGAAGTCACCGAAATCGGATTTCTGGGCGGCCTGTCGCCTGCCCGCCGCGCGCGGCGCAAGGAGTTCCAGGCCGAAGCCATCGGCTATCTGCGGCGCATGGGCTTGCGCGAATCCGACGCGGGCAAGTATCCGCACCAGCTTTCCGGCGGCATGCAGCAGCGCGTGGCCATCGCGCAGGCGTTGATTATGCGCCCCAAGATTGTGCTCATGGACGAGGCCTTCAGCGCTCTCGATCCGGGCACCCGCAAAGGCATGCAGCGCCTCATCAAAGATCTCTGGCGCGAGACCGGCACAACTATATTGTTTGTTACGCACAATCCGCGCGAAGCCGTCGCGCTGGCCACGCGCGTCATCGCTTTGGGTAGAACCGGTTCCTTCGACGACGGCGCCAACATCGTCCTGGACCTGGCTGTCCCCGACACCGATGACGAATCCAGAATCGCCGCCCTGGCCGAGCGAGTCGTACAAAGCACCTTCCCCGGCGGCATCGAGGACGAAGACCCCACCGCCGCGGCTGTCTAAAAAGAGAGAAAATAACAAGTCCACATGTCCTTCTACAAGAGCCATGCCCCGAAGCATCGGGAACACAATCGAGAAGTGTCTTTGCCCGAATTGGAGGGAATGAAAGCGCTTCGCGAAGAGGGCGAAATTCCATCGCGCCAGTGGCAGGAAGAAGTCCGGCGCGGCAAGGAGTTCGGCCTGGAATGCGTCGATTCCATCCAGGACAAATCCGAGATCAGTTGCTTTCAGCGCGGCGAGTTGCCGCACTGGTCCGGCATCAACACATTCTTGAAGACGCATTACCTGGAGGACGTCCGCAAGGTCGGCGAATACGACGCCGCGTTCGTGGGTGTGCCATTCGACATTGGCACCACCTATCGCGCCGGTACGCGCTTCGGGCCGCAGGGCATCCGGCGCATCTCGTCGCTCTACACGACGTACAACTTCGAGCTGGGGGTGGACCTGCGCGAATCCTTGAAGATGTGCGACGTCGGGGATGTCTTCTGCCCCGCCAACATCACGAAGAGCCACGACCAGATCACCAAGGGCGTCGCGCACATTCTCTCTCAAGGCACGCTGCCGATGATCATGGGCGGCGATCATTCCATCGGCTATCCGTGCGTGCGGGGCGTAGCGCAATGCGTGGAGGGAAAAGTCGGCATCATCCACCTGGATCGCCACATCGACACGCAGGAAAAGGACATGGACGAGATCATGCACACTTGTCCCTGGTTCCACGCCACGAATATTCCGAATTGCCCGCCTACGAACCTCGTCCAGGTCGGCATCGGCGGATGGCAAGTGCCGCGGCCCGGCGTCAAGAAAGGCCGCGAGCGCGGATCGACGGTGCTTACCATCCAGGACATCGAGCGTATTGGCATCGACAAAACGGTCGAAATCGCGCTGGAAGTGGCCTGGAAAGGGGCCAGTGCGGTCTACCTGTCGTTTGACGTTGATTCGGTGGATGCCGGATTCGTTCCCGGCACCGGTTGGCCCGAGCCGGGCGGGTTCCTGCCACGCGAAGCGCTCGCGATCTTACGCGGCGTCGCGAAAGAAGGCGTTGCCGCCATGGAAGCGGTCGAAGTTTCGCCGCCCTACGATATTTCCGACATCACCGCGCTCGTTGCGGTTCGCGCCATGGTAGACGTGCTCGCCACCATGGTCAAGCACGGGCGCATCGGCGGTAAACTGCACTGACCCCGGCGTTCATCCTCATTGGCGACTCGCATTGCGGCGACGCAAGCGCGGTAGCATCGGCCTGCGAACCGATACTCGGCTTCGCTCCGGACATTGAGCTGGCTTCCATCGATGATCTGCCCGCCGCGATCGGCCGCCGCGGCTCCGGTGAGGTCTTCGTTCTTCCGACCGCCCTCGATTTCAACCTGCTCCAGCGCGAAGCGCTCGGACACGCGATCGGTGAGGCGCGCCGGAAGCATCCCGCATTTGCGATTCATCACGATGACGCCGATCCCGCTCATCCGCTGATCGTCCAGGCGCTCGCCGATCAATTGGCGCGCGCGATACCGGCTGAGACACGATCCCCACAGCAGGTTGGGCTGATCCTGGCTCCCAGCGGCCACGGCGATGCGGCCAGCCGCGCCAATTCGTACCGGCTGATGCGTTTGATTTGGGAGCAACTCGGTCTGGCAGCCGGCGAAGTCGGCTTCATCCGCCACGCCCAGCCGTTTCTGCTGGCGACGCTGCAGAAATGCGCCGATCTCCCACTCCACTGGATTATCCTTCCACAAACGCAAATGCGCACGGAGCACGTCGAATACGCCGAAGTCATTCTGCAAAATTTTCAGCGTGACCATCCCCAAGCCGTGTCGTGGCGGTTGGCCGATCCACCCGGGGGCCATCCTGCGATCACCGCCTGGCTCACGCAGCGCATCACGCGGTTGTGGAACGAAAAGCGGTCGCGCGACGCGGTGCGCATCGCTTCGCCGAAACGCGCCGTAGCGCCGCCACTCCACTCCTGGAGCATCGGGTCAGGCGTCATCGCATCGGTGCCGGATCGCAACGCGATGGCTTGCGTGCTGGAGCGCATCCTGCCTGCCGTCAAGCCGGATCGCATTCTGGTGAAAGTCACCTGGCACGGCTACGCTACCGGGACGTACACCGATCCCGCCGCGCTCGATCTGCTGCTCGGCGCGCTGCCCGCCAGGGCAATCGTGCTCGAAGGCCACACCAGCAGCCGCAACGTGGAAGACGCCGCCTTCAATTGGGAGACCGAAGCGCGCGCAAACCGCGCCTGGATCCGCCAGCAGGACGCCGAATTCCTGCGCCGCACCGGACTCGCGGACATCCTGGCAAAGCATCACGCCGAATACTTCAATGTCACCGAAGCCTGGTGGGACGAAGATTGCCCAAAGCCGGAGACCTTCATCCCACAAGCTCTCCTCCAAAACCGGGGCTGTCCTCTGGTCAGCTTCGCCAAATTCAAGGGCCCGACTCGCCTGGCCATTTCGAACCTCTTCGGCCTGCTGCCTGAGCCCTTGCGCGCCGCCTGGCACGGGCCGAATCTCACCTACTTGGCGCGCGTGTGCTGCGATCTCGCAAAACTCTACGGCGCCATCTTCCCACTCTGCGGCTTGAACGAAGCGCTCTATTCCGCGGTTCGCTGGAACCGGCATGGCCTTTACCGCAGCCGCTGGGGCAATTACGATTTGATCTCTGACACCGGATACGTTGCCGCCTCACGCGATTTAGCCGCCGCCGACATCCTGGCCGGCCGCCTGCAGGGCCAGGACGTGCACCGCAGCGCGTTCTTTGACGTCGTCCGCGCCGAGCTCGGCTGGGACGAAGCGGCAGCCACCGATCCGCTGCCGGCGGGGGCCATGCATCTCTTCACATAAGCGAAAAACATGGACCCGGCATCTCTACTCCAGTTGCAACAAATCGCCGACAGCTCGCTGCCTATCGGCGGAGCCGCGCACTCGTTCGGCATCGAAGCGCTGGTGGACGCTGGATTGCTTAGCAGCGAAAACCTGCAGGCGTTCTTCCAGGATCACCTGTCGGAAGCCGGAGGGTTGGAGGCGTCATATTGCGCCGCGTCCTGCAAACTGGCGGCTGGCGCGACAACCGGCGATTCGATCGCGCAGTGGCTACGCTGGAATGCCGAATTAGGAGCGCGCAAACTCTCTCGGGAATCGCGCGAGGGTTCGGCCGCGATGGGCCGCCGTTTTCTGCATTTGGCGGCGCATGTTTCCAAGCTCCATGTTTTATTACGAGCTTCCGGGACCGTTTCCGATTCGGGCGCCGAGGTTCACATGGCTGCTTGCTTCGGCTTGGCTGCGGGCGCGATGACGCTCGAACCCGGCACCGCGGCGGCCGCCTACCTTCAGCAGTCTCTGACGGCGCTGATTGCCGGATGCCAGCGTTTGCTCCCGCTCGGGCAAACGCGCGCGCAGGAGATTCTTTGGAATCTGAAGCCGGCCATTCTGTGCGCGATGCAGCGCGGAGTGGAGACGGCGCCGGAACAGGCGAACTCTTTCACACCGCTGCTGGACGTCGCTTCCGCGCGCCATGCCACGCTCTACACGCGCCTGTTCATAAGTTGAACATCGTGACGGCGAAACTGCACCTTTCGTTTGAATTCACGGCCGCGGGCACAACCCTCCTCCGCGTCAAACAACAGCAACCGCCCTGGCGCGTCGTGCGGGGGTTCCAGGCGCCCTCCGGCGAATTACTCGCGCATCTGCACAATCTCTCGGGCGGCATTCTCGATACGGATTCGCTCGCTTGCCAGGTGGATCTGGCGCCCGGAGCGCAGGCCCAGGTCACCTCCACCGGGGCGACGCGCGTGTATCGCAGCCGTTCGGGCGACCGCGTCGCGTCACAACGCACCTCCGCCAAATTAGCAGCGGGCGCCTTTCTCGAGTTCCTGCCGGACCAGCTCATCCCGTTTGCCGGTTCCCGCTTCGAACAAAGCGCGCGCGTGGAGTTGCAGGACCGCGCTTCGCTCATCTGGTGGGACCGCGTCGCGCCCGGCCGCGAGGCATCCGGCGAAATCTTCCGCTTCGATTCGCTCGCCTCCGCTTTTGAACTGCTGGTGAACGGTGAGCCGGTCGCCGTGGAGCGCTGGACCCTGTCGCCGCTCACGGACCGGATGGATTCAACCGTGCGTCTCGGCCCCTTTCGCCACTTCTCTTCCTGCTACGTTTGCCGCGCGGGCGAGCCGGCTTCCTACTGGCGCAAGTTCGAGTCGGAAATGCAAGTTCTCGCCGATCGGCTCTCCAGCCCTGAGATATTATGGGGAGTGACTTCGCTGCGTGCTCACGGCGTCGTCATTCGGGGCGTCGCGATGAATGGGCGCGCTCTCGCCGGCGGGCTGGTAGAGATGTGGAGAGCCGCGAAGTGGTCTCTTTGTGGCCGCGTCGCCACGCTTCCCCGGAAAGTTCATTAAGGCAAGGAGAGTTCGAGTGCATCTGACGCCGCGCGAGCAGGAGAAACTCATGATCTTCGCCGCTTCGGAGCTGGCCCGGAAGCGGCGCGCTCGTGGTTTGAAGCTCAATTATCCCGAGGCCATGGCGATTCTTACTTCTGAAATTTTGGAGGCCGCGCGGGATGGCAAGAGCGTCGCCGAAATCATGTCCTTGGGCGCCACGATCCTGACGCGCGACGACGTCATGGAAGGCGTTGCCGAAATGATTCATGAGGTGCAGGTGGAAGCCACCTTTCCCGACGGTACCAAGCTGGTCACCGTTCACGATCCAATCCAATAGGAGAGCCCATGCATCCCGGAGAATTCATTTTGGAGGATGGCGACATAGAGCTGAACGCCGGCCGCGCCACCGCGAAAGTGGTGGTTCGCAACCAAGGCGACCGCCCGGTGCAGGTGGGCAGCCATTATCATTTCTTTGAAGTGAACAGCGCGCTCGATTTCGACCGCAACGCCGCTTACGGCATGCGCCTGGACATTCCTTCCGGCACCGCCATCCGCTTTGAGCCGGGCGAAGAGAAGGAAGTGCCGCTGGTCGCCTTCGCCGGCAGTCGCGCGGTCTATGGACACAACGGAAAGGTGAACGGAGCGCTGGCCCGATGAGCGTCCGAATTCCGCGCCGCACTTACGCCGACCTCTATGGACCCACCAAAGGCGACCGCGTCCGCCTGGCCGACACCGATCTGATCGTTGAGGTGGAGCACGACCAGACCGTTTACGGCGACGAGATCACGTTCGGCGGCGGCAAGGTGATTCGCGACGGCATGGGCCAAAGTTCCACTGCCATTCGCGAGGCCCGGCACGGCGCGCTGGATCTGGTGATCACCAACGCTCTGATTATCGATCATTGGGGCATCGTAAAAGCCGACGTCGGCGTGCGCGATGGCCGCATTGTGAAAATCGGTAAAGCGGGCAATCCCGATACACAGCCCGGCGTCGATCCGGATCTGGTAGTGGGCGCAGCAACCGAAGTCATCGCCGGAGAGGGCAAGATCCTCACCGCGGGCGCCATCGATTCGCATATTCACTTCATCTCGCCGCAGCAGATCTACGAAGCGATCTCGGGCGGCATCACCACCATGATCGGCGGCGGAACCGGGCCGGCCACCGGCACCAACGCCACCACGTGTACGCCCGGCCGCTGGAACCTGGAGCAGATGCTGCGCGCGGCCGACGCTTGGCCCATGAACTTCGGCTTCCTCGGCAAAGGCAACGCCGCCACGGCCGCACCGCTCACCGAGCAGATTCTCGCCGGCGCCTGCGGCCTGAAGTTGCACGAAGACTGGGGCACGACGCCCGCAGCGATCGACGCTTGCCTGAGGGTGGCCGACGAATACGACGTGCAGGTGGCCATCCACACGGACACGCTCAACGAGGCAGGGTTCGTGGACGACACCATCGCCGCCATTGCCGGCCGGGCCATCCACACCTATCACACGGAAGGCGCGGGCGGCGGCCATGCGCCGGACATCATCAAGATTGCCGGCTTGCCGAACATCCTGCCTTCCTCCACCAACCCCACCCGCCCGCTGACCGTAAACACCATCGCCGAGCATTTGGACATGCTCATGGTCTGCCATCACCTGAACCCACAGGTGCCCGAGGACGTGGCGTTCGCGGAGAGCCGCATCCGCCAGGAGACCATCGCGGCCGAAGACATTCTGCACGATCTCGGCGTGATCAGCATGATGTCCAGCGACTCGCAGGCCATGGGCCGCATCGGCGAAGTTGTCATGCGAACCTGGCAGACCGCGCACAAGATGAAGGTGCAGCGCGGTGCGCTTCCGGCCGATTCTTCGCGCAACGATAATGAACGCGTGAAGCGCTATGTCGCCAAGTACACCATCAATCCCGCCATCACGCACGGCGTCGCGAGCGAAATCGGCTCCATCGAGCCCGGCAAACTGGCCGACCTGGTCTTGTGGAGCCCGGCCTTCTTCGGCGCGAAGCCGGAAATGGTCATCAAGGGCGGCTTCATCGCCTGGAGCGTGATGGGCGACGCCAACGCCTCCATTCCAACACCCCAGCCCGTGTTGTACCGGCCGATGTTCGGATCGTTCGGCGGCGCGACGGCGGCCACTTCGGCGACCTTCGTGTCGCGCGCGTCGCTGCCGCATGTGGAGAGCCTGGGCCTTCGGAAGCGCCTGGTTCCTGTCGAAAATTGCCGCAAGATCGGCAAAGCGAACATGATTCACAACTCGGCCACGCCGCGCATCGAAGTGGATTCGGAAACTTACGAAGTCCGCGCGGATGGCGAACTGCTCACCTGCCAGCCGGCCACCACACTGCCGCTCGCGCAGAGGTACTTTCTCTTTTAAGTATGCAAGAACACATGGAACATGCATTTCGCATTGGCGTCGCGGGACCTGTCGGTAGCGGCAAAACCGCCCTGGTCCACGCCTTGAGCCGGGACCTGTGGCCGGCCGTCAACCTGGCCGTGGTGACCAACGACATCTACACGCGCGAAGACGCCGAGTTTCTGGTCCGCCAGGGCATTCTGCCGCCGGATCGCGTCACCGGCGTTGAAACCGGCGGCTGCCCGCACTCGGCGATTCGCGAGGACGCATCCATGAACCTGGAAGCGATCGCCGATCTGGAGCGGAAACATCCGGGCGTCAAACTGATTTTTATCGAAAGCGGCGGCGACAACCTGGCGGCCGCCTTCAGCCCCGAACTGGTCGACGTCTTCATCTACGTGATCGACGTCGCGGGCGGCGACAAAATTCCGCGCAAGGGCGGGCCGGGAATCATCCGCTCCGATCTGCTGGTGATCAACAAAATCGACCTCGCGCCCTACGTCGGCGCGTCGCTGGAAGTGATGGACCGGGACGCCCGCAAGATGCGGGGCGACCGCCCGTTCCTGTTCACCAACCTGAAGGCCGGTGTGGGCTTGCCCGAGTTGTGCACCTGGGTGAAGCAGAAGATGGCCGAGCCCGCCGAAGCACGCCATAAGGTGGTCACGCTCGAGGATCTGGCGGCGCGGCCCGCCGGGCACACGCATTCACACTCGCATTCGCATTAACGCGAACGCAGCAGACCGTTCCGCACGGCTTCGACGTCCGGGGCTTCCAGCTGGAACTGCGCGGCGGTCAAATCCCGCGGCGTGAACGTGGCTTGGGCCACGCCATCGCGTCCGTGTTGGGCCGTATCCGCGACGACGTGATACAGTTCGTGCGCCAGCACGCGGCCCATGGCGCGGCCCAGCAGGTCGTTGCCCCGTTTCCGGTTTTGGCCGTTCCAGACGCTTTGCACTGCGCCGCGAATGCTGTCGCAGGCCAGGTCGCTAAACGGCAAAACGCTGCCGTCCACTTCATGCGACCAGCCGAGAGGGCCAGGTTTGAATTGAGCGGCGGACCCATCGATATCACAGCGGCCATGCAGCATCACCACCACCATCAGCCCGTTGGCAACCTCAGAAGATCCCTGCAGGCGCCACCGCAATTTGACGCCGGAAGCCTTCAGGATATGGGCGGTCTCGTGTTCCATCGCACGCAGGGCGCTCATGGAGTAACGGCCATCCGGCAGCAGCACGGCGGTCAGGGTGGTTTGTGGGGCTTGGCCCGCCAAGCCAGGCGCGGCCAGCGCAAGCAAGCATAACACGCAACGAACGTAGTGCGTCACGGTGTCCCTCGACACAGAGGTCTAGAGCGAACGGAGCTCCGAACCATTCTATCGTGCTTTTGAGCGCGCGATAGGAGTCGGGTAAAACACTTAGGCTACAAAGCGAGTTACAAACGGACGCTCATGTCGCTGGACGTACCCCCGGCGGCGGGCACGTAGCATTTGAGCGTGTAGTCGGTGACCATGCGGTTGGCGTTGAAGCGCCAGCCCAGCGTCCGGATAGTGCGCTTCATACGCTTGATCCAGCCGCGCGGCAGGCCGTCGCGGTCACGCTGATAGTACAGCGGAATCACTTCCTCGCGCAGTACCCGGTAAAGATCCTCGCCGTCGCGCGAATCGTGCACGGTCATGCTGGAATGCGTGCGCCCGGTGCCGATGCCGAATCCGTTCAAACCGTCGTAGGCTTCCGCCCACCAGCCGTCCAGCACGGAAAGATTCAGGCCGCCGTTGAGCACCACCTTTTGTCCGCTGGTCCCGGACGCCTCCAGCGGCCGGCGGGGATTGTTCAACCACACATCCACGCCCTGGACGAAATAGCGCCCGACGTTGATGTCGTAATCTTCCACGAAGACAAACTTGTCGGCGAACTGGCGGTCGCGCATCAGCGCGGCGATCTGCTGCAGCACGCGTTTGCCGGGTTCATCGCGGGGATGCGCCTTGCCGGCGAAGACGAACTGCACGGGGCGCTTGGGATCGTTCACCATGCCCGCCAGTTTCTCGATATCCGCGAGGATCAGATTGGCTCGCTTGTAAGTGGCGAAGCGCCGCGCAAACCCGATCGTCAGGGCGTCGGGCGCGAGCACGCGCCCCAGCCGCGGCAGGACATCGGAGGGCTCGTTGCGGCGTTGCGCCTGCTCCACCGCGCGGCTCCGCACGAACTCCAACAGGCGCAGCTTCAAGCCCAGGTGCGTCTCCCAAAGCTCGCCGTCGTCGATATTCTCGATTCCTTCCCAAATGCTGGATTCCCCGCTACGCTCCTGCCAGCCGGGGCCCAAATGGCGGTCGTACAAGCGGGACATTTGCGGCGCGAGCCAGGTGGGAACATGCACGCCGTTGGTAATGTGGCCGATGGGCACGGAGTCTTCGGATTTTCCCGGATACAGGCGCGTCCACATAGCGCGCGAGACTTCGCCGTGCAGCGCCGAAACGGCATTGGCGCGCCGCGACAGCCGCAGGCCCAGCACGGTCATGCAGAACTCTTCGTTCCAGTTGCCGGCGCTTTCGCGCGCCAGATCCATCAGGCTTTCGTGAGAAATGCCCAGGCGGTCGCGCAGCGGGCCCAGGTGCTCCTCGATCAGGTTGGCGTTGAAGCGGTCATGCCCGGCGGGCACGGGCGTGTGCGTGGTGAAGACCACCTCGCGCGAGACTCGCGGGACGGCTTCGGCGAAGCTGATGCCTTCCTCTTCCATGCGGCTGCGAACCGCCTCCAGAAGGGCGAAGACGCTGTGTCCTTCGTTCAGATGCAAGACGCCGGGAGTAATGCCCATAGAGCGCAACGCCCGCAGTCCGCCCACGCCGAGCAGCAGTTCCTGGCGGATGCGCGTGCGCCCGTCGCCCCCGTAGAGCCGCGAGGTGAGTTCGCGATCCTCCGGAGCGTTGCCTTGGACGTCGGAGTCCAGCAGCAGCAGATCGCAGCGGCCCACCTTCACCCGCCAGACTTTGGCGCGCAGGCGGCCGGCACGCGTTTCGATGTCCACCGTCACAGGTTGGCCGTTCGGGCCAATGGCCGGCTGCATGGCCAACTGGTTGACGTCGGTCTCCAGGTATTCCTCCTCCTGCCAGCCTTCACGGCTCAAATGCTGATGGAAATAGCCCTGGCTGTAAAACAGGCCGATACCGATCAGCGGGATGTCGAGATCGGAGGCGCTTTTGATGTGGTCGCCGGCGAGCACGCCCAGGCCGCCGGAGTAAATCGGCAGGGATTCGTGCAGCCCGAACTCGGCCGAGAAATACGCCACCGGCCGGGGCCGGAGCACGCCGGCATTGGTCGCGCCCCAGGTGCGGTCCGCACGCAAGTATTCCTGCTGGCGGCGATACGCGTAGTTGATGCGGCCGTGCAGGACCAGTTCGTTGGCGCGGCGCTCGAGCTTTGCCAGCGGCAGCTCCGACAGCAGCGCGATGGGATTGTGATGCAACTGGCTCCAGCGCACGGGATCCAGATCGCGAAACAGGCTGGTGGAATCGTTGTCCCAGCTCCACCACATATTCCGGGCCAACGACCAAAGACGCTCCTCCACCGGCGCGATGAACCGGTCCAGCGTGCGCGCTTCGCTCACCACCGGCGCTACTTGAGCGGCGGCCTCCACCAGCATTCGCACTTCGTCTTCGGTAAAAGCGCGCGGCTCGATGGTCTGGACCACCAGGACGCCTTGCAGCACGCCCTGATCGATGAGCGGCACTCCCAGGAAGGAATGATATTTCTCCTCGCCGGCCTCCTTGAAATACTTGAAGCGCGGATGGCTGGCGGCCTGCTCGACCGCGACGGGCCGCACTTGTTCGGCGACCAAACCGGCCAGTCCCTCGTGCAGCGCCATGCGCAGAGTGCCGATGCATTCCGGGCGAAGCCCGAGCGTCGCGGCCAGCACCAGATTGGCGCGGTCCGGCTCCAGCAGATAGGCCGAACAGACATCGGTATGAAAACGCCGCGCGATCAACGCGACGACATTCATAAGCGTTTCGGCGGGTTTGCCGCCTTCGGCCGCGAGATGCCCGATTTCCTCCAGCGTCAGCACGTAGCTTTCGGTTTGTGCGCTGACAGGTTGACTCATGTCAGAGACTCCATAGACACCGATCCCCGTTTGGCCTAACGACAGGGTTAAGACACAGTAGCCAAGGCTGGGATGAACAAGCCAGGACGTATAGATCTTGCGCTCAGTGGGACTCGGCTAATTAATAGTGTAAGCAGATTGTCAAACAGGCGCAATCGCGGCCGGCTACAGCGCCGGGGTGAACGCCTGGATGGGCAGGACGATTCTGCCTTCGACGATGGGAAGGCAATCCGGCGGAAACTCCTGCGTCAGGGCGAAGTTATCGTCCTGGAGGCGGGCGAGGAACTCATCCAGGTGCGCCATGGCGCCGTTGGGAAGGTCGTGGAGTACTAGGAGGGTCCACTCGCGTGACCGGCAATCGGCGAGCGCCCGCGGCAACCAGCCGTCCGGGTCCCGGAAGTCGCCCGGGACGGAGTTCCACAGCACGCACGTGTAGCGCCTGGCTTGGAGCTCCTCGACGACCGCCGGGTGCAGCAGGTGTGGGCCGAGCCGGCCGCCGCCCTTGGGCCGGAACAGATGTTGCGGCTGATCGAGCCAGGCGAGCACCTCTGCGGTTCGCTCGAACTCGCGCAGGGCAGCGTCCCGATCCAACTGACCGAGCGGCGCCGAATGCGTGAAGGTGTGATTGCCGATCCAGTGGCCTTCCGCGCGGGCACGCTGTGCGAGTGCGCGGCCTTCCGGCGTGCCGGCTTTCTGGCCCAGCACGAAGAACGTGGTCTTTATATTACGCCGCGCCAGGCATTCCAGCACGCCTGGAGTGACCCGCGGCTCCGGCCCGTTATCGAACGTGAGTGTGACTTTAGCGCTTGGCAACCAGCACGTCGTCGACGATGTCTTTGAATTCAGCCTGGCTTAGCAACCCGCGCTTTTCGATGCCTCTTTCCTTGACGCGCCGCAGCATCTCGCTGACGGCTTCGTCGCCGGCGCCGGTGATGCCCATCTGTTCGAGGTTGTAGGTGATCGACGCCTTGCCGCTCTTCTTTCCGAGCACGACCTCGCCGCGGCGTCCGGTGAGCGCGGGGTGCGTGCCGAACATGGCGAGAGGTTCTTTCACCACCAGGTCGACTCCGATGCCGGATTCGCGTGTGAAATTGCGCTCGCCCAGAATCGGCTTGTTTAGTGCGATGCTGAATTTGCTGATGCGGCTAACCAGTTCGCCCAACTCGGGCAGCTTGGCCAGATTGTAATGCGTGTTGTAGCCGTAGAGCACATGTAGAGCCACGATCAGTTCTTCCAGGGCCGCGTTGCCAGTTCGCTCGCCCAAGCCGTTGGCGCAACTGTGCACGACTTCGGCGCCCGCTTCCACGCCCGCCAGCTCGGTGGCCACCGCCATCCCGAAATCGTTGTGGGTGTGCACTTCCACCGGCAGGCTGGTGAGCGACTTCACCAGGCGCACGAGATACTTCATCGCCTCCGGCAACACGCAGCCCATCGTGTCCACGACGCCGATGGAATCCGGCGGCGCTTCCTGCATGATGCGCGTGAGCAGGTTGCGCAAATCTTCTTCCCGCGCGCGCGTCGTATCATACGGGAAATAGACGGCGTATAAGCCGCGCGACTTGGCGTAATTGATCACGCCAATGCTCTTCTTGAGAACGTCCTCCCAGGTCCACTTGAACTGGTATTTGAGCTTGGGGTAACCGATGGGGATCTCAATGATCACGCCGTGACAGCCGCATTCCAGCGCCTTGTCGATGTCGGCGTTCATGGCGCGCGCGAAGGTGAAAATCTTCGACTTCAGGCCGAGGCGCGAGATTTCCTTGATGGCCTGGAAATCCTGCTCGGAGACCGCGGGCATTCCGGCCTCAATACGATCGACGCCGATTTCGGCCATTTTTTCGGCAATCGCGACCTTGTCGGCGATGCTGAACACGACGCCCGGGGTCTGCTCGCCGTCCCGCAGCGTGGCGTCGTGGATGCTCACGCGCGGCGGAAGCTGGAACGTGTTCAAGACCTCCGGCACAAAGTTGTAGGGGCTGACCCACCACTCATTTTCGCGATAATATTTGCCGTCCACAGTTGGCTCCAAAGGCCAACTTCAGTCAAGTTGGCTCCCAGAGCCAACTATAACATTCAGGGGTGGTCGCGATCGGTGATGAGGCCTATCCGGTCGACACCGGCGCCGTAGGCGGTGTCGATCACGGCAGCGACGTCGGCGAACTCCAGCTCGCGGGCGCCATCCACAAATAAAACGCTCCCGGGCCGCGCGGCAAACAAAGCCCGCAGCCGGCCTTCCAACTCCCGCATCAGAACCGGCTGCGAGTTGATATCGATCCTGTGGTCTTTCTGAATGCGCAACACGATGTCCTCAAAATCCGGCACCGCAGGCGCATCCTTCGGCGCCGGTTCGGGCACTTCGGACTTCAGGCCATAGGTGTGGGTAGGCATCACCATGAAGGTGATGAGCAGGACCAGCAGAATGTCGATCATCGGAGTTACGTTAATCGCCGCCGCGATTTTTCCGGAGCCAATTTGCAGCGCCACGTCCTTATGGACAATGGCCGCGGCAGAAAAGTTCCCGGTCTAAACCGAGCCCGGCTCCGGTATCGCTTCGCCCGGCGGAACCACGGAACGGACGCGCAAACCGGACCACTCTTCGCACAGCAGAATGGAATTGGCGGGATTTTGCGGCGAGTACTTGAGCGACGCCGGACGCCCGATGAGCTGCTCCAGATCGGTGGCGATCTGCTGGCGCAGCTGCGCGATGTCCTGCGACGCGGTGTAAGTCACGCCGCGCACCGAATATTCGTAATACAGAATGCCGTCGCTGGCGTCGGTGATGGTGGCGTCGCCCAAACGCCCATGCAGATTCACCAGCTGGCGGCGGCGCTTCTCCTTGTCCTTCGGCTGGCGGCGAATGCGCAGCAGGACATACATGCCTGCCGCAACCAGAGACAGCGACAAAGCGCCAAGGGCGATGCCTTCTGTCAGCGTGAATTCGTGACCCGTCTCGAACACGTTCTTCTAGCGGCTTAGTACGGGAGTTTCGTGCGCGACCTTGCTGTAATCCTTGAGGAACTGCGCCAGTCCGTTATCGGTGAGCGGATGATGGAACAGCATGTCCAAAACCTTGAAGGGCATGGTGCCGATATGCGCACCTGCTTTGGCGGCGTCGATCACGTGCATCGGATGCCGCAGCGAAGCAGCGAGAATCTGCGTCGGCTCGTCGACGATCTCGCAGATGCGCGGAAACTGCTCTTCGGTGGTGACGTTTTCCTTGGCGATCCGCGTCGGATTCGTTGTGACGCCGTCCACCACGCCCCAGTTCGCGCCTTGGCGCAACTCGTCCAAATTCGCGGTGTCCAAAAAGAATTTCATGGTCTAGCGCTCCGGGACAACGGTATTTTCCAGAGTCCCAATCCCCTCGATTTC
Organism: Bryobacteraceae bacterium; assembly: GCA_035508055.1. Lineage (GTDB taxonomy): Bacteria > Acidobacteriota > Terriglobia > Bryobacterales > Bryobacteraceae > Palsa-89. Next base: position 31,679 of record DATJNO010000049.1, on the reverse strand, counting down.
AATACGAACTTTCGACCCCAACTGGAGCGGACCGACACCGGACGGTGTGCCGGTCGCAATCAAATCACCCGGTTCCAGCGTCATAAAACCACTGACATAGGCGATTATATCATTCACGCTAAACATCATTTCCGTGATGGGCGCGTCCTGCTTCAGCACGCCGTCGACGAAGGTGCGGACGCGCAAATCCGCCGCATCGATCTCCTCGCGCGGAACGATGCAGGGTCCGGTGGGACAGAACGTGTCGTAGCCTTTGCCGCGCGTCCACTGCCCGTCCTTCCTTTGCAGATCGCGCGCGGTGACGTCGTTGACGCAGGTGTAGCCGAGGATGTAATTCTGCGCGTCCGCGCTCTTCACTTTGCGCGCCTGACGCCCGATGACGACGCCCAGCTCGCCTTCGTAATCCAGGCGCTCGGAAAGTTTGGGATAGACGATCGCGTCGCCGGAAGCGATCAACGAAGACGGCGGCTTGAGGAAAATGGTCGGCTCGGCCGGCACCGGGTTGCCCAGCTCCTTGGCGTGCTCGGCGTAATTGCGGCCCACGCAGACAATTTTGGTGGGCGAGCAGGGAGGTAGAAGGCGGGCGCCGGGCGGAAGATCGGCCAGGTCGCCATGGCGGACCTCGGGGTGTGAATCGGGCGCGTTGGGCGGAGTGTTCGGGTTGAAGCTATAGCGAATGATTTTCATGGCACGGTCACTTCCACAGGAGGGCAAGGCATGCTGGCGTTTCCGAGTTGATCCACCGCGGAGACCTGATAGCGGTAACTCTTTCCACTTTCGATCATGTGGTCGGAATAGGTGGGAGCGTCGAGGCCCTGCGCGATCAGCAGGAACGGGCCGCCACCTTGGGAGCGATAGACGCGATACTCCTTGAAATCGGACTCCGTGTTGCGCTCCCAGGCCAGTTCAACGGTCCCGACGCCGGCCGATGCCGCGAGTCCCGTGGGAACGTGCGGCGGGAAGATATCTTTCGGCGTGATGGTGAGCGGGCCGGCAAGGTCGCTCTCCGTTTTGTCGCGCAGCGCCTGCACCGAATACTCGTAGGTCATGCCGTAGTCGGTGGTCGTGTCGATATAGTTTTGCTGCGGCACAGTCGCCAGCACCTCCGGCTTCTGCTCGTCCGCTGTCTTCCGGTAAATGCGGTATTGCGTAGCGCCGGACTCCCGCCAGGTCACTTGCACGCCCTCGGGAACGGCTGTCACGCGCACGTCGGCCGGTGTGGCCAGGGGCGGCTCGACCGTCACGGTCTTGAATTCCGACCATTGGGAAAAGCGCCCGCGCTCGTTGGACAAGCGTACGCCCACGACAATCTCCTTGCCAAGAAACTCACTGGCAGGGACGTCGGCATGCACGGGTTCGGGCTTGGACGGCGCGGGCACATCCACGTGCTTCGCCGTGGCGACCCATTCGTCCTGGTTCCAGCTCTGACCCGGGGTGGGGCCGGCCAGCAGTTCGACGCTTCCGATCTCCATCAGAGGAAGACCTTCGGTGGTTTGCGATGGGACGGTGAAGTCGATGGCGATGCGGTTGCCGCGTTCGACAGCCGTCAAATCCGTCACCCGCTCAGGAATCTTGAGCGCGGGATACAGCGGTTCGCCGATGGAGCCACATCCGGCCAGCAAGGCGCAGCAGGCGGCACAGAGAATCACGACCAGCGGGCGCATCGAACTAGAGGATGTAGCGGCTCAAGTCCTGATCCTTGACGATGTCCGCGAGTTGTTTGCGCACATACGGAGCGTCAATGCGCTGGTTCTTTTTCTTGAGGTCGGGTCCGGCGAACGAGATTTCCTCCAGCAGCTTTTCCATGATGGTGTGCAGCCGCCGCGCGCCGATGTTCTCCGACATTTCATTGACGCGTGCCGCAAACCGCGCGATCTCTTCCAGAGCGTCGTCGGTAAACGTCAGCTTGATGCCTTCGGTGTCGAGCAGCGCGGTGTACTGCTTCACCAGCGCGTTCTTGGGTTCCTTCAGGATGCGGATAAAATCCGCTTCGGAGAGCGACTTCAGCTCCACCCGAATGGGGAAGCGCCCCTGCAGCTCCGGAATCAGATCGCTGGGCTTGGAGACGTGAAAGGCGCCGGCGGCGACAAACAGAATGTGGTCCGTGCGGACGAAACCGTGGCGCGTGTTCACCGTCGTGCCTTCGACGATGGGCAGAATGTCGCGCTGCACGCCTTCGCGGCTGACGTCGGGGCCGTGCCCGGATTCGCGCCCGGCGATCTTGTCGATCTCGTCCAGAAAGATGATGCCGCTGCGCTCCACGCGCTCCAGCGCCACGCGCGTCACCTGGTCCATGTCGATCAGCTTCTGCTCTTCTTCCTGGACCAGGTATTCGGCGGCCTCGGCCACGCGCATCTTTCGCTTGCGCGTCCGCTGGCCGAACAAGCCGGGCAGGACATCCTTCAAACTGACGTCCATCTCTTCCAGGCCCGCGTTGGTGCTGATTTCGAACGTGGGGCCGCGCTCGCGGACATCGATTTCCACCATGCGGTCGTCCAGCTTGCCGGCGCGCAGTTTTTCGCGCAGCTTTTCGCGCGTGCGCTCGACGCTCTCGGACGCCTCGGCCTGGGGAGGCATCAGCAGATCCAGCAGGCGCTCTTCGGCGTTCTTTTCGGCGCGTTCGGCCACTTCGTCCAGCCGCTCTTCGCGCACCATGTCGATGGAGATGTCCACCAGGTCGCGAATCATGGCCTCGACGTCGCGCCCCACGTAACCGACTTCGGTGAACTTGCTGGCTTCCACTTTCAGGAATGGTGAATTCGCGAGCTTGGCCAGACGCCGCGCAATCTCGGTTTTGCCCACGCCGGTCGGCCCGATCATGAGGATGTTCTTGGGCATCACCTCGTCGGCCATGTCGGGCTCCAGCTTCTGGCGGCGGACGCGGTTGCGCAGCGCGATGGCGACAGCTTTCTTCGCATCCGCCTGGCCGATGACGTATTTATCCAGCTCCTGAACGATCTCGCGCGGAGTCAGCTCGTCCAGCAGCGGCACTTCGTCCATCGCCTGGCCGGGTAAATAAATTACCATCTAGCCCAGCTCCTCGTAGGTGACCGTCTCGTTGGTATAAATGCAGATCTCCCCGGCGATCTTCATCGCCTTCTCGGCGATTTCTTTCGCTCCCAGTTTAGTATTTTCGATCAGGGCCGTGGCCGCGGCCTTGGCGAAAGGTCCGCCGGAGCCAATGGCCGCCACCTCGCCGTCCGGTTCGATGACGTCACCGTTGCCGCTGACAATATAAGTGTTGTTGTTGTCGGAAACCAGCAGCAGCGCTTCCAGGTGCCGCAATACGCGGTCGGTGCGCCATTCCTTGGCCAGTTCGACCACCGAACGCGGCAGGTTGCCGTTGAACTGCTCCAGCTTGGACTCGAAGCGCGCGAACAGCGCGAAGGCGTCGGCTGTAGAACCGGCGAATCCGGCGAGAATCTTGTCGTTATAAAGACGGCGCAGCTTTTTGGCGGAGCCTTTCAGCACCTCCTGGCCCAAAGTCACTTGTCCGTCGCCTGCCATGACGACCTTGCCGGCTCTGCGCACGCAGAGAATCGTGGTCGAGCGTACCCGTTCTTTCATCGAAGATATGCTTTCTCGGTTCTGGTCCGGCGCAGGCTGCGCCGCGCTCCGGTGGAAACACCTATTTTAGCGCACGCGCGCTCGCAGAGCTCCGGGAGCAGCATGGTACAACGATTGTATGCCGGTCTTCTTCGTCCAGACGCCGTTGGAGCGTTATCCCGTGCTGGTGGAGCGGGGCGGCCTGACGAAAGCGCGCGATTACATTCCGGAGCGCGCCGGCAAGGTTTTCGTGATCTCCACCGAAGATGTCTGGCAGCTGCACGGCGAGACCTTGCGCCGCGGGTTCGGCCATCGCGCGCCTGAGCTTTTGTTCTTTCCCGGCGGCGAGCCGCGCAAACGCCTGGCCGAGGTGGAAGCGCTGGCCGGGCAGATGGTGGCGAAAGGCGGCGACCGTTCCAGCATCATCGTCGCGTTCGGCGGGGGCATTCTGACCGACGTGGCCGGGTTTCTGGCCGCGATTTTCATGCGTGGCATCCCGGTGATTCAGATCCCCACCACGCTGCTCGCACAGGTGGACGCGGCCGTTGGTGGGAAGACGGGCGTCAATCTGGTATCGGGCAAAAATCTGATCGGGAGCTTTCATCAGCCGCTGGCGGTGGTGATCGATCCGGCGGTGCTGGACACTCTTCCGGAGCGGGAATATCGCGCGGGCCTGTTCGAGATCATCAAGCACGGTGTCATCGCGGACGCGGACTTGTTCTGGCTGATGCGGCGCGAGCCGAAGCGCGTTCTGTCGCATGCGCCGGACGTGGTGGACCGTATGATTTGCGATTCCGTGCGCATCAAAGCCGAGGTGGTGTCCGGCGATGAGAAAGAGCAGGACCGCCGCCGCATTCTGAACTTCGGCCACACATTCGGCCACGCTCTGGAAGCCGAGACGGGCTATTCGCAGTTTCTGCACGGCGAGGCCGTGGCGTGGGGCATGAAGGCGGCAGCGGTGCTCGGTACGCTCGAACGGATCTTGCCCGATCAGGACAAGTACGAAATCGTGAGCTGTGTCGAATCGTATGGCCCGCTTCCCTCGCTGAAAGGCGTGGATCCGGAGCGCCTGGCCGCGCGGTTGAAGAGCGACAAAAAGACCGTGAAGGGCCGGATCCATTTTGTGGTGCCCGAGCGCATCGGGGCCGTCAAGATCACGGCGGACGTCGAAGAGCACTCGGTGCGCGCCGCGATCCAGGAAGCGCTCACTTGCTGAGCCCGACCTCCACCGGTACGACGCCGGCCGGGACGGAAAACGAGCAACAGGCCGCTACCTGGGTGCGCGGCATGTTCGGCCGCATCGCGCCGCGCTACGATCTGCTGAATCACCTGCTGTCGATGAACATCGACAAGTATTGGCGCGCACGGACGGTAAAGCTGGTGTCGGATGTTTTGGCGAAGCCTGGCGCGCGCGTGCTGGATGTCGCGTGCGGGACCGGCGACTTGCTGATCGCGCTCGCCAAACGGGAAGCTGGCGCGCTGGTACTGGGCAGCGACTTCAGCCATCCGATGCTGACAGCAGCGCGGAGCAAGACTTCGCGGGGACTCATGGAGGCCGATGCGCTGGCGCTGCCGCTGGCCGACGCTTCCTTCGACCTGGCGACCATCGCCTTCGGGTTTCGCAATCTGACCAACTATCAGCGTGGTCTGGCGGAGCTGCGCCGCATTCTCAAACCGGGCGGAGTGCTGGCGATTCTCGAATTCTCCACACCGCCGAACGCGCTGCTCGCGACGCTGTACGGCTTCTATTCGCGCAACGTTCTGCCGAAGATCGGCGGATGGATCTCCGGATCGCCCGACGCCTACACGTACCTGCCGGAATCGGTCCGCAAATTTCCCGATGCGCCGGGGCTAGCGCAGCAGATGCGCGAGGCGGGATTCCAGAACGTCCGTTATAAAAGGATGACCGCCGGCATCGTGGCGGTGCATTTGGGCGAGCGGCTTTGAAGGTTGAGGCCGCGGCTGCGCGGCTGTCGCGCCCGGCTGCATCATCTGCTTGATGGTGATGGAGGCGAGCGCGAGCGTGAGGCCGATCATGATGGCCACCGACGCCCAGGCCACGGCGTTGTACGCCGCCGAGTTGGTCCACTCCTTCATGAGGCTCTTCCTGTTGATCAGCAGCACCATGTAGATCAGCACGAACGGCAGCAGCACTCCATTGAGCAACTGCGAAAACAGGATCATCTGGATCAGCGGGAAATTGGGCCACAGAATGACGCCCGCGCCCAAGACGACCAGCAGCGTGTAGAGCCAATAGAACTCGGGCGCCTCGTGAAATCGTTTGTCGACGCCGGTCTCGAATCCCAGGCCCTCGCACACGGTGAACACCGTCGACAGCGGCAGGATGCAGGCCGCGAAGAACGAGGCGTTGAACAGGCCCGCGCTAAAGAGCAGATAAGCATATTGGCCGAAAGGCTTCAATGCAACGGCGGCGTCGGCGGCGTCGTTAATATCCTTGGGGCCGTGCGCCCAGATGGCCGTCGCGCAAGACACGATGATAAAAAACGCCACCACGTCCGTCAAAACGCAGCCCACCACCACTTCGATGCGCGATTGCACGTATTCCTTGGCCGTGATGCCTTTTTCCACGATGGCGGATTGCAGGTAGAACTGCATCCAGGGCGCAATGGATGTGCCCACCATGGCGATCAGCATCGAGATGTAGCCAGTGTCGAACAGCAGAATCGGCTTGACGCTGTTTATGGCGGCTTCTTTCCAGTCCGGCTTTAACAAAAACGCGGAAATGATATAGGTCACATACAAGCAACACGCCACCAGGAACACTTTCTCCACGCTGCGGTAGTTCCCGCGCACCACCAGCAGCCACACCGCGACGGCGCAAATCGGTACCGAAATATACCGGCTGATATGAAACAGCTCCAGAGAACTGGCGATGCCGGCGAACTCCGCGATGACGTTGGTGAAGTTGGTCACCACCAGCGCGATCATCATGAAGAAGGTGGTGCGCAGGCCGAATTCTTCGCGAATCAAGTCCGAGAGGCCTTTGCCCGTCACCGCCCCCATGCGCGAGCACATCTCCTGGGTAACGATGAGCAGCAGCGTGATCGGGATCAGGGTCCACAACGGGAGGTAGCCGTACTTGGCGCCGGCTTGCGAATAAGTCAGGATGCCGCCGGAGTCGTTATCGACGTTGGCGGTGATGAGGCCCGGGCCGACGACGGACAGGAAGATCGCGATTTGATAGCGGAATCGTTTGAGCACGGTATTCTTCTTCGCCCGGAGGCTCCCAGTCCGTCATTTTTCCCTCAAGAGCGAAATGACTTCGTCAGCGGTGATCACGCCGGCCAGCTTGCCGGCTTCGTCGGTCACCGGCAAGGTCAACAGGTTGTATTTGTCGAAGGTTTCGGTGATGCGATCCTGTTTTTCTTCCACGCTCACCGAAATCAGATTTTCGGCGGCCAGTTCGCGCAACGGCGTCGCGCCGGCGGCGGTGAACAGGCGCGCGAGCGGCACGGACGCTTTCAGGCGCTCCTCGGCGTCCACCACGAACAGCGTATTCAGGTTCTCGAGGATTTCCTCGTGGGCTTTCAGCGCCTGCATGGCGCTGGTGACGGTGGCGTCCTCGCGCAGGGCGACGTATTCGGTGTTCATCAAGCCGCCCGCGGAGCTCTCGTGATATTCCAGCAGTTCCTCGACCTCGGTCTTTGGCTCCGGCTCCATCTCTTCCAGGATCTCCTCGGAGGTTTCCTCTTCCAGTTCGGCGAGCACGTCCGCGGCTTCGTGCGGGGACATCTCCTCGACGATGTCGGCGGCTTTTTCGGTTTCGAGCGATTCCAGGATGCTGGCCTGTACATCCGGCTCTATCTCGGAAAGCGTTTCGGCCGCTACTTCGCTGTCGATGGTCTCGAAGATGGCTTCGCGGTCGTCGGGGCTTAAATCCTCGACGATGTCGGCCAAGTCGGCCGGATGCATCTGCTCCAGGATTTTGTTGCTGATGTTGAGGCGCAGCCGCCGCTGCGGGTCGGCTTCGATGATGCTGCAATGCTCCCAGCGGATGGAGTGCGGAGCGATGACTTCCTGCATGCGGCGGATGAGCTTTCGCGGGAGCACGCCTTGTGCCAGCCGGCGGAACACGCTGCGCAGGCCGATGTCCACGTCGACGATGCTGATGACGTCGTTATCCGCTTCGTGGTCGATCTGGAAGGTCACGTCGGTGACCCGCACCACTTTGCGGCCCTGGCCATCGATGATCTGTTGGTCCAGCAGGTCGCGCACCAGGCGCAGCATGTACTCGTCGGAATGATACGGCGTGAGCTGCTCGTCTTTGAGGGAGATGCCGTCCAGCGAGATGGAGCGCACCTGATCGTGGCGAATGGTCAGCCAGGACCAGCCACCGCCCACCAGAAAGCGATCTACGCGGGAAGGATGAATGAGCGGGACGATGGCGGCGTCTTTGACCAGGCCCAAGCGGCGGCCTTTGAGGTCGTACACGCTGAGACCGAGCAGCTCCGTGAGAAAGAGGATTTCGTCCGCCATCGGGAATCGCCTGTGCCCATAAACAGCCGTAGAGCGCCAGGCTCTCGCACGAAGCGGATCCTCTGCTCAACTGCGCTCTACATGATCGTCGTACTCAACCACTACCAATATGGCGCAAACCCGGCCGGGGCCGCAACAAAAAAGTGGTTGGTGGCCGGTGACTGGTGGATGATAGACTACCTCCACTGGCCGAAAGGAGATTTGCATGAGGAAAATGAGCTTTTGTGGCGTCGCGGTGGTTCTGGCGCTGGCCGCCGCTCCGGCGGTTGCGGCGGACATGGCGCGGGCGGAGGATCGGGCGCAGATTGAAAAGCTGATGTGGCAGTACGTGCGCGCGCTGGATACAGAGAACGCGGATGCCTATGCGGCGGTGTACACACCGGACGGGCAGTTCGGCAGCGGGGCCAACGCGGTGAAGGGGCGGGAGGCCTTGAAGAAGATGATTGACAACTTCCACCAGCGTACCGCCGGGAACGAAGCCAAGACGGGACACAAACGGCCCGCCATGTATCACGTGCTCGCGAACAGCGATCTGGAGTTCACCGGCAAGGATCACGCCCGGATGGAGGCCTACTGGATGACCGTGTTCGCCGGGGACGGCGAGAAGACGCCGCCTAGGGTGGCTGCGGCGGGGCGGGAGGTGGACGAACTGGTGAAGATGAACGGGCAGTGGCTGATCCAGTTGCGGGACGTCGCGCCGAAGGATTGATCGGCAGTCCTCATCAGAGCCTGTCCGGGCCGTGGCCCTCACCGGGCTGGAGCCTGCTTGCGCCAAAAAAAGACTGAACAAGGGAGTCTTGGCAGGACTATATAAGTGGATACGTAATGGCGGATCGTTCGTTGGAATCGAATGTCATCCCGGTATCTCTGCCGGCGGCGGTTGAGCGCGCATCGCAATCCCCGGCCCAGGAGGAGATGGTTCAACTCTTTGATGCGGTCCGGGTGCCGCTGCTGCGCTACTTGTCAGCATTCCCGTTGAATGTTTCCGACTCGGAAGACGTTGTCCAGGAGGCCTTCCTTTCGCTCTTCCGGAGTTTGCAAAAGGGGAACCAGCATCACAACCTGCGAGGCTGGCTGTTTCAAGCGGCCCATCACCTGGCGCTGAAGAAGCGGCAGCGTTCGCGAAAAGACCCCGAAAGCAGCGGCTTTGTTGCGAGCATGGAGGAGTTGGTGATTGACCCTGCACTGAATCCGGAGGACCAGTTCGCGTTCAGCCAGACCCAACAACGTCTGCTGTCGGTGGTGCGAGCTCTCCCGGAACAGCACCGGTTTTGTCTTTATCTGCGAGCCGAGGGGCTTCGCTATCGTGAAATCGCCGGGATCGCAGGCATGTCTTTAGGAGCGGTATCGCAGTCCTTGGGCAGATCTCTGGCGCTGATTGCCCGCGCTCGCGAGCGGTGATTGTTATGTCGCAAGAATTTCATTTGTCGGATCAAGAATTGCTGATGGCGGTTGACGGTGAGCTGCCGGCACGCGAGGCGGAGCGGGTGGCGTCCCACCTGGCGGCCTGCTGGGCGTGCCGTGCGCGAAAGCAGGAGATGGAGGGTGCGATCGGGGAGTTCGTCCGGTTCCAGAGAGACAGGTTCGACAAACGGATTCCTTCTCCCGATGGTCCGCGCGCGCTTCTCAAGGCGCAATTGGAGCAGTTGGCTGCAGCAGAGCGCGCCTCCGGGCCAGGATGGTGGCCGTCGATCACGCGCCGGATGAACTGGACGGCAGTTGCATTGGCGTTATTGCTGGTGGCGAGTTCCGCTGTCATGCTCCGCCCGTTGTCGTCGCGGTACCGGGCGCACCGGGTGGCGGTGACGGTCCCGGATCCGAGAATTACGCCTGGCGCAACGATTCTGGCCGGCGAGCGCGAGGTCTGCATGGAGGCCAGCATAAAGAACAAAGCGGTGCCGGTAGCGCTTCAGAGAAGAGTGTTCGCCGAATACGGAATCCGGTCCGCGGAGCCCGGCGCGTACGAAGTGGATTATCTGATCACGCCGGCTTTGGGAGGCGCGGACGACATTCACAACCTGTGGCCGCAATCCACGCAGGCGACCGAGTGGAACGCTCAGGTGAAGGACGCTCTGGAAGATCATCTTCGCGACCTGGTTTGCGAAGGGCAGCTGGACCTGTCTACCGCGCAGCGCGAGATTGCCGGAAACTGGATTGAGGCGTACAAAAAGTACTTCCACACGGACCAGCCGCTGACCAGCTCACGCTAGTCAATTGGCTGTGGTCCGACAACCAAGTTCCACCGCAGACTTTTCGCGGGAAAAAGCTTGAACAAAACGGCGGCAAACGGACCGTCCCTATATGCGGACTTCGATCCTCCGCCGCCTGCGACTGGTGGGCCGGTGCGTTCCGGCGGGGGCGCTTCTTCTTTTTGGGATCGCCGCCATTTCTGCTCAGGCGCCGCAAGGCGAGATCCAATTACGGGTGATAGACCCATCCGGGGCGCCCATGCAGGCTTCGGGCAGGATCGAAGGTCTCCAGGCTGGAGTGGCGCGCGATTTTCAGACCGGCGAAGAAGGAAACGTGACCTTGGGAAACCTGCCCTTGGGGCGCTATCGGCTCCAGGTTTCGAAATCGGGATTCACCACGCAAACGATGACCATCGATGTGCAGTCCGCCACGGCCATTACGCGCGTCGTGAACATGGAGATCGGCGCCCAGACGGCCAATGTAAATGTTGTGTCTCAAACTCCTTTGGCCGGAACCGAGCTCGCCAAGAACCAGATCGCCGCGCCCGTCCAGACCGCGACCGCGACCGATCTCGAAAACAGCGGCGCGATCGACCTGGGCGACTTCCTGAATCGCCAGCTCAACGGAGTCTTCGTCAACGAGATGTCGGAGAACCCGTTTCAGGCCGATGTGAATTTCCGCGGCTACACCGCATCGCCGCTGCTGGGAACGCCGGAGGGCATTTCGGTGTATGTCGACGGCGTGCGCCAGAATCAGCCGTTCGGCGACATCGTGGCCTGGGATCTGATTCCCAAGGACTCCATCTCGGAGATGACTCTGATTCCGGGATCCGATCCGCTGTACGGGCTCAACACGCTGGGCGGGGCCATTTCGGTCACCACCAAGAGCGGTCTCACCAATCCCGGCGCTTCGGGCCATGTTCTCTACGGCGGCGCCGGCCGCAAGGAAGTGGACGGCGAGTACGGCGGCGGAAGCGCGACCGGCTTCAATTGGTTTCTCTCCGGACTCGGCTTCCATGAATCGGGCTGGCGCTACGATTCGCCTTCGGATGTCCGGCAGGGGTTTGCACGCTTGGGATGGAGAACCGACCAAACGGACCTTGCCTTTACGACGACCTACGCCTACAACACCATGGCCGGCAACGCGCTGCAGGACTTCCGTCTGCTGGATGCGAACTACACGAGCACATTCACCCCGGGCGACGTCATCGCGAACCGCGCGCCGATGTTCAATTTCATCGCGCGCCACACCTTCAGCGGCAATCTGACTTTCTCGGGCAATGTCTGGTTCAGGAACATCCGTACGGAGAGCATCAATCCGAATTTCAACGACGACATTCTCGGCAACGATATCTATCAACCGACACCGGCCGAGCAGGCAGTCCTTACCGCGTCGGGTTATACCGGGTTTCCACCAGGTGGCGCAAACATTACGAATACTCCGTTCCCCAAATGGCCTTGTATCGCCGAAGCCATCTCGCTCGGCAACCCGGATGGCGCCTGCGATGGAGACACGGTCTTTGGGAAAGAAGTGCAGAACGATGTTGGATTGTCGGGTCAGTTTACCTGGATCGCTTCCACTGCTTTCGGCCGCAATCAGTTCAGCGCCGGAGCGCTGTTTGACGAGGGGATCGTCGATTACACCCAGAACACCGCTTACGGCTATATCAATCCGAATTACGCGATCACCAATGTGCCGGCCTGGCAGGACGGCTCGACGGGAATCGACTCCCGCGTGGACCTCCACGGCGTGACGCCCAACTACAGTCTCTATTTCAGCGACACGCTTACACTGCCCAAGAACCTTAACCTGACGGTTTCGGGTCGATACAACCGATTCACGGTGAACAACACCGATAACCTGATTCCGCTGCCTGGGCCGGGATCGCTGAGCGGCAACTACACGTTCGAGAGGTTCAATCCCGCGGTCGGCCTGACGTGGAGCCCGATTTCGAGCCTGAATGCGTATGCGCGGTTCGCGCAAGGCAGCCGCGCGCCGACCTCGATCGAACTGGGCTGCGCGGACCCGGCTAATCCGTGCGCTCTGCCGAACGCGTTTGCATCGGACCCGCCCCTGCAGCAGGTCGTCACCAACACCTGGGAGGTGGGCTTGCGCGGCAATCCCGAGATTTCCGGAGTCCACAACTTGAACTGGAACGTGGGAGCTTTCCACGACGAGAACCATAACGACATTCTTTTCGTCTCGTCGCCGGTGCTCGGCACGGGGTATTTCCAGAACTTTGCGAAAACGTTGCGCGAGGGATTGGACGCGGATCTAGATGGACGAATCGGCCCCGTGACGTGGGGGCTCGACTACACGTTCCTATCGGCGACGTACCAGAGCAATGAAATTCTGAATGGTTCAGGAAACAACACCAATGACAGCGCGTTGTCGGGATATCCGGGACTGAATGGCAACATCTACGTGCATCCCGGCAATCGGATTCCCCTGATTCCCAAAAACACCGGGAAGGCTTACGCCGTCTGGCAGGCGACCCACAAACTGATGTTCGACATGGACGAGGTGGTCGCATCGAGCTCCTACGCGCGTGGCAACGAAAACAATGCCTACGCTGCCGATGGCGTTTTCTATTTGGGGCCCGGCGTCTCGCCCGGTTACGCGGTCACCAATTTCCGCGCGCGCTACGATCTCACACGCCACTTCTATTTGGCTCTCCAGATCGACAACCTTTTCGATAAACATTACTACACCGCCGCTCAGATCGCGAACACTGCCTTCACGGCGCAGGGGGCGGTGCAGAGCATGCCCTTCCCGGCGTACCCCACTGGACCCTATGCCGGCCAGACACCTGCCCAAAGCGTGACCTTCTTTGCGCCGGGAGCCCCGCGCCTGGCCTATGCTGAGTTGGGAATGCGGTTTTGAACCCAAAAGGGCAGTCGTGGCCCGGATCCAGCGAGCAGGATCTTCAGTGGCGGGCACAGACCGCGTGGAGACCTGGAGCGGAGTCCGGCAGAACCGCTTGGTAGCGATTGGTTACTGCACCGCACTACCAAGCGGCTCACTAGCCCCGCGGAGGGGCATTTACGCGGAAATTATCTGCCAGATCAGCGGGATTCAGACGCTTGGGCCCGTCTGTTCCGCCGCTGGACCACACACCCCAATGCGATTAAAGCTACCGCCAGAAGCGCGACGCTGCTGGGTTCAGGAACTGCGGAGGTGTCCTGGATAAAGGCGCCACCGCCCGTAAAGCCCAACGCATTTCTGGTGATGTCGATATTCACCGTGTAGGTGCCGGCGCCTAACAGGATCGAGCCATGGCTGTAGTCGGTATCAGCCCAGGAGGTAGGGCCGTCCACCCCCGGGCCTAACACACCGTCCTGCGTCGGATTAATCGTCGAAGTGTCGAACGAAGTGTTCACGGTGCCGGTGATCATGACGTCGAACTCGTCTCCGATATTGAACCCGTCAGTGACCTCTAACAACGTGTTCCCCGTCGTTGTGAAAGTATAAGTCGGGCTAACTGCAGAAGGGAGAACTCCTCCATCTGACCAGCTAAACGACTCCCATGTGTTGAGCGGTAGCACATCGGCCTTGAGGCATGGTGCGATCAAGCCTGTAAGTGCTGCTGCCGTGAAAAGGTAAGGTTTCAACAACATACTAATTTCCCTCCGTTAGAGTTTTCGAACTACTGTTCCGCCACGCTCCCCGTTCTGGCGCGTGTGGATTGGTGTAACTATATACCGTCTACCCTTGTTTTTGACCTTTTCGTTCTCGTCCCAGGCGCAAACCGGTACTATGCTTTCCTAGTACCGTGGTCTCGGGGCCACCACCCCTTCAGTGAACCTTGCCCCTCTTTTGACGGCCGCGAGTTCCGATTGAGGCCCGTTGGCCGGTCTAATTCCTTGAACCGCTAATGCCAAGGACTGCCCGACCGTCCGGGCGGCTAATGAGACGACACGCGGAAAACTTCTGAGATTGTGTTACCCCAAGGTTACTTTTCGAGATAAATTCGCGCGCATCGAGTTATGGCCCAGATCCCGGCCCACCGATTCGGCCGTCAGCACGCGGCCGGGGTAGCCCACCACATAACGGATGCCCGCTTGGTCTCCGAGGTGGACGGCGGCGGCAAAAATTCTGGCCGCGCCCGCTTCCGGCCCCACGCACTTCAGGTAGATATCATCGCCAGGGACGAGTTGGCGGACGGATTCGAGATCGACGCCGTGACGCCAGATTTCAGCGCCGGGCACGCTCATGTTTCGATACCATCCCGGACGTCCCCTGAAGACTTGACGTTGCGGGTTTCGCGGATACTAGCCCCGGCTTCAGGATAAAGTATTAGTAGGCTCTAACCGAAAGGAAATGCGAAGCATGCAGCGACGTAAGGCTTTGGCACTGCTCGGATTAGCGGGCGCAGAGCGACTGGGCGCGGCTCCCTCGGCGCGGGAGCAATTCATCGGCGTTTGGCAGCTCGTCCGACAGTACAACGTAGACAAGGACGGCAAGGAAATTCCGGTGGCGCTGAAGCAGCGCGGGCATATTTCGTGGGACCGCGCCGGGCGCGTTTGGGTGCTGCTCTACAATCAGGGGCGCAAGGCGCCGGCCGATCCCCGGATGCCTACGCTCGATGAGTACCGGGAGATGAATTCCGGTTTGATGACCTACTTCGGTACCTACGCGCTGGATGAAGCCAAGCAAACCGTGACGCATCATCTGGAAGCCGCGGCCAGCCCGGGTTTGATCGGAGTCGACCTGGTGCGCCATTACCAGTTCTCAGGGAATCGCGTGACCTTGGTCTTTCCTGGCGAAGCGCAACGGCACATCATCTTTGAACGCTTGCCGGACGCTTGACGCGGACCGAGGGCGCGGTACCGGCGCGGCCCGCTGAAGCGCGTGTCACTGGCGTGCTAAGCTTCCTCCCAGAGTTCCAGTTTCCAGTTGGAGGCAACATGAAAGCGATCGCAGTGCTGCTGGCGGGCCTGACGTTGGCCGCGGTTCTTTCCGCGCAGCCACCGGGCTTCAATCCGCCCAAAACTTTTCTCAAAGTCGGCGACATGGCTCCCGACTTCACCCTTCCCGACACGGACGGCAAGCCCGTGAAGCTGTCCGATTTCCGCGGCAAGAGGACCGTCGTGCTGGCTTTCTTCATCGCCGCCTTCACCGGTGGTTGAACGACGGAGCTCAAGGCATACCAGTCTGGTATCGACAAGTTTCAGAAGAATGGCGCGGAGATTTTGGCGATCAGCACTGATTTCACGCCGACTCTGGCGCACTGGAAAAAGGAACTCAACGTCAGTTACCCGGTGCTGAGCGATCACATGCGCAATGTCTCCGAGGAATATGGAATCCTGATCAAGAACCTCGGGGTCGCCAACCGCGCCACGTTCGTGGTGGACAAAGACGGCAAGATCGCCAGCATTGAAGAAGGCAGCGTGGCCATCGATCCGACCGGCGCCGACACCGCTTGCAGCCGGTTAGCGCACAAAGCTGGCCACTAACGTTTTAGCGACCGATTCCAAGCTTCTTCATCTTGGATTGCGGCGTCGTGCGTTTCATGCCCGGGCGGGCCGCGGCTCCGTTCGGCCCGCCGACCACCCAGTTGGCCTGCGCGCGGGCACGGCGGATGTGCTCGCGCTTGGTGTCTTCCAGCGTCACTTGAACGAAGGAACCCAAGTTAGTATTCTGAGGAGTTGTGCAAACCTACGCTGAAGGAGCCAATTTGCCATGAATAGATTGTTCCTCGGTCTCACGGTCTCGGCGCTGATGAGCTTACCCTCGTTGGCCGCGCTCAAACCGGGCGACAGTGCCCCCGATTTTTCGGCTCGCGCTTCCTTGGCCGGAAGGGAATTCAACTTTTCACTGCGGGGCGCGCTGAAAAAAGGTCCGGCCGTCGTCTACTTCTATCCCTCCGCCTATACGAAGGGCTGCGACCTGGAAGCGCACACGTTCGCGCAGGAGAAGGATAAGTTCGACGCCGCTGGCGCCACGATCATCGGTGTATCGGCCGACAGTATAGCGCGGTTGGATTTGTTCTCCGCGGACCCGGATTATTGCGCGGGAAAATTTCCAGTTGCCTCCGATGCGGACCACAAGATCGCCGACTCCTACAACTTGAAGGCGATGAGCCTGAAAAGCGGCATGAAGGATGTCCGCGGTGTGGAGATCGACCATGACTTTATCGAGCGCGTCACTTTCGTGATCGGCAAAGACCACAAGGTCATCGCCACGTTTTCTTCGGCTGACGACAAGCTGACGCCCGATCAGCATGTGCAGAAGGCCCTGGAAATCGTGCAGAACCTCTCCTCCAAATAGAGCGTTTGTCAGCTCGACGCATCACCCAAGCTAGCGGCCGATTCCAAGCTTCTTCATCTTGGATTGCAGCGTGGTGCGTTTCATGCCCAGGCGGGCCGCGGCTCCGTTCGGCCCGCCCACGACCCAGTTGGATTGCCCGAGCACTCGGCGGATGTGTTCGCGTTCGGCGTCTTCCAGCGTGAGGGCGGCGGCCGGTTCCGCGGCTCCCTCGCGTAGCTCCGGCAGGGGCACCTGAAGGCTCGGGCCGCGCGTCAGGATGACCGCCCGCTCAATCAGATTCTCCAATTCCCGCACGTTACCCGGCCAGGAGTAGCGCGACAATGCGTCCATCGTTTCGTGCGGGATGGTCTCGATGCGCTTGCTCATTTGCCGGGCGAATTTCTGAGTGAAATAGCGGACCAGCTTGGGGATGTCCTCGGCGCGTTCGCGCAGCGGCGGGATCGAAACCGGAAAGACGCTGAGCCGGTAGTAGAGATCGCTGCGGAATTGCCGGTCGGTGATCATCTGCGCCAGGTCTCGATTGGTGGCTGCCACCAGACGCACGTCCACCTTGATGGTGCGCGTGCCTCCCAGTCTTTCGAACTCGTGCTCCTGCAGGGCGCGCAGCAGCTTGGGCTGGAGCTCGGCGGGAATGTCGCCGACTTCGTCCAGAAACAGCGTGCCTTTGTGCGCCAGCTCGAAGCGGCCCGCCTTTTGCGAGATGGCGCCCGTGAAGGCGCCCTTCTCGTGACCGAACAGCTCGCTTTCGAGCAGCCCTGTGGGGATGGCCGCGCAATTGAGCTTGACGAAGGTGTGCTCGCGGCGGGCGCTCAGATCGTGAATGGCGCGCGCGATCAGTTCCTTGCCCGTGCCGGTCTCGCCCAGGATGAGGACGGAGGCGTCCGTGGGCGCGACCGTCGCCACTTGATCGAGGATGCGCCGGAAGGACGGGCTTTCGCCGACGATCTCGCCGAAGTTCTGCTCGGTCCGGATCTCGTCCTCGAGATAGAGCTTCTCTTCGGCCAGCCGGTCTTTGAGCTCGGCGATCTCGCGGAAGGCAGTGGCGTTTTCGATGGCGATCGCGGCCTGGGCGGCCACCTGAGTGAGGAAGTCGACGTCGGCCGGCGTGAAAGCGTTCTCGCTCTTGCTCGCGACGTTAAGTGTGCCCAGCACCCGCTTGCGCGTGACCAGAGGCACGCAGCACAGAGATTTCAGGCCGGCATCCAGCAGCCGGCGGACCAGCGGGTTCGCGTATTGGGCCAAGGCGGCAGAGTCCAGGAGTACAGCGCGCCGGCTTTCCACAGCCTGGCCTGCGGGCACCTGGTCGATTGGCGCCATCGCGCCCGGGGGTATGACATCCGGGTTGCCCTCAAAGACCAGAGCGTGGGCCTTCAATTGATCGGCCCCGGGTTCGAGGAGCGCGAGGCTCGAGTACTCGCCGGGAACGACACGCCGCAGGAAAGCTGTGATCGTGGGGAACAATTCGCGGATATCGAGCTCCGAGACCAGCGCGTTCGTGATTTCGAGCAGCACTCTCAGGCGGTCGCGCTCGCGTGCCAATTGCTGCTGGTAGCGCTGGACCTTCTCATAGTTCAGCGTGTTGTCCACCGCGACAGCGACCTGCGCGGCGATTTGCCGCAGAAAGTCCAGTTGCGCTTCCAGCGGGGCCGCGGCTCCGTAGCCGAACATCAGCGCGCCCAGCCGGTGTTGCGCCGTCGTCAGCGGCAGCCAGCACGAGCTCGCCACGTTGTTCCGCTTCAGAAGTTCCATGATGCCGTGCCAGCGGGTCTCCGCCAGCACGTCAGAAATGACGAGCGGCTGCTGATGCTGGAAGACCCACCCGGATGGCGAGTCGTCCGCGGGGTACTCCAGCTCCGGGACGTCGGGCGCGCTGCCCGTTGTGGTCTCCAGAATGTGGAGCCGCATGGTGTTGGTGGCGGCGTCGTGCAGGACCAGATTCAGAAAATCGAAGCGCAGGATGGCATGCAGGCGCGTGGAAAGTTCGCGAAACAGTCCGGCCAGATCGCGGTGTTGGAGAATCGCCTGAGAGACATCGAGGAGTGACTGGTAGGGTGTTTCCAAACCGCCCCTTGGCGCCGCGATACCGCTCATCTGAACCTGGCAAGCATCCCCTGGGATGCCCAGGAACCAGTATAGCGGGAGGCGCTAGAGACGCGAAAAACCGGCTGGATGAAGCAACAATTCGGCTGGTAGCCGCAGTCACGGCGACAGAAGCGCCGGATCAACCCGATTAGAACAGGTCGCCGATTTCCTTCGCGACGCCTCGCGCTTCCAGGTGGATCAAACCGGCGTTGGAACCCATGGGGCCCATCACCGCCAGGACGGCCTTAGGGCCGGCCGAGTACACAAACAACACTCCGTCATCTCCCCGGATGCTGACTTCCGAGAGCCCACCCGTTGCCATGCTTTCGCTGATCCGCCGGCCCAGGCTGGATGCCGCGGCCGCCATCGCCGCCACCCGGTTCGGATCGGTTCCATTGGAAAGCGAGTGCGCCACGGGCAACCCCTCGTTGGAGGCCAAAAGCACGCCCCGCAGTTCCGGAATTGAATTGCGAAGCGTCTCCAGATGATTCTTCAAAGCTTCGTGTTTCACCATATTCTCTCCTAACGATCGCGCACACTGGGACGGGAGGACTTCCCGTGCGCCATCTCACTGCCTCTGGCGTTCGCCCGGGATAGTTCCGGCGATCCCATCCAGCTTGCGCACCCAGCGCTGTTAGTAAGATCGTTTGGTTAAGGCGCGGACTTTAGGGGTTTCTTTCCGTGGAACACATTACTCGCGGCGCTTTCGGCTCGTTCAGTCAAGCGCTTGGCACTCCCCAGGGACACGCCGGGGCACCCGCCCTAGGCTGTACGAAACACGAGGGTTTTGCACTAGGGTGGTAAGGCTCCGGCCTGAGAAAGGCTCGATAAGCACTTTACCGTATAGAAACACCCTCAGGGGGTATTCACAAATTGCGTAGAAAAGCCGATTACACGCTCATGCGATGCCTGTACTGCGGCAAGGAGCTGGCGCTGCTCAAAAGGCTGACGGGAGGGGGAGAGTTCTGCTCCGACGCTCACAAGCAAAGCTACCAGGAAGAGTACAACCGGCTGGCGTTAAGCCGCCTGCTGCAAGCGCAAAAAAAGCCGGACAAGCCGGAAAAGGCTGAGAAACCGGAAAAGTCTTCGAAATCCAACAAAGAACAGGCGGTAACGCCGCCCACACCGCAGCCGCCCGCGGTGGAGTTGCCTGGGGTAGAGGCCGCCGCACCGCCGATACCGGAGCCGCCTTCACCGCACGCCGCTCCTGAGCCCGTGGTGGAAACGGCGCCGCCTCAGCCGGCCGCTCATCCGCTGGAAGAGCTCGAGTCCTTCGGATTCCTCCTCGAGTTTCCGGCCGTACCGGCGGCGGAGGATGGCGTGGAGCTCACTGGCGCTACGCCGCAGGCTGCGCTTTCCCTCGAGCCTCTTGCCGAACCGTCTTCTCCGCCGGCGCTCGTGACCTGTGCCGTCGAGGCACCGGTATACGACTTATACACTGCCGCGCTGGCGCCGCTCGCGGCGGCAACCAGCTGGGCATCCCCGCCGGAGGCAACCCTCCGCGAAGCGGCTTTGGCTCCCCACGAATTCGCAGCCGCCCGGCCGATCCCATCCACTCGGCCAAATCTCGAAAACCACCGTCTTTTTCCCAAAGCCGGCGTCACGACTCTGGATGTCGTGCCGCGCACGCTCAAGTTCGACCCCGACAGCGGCTTCTCGCAGCCCCTCAGCTTCGGTACGGTGATCCAGGTTGCGGCCTGGCCCAACTGGGAGCTGCCTGTCCCGAGCGCCGACTTTCCTGCCGAGGATGCCGATGTCGTGCTAGGGCCCTGGTCCGGCAACGGCGACCACGAGCTCTGGACCGAGATGGTGGAAAGCGCAGTCGCGGCGCCCGACGAGCTTTCCGCCGAACCGGAGGCGACGCCACGGATGGCTCTGGAGGCGTTATCGCGGTTGCATGAGAATCTCGTTCAGGCGGAGGCGAGGGAAGCCGGAACTGCGGAGAGCGCCACGGCGACGCTCGTCGCCGAGCGTCCTGAAGTGGAGCCGGAAGTGGCGGTCCCTGAAGTTCCTGAAGCGGCAGCCCGGGAACAGGAAGCCGCGGAGGCGCCCCAAGCATCTCCGGTGGCTGTGGCCGAAGTCAAGGCTGCGGTTGTGGAAGCGCCCGTAGCGGGCCCGGGGCAGGTCACGGAATTGTTGGAAATCGCCCTCAAGACGTTTGGCCCGGCCAAGCCGGGTCCGATGTCGGGAGAACCGCTGCGAACACAGACAGCGGCTCTGCTGCCGCAATGGAAGATGCTGCCGTTGCGCGCCAAAATTGCGGTCGCCAGCGGCTACGCGCCGGAAGCGCGGAGGAGCGGGCCCGAAACGAGCCAGGCCCAAAAAAGCGAGGCAGAGCCGAAGCCGGTTGCACCGGCGCCTCGAGCGCCGCAGATCCAACCGAAGCCTCTCGGATCGAAGCCGGTCCCGGTGCCGCTGAAAGCGGCGCAGACGAAAGCGATTCCGACGCCCAGATCGAAAGGCGCCGTGGCGGTCGCGGAGGCTTTAAAGCCGGAAGCCGCCGCGAAACCGGAAATACCCGCGCCTCCCTCCAAGACTGATGAGCGTCGCGCCGCAGCGGCACCAAGCGCCATGGCAGTGGAAGCAGCGCCCGCGAAACCCGAAGTTTCCTTAAAGGAAAATCAGAAGGAAGAAGCAGGCTCAAAACCCACGCCGGCCGCCGCCGCGCCTCCGGAGCCCAAGGCCGATGCCACACCGAGAACACCGCTTGCGGACGACCTGCTGCCAAGCTTCGGCACCGTTCAACCCAGCCCGTCGTTCCTGGGTTCGCTCAAGCTGAAGCTGGGGATTGGAATTGTTATTATCGCGGGAGCCTGCACGGCATACCTCGGTTGGGGGAATAAGCCGCACAACCCCGCCCCCGTTTCTGACGGCGCCGGGCCCAGCATCATCATGGGGCAAGGCGGCTGGGTAGAAGGCTGGGGCGGAGATCCATCCGGCCTACATGACGGGCGTCAGATCACCATTTATCGCCCGTCTCTCACCCTGTCGGATTATCGCATCGAGTTCCAGGGCATGATCGAGACTAAGAGTCTGGGTTGGGTTTTCCGCGCCGCGGACCCGGAAAATTACTACGCCATGAAGCTGACGCAGGTCTCCTCCGGGTTGACGCCGAAAATGGCATTGTTCAAATACCTGGTTGTGAACGGCCGGCAAACCCAGGCCGGACGCGTGCCCATCGACATTCCCGTGCAGCCGGACAGCTATTTCAACGTTCGGGTGGACGTGCGTGGGCCTCGGTTTACCACCTACCTCGACGGCCAGCAGGTGGACGTCTGGACCGACGATCAGCTCAAGACGGGAGGCGTGGGGCTGCTCAACGAACGCGAGGAACGGGGGCAGGTCAAGTCGGTGTCGATCCGCATTTTGAACGAAGCGGGCAAGTAGAAAGTGGAACTGCAGAAGGGATCCATGGAACAGACAAACGATCAATGGTTGTGGTTTGTGG
This sequence comes from Bryobacteraceae bacterium, assembly GCA_035508055.1. Lineage (GTDB taxonomy): Bacteria > Acidobacteriota > Terriglobia > Bryobacterales > Bryobacteraceae > Palsa-89. Next base: position 9,646 of record DATJNO010000049.1, on the reverse strand, counting down.
ACAATGAGCTGGTCGAAGCTCTGGCGCGCACGGACATTCTGGGAGAGGCGAGCGAGAAGCGTCCGGTCCGGTCCGCCGCATTGGTCAAGGCGCTGGCGCTCAACATGGAGGGCAATACCGAGCAGGCCCTGCGCGAGGTTCGCGAAGCGATTGAAAACGGCGAGACACTGCCGGAATTGATCTGGATCAAGGCGCACCTGGAATTCCAGCTGGGGCGTTTCGAAGACGCCTGGCACGATTACGAGAAAGTGCTGGAAACCAGCCCGAACCACAAAGCGGCGGTCTACAACCTGGCGCTGTGCCTGGAGAAACTTCAGCGCTTTGAGGACGCCGTGGGGGCTTTCCGGAAAGCCGCGGATCTGGATGCCAAATTGATCGAAGCCCGGCTCGGCCTGGGCATTTGCCAACTGCATCGCAAGATGGGTGAAGAAGCTCTGGCCGCCTTCGAAGAATGTCTTCGAATGCAGCCGGATCAGGAGAAGGCCTTGCAGGGGAAAGCGGTCGCGCTGCAATTGCTCGGGCGCGCGGACGAAGCCCTGGAGCTTTACCAGCGCTTACTATCTTCCCAGCCGGCGGACCCCGAACTGCTAACCAACGCCCTGGCTTTGGTGCAGGCGCGCGGGGATCACGAGCGCGTGCGCGAATACGCCGAGAAGCTGTTGCGCGTGCAGCCCGGCGCGCGAGTAGCGCTGGAAGGCTTGGCGGCCGCGGCCCTGGCGCGCGGCGACTACAAAGCCGCCGCCCAGCACAACAATCAGCTCGTGAAAATCTCGCCGGATTCCTTTGAGGGCTGGTTCAATCTGGGCGTCGCCTACCAAAAGTTGAATCGGGTGGAGCAGGCCGGACAGGCGTTCTCGGAAGCCATCAAGATCCACCCCGACAGTGGGCTGGCGTATGCCAATCTGGGCGCCACTCTGCAGGAGCGCGGCGAACAGCCGGCGGCTCGCAAAGCGTATGAACGGGCGATTCAGCTGACACCGGAAAATTCCATCGCGCTTTGGAACCTGAGCATCGTACTGGAGCGCTTGAGCAATTACGCCGATGCGGAGAAGCACCTGGAAAAGCTGGTGAAGATCGATCCCGAGCGCATCGACGCCTGGTTCCGTCTGGGCTACCTGCGGCTGCAGCGCGACGACGCGGCGGCGAGCATCGAGCCGTTCCGGGTTTGCGTCAGCAAGCGGCCCGACTGGCTGGAGGCGCTGGTGAATCTGGGCGTGGCCCAGCGCCGCGCTGGCGATCTGGAAGCCGCCAAAGCCGCCTTTACCCACGCCGCCGCCAGCCATCCGGAATCAGTCGACGCATTGCGCGCGCTCGCCGCGGTGGCGATCCAGGAAGGCGACTACATTCTGGCACTGGACACCGAGTCCAAGCTGGAGCAGCTCGGCGAACATTCTGCCGAGCTGGCCTTCAATATCGGAGTCCTGCTGCAGCGCGCCAATCTGCACGAGGAGGCGGCCCGCCAGTACCGCCGCGCCACGGAAGAAAAGTCGGATTTCGCCGAAGCCCTGCTGAATCTCGGCCACGCTCTGCAGTCGCTGGGGCAGGATCAGGAAGCGCGCTCCTGCTGGCAGAAGGCCGTGGAAGCGAAGCCCGAATTGGCCTCGCAATATTTCTAATCGTGCCCGTCGCGCACCCGATCCCGGTTACTTCGTCTGCAGCCACTTCACGCTGACGGGATTCGACTGCTCGCACTGCATCGTCTCGGTCACCCCGGAAGCCAGCGTCGCGCAGGCGTTGGATTGCGCGCTTCTGAGCGCGTGATCTTTCGTATCCGCCGAAGCCGTACGGCACTGGTTCGCGCCGCGGAAAGCCACGCAAACCTCCACGCGGTAGTGCGCGATATTCATGCTGGAGTAGATCAGGAACGCGATCACCGCCAGCACGAACGCCACGCCGATCACAACCGTCTTGTTCATCCGGCTTGCCCCTCCGCGAAGAAGTTGCCCATGCGGCGGAATTTCGCGTAGCGGTCGTCAATTAACTGCTGGCCCGACAGCGGCGCCAGCCCGGCCAGGGCAGTCTGAAGGGTTTCTTTGACCAGCTCGGCTGCTCGGTCGGGATCCTCGTGCGCGCCGCCCTCCGGCTCGCGTACGATTCCGTCGATCAAGCACAGCCGCTGCAGTTCTTCGGCGGTCAGGTGCAGCGCTAGCGCTGCCTCCGCCGCCCGGCCCGAATCGCGATAAATGATGGCCGCGCAGCTTTCCGGAGAAATCACGCTGTAATACGCGTTCTCCAGCATATAAACGCGGTTGGCGACTCCCAGGCCAAGCGCGCCGCCGCTGCCGCCTTCTCCAATCACGATCGTAACCACCGGAACCGTGAGCCGCGACATCTCGCGCAGGTTCAGAGCAATGGCCTCCGCCTGGCCGCGCTCCTCCGCGTCCACGCCGGGATACGCGCCCATGGTATCGAGGAAAGTGACGATCGGCATGCTGAACTTCGCCGCCAGCCGCATCAGCCGCAGCGCTTTGCGGTAACCCTCCGGCTTGGGCATTCCAAAGTTCCGATGCAGCTTTTGTTTGGTGTCGCGGCCTTTTTGCTGGCCGATCACCATGACAGGCTTTGTGTCGAGCGACGCGAAGCCGCCCACGATGGCCGCATCGTCGCCGAAGAAGCGGTCGCCGTGCAGCTCCGAAAAACCGCTGAAGACCTTCGGGATGTAGTCCAGCGTCTGCGGGCGCTTGGGGTGCCGGGCCAGTTGAATGCGTTCCCACGCTGGATTGCTGACCGGCGCAAGAGTTTCCGGAGTTTCTTCTGTCATTTAGCTCGCCAGGATCTCAACGGACTCGGGTCCGCAGATTCGCTCCACTTCCGCCCAAAACTCTTTATCCGGGCGGACCTTGGGCGCCACATCCAGAATAACGGAAAAATCGCGCGGCTTCTCCAGCCGCAGCCGGACTTCGGTCTCGCCCTGTTTGCGCGCAAACAACTGGTTCAGCGCTTCGGCCTTGTCCACGGTCCCGTTCGCGCCCACCGACACGCGGATGGAGATCAGGCGCGGCAGATTCACGCGCGCCACCTGGAGCGGTACGATCTCCTGGATGGAAATCTTAGGTGGGCCGTTTTCTTCGGGCAGCGCGGCACCGCGGACCAGCACGGCCTGATCCTCCACCAGGCTGGTGAGCAGGCGATCGTACTGCGTGGTGAAAACCATCGCTTCCACGCCGCCCTTGCGGTCCTCGATGCGCATGGCCGCCCACAGCTTGCCTTCGCGGTTGCGGCGGCGCTGGATGCCGGTGAGGATGCCGCACAGCGCTACTTCCGCGCCCCGCTCCAGGCCCTCCAGCGTTTCGGTGTCGTAGGTGGCGAGCTCCGCCACCTTGTCCGAGTATTCATCCAGAGGATGGCCGGTGACGTAAATGCCGAGCACTTCTTTTTCGTTCGCCAGCTTCTGATCGGTGGTCCAATCCGGCAGTGCAGGAAGCGGATGCTCGGCGTCTTCGGGCGCCTCGGACGCCATTCCGAACAGGCCGGTCTGGCCGCTTTGCCGGTCCTTCCAGGCGCGCTGGCCGGATTCCATGGCTTGATCGATGGCCGCGGTCAGCTGCGCGCGATTGCCCGGCAGGCTGCTCATCGCGCCGCATTTGATCAGATTCTCCAGAACGCGGCGGTTCAGGCTGGTGAGATCCACGCGTTCGCAAAGACCATACAATGAGCGGAAGGGCGCGCCCTTTGCGCGAGCTTCGATGATCGCATCCGCCGCGCTGGCCCCGACGTTGCGGATCGCGGACAAACCCATGCGGATGCCCTCCCCGTCCGGCGTGAAATCGCGGCCGCTCGAGTTCACGTCCGGTGGGAGCACCGCGAGGCCCATCTCCCGGCATTCGTTGATGTATTTCACCACCTTGTCGGTGTTGCCGGTTTCCGAAGTGAGCAGCGCGGACATGAACTCGCGCGGATAATGCGCTTTCAGATACGCCGTGACATAAGCCAGATAAGCGTAGGCGGCCGAATGCGACTTGTTGAAACCGTATCCGGCGAACTGCTCCATCAAATCGAAAATCTTCTCGACTTTCTTCTGCGGAAGGCCTTTCGCTTTGGCGCCCTCCAGGAAGCGTTCGCGCTGCGCGGCCATTTCCTCGGGCTTCTTCTTGCCCATGGCGCGGCGCAGGATGTCGGCATCGCCCAGCGAATAGCCGGCCAGGCGATTGGAGATCTGCATCACCTGCTCCTGATAGACGATGACGCCGTAGGTTTCTTCCAGGATCTCCTTCAGCTCGGGAAAATCGTATGTCACTTGCTTGCGCCCGTGCTTGCGGTCGATGAAATCGTCAATCATGCCGCCCTGGATCGGGCCGGGCCGGTAGAGCGCGTTCAACGCACACAGGTCCTCGATGCGCGTCGGCTGGTACTTGCGCAGGATGTCGCGCATGCCGCGCGACTCAAACTGGAACACGCCGCTGGTATAGCCTTTGGAGAAAATCTGGTACGTGGCTTCGTCGTCGAGCGGCAGATCTTCGACTACGAGCTTCACGCCGCGTTGCTGCTCGATCAAAGCCAGCGCGTCCTGGATGATGTCCAGCGTGGTCAGGCCGAGAAAATCCATCTTGAGAAGCGCCAGCTTCTCCAGACCCACCATGTCGTACTGCGTGACAATTTCGTCTTTGTTTGTCTTGTATAGCGGGACCAGCTCCTTGAGCGGCACCGGGGAAATCACGACGCCCGCGGCATGCATCCCGGCGTTGCGCGCCATGCCTTCCACGCGCAGCGCGACGTCCAGCACTTCTTTCAACCGGGGATCCTTGCGCGCCGACTCCTCAATGGCCGGCTCCTGCTCCATCGCCTCCTTCAGCTTGATGTTGAGCTGCGTGGGAATCAGCTTGGTGATGCGGTCGACATCGGCGAAACTGATGTCCAGCACGCGGCCGACGTCTTTGATGGCCGTGCGCGCGCCCAGCGTGCCGAAAGTGATGATCTGCGCCACCTGCTCGCGGCCGTATTTTTCGGTGACGTACTGGATCACCTCGCCGCGCCGGCGCGTGTGGAAATCGATATCGATATCCGGCATGCTGATGCGCTCGGGGTTCAGGAAGCGCTCAAACAGCAGCCCGTATTCGAGCGGATCGATATCGGTGATCTCCATCGCGTAGCTGACCAGGCTTCCGGCCGCCGAACCGCGCCCGGGGCCGACGGAAATGCCGCGCACCTTCGCGAAACGGATGAAATCCCAGACGATTAGGAAGTACCCTGAGAACTTCATCTGCTGGATGATCCGGATCTCGGTTTCCAGGCGCTCGCTGTATTCGGCCAAGTCGTGTTTCAACGCGCCCTGCGCGCGCAGGGCTTCCAGCCGCGCGCGGCGTTTCTCGAAGCCCTGGCGCGCTACGAATTCGAAGTAGCTGTCGGTGGTGTGGCCTTCCGGGACGTCGAACTTGGGAAACGGCTCCTTTACCTTCTCGAGCTTCACCTGGCAGCGTTGCGCGATCTCCCAGGTGTTGTCCAGCGCCTGTTCCACCTCGCCGAAGATGGCCAGCATCTCGTCGCGCGTCTTGAGGTAAAACTCCGGCTGCGTAAACCGCATGCGCTGCGGATCGCTCATGGTCTTGCCGGTTTGGATGCACAGCAGAATTTCGTGGGCGCGCGCATCGGACTTCCGCATGTAATGCGCATCGTTAGTGGCCACCAGCGGCAGCCGCGTCTCCTGCGCCAGGCGCAGCACCTGCGGAATCACCGTGCGATCCTGCTCCAGACTGTGGTCCTGCACTTCCAGGAAGAAATTGCCCTTGCCGAACATGTCGGCGTAACCGTAGGCCAGGCGCTTGGCGTCTTCGTAGCGGTTCGCCAGAAGGGTTTCGTTGATGTCCCCGCGCAGGCAGGCCGACAGCGCGATCAGGCCTTTGGAATGCCGCGCCAGCAGGTCTTTGTCGATGCGCGGCTTGTAATAGAAGCCTTCCAGAAACGCGGTCGAAACCAGTTGCAGCAGGTTGCGGTAGCCTTCCTGGTTCTCGCAAAGCAGCACCAGGTGGTTGTAGCGGTCGTTTTCACTGCGGCTCGCGAGCCCCTGCTGCGAGACGTACACTTCGCAGCCGATCACCGGATGCACGCCTTTTTCCTTGGCCTTGTTATAGAACTCCACGGCGCCGAAAAGATTGCCGTGGTCGGTCATGGCGATGGCGGGCATCTTCTGCTCCACCACCAGGTCCATGAGCTGAGAAATCTCGCAGGCGCCGTCGAGCAGCGAGTAATCCGTGTGGCAATGCAGATGAACGAAAGGCGGTGCCGAACTCATTCCGGTTCTCTTGCTTCGGGGGGGAGGCTTGACTCCATTGTACTTCCACTACCGCCCACAACGCAGGCGCGGGCACTGTGTATCAAGAAGAATCCGGTACCCCCGCGCCTCTGTGGGCTCTGGCTCTTAGTTCGATGTCGCGCGAATTTTCTCCGGTCGCGCGAAGTCGGATTTCGATGTGCTCTGCCGGCAGCAGTTCCGGGAAACGCTCGCCCCATTCGATCAGCACGACTGCGCGGCGGTCGAAAATCTCGTCCAACCCGAGCGTGGCGACCTGCTGCGGCGTGTCCAGGCGATAAAGATCGATGTGGTAGACGCCGGGTCCGTATTCATGGATCAACGTGAACGTGGGGCTGGAGACTTCGTCCGGTTCCGCCGCGCCAAGCCCTTTCGCGATGCCTTTGGCCAGCGTCGTCTTACCCGAGCCGAGGTTGCCGATCAACAACACGACTGCCTTCGGCGGTAACTCCCGCGCCAACGATTCGCCCAGCGCGATGGTCTCTTCTTCCGACTCAGTGTGAAAGGTCCGCGACTTCACGCATGGCCTCGGGCAGGTATTGGAACAGGTCCGTCGCGATCAAAGTCTTCTCGCCCAGTTCCGCCGCGCCCAGTTCGCCAGCGCGCCCATGCAGATAGACTGCGGCGAGCACAGCTTTCTCATAGTGGTCAGAGAACTGCGCGACCAAGCCGGCGATCATTCCGGTAAGCACATCGCCCGTTCCCCCAGTCGCCATGCCCGGCGATCCGGTGGGATTGATCCAAACGCGACCGTCCGGAAACGCAATCACGCTTCGGTTTCCCTTCAACACCAGGCAGACGCCCTGGTCGGCCGCAAATGCCCGCGCGCTTCCGACGCGGTCCTTTTGAATCTCGGCGATCGATTTCCCGGTCAACCGCGACATCTCGCCCGGATGCGGCGTCAGAATTCGCGGCGCGTGGGAGCGCACCCGTTGCCCGGCCAGCGCGTTCAGCGCATCCGCATCCACCACCAGGGGCGCGGGCGACTCCTGTACAAAGCGCCGGATGAATTGCACCGTGTCGGGATGCTGTCCCATGCCTGGCCCAATCGCGACGACACTCTTCTTCGCCGCAATCGCCGCCAGCGCGGGATCGTCCGCGTGCATGGCGATGGCCCCCGAATCGGTCTCCGCCAACGGTTCCGTCATGATTTCCGGCGCATAGGAAGCGATCGCCGTAATGGCCGACGCCGCTGAGGCGACCGTCGCCAGGCCCGCTCCCGCTCGCAGCGCTGCAATCCCCGCCATGGCCGCCGCACCTGTTTTTCCCCGCCCGCCCGCGATCACCAGCACATGCCCGTACATGCCCTTGTTCGATTCGCTTGGGCGCGGCTGGAACATCCACGCGAACTCTTTCGGTTCGGACAGCCAGGGTGTGGTCTTGTCGCCTTCAAATATGTCCGGCTGGCTTCCGATCGGCGTTACGTGCACTTTTCCAGCCCACTCGCACGCGGGCTCGTAGATCAAGCATGGCTTGGGAGCGGTGAAGGTGACGGTATGCTTCGCCCGCACCACGGTCTGGCCGGGAAGTTCGCCCGTATCGCTGGCTGCGCCCGAGGGGACATCCACGGCTACGACATCCGCCAATGGAAATCGTTCGTTGATTGCCGTGATCATCTCCGCCGCCTGGCCCTTGGCGGGACCGTCCAGGCCTGTCCCTAACACCGCGTCGATCACCAGCGTCGCCAACTGCATTTCGCCGGTGATTTCAGCGAATACCGGGCAGCCGGCGGCCTGCAACATCTGGTAGTTCGCCAGCGCGTCGCCTTGCATCGCGTTCGGATTGGCTGCCAGGACCACCCGGAACCACTTGGGCTCTATGCGCGTGAAGAGCTGCCGCGCCACCACCAACCCGTCACCGCCGTTGTTGCCCTTGCCGCACACCACGACGATGCGTTGCTCGCGCAGTGGCGCGTACTCGCGCTCCAGAAACTCCACCACGCGATGGCCCGCGTTTTCCATCAGAATGAGGCTGGGGATGCCCAGTTCGCTGGTCTTGCGGTCCACTTCGCGCATCTGCGCCGCGGTCAGGATCTTCACGCGCGGACCCCTGTCAATGCCTGCTCAAAGCGCTGCAGATTCGCGGCCTCGCCCATCACGATCAGGTAGTCGCCGCTTTCGATCTCGGCTTCCGCCGGTGGATTGAAGAGCATGCGCCCGTCGGATTTACGGATGGCCAGCACGATCACGCCCAGCTCCTTGCGGATCTGCATGTCGCGGAGCGATTTCGATGCAAACTCGCTGGCGTCGGGCACGCGCACCTGCTCAATGCCGACGTCCAACCCCATGCCTTTGGTCGTGAAATCGATGAATTGGAAGACGTGCGGTTTCAGCATCACCTGCGCCATGCGATTGCCGGTAATATCGTAGGGCGCGAAGACATGGTCAGCGCCGGCCAGGCGCATCTTCTTTTCGCTCGCTTCGGAAGAAACGCGCGCCGAAACCTTGAGCGACGGATTCAACGCCTTAGCCGACAAAATCACGAACAGGTTGTCGGAGTCGCTCGACAGCGTCGCGATCAGGCCCTTGGCGCGCAGAATTCCCGCGTCCTTCAGCGTTTCGTCGTCGGTCGCGTCGGCCAACGCGGCCAGCATGCCGCTCTTGATGGCCCACTCCACGCGGTCCTCGCGGCTGTCTACCACCAGGAACGGAACGCCGGCGCGCTGTAGTTCGAACGCCGCGCCCCGGCCCACGCGGCCGAACCCGCAAACGATGTAGTGGTCGAGCAACTGATCGATCATCTTCTTGGTGCGGCGCTTGGCAAAGGTTTGATTGAGCTCCAGTTCGATGATAGCCTGCGTCATGCCGCCCACCGCCAGCAGCATCACCGTCACGCCAAACAATATCAGAAACGAATTGAAGATCCGGCCGGAATGGCTGAGCGGATGGACCTCTGCGTAGCCCACGGTGCTGATCGTGATCACGGTCATGTAGAACGCGTCGAACGGCGGGTAGTGTTCGATGAGGATGAACCCCGCCGTGCCGATCGCCAGAATCAGCGCGATGGCCGCCGCGATGAAGATCACCCGTCTGCGGAAGCGCTCCATACTCGTCGTTATTGTAGCCGCAACGCGCCGGGGCGATGCTTCATTGCCGGCGCGCCACCACCAGCGTCATGTCATCGGACAATTCCGGCGCGTGGGTCCACTGGCGCACCGCGTCCATCACGGTTTCGATGATGGCGGCTTCCGGCCGGTCCGCGTTCTTCGATACCAGGTCGATCAGGCGCTCTTCGCCGAACATCTCGCCGTATTCGTTTTCCGGCTCCGAGATTCCGTCGGTGTAACAGACCAGCAGGTCGCCGCTTTCGAGCATGATCTTGTTTTCTCCGTAGCGCGCGAACGGAAAGGCGCCCACTACGGTGCCGGTCACCTCGAGCGGCTTGGCGCTACCGGCGCGG
>DATJNO010000048.1:0-39816 GCA_035508055.1 Bryobacteraceae bacterium | reverse complement strand
CTGGGAGCGGGGGAAGGGGCTCATGCACGAGGTTGTATGCCCTCCGCAGGAGCGCAATCTCATGGTTGATGGTCGCATTGGCAGCGCCGACCGCTTGACGTTTCGCGACGTAGCTCTGAACTATCCCGAACCGGAGCCTTGAAGCCCGCATGGACCCGAAGTAAGGCCGCAAGTGCTTCCCGGCGATATATTCCACCCATTCGTGGCCCTTACCGTTCACCCTGTAGTCACGCTCCAGGTTGTCCAGCAATTCGCCTATCGTGGTCCTGTCGCGAGTGAGCTTGCCGTCCTTCCGGTTCTTCAGAGCCTCGATCAGCGCATTCGTGGCATCCTTCTTGCCGCCGTAGACGGTTTCGTTGTAATACTCCCGCTTGCCCGTTTGCGGGTGGCGGCCCAGGAAAACACGGATCAGCCATACGTTCCCGCCGCGTTCAATGAGTTGCCCAGCCATACGCCTCGCCCTCCCACTCCTGATTCTGGCACACTATAGGCACACAGGCAACCGGGGCCTTTCCGATGTATCGATCTAAACTATTGATTTTGTGGTGCGAACGGGGAGGGTCGAACTCCCATGGCCTTGCGGCCGCTGGATCCTAAGTCCAGTGCGTCTGCCAGTTCCGCCACGTTCGCACGGCTGGCTTTCAGACTCAGGATAGCAAGACGCGCCGTCAGGCCAATAGAGCCGCCAGTTCCTCGATGCGGGCGCCCATGGTCAGCCGAGCTGAGGCGTTGCCGCAGGGGCAGGGGTCGTAGTCCAGGTCGAATTCATCGCAACCGGAAAAAACATGCAGGCCGCAATGCGCCTCGCACTCCGCGGCGAGCAGCTGATTGTTGGACCCCAGGTACTGCTCGAACACCGGCACGCCGAACGCATCCCAGAACCACTCGCGGTCGTCGCGCGAGACCCGCGAGGCCCCTGCATAAGTGAACGCGACCACCGCGTGCGTCAGTTCGACGCCGGCCCGCGCGGCGCGGCGCAGTTGTTCCACCGGTCCGGCGAGCGAGGTAGGACGAAATCGCGCCGCCCGCTCGTTCCAGCCTTGCGGAAAAACGCGCACCAGCTTCGTCTCCTCGAAGCCGCCCGCGAGTACCGCGGTGCGTGGCTCAGGATGCAGCGGATGAATGAAGCGCGCGCCGGGACGGGGGCGGCGGATTCGGATGATCATAAGGCTTCCGATGAAACAGTGCCACGCTGTTCTGTTTCGTCTCAGCCAAACCCAGGTCAGTGAAAAAGCCGCAGCAGGTTGTCGTGGAAAATCTGGCGCGCGATTTCTTCGTTGGCGCCGATCTCGTACAAGGCCTTGCTTTGCGCCTCGAAAATGCTCGCGTTCCAACCGCGCGGGAAATAAGAGGAATCGCTGCCGAACAGCAGCCGCTGCGCGCCTACCACGTCCAGAGCGCGCCGGAATACCACGCGCAGGTCAATATGGGCCTCCTCGTAACGCATCCAGCGATTACTGCTCGACGTATCGAGATAGACATTGGGGCATAAATCCGCGAGCATAAGAGCCTCGCGGAAATAGCCTCCTCCGAAATGCGGCACGATGAAGCGAATCTGTGGATAGCGCAGCGCCACGGCGTGCAGGTCGATGGGGTTCGAGAACCGCAGATCGAATGGCGATGGCAAACCCAGCTGTTTGCGCACGCCCACGCTGAGCACGCCGCAATGCACAAATGCGGCAGCGCGCGGATGAGCCGCTAACACATCCAGCAGCGCCGTGGCCCGTGCATCCTGGATCGAGTACCGCTGCATGGCGGGGAAGAAGCACAGCGCGTGAATGTGCCCGCTGCCGAGCGCCCGCACGGCATCCTCGGCCGCCGCGGGCGAGGACGGATCCACCATCAGGTAGCCAAAGTAGCGGTCGGGAAATTTGCGAACCGCCGCGATCACCGAATCGCCGTCGCCGGGAATACTGGCAATGAGCGCGGAATGCGAGACGCCGTGTTTGTCCAGCTCATGCACCCACGCGTCCGCCAGATGCTCGGGGCTTTCTTCCGGTAAGCGCCAGTTCAACAGCGCTTCGAGCTGGTTAACCGGAACGCCCTTCTGCCCGGCCAGCGACGAAAAAAAGTGGTGCGAAAAGAAGTGGACGTGCGCGTCGGCAACCGCCAGCATTCCCCAAGGGGAGTGCATCAATGCGTGTGTCCGTTGGCGACCGGAAACCGGGTGATGCCCGCTGCCAGGGCCACCTGCGTCAGTCCGGCGACATTGCTCACGCCGAGTTTTTTCATCATGGTCTTGCGGTAGCTGCGCACCGTTTGCAAACCCAGATCGAGCATGACGGCGATCTCTTTGCTGGTCCTGCCTTCAGCCACCAGGCGCAATACCTGCAGCTCGCGCGGCGACAGATCGTCCAGGCTGGAGGGCGCGGGCTTGGAGTCCAGATCGCCTCTCTGAATGCGGATCAGCAGGCGGTCGGAGACTTGCGGACTCAAATAGGAGCCGCCTTTCGCCACGGTCCGAAGAGCGTCTAGCAGATCGTTATCCGAAGCTTTTTTCAAGACGAAAGCCCGCGCTCCGGAGCGGATGGCGCTCACCACGGAGTGCTCGTCGTCGTACATCGACAGGATGATCACCTTGACGTCGGGAAAGTGGCGCAGTATCTCGGTGGTCGTTTCGATGCCGTTCAGACCCGGCAGGCCGATGTCCATGAGAATGATGTCCGGCCGCTTCTTCCGGCAGAGTTGCACCGCCTCGGTGCCGTTCTCGGCTTCTCCCAGCACATGGAACTCGTCGCTGTGGCGCAGGATGGCCTTGATTCCATCCCGCATGATCTTATGATCGTCCACCAGCAGAACCTGAGCGGCCATGACAGCTATTGAGCTCCTCCTGGAATTGGCGTCGACGGAACGGGAAAACTGGCGCGAAGGACGGTCCCTTTGCCGGGTACATTTTCGGTCTTCAGCAGGACATGACTCTTGGATGCGTGATAATCCATCAACAGCCGGCTCATCGACGCTTCGGCTTCCTCCACTTCACCTTGCTCTCCGTTGCCGGTGATCTGCAGAACGTATTCACCCCTGGCCTGTTTCACCTGAATATCGATCATGGAGCAACCCGGCCGCGCGGTCGCGTTCTCCAGGGCGCATTCGGCGATCTTGTAAAACGTGTTGGCCAGCACCGTAGGGATGCGCGTCGCGGGATCGAAGTGCAGGCGCAAGGTGCCCGGAAAGTTGCGGCGGACTTTGCCGGTCAGACGGTCGAGGGCGAAATGTAAGCCGGCTCGCTCAACGATGGAGGGATTCAGCTCGTTGCTGATGTCGCGCAGTTGCTCGATGGCCTGCTCGAGGAGCTCCTGGATTTCGCCCGCGCGCCCCTCCACATCCGGGGCAGCCTCGCGGAAATCCATGCGCAGGGCGTCCAGCTGCAGTCCGACGGCGCTCAGCACCTGGCTCACGTCATCATGCAGCAGGCGTGACACCCTCGCCAAGATGGCCTCATGCTCGTTGATGGCTCTAAATAGCATCTGGGCCATAACAGACGGCGGCAACGCCGTCAGGCTCTTGTCTCTAATTGGACGCTTATCGGTCATGATGCACGATTTTCAAGCGCAGCGCAACAGAAAATTGCTAAATTGTTTGATGCCGCGCCAAGGGGCGCTTCCGGCCGCGTCAATGGAGACCGTCCCGCGGAGGGATGGCGGCCTTCGCCGCGACCGCAAGCGGCACCGGCAATGCGAAACGCTCGTCCAGTTCCGCGGCTGCCTGCTCCGGTGAAGTGAACAGCAGCGCGTACATGCCCGCCGCCTCCGCACCCCGGACGTTCCCCGGCCGATCGTCCAGGAACAGAACCTCGGATGCCGCATATCCCAACTCATTCAAGCAATGGCGGTAAATTTCCGGCGCTGGTTTGCAGACCCCTACTTCGCAGGAGAATGTCCGGACATCGAACTCGGGCAACCAGCCCGACTGCTCCACTGCCTGGCGCACCGTGACCGGCATATTTGAGAGGAGCGCAGTGCGCAAGCCCTCCCGTCGAATATCGCGGGCCCATTGCGGCATCACCGGCGCCGGATGACACCAGCTCAACCCGTCGAGTTCGTTCAGGCGGTCGATCTGCGCGGATGTCACCGCGCGCGACGAAGCGTTGGCCACAGTTCTCCAGTAGGTTGCGGGATCCAGCTCCGCTGCATCGTAAGACACACGGAACCGCCAATACATTTCAGTGAACGTCCCGCTGGGAAGATCCAGAATGGCCGCTAAAGCCTCGACGTCAGCGGGTGGCTGGGGCCCGCACAACACGTTGCCGTAGTCGAAGATAACCGCCTTGGGATGAATCCGCATCTACTCAAATCGTAACGTCTTTCGAGCGCTTTCAGGCGGATTTGATTTCAGTCCACAGGCGGTCGCGCACCCGTTGCGTGTTCGGGTCCAGCGTCTTGGCCCATTCGCCCCGCGCGACGATTTCGGGCGCCGGGTACAACGTCGGGTTGTCGCGGAAGTCCAGCGGCAGGATCTTGCGGGCGCCGGCGTTGGTGGTGGTGGTGCGAGCGGCCAGCGCGTTGGCCGCCGCGATGTCGGGGCGCAGCAGGAAGTTAATGAACTGGTGCGCCAGCTCCGGCCGCGCGCTTTCGCGCAAAATCACGGCCGAGTCCGGGTAAACCGCGTAGCCTTCGGCCGGGTATGCAAAACCGACGTTGGGCGAGGAATCCATGGCCTGCTGCGCCGTCGTGTTCCACATGTGCGCCGCCAGGATGTCACCACTGACTAACTGGTCGCGGGCCTCGGCGTTCAGATAAGCGCGCAACAGAGGTTTTTGGCGGATGGCTTCGGCGCGGGCGCGGTCCAACTGCCCGGTGTCCGTGGTGTTCACCGAAAGCCCCAGCTTCTTCAGCGCCGCGCCCAGGGTGTCGAACGGGTCGTCCAGCATGGTCATGCGGTTCTTGAGGCGCGGATCCCACATGTCGGCCCAGGCTCGGGGCGGAGGATCCAGTTTCCGGTTATAGGCGATGCCCGCGGCGGTCACCATATAGGGCACGGACCAGTGCAAGTCGGGGTCCCAATCCGGCCGCTGAAAGCGCGGCTCGAGCTGCGCCAGATTGGGCAGCAGTTCGCGATGAATGGGCGCCAACAGGCCGTTGGCAAGCAGGGGCTTCACGATATAGCTGGTCGGAAACACGATGTCCCAGCCGGAGTTGCCGCCCATGACGCGCGCCAGCATCTCTTCGTTGCTCTCATAGATGCCGTAGCGCACGCGCGCGCCGAAGGCGGCCTCGAATTTCGGAACCGTTTGCGGGTCGATGTAGGCCGACCAGTTGAAGATGTTGAGCCGGGGCCGATAGTCGCGCGAACATGCTGTCAGACCCGCGGCGCCGAGCAGAAAATAGCGCCGGTTCATGTGCGTTGCAGCCTCTGCGAAATCAGGATCAGGCATCCGAAGCCGACAAAGATGAGCGCCGAGATCGCGTTGACCACCGGATTGACGCCGCGCCGGGCGATCGCGTAAATCACCATCGGCAGCGTTTCCGAGTTTACGCCGGCCACCAGGCTGGTGATCACGTAGTCGTCGAAGGAAACGGTGAAGGCCAGCAGCGCCGCTGCGATCACGCCGGGCAAAATCGCCGGCAGCGTAACGAAACGGAAGGCCTGCCACTCATTGGCGCCGAGATCGAGCGCGGCTTCCTCCAGACGCGCGTCCACCGTACGAAGCCGGGCCATCACCACGATAACGACATAAGCGATGGAGAACGCCACGTGCGCCAGGATCACCGTGTGCATGCCCAGCTGCACCCGCAGGACGCGGAAGATCCATTGGTAGAACGCCAGCAGCGAGATGCCGGTAACGATCTCCGGCGTCACCAGATTCAGATAGAGTGAGGTCGCGAGCGGCCGCGAGTTGCGTTTCCACAGGCCATAGGCGCACAGCGTGCCGAAGACCGTGGACACCAACGTTGCGACGATCGCGATGATGAGACTGTTGCCTGTGGATTCGAGCAATTGCGAGTCGCGCAGCGCAGCGGCGTACCAGGTGAACGAGAATCCCTGCCAGACCGTGAAGCGCGATTGATTGAAACTGAACACCGCCAGAATCAGCAACGGCAAATGCAGGAAGAGATAAGCGCCCAGCGCGTAGGCAGCGAGAGCCGGACTGGCGCGCTTCACCGTCATAACAAACCTTCGGCATCCCGCCGCGCCAGCGACATCAACAGCAGCATCACAATGGCCATCAGCGCCAGCGAAACCGCCGAACCAAAAGGCCAGTCGCGCGCCGTGGTGAACTGGTTCTGAATCAAATTGCCGATCATCACGGATTTGCCGCCGCCGAGTAAATCCGGCGTCAGATAAGCGCCCAGACAAGGGATGAACACCAGGATCGTGCCGGCGCGCATGCCGGGCTGGCACAGCGGCAAGATAACACGCGTCAGCGTGATCCAGGGTTTGGCGCCCAGGTCGGCTGCGGCTTCCAGGAGATTCTGATCCAGGCGTTCGAGCGTGGCATAGAGCGGCAGAACCATGAACGGCAGGTAGCCGTAGACCAGGCCGAGAATCACCGCGCCGTTGTTGTAGAGCAGGGAAAGCGGCGCATGGATGATGCCGAGCTTCTGGAGAAACGTATTCACCAGGCCCGTGTCGCGCAGCAGGAACATCCAGGCGTAGGTGCGGATCAGGAAGCTGGTCCAGAAGGGAAGGATCACCAGGCTCAGGTAGAGATTCTTGCGCGGGCCGGAGCGCGAGATAAACAGCGCCAGCGGGAACCCGAGCAGCAGGCAGATGACCGTGGAGAGGGCTGCAATCCAGAAGGAGCGCCAGAGAATCTCGAGATAGATCGGGTCCACCAGGCGCTGGTAGCTGTCCGGCGTCCACGGCGCCGAAAGGCCACCATAAGCGCCGCGCGTGAGGAAGCTATAGGACAGGATGATGGCCAGCGGTGCCAGGAACAGCGTGGCCATGACCGTCCAGGTGGGCGCCAGGAACCAGGCACGCAGGCGGTTCATTGCAGACGATTACTGAAACACGAGCTCGTCGGCGGGTTCCCACCAGACGTAAACGGGGTCGCCGGCGCGGAAGCCCTCGCCAAGCCGGGAGACTTCGGCCAGCACCGGCTGTGCGTTGGGCAGCCGCGCTTCCACGTGGATGCAGTTGCCGAGGAAAGTGGATTGCACGACGGTGGCCGGGCGCGCCGGCCGCTCGCCCGGCGGCTCCTTGGCGATGCGCGTGGCTTCCGGACGCACGCCCACGCCGTCGATCCAGTTCACGCCGCCCAGGAAGCCGGCGACAAAGCGCGTGCGCGGCCGGAGGTAAATCTCTTCCGGCGTGCCCACCTGCTGCAGCTCGCCCGCGCTCATGACGCCCAGCCGGTCGGACAAAGACAGCGCCTCTTCCTGATCGTGGGTGACGAACAGAAAGGTGATGCCGACGCGGCGCTGGATGGCTTTCAGTTCGGCGCGCACCTGTTTGCGAAGGTTGGGGTCGAGCGCCGAGAGCGGCTCGTCCAGCAGCAGGACGTCCGGCGCCAGCACCAGCGACCGCGCCAGAGCCACGCGTTGGCGTTCGCCGCCGGAGATTTCCGATGGCCGCCGCGCCTGCTTACCCGCCAGTTGCACCAGATCCAGCGCTTCGAGCGCGCGCTGGGCATAGTGGTTGCCCGAGCGGCGGCGGAGGCCGAACTCCACGTTCTGCTGCACTGTCAGGTGTGGAAACAGCGCGTAATTTTGAAACACCGTGCTGACGTTGCGCTCGTAGGGCTTGTGGAACGTGATGTCGGCGCCGTTCAGAAGAACTTGGCCCGCGGTCGGCTGCTCGAAGCCGGCGATCATGCGCAAGGTGGTGGTCTTGCCGCAGCCGGACGGCCCGAGCAGCGAAAAGAACTCGCCGCGCGCCAGGTCGAGCGACACGCCGTTGACGGCGTGGTGTGACGGATAGTGCTTCGAGAGGCCGCGAAGCTCTAAGACGTGCTCCATTGAAATTGCATGTTACCGCAAGTGGAGCAGAAAGTTTAGTGTTTTTTGCGTCTCGCCCCCGCGCCGCCGGGAAAGCCCCGCAGGGTGGCCCGGCCTACTTCGCCGCGTTGAACCGCTTTTCGATTTCCGGCCAGTTCACCGCGCCCCACCACGCGCCGACGTATTCCGGACGGCGGTTCTGATACTTCAGGTAGTAGGCGTGCTCCCAGACATCCAGGCCCATGATGGGAGAATTGCCTTCCATCACCGGGCTGTCCTGATTGGCCGTCGAGAGAATCTCCAGCCCCTTGCTGTTCTTTACCAGCCAGGCCCAGCCGGAGCCGAAACGGGTCGTCGCGGCGGCGTTGAACTTCTCCTTGAACGTATCGAAGCTCCCGAAAGTGGAGGTGATGGCTTGCGCGATGTTGCCGCTGGGCGCGCCGCCCGCTTTGGGCGCCATGATCGTCCAGAACATGCTGTGGTTGATGTGCCCGCCAGCGTTGTTGCGCACTGCGGTGCGGATGTTTTCCGGCACGATGGCGCAGTTGTTGGCCAGCAGTTCCTCGAGCGTCTTGCTCTGCAGAGCCGGCGCCGATTCCAGCGCCTTGTTCAGGTTCGTCACGTAACCGCCGTGATGCTTGTCATGATGGATTTCCATGGTCAGCTTGTCGATGATCGGCTCCAGCGCGTCGAAGGCGTACGGGAGCGGGGGAACGGTGAATGCCATAGTAGTCTCCTCTTTTGTTATGAACGTTAGCCGGTGAATCCGCCGGCCTTTTCAAAAGCATCCGCAAGACGGAACATTCCGGTCTCGTCGAAGTGCCGGGTTAAAATCTGCATGCCCACCGGAAGGTCCGCCGCCGTTTTCCCGCACGGCACGCTCATGCACGGGATTCCGGCCAGATCTCCGGTGATGGTGTAAATATCGGAAAGGTACATCTCCAGCGGGTCGTCGATCTTTTCGCCGATCTTGAACGCGGGCGACGGCGATACCGGTGTCACGATGGCGTCGACTTCCGTGAAGGCTTTGCGGAAATCTTCGGCGATGAGCGCCCGCACCTTTTGCGCCTTCAGATAATAGGCGTCGTAGTAGCCGTGGCTGAGAACATACGTGCCGAGCATGATGCGGCGTTTGCACTCCGCGCCGAAGCCAGCGCCGCGGGTGGCCCGGTACATGTCGCTCAGCGTATCGGCGGTGGCGCGCGTGGTGTAGCGGACGCCATCGTAACGCGCCAGATTCGAGCTGGCCTCGGCGGTGGCGATGATGTAGTAGCAGGGTACGGCGAACCTGGTTGCGGGAAGGCTGATCTCGCGGACTTCGCAGCCCAGTTTCTTCAGCAGTTCGACGCCGCGCATCACCAGATCGCCGGTCTCGCTGGCCAGGCCCTCGAAGTATTCGCGCGGCAGCCCGATCCTGCGGCCCGCGACGTTGCCGTCCAGTTGCGCGACATAATCCGGCACCGGGGCAAACGCGGAGGTGGCATCGCATTCATCGCGCCCGGCGATCGTCTGGAGCAGCAAAGCCGCGTCGCGAACCGTGCGGCCGAACGGCCCAATGTGATCCAGCGAGCTGGCGAAGGCCACCAGGCCGTAGCGCGACACGCGGCCGTAAGTGGGCGTCACGCCGACCACGCCGCAGAACGACGCCGGCTGCCGGACCGAGCCGCCGGTGTCGGAGCCGAGCGCCACCACTGCCATGCCCTGCGCCACCGCCGCCGCCGAACCGCCGCTGGAACCTCCGGGCACGCGATCCAGCGCCGCCGGATTGCGGACCGGCCCAAATGCCGAGTTCTCGTTGGACGAACCCATGGCGAATTCGTCGCAGTTGGTTTTTCCCAGGATGATGCCGCCGGCCTGCTCCATGCGCCGGACCGCGGTGGCATCGTAAGGCGGTACGTAGCGCTCCAGCAGGCGCGAACCGCACGTCGTGCGCACGCCTTCGGTGACGATCACGTCCTTCACCGCGATGGGCACGCCCGCCAAGGGGCCCGGATCCTCGCCCGCTGCCAGCTGCCGATCCACGCGCTCCGCCGCCGCCAGCGCGCGCTCCGGACAGAAATGCAGATAGGCGTTGGTCTTCGGATTTTCGGCCTGCGCGAATTCCAAAGCCGATTGCGCGAGCTCTACCGCGCTGAACCGGCGCTGCTCCAGGCCCTGGCGAAGCTGCGGAATGGTGAGAGAAGCGACAGAGCTCGCCAGAGCGCTCATCGCTCAATCACCTTCGGGACCTTGTAGTAGCCGTTTCCGGCCAGCGGAGCCGCCGCCAGAGCAGCCTCGTTGCTGAGGCAGGGGCGTTGCTGATCCTCGCGCAGCGTGGCCGTTTCTTCGTTGTCAAAAAGTACCTGCGCCATCGGCTCCACGTTGGAGGTATCCAGCTCGTTCAGCGCGTCCATGTGGGTCAAAATGTCGTCCAGATCCTTGGCCAGGCCCGCGATCTCGGCGTCCGTCAGCTTCAGATTCGCCAGATCGGCCACGTAGCGCACGTCTTTTTCGGTAATTTTCACGCCGACGCCTTTTTCCTCGCTCGTTTGTATACGATGCGAAGCACGGGATCCTGGATGCGGTCGGCTTCATCCATCGACTCGACAGGCGGCGCGGTGGCATTCAGGCTCTGGGCAACCTGCGGGGGACGGCGCGAGGCGGCAATGCGAAACTCCACGTCGGTTATGATGCCGTCGCCCAGCACTTGTTTCAACCGGGCCAGGACCTGGCCGCGCAAGTGGAAGAGCTGCTTCTGCCACACGGCGTCGGCCACGTCGACGATCAGCGAGCCTCGCACCAGCGATCTGGGAGCCGCGTGCGCGGCGATCCGTTCGCCGACCGCCGCCGGCCAGGCCGCGCGTGCCAGTTCCTCGAGAGAAACAGCATCGGAGAGTTTCATCCTAGCGAGCGACTTCGCGGCGCGTTCCATCGAGACGAAATCAATTTTAGCATCCGCGCAGGCGCCGGCCGAAACCGGGTGCGGCGTAGCCGGCGTTATTGCGCGACGGGGAGCTTGGTGGTGTTGGAGGCGACTCCATTTTGTGTCACGATCAGGTCCAGGTCGCCGGAGCTCGCGCCGGGCGGCACGGTGAAGTCAATTTGATAGAGGCCCGCGTCGCCGGGCGTGAGGCCCGCGAAGGCGACGCTGGCGGCTTGCCCGCCCACTGTCACTACAGGCTGGGCCGTAACGCGCGCCAACGGCTCGCTCGACGGCGCCGCGGCGCCCGAAGCCACCGGCGGGTTCGTCGGCCCCATGCCCAGCAGGTAAATGAGGATCACTTCTCCGGGCTTGGCGGGGCTGGAGGAAGTGATCAGGGTGTAGTTGGCATGCTGCGCGATGACGTACCCGGTGGTGTAAGCGGCGACACCGGGCTGCAGTGGAACAAAGTCCAGCTGGATCGGGAGCGTAAGAGCGCCGTTGGCGCTCACCACGGCCATGTACTGCTGGTTGGGCGCGAGTTCCGCGGGGAGCTGGGCATTGAGTTGCCCGCTGCTGAGATAGTAGAGCGGGGCGGCCAGGCCGCCCACCAGCATCTGGGTGCCATTGAAGCTCCTGGGAACCGGCGGAGCGCCGGTGGAGATGACCGTGGACGACGCCAGGCCCGTGCCAAAGACTTCGGCGATGGTGCCCGGGCTGAGCGCACCACCGTTGACGACGTTGAAGGCATTGACGACCCCGTTGCCGGGCAGAGTGGGCGGCTGGGTTGTGTTTTGCGCTACGCCTCCGGTGAGCAGCGCGGTGGCCGGCTGCAGCGAGCCTGAAGTAGCATTCAGGGTGATGCTCATCTGCGGCGTGACCGCCCCTGGCTGCCAGGTCGCCGAGTAGCTGCCAAGCGAATCGCCATGCAAGGTGAGCGGGGCGTCACCGTCGGAAAAGCTGGCCACTACGGCGCCGTTGGTCACACTATTGCCGCAATCGTCGTTGAGCTGCGCGATCAGAGTGGCGGGCCATCCGGCCGGCAGCGCGAAATTGTTCACCATACCCGTCTCGGTGAGAGCCAGCTTGGAGGGCGTGCAGCCGGGCGAGGTCACGTGTGAACGTACGCTGGCCGTCGTCGCCGTGCCGGGCAGCACGACGAAGGTCACATTGACACCGGCCATCGTTCCCTCCATGGATACATTCACGTTGCCGGTGTAAATCCCCGGACTCAACCCCGCGGGGCTTACCGTCACGTTGAAAATGCCCGCGCTCTGCCCGCTCGCGTTGCCCGAAGTGATGCTGGCGCCGAGCCAGGTGCTGCTGTCGGGAGTGGATGCAGCCACCTGAAAGGGCACCGGTTTTGAGCTGCTGGTATTCACGGTGACCTGCTGGGCTTCCGGCGGCGATCCGTCCGCGGTGGCGATGAAGAACAGGCCGGCGGGCGATAAATCCGGCACGGGGGTCGACGCACTGGCCTCCACATTCAGCACTACCGTCACATACTGCGGCGAATTGAGGGCATTCGGATCGCTGATCTCGAGCAGCGAGTAATAAGCGCCGGATGAGAGCAGTGAGGCGTTCGGACTCAGCACGAGCGGCAGAGCCGCGGGCGCGGTCATCGGTGCTCCGGAGTTCAACGCTCCCAGGTTCAGCCAGCTGGCGTTGGTCGCGAGCGTGGGGGTAAATTGCAATGTCGCATTCGGATCGCCCTGGTTGAGCACTTCCACCGTGCGCGAGCTGGTAGAGTCGTCGCCTTGCACAGTCTGGAACAGCAGGCCGGTAGTATTCACACCGAGGATCGGGCCATTGCCAGCAACGAACAGCGCGACGGGGATGTCAGCGCTGCCGGCCGCGGAACTGACATGCACCACGTCGCGGTAGGCGCCAATGCCGAGGCCTTCCGTGTTGACGATCACCTGGAGCAGCACGGGGAGATTGGGCGCCGTCTGGCTGGAAGCCGGCTGCAAACTGATCCAGGAGCTGCCGCCGGTTACCGAGGCGCTAAAGCCGAGCGATCCGCTGCCGTTGTTGGTGATCCACAGGTTCTGGGTGAGCGTTCCGGGGGCCGCGGCGCGCGCGGCGAATCGCAACAATCCGGGGATTACCGACAGTTGCGGGGCTGCGGTGCCCGCCACGGTCAAGGTCACAGGGACTTGCGTGGGGATCCCCTTCGGATCCAGCACCGTGATTTGGCCGTTATAAGCGCCGGCCGGCATCGTGCCCTGATCCACCGACACCAGCAGACTAGCCGGCGCGTCTCCGGTGGTTGGTGCAACGTTGAGCCAGCTGGGCGGGGCCGCTGCGGCCAAGGTTTGCTGGCCGGTGCTGAACTGGATTTGGTAGGCCGCCGGCAGGGCAGCCTTGTTGCCGGGAATGATGGAAAGGGATTGGCTCAGCGGAGCGCTGCCGCCTGCCGGTACCGAGAAACTGAGGCTGGAAGGGTTTATCAGGAGCACGGAATTTCCGAAAGTCACCTGGAAAGTCGACGAGCTCTGGCCACCCAGGCTATCCGTCACGCCCATGGTAAAGGAGAAAGTCCCGGCCTTTGGCGCCGTTCCGCTCAGGACGCCGGCGGGAGTAAGCGTCAGTCCGGGCGGGTTTTGGTTCATCGAGAAGATGTAGGGCGGTGTTCCGCCGGAGGCCTGGATCGTGAGCGAATAGGGCGAGCCGACGCTGCCGCTGGGAAGCGTGGCTGGCGTCGTGATTTGTGGCAACGGATTGATGGTCAGAGAAAACGGATAAATTGCCGAATCTTTGGCAGAATCCGTGATGGTGATGGTGAAGGAAAAAGTACCGGTCTGTTGCGGAAAGCCGGAGATAATGCCGTTGGCGAGCGAAAGTCCCTGGGGTAGGGCGGATAGGACAAAGGGGTCCGGCTGAACCGAGTATTGGTAGCCTCCCGAGCATCCCGAACCAATCAGGCTGACCGAATAGTGGATGTTAAGGTCTCCGCCGGGTAGCGGCGAGGTGTTTATGATCGTGGGCACGCAAGGGCCGACGCTGAGCTGCAAGGTTGATTGCGCCGCGTCCATCGCGCTATCCACGACCGTGATGGGCAACGAGTACGTCCCGACCTTAGTGGGGATGCCGCTCAGAAGCCCGGTTTGGTTCAAAGTAATGCCCGGCACTACGAAATCGCCGTACCAGGTGTAGGGTGGCGTTCCCCCCGTCGCGGTCAATTGGAAGGAATAAGCGGTCCCGGTCATACCGGCCGGCAACGCGCTGCTGGTGATCATGAGATTCGCCGCCGAAAGGCCGGGCGAAAGCACCAGATAGGCAAGCAACCAAAATGCAGTTCTGTACGTCTTCTTACACAGAGAAGCGTGAGTCAATCTACCTTCTCCTCCTCTGGTTGGCGCGGCCCGATGCCATGGGCCGCGCCATTTTGTTCTAAATAATAGTCTTACCCTACCGCGGTTTCCGAGAGTTTCTCGAAGAATTTCTTGATGATCAACTTGGCGGTAGTGTCGAGCAGGCGTTGGCCTACGCCGGCGATCGTCCCCCCAACCTGGACATCCCCATCATACCTGACATCGGTGGAATCCCCCTGTGGGGATAGGGTGAGGAGGCCTTCGCCCTTGACGAAGCCGATTTTACCGCTGCCTTCGACGATTAACTTGAAGTTTTCAGGCGGGTTAGGGTCGGCGATGCGGACCTTGCCGGTGAACAGGCCACCGATGCTGGCGATGGCCATTTTCATCTTCATCTCGTACTCGTTGTCACCGACCTTATCGAGATGATCCGTGCCGGGCATACACTTAGCCAGGACGGCCGGGTCCTGCAGAAGTTGATAGGCGCGCTCGCGGGCGGCTGGAATCGTGTAGGAGCCGCTGATCTTCAAGAGGCCCTCGAGAGGGCGGCGGCCAAAGCGCGCATGGTATAGATGCGAGCCAGGTGTTTGCGATAATCGGCGGAAGCGTGCAGGTCGGAGTTGGCGTCGACACCGTCGGCTACCACCGCGGCCGCCTGTTGGATGTCGGTCGCGCTGCCGGCGGTGCCTTCCAATGCTTTCTCGACGTTGACCGCGCGATAGGGTTTTCCAGCCAAGCCAGTAACTCCGACGCGAGCCAGGGCGATTTTGCCGCCGGATTTGCGCACGCGGGCCGCGATGCCCACGATGGCGAATCCGGAAGCGGGTTGAACCATCTTTTGGTAGCTGGTCCCAGTGGACTGATCTTCAACCGGCACAATCACTTCCTTGATGATTTCGCCGGGTTCGAGCGCCGTGGTGAAGGTGTCGACAAAGAAGTCTGCCAGCGCCAGCTCCCGCTCCTTGTTGGCGGTCACCAGCACGCAGCGAGCCTCGAGAGCCAGTAGCGAAGCGGGATAGTCGGCCGCCGGATCGGCATGCGCGATGCTTCCGCCAATAGTGCCGCGGTTGCGGACCTGGATGTCGCCGATGTAGGACGCCGCTTCCGCCAGCAGCGGGCAGCGGGAGCGAACCAGGGCGGAGCTTTCCACCTCGTAGTGCGTGGTGGTGGCGCCGATGCGCAGCACACCCGGGCCTTCGAGGATGTAGTTGAGGCCCGGAATGCGCCCGATGTCCACCAGCTGTCCCGGGGTAGCCAGGCGCAGTTTCATGAGCGGAATCAGGCTCATGCCGCCCGCCAGCACCTTGACGTCTTCCTTGGCGAGCAGGGTGAGAGCCTCGTTCAGGGTTGCCGGAGCGGTGTAGTCGAAGTTCTGGGCAATCATGCCTTGCCTCCTTGCTGAATCAGGTTCCAGATCTTTTCCGGCGTCATCGGCATGTCGATATGGCGCACGCCCAGAGGACTCAGCGCGTCCACCACGGAGTTGACCACCGCCGGCGATGCGCCGATGGTGCCCGCTTCGCCGACGCCTTTGACCCCTAAAGGATTTACAGGCGAAGGCGTTACGGTGTGGCCCGTCTCAATCCACGGAATATTGGCGGCCCTCGGCACGGCGTAATCCATCAGCTCGCCCGTGACCAGTTGGCCGTTATCGTCGTACACAGCCTGCTCCCAAAGGGCTTGGCCCAGGCCTTGCACCACCCCGCCATGAACCTGACCTTCCACGATGAGCGGATTGATGATTTTGCCGCAGTCGTCGACGGCGACGTAGCGCTTGATTTCGATTGCGCCGGTCTCTTTCTCTACCTCGGTCACGACGATGTGGGCGCCGAAGGGGAAAGTGAAGTTCGGCGGCTCCCAGAAGTAGGTGGCGACGAGGCCCGGCTCGGTGTTGGGCGGGAGCTTCAGGGCGCGATAGGCCGCACCCGCGATTTGCTTCAGGGACACCGACTTGCCCGTCTTGTTATCGATACAGGCCCCGTCGGCGAAGGAGACATCTTCAGTCTCCAGCATCATTGCGCCGTATTTCTTAATCTTTTCCTTTAGCTCCTGGATGGCGAAGTACATGGCCGTGCCGCCGATGGCCGTTGCGCGGCTCCCGAAGGTGCCGATGCCGTACTGGACCACGGCCGTGTCGCCGTGCGCCACGAGCACGTCGTCCAGTCCAACGCCGAGCTCGTCGGCGGCAATTTGCGCAAATGTGGTTTCCTCACCCTGGCCGTGCGGCGAAACACCGGTCATCACCGTCACGGTGCCGCTGGGTTCGATTTTGACCGTAGCGCTTTCCCAGCCTCCCGCCGGCGTGGCGGGAGACGGCCCAATGGCGCAGATCTCGCCGTAGGTGGAAAGTCCAATGCCCATCAAACGGCCTTCGGCGCGCGCCTTCTTCTGGTCCTCGCGAAGTTTCTTGTAATCCGCCAGCTCGAGCGCCTTGTCCAACGGGGCGGCGTAGTTGCCGCTGTCGTAGAGCAGACCGGTGGCTGTAGCGTAGGGGAACGCCTCGTTGCTGATGAAGTTTTTCCGGCGCAGTTCCGCCGGGTCCATCTTCAGTTCAGCCGCGAGCACGTCCATCATGCGTTCGATGCCGTGCGTCGCTTCGGGGCGGCCGGCGCCGCGATAGGCGTCGGTGGCCATACAGTTGGTAAACACTCCGACAATGTCGGCACGAATGTTCTGACAGCTATACAGGCCCGGCATCATCAGGACGGAGAGCGTAGGAATCACCGGCGTCAGCAATTCATGGAACGCGCCGATATCCTGGATCAGCTTCAGCTTGATGCCGAGCACCGTTCCGTCGCGCTTGGCGGCGATTTCGTAGTAATCCACGTGGCCGCGGCCGTGAATGGTGCACTGGAAGCTCTCCCGGCGGCTCTCGATCCACTTGACCGGTTTGCCGATTTTCATCGCCACGAAGCCCATCAGAGCCTCTTCGGCATAGATCTGGATCTTACTTCCGAATCCACCACCGACTTCGGGCGCCACTGCCCGCAGCCGGTTCTCCTCCAGGCCGAGCATCTGGGCGACCAGCGTGCGGACGAGGTGCGGCACCTGGGTGGAGGAGTATAGCGTGAGAGCGCGGTCACCTGGATGCCATTCGGCGACTACACCACGGGTTTCCATGGACGTCGGAATCAGCCGCTGGCTGGTGATGCGTTGTTTGAGGACAACCTCAGCTTCTTTGAATGCCTTTTCGATGTCGCCGCCGTCCTGGTGGTAGTTGAAGGCTACGTTGTCCGGCCATTCCGGATGCACGGCGGGTGCGCCGGGCGCGAGCGCTTTCTCAGGGTCTGTCACGGCCGGAAGGGGCTCGTACTCAACTTCGATAGCCTCCGCGGCGTCGCGCGCGACGTAGCGATCCGTCGCCACGACCACTGCCACCGGGTGACCGATGTAGTACACGCGGTCGATCGCCAGAATGTGATGATGAGGAACCCGCAGGCCGGGCAGGGAAGCGCCGCAGGGCACCGGTCCCACCTTTTCCGTGTCCCGGCCGGTGAAGACGGCGGCCACGCCGGGAAAATCCAGTGCGGGTTTAATGTTGATGGACCTGATTTTCGCCGCGCCATGCGGGCTGCGCACGATGCAGGCGTGGTGCATGCCCGGCATCTGAATATCGTCGACATATGTCGCGGTCCCGGTGATCAGGCGTGGATCTTCGCGCCGTCTGATGCGCTTGCCGACCAGGGTTTCTGTCTTGGTGGTAGTGGTAGTAGCCATGGTCCCCTTTTACGCCTTCGCCGCAGCGGCCGCTCTCACGGCCTTCACGATGTGCTGGTAGCCCGTGCAACGGCACAGATTGCCCTCAATGCCGTCGCGGATTTCCTCGTCGGTGGGATTGGGATTGCGCTCGACAATCTGCTTGGCGGTCATGATCATGCCGGGCGTACAAAAGCCACACTGCAGCGCGTGTTCGTTCCAGAAAGCTTCCTGCATGGGATCGAGCTTACCGTTGGCGGCCAGGCCCTCGATGGTAAGCACTTCGCGGCCGTCGGCCTGGACCGCGAACATGGTGCAGCTTTTGATGGCCTTACCGTCCACGTGGACCGTGCAGGCGCCGCATAAGGACGTCTCGCAACCGATATGCGGGCCGGTGAGCCCGGCCGTTTCGCGGAGGTAATGAATCAGCAACAGGCGGGGTTCGACGGTGTCGGTCCGCTTCTTTCCATTGAGCGTGAGAGTGATGGTTCGAGTCATGGCGAAAGTTCCAGCGGATATGACGATAACACAACTGAGGCAGCGTACGGCGTTGGGTTTTATATGCAGCTATCATCAAAAAGAGGTGATTCTGCCCGAACTATTTCGTCCCATCGAAATCGAAGCGGGAGAGCGATGGCGCTGAAGCGGGAGAGCGATGGCGCTAAGGATCGCCCCCGAAATTCTGCGCGTGTCTTGGCCTGGGTTCCTCCCGTTGGCCGCGTGGGTCTTTTGCTTGCTAATAGTCGTCGTGGCCGGGAAGGCGGAGAGGCGCCGCTTGCTCAGATTGTTGCTGTGGATGCTGCCAGTGTTTTTGCTTTATACCGCACTAGTACTGTTCGGGGTAGTTATGCTTTCGAGCTATCCTGTCTAAGACCCGGGAAGCGGAGTCAACTTTGTCCGAACAGCTTGGCCCTATAGAAATCACGCCGCGCGACGTCCGCCAGCGCCTGGACGCGGGCGAAACTCTGGCGCTCATCGATGTCCGCGAGCCGGGCGAGTTTCAATTGGCGCGCATCGCGGGCGCCGAGCTGATCCCGATGCGCACGGTGCCCGGAGCATTACAGCGGCTGGACGCGCTGGCCGAAGAGACGACGCTCATTGTGTTCTGCCATCATGGTGTGCGCAGCTTGAACGTGGTTCAATGGTTGCGCGAGCAGGGCGTCGCGGCCTGCCAGAGCATGGCCGGCGGAATCGACCGCTGGAGCCTGGAAATCGATCCCACCGTACCGCGCTATTGAGAATCTCCCTCGGCCCGGCGCACTACCTTCATACATGCGTTTCGTTTTGTTCTTGCTGGGGCCGCTCGCGCTCTGCGGCGGCCAGGCCACTAAACCGCTCCAACCCCGCGAAGCGCCCGTCTATACGGCCGCCAGCATCGTCAACTCGGCCGACTATCAGTCCGGAGCCCTGGCCCCCAATGCGATCGGGACGGTCTTTGGACAGAACCTGGCCTACACCACGCTGGCGCTGAGCTCCGACGAGATTCAAGGCGGTTATTTGCCAACGGCGCTGGGCCTTTCCGACGTTCAGTTGCTGATTGGAGGCCTGCTCGCCAACCTGTATTACGTCTCACCGACCCAGGTGAACTTCCTGGTGCCGTCCATTCTGTTGCCGGGCCCGGTGAACGTGCAGTTGGTGGTCGACAGTCTGGCCGGGCCCCCCATTCCGCTGCAATTAGCCGCGGCAGCCCCGGGTCTGTTTCAGTTGGATGCGGTGAACGCCGTCGCCACGCGGCCGGATGGGTCCGTGGTCACGCCGGACGATCCCGCCAAGCCCGGCGACGTCGTGGTTCTCTATGCGACGGGCCTGGGTCAGGTTGTGCCGCCAATCGGTTACGGCGAGGTGCCCACCGCGGCTGCGCCGCTGGCCCTCATGGGGGATCTCCAAGTACTACTGAACGGAACGGCGGTCGATCCGGCCAATGTTCTCTACGCCGGATTGACTCCTGGCTTCGCCGGTCTCTATCAGATCAACCTCCAACTGCCAGCTACGACGGGCGCGAATCCGGAGGTACGGGTCGCCCTGGGCAGCGCGATCAGCATACCGGGCGTGAAACTGCCGGTTAATTCTGTTACACCGTAGCGCGGCGCGACGCGATATACTAAACGCCAGTCCCCGGGACTATTGTTCGCGAATCGCGTCTATCCTTTCTGACGTAACCGTTTCCGCTGGCGCTCGCGAGACAAGCAGGTTCAAGGTGGATGAACAGGAGAATCACTCAATGAAATGCATGCTACCGGTCGTTTTAGCAACGCTGGTTATTTCGGCCGGCGGGTTCGCACAGAGCGCTGACGAGGCCATTCAGAAAGCTCTGCTCGCCGCCCCCCGCCAAATGAAGGAAGGCGCCACGGTCATCAAGTGGAAGTCCGACTTCACTTACGAAACTTTGAAGAAGGGCACCAACAAACTGGTTTGCTATGACCTATCCGGTTTTCCCAACCACCCGCCGTTCACCATCGAATGCACCAGCCTCGCCAACCTGGATCGCGTGGCCCAAAATCTGAAGTACGAGGCGAAGGGCGACAGGAAAGAGGTTCAGGCGGCATTGGAGGCCGCCGAGAAGGATGGTACTCGGGTGAAGCCGGAGTTCGGGTCGGTGTGGATCCATATGATGGGTCCCGATCAGGAGCATGCGCGGATGCATACGACCATCGCCGTGCCGGGCGCGACGGCGCAGTCGCTGGGAATCCCCGACAAGCCCACCGAGGGCGGCGCATGGATCATGAACGCGGGCAGCAGCACTGCCCACATCATGGTTCCGGGCTCCTAAGAATCGCTGAAGCGGGCGTCCGCGTACCCGGCCCTTCCCCCCGGTCTGGAACCCGCGGGCGCCCGCCGACGTTTAAACTGGAGAGGGGGAACCCGATATGTACTATCGTCTGGCGCCGGGTGTATTGATCGCCGTGCTCGCTCTGGGTGCACAGGAACCGGCTCCTTCTCCAAACCCCTCCGGCGCGCTGAACGCCGAAAAGAAGACCGCGCCTGCGAGCTCGGGCAAGGCCAATCAGTTTGTCGTCCCCACCGGCACCAAGGTTCCGCTGAGCATGATCAACAGCATCAGCACCAAGACCGCCGCGGAAGGCGACCGGGTCTATCTGGAGACGGTTTTCCCAATCCTGGAGAATGGTAAAGTCGTGATTCCGCCGGGCAGCTACGTCGCCGGTACCGTGACCGAGACCAAACGCCCCGGCCGGGTGAAGGGACGCGGCGAACTGTGGATCCGCTTCGACTCGCTCACGCTGCCCAATGGCGTCACGCGCGATTTTCGGGCCCGCGTCAGCGGCCTGGACGGCACCGCGTCGGAAACTCTGAACAAGAACGAAGGCAAGATCAAAGCCGAAGGCAATAAAGGCGGCGATGCGGAAACCATCGGCGAAGCCGGCGCGGGCGGCGCTACCATCGGCGGTTTGGCCGGCGCGGCGGCCCGGCATGCCGCCATGGGCGCGGGCATCGGCGCAGCGGCAGGCCTCGCCGCGGGTTTGGTGGGCGTCTTGTTGACGCGTGGTCCGGATGCCGTGCTGGCCCGGGGAACCACGATGGAAATGGTGACCGACCGGCCACTCGAATTCAGCACCACCGACATCGACTTCCGTAACCCCATGCCACACGCCAACAACGACGGGCCGGGTCCCGCACCCAGCCGAAAACGGCAGCGTTCCTTGCCGATTCCACTGCTTCCATGAATCCCCGGCGGCTCGCCGCCCTGCCTTAGTACCTTCGCTCCAGTTCGAGCCCCACTTCGGTACGGGCCTCTTTGATACCCCTCGGCTATTCCTTGCCTTTGGGCGACTGCGTAAAATCGACTCGTCATGGAATTCGACAGCATCCAAATGGCGCTGATCGCGATTTTCCTGGTCTGCGCGGTTTCCATGGTGGTGGTTTGCGACTTCCTGCGAAAGACGTTTTTCCGGCCGGCTGCGCAACCGCACAGCCACGGCCGCCACCGGCATTCGGATGCGGTTTTCGAGGAGCACGCAAAGCGTCACAGTCCCGGGCTGAGCGAGTTCGCCAAGCGCACCGCGTTACCGGCGCGCGCTGAGTTGGTCGCCAGCCAACAGGAACCGGAACCCGCCACGCCGGCCGCCGAAACCTGGAGCATTGCCGCGCCGGAACCGGCTGTGACCCCGTCGACGGACGCGCCGATCGCCATCGATGCTTACCTGTGGGAATCCGCCCGCGAGGATGCCGGCGCCGCACGCAGTCCGCGGGGAATGATGAGCCAGTCCGAATGGCAACAGGCTGTCGCTTCCGAGCCGGCCTTCACGGGCGCGGCGGTCTCCATCAGTGTGAACGATGTAGACGGCGGCATGTGGCATAGCCCGGCCCTGATGCGTTCGGTCAGTCAGGACATTGCCGGCCTGCTCGGGGAATATGGCTTCGGTTGCCGCACCGCCTACGACGAGTTCCTGATCGCGTGCCCGCAGGAGCAGGAACGGAAAAGCCGTTTGAAACAGATCACCATGCGCTTATGGGAATGCCAGCTTCGCGGCCAGCGGGCGCGCGCCATTCGGATCGCGTGGGGCGGCGTGGAGGTCCGGAATCGGCCGTTGGCGGAGGCCCTGGCCAGCGCCGCGGATCGCATGCGGCAAAGCCAGCGGGTGGGCGAGAGCATCGAGGTTGGCGCGGGCGCGGTTGCCTCCTGCGTGGAAGAGGCGCCGGCGGCCTCCCTGCTCGCGCACAGAAAGGCGGTTTAGACTTCCTTCTCCAGAATGGAGCTCCAGGAGCCGCAGGCACAGAGCGGCTTCTGGAGTTTTTTTTGTTTGGGATAATCATAGAAGGCGGAACAGCACCTGCATTCCTTGAAGCATCCCTTGGACGAGTCCATACTCATTCGTGGAGCGCGAGTCCACAATCTGAAGAACGTTTCGCTCGCGATTCCGCACAATCAGCTCACGGTGGTGACCGGAGTGTCCGGGTCGGGCAAGTCGTCGCTCGTCTTCGACACGGTCTACGCCGAGGGCCAGCGCCGCTACGTGGAATCGCTCTCGGCCTACGCGCGCCAATTCCTGGAGCGCATGGAGAAGCCCGATGTCGACGAGATTTCCGGCATCGCGCCGCCCATCGCGATCCGTCAGAAGAACACTACGCGCAATCCGCGATCCACGGTCGCGACGTCGACCGAAATTTACGACTATCTGCGGTTGCTCTACGCACGCGTCGGCCGCACCTATTGTCCGAAGTGCGGCCATCCGGTGCAGCGCGACACGGTCGATCAGGTGGCGCAACGCATGCTGGCGCAACCGCAAGGCTCGCGGTGGTATGCGTTGTTTCCGGTCCGCGGCGGCCCCACCACCGAATCGCTGCGCGATCATCTGTTCGAGCTGCGCAAGAAAGGTTTCAACCGGCTTTATCAAAAGGCCCGCGTCTTCGAATTCTCCACGCCCGAGTCGCTGCTGGACATTGATTTCAGCCAGCCGGTTTTCGTCCTGGTGGACCGTTTCGTCATCGCGCCCGATCTGCATCAGCGCCTGGTGGACACCACGGAAATCTGCTATCGCGAAGCCGGCGAGGTGATTTTCGAAGAAGCCACTCCCGCCAGCCCGCCTGCTACCACTCTCCGATTCAGCGAAAAATTCGCCTGCAAGCGCTGCGGCATTCAGTTCGTGACGCCCGAGCCGAGCCTCTTCAGCTTCAACAATCCCATGGGCGCCTGCCCCCGCTGCCAAGGCTTCGGCAACACCATCGACTACGACATGGACCTGGTCGTCCCCAACGCCGGCCTGTCGCTCGACGAAGGCGTGGTGGATCCATGGACCAAGCCGCAGTACTCCTGGTATGCCGGGCATCTGAAGAAACTCACGCGCGGGAAGCTGCGCTGGAACGTTCCCTTCGCCGACCTGAAGCCGGAAGAACGCGCGCTTGTTTCGCAGGGCATCCGCGATTTCTTCGCCGAGGTCGAGACGAAGAAGTACAAGGTCCACGTACGCGTGTTCCTGAGCCGTTATCGCGGCTATGCCCAGTGTCCGGATTGCGGTGGCGCGCGGCTGCGTGCCGACGCACTGAATGTGAAGATCGCCGGCAAGACCATCGCCGATTTGGTCCGGCTGAACATCGCGCAGGCCTATGAATTTTTCGAGGCGCTCACGCTCGCGCCCGAGGAATCGGCCATCGCCGACAAGATCCTGGTCGAAATCCGCCAGCGCCTGAAATTCTTGAACGACGTTGGTCTCGACTACCTTACGCTGGACCGCCTCTCCTCGACACTCTCCGGCGGAGAAGCGCAGCGCATCCAGTTGGCGACGTGCCTCGGTTCGCGCCTGGTCGGCGCTTGTTATGTTTTGGACGAGCCCTCCATCGGTCTGCATAGCCGCGATACGGGACGCCTGATCCGCATTCTGGAAGAATTGCGAGAGCTCGGCAACACCATCGTGGTGGTGGAGCATGATGCCGACGTGATGCGCTCGGCCGATCACATCGTCGATCTCGGTCCCGGCGCGGGCGAGCTCGGCGGCCAGGTTGTTTTCGAAGGTTCCTACCGCAAGATCCTCGGCGATGGCGCCGGCTCGCTGACCTCGCGCTATCTGCGCGGCGAGCTGGAAGCCGCGCACGTCAACGCGCGCCGCCCGGTCGACCCCAAGCGTGTTGTCAAATTCTACGGCGCACGGGCCCACAACCTAAAGGGCATCGACGTGGCCATTCCGCTGAACATGATGGTCGCGGTGACCGGCGTTTCCGGATCCGGCAAATCGACGCTGGTGCATGACGTCATCTATCAATCGATGATGCAGCGTCTGCGCCAGCCCGCGCCGGAGGGCCTGGAGGAACTCGCGCCGCGCACCGAGAAGATCACGTGCCGCCGCGTTGAACGGGCCGAGTTGCTGCGCGAAGTCGTGCTGGTGGATCAATCGCCCATCGGCCGCACGCCGCGATCCAACCCGGTGACGTACATTAAAGCCTTCGATTTGATCCGCGAGCTGTTCGCTTCCACGCCCGACGCGCGCAAACGTGGCTATAATTCCGGCCATTTTTCGTTCAATATTCCCGGCGGCCGCTGCGACAACTGCCAGGGCGACGGCACCGTCACGGTCGAAATGCAGTTCCTGGCCGACGTCGAGCTGGTGTGCGAGGAATGCAAAGGCACGCGCTTCAAAAGCGCCATCCTGGACATCCGCTACAAAGGCCTGAACATCCACGAAGTGCTGCAGCTCACGGTGAAGGAAGCGCTTTCGTTTTTTTCCGAGACGCCGCGGCTGGTGAACCGGCTCAAGATTCTGGTCGATGTCGGGCTCGGCTATTTGCGGCTGGGCCAATCGGCGACGACGCTAAGCGGCGGTGAAGCGCAGCGCGTCAAGCTGGCCGCTCATCTTTCGCAGGCGACCTGCCAGGGCACGCTGTTCATCTTCGATGAGCCGACCACCGGCCTGCACTTCGACGACATCGCCAAACTGCTCGCGGCCTTCCGCCGCCTGATCGAAAGCGGCGGCAGCGTCCTGATCATCGAGCACAACTTGGACGTGGTCCGCAGCGCCGATTGGGTGATCGACCTCGGACCTGAAGGCGGCGAACGCGGCGGCCAGATCGTGGCCGAGGGCACGCCGGAGCAGATCGCCGCGGTGAAGAATTCGTATACGGGCCGATATCTGAAGGAACTCGCGGCCAAAGCCGCGCGGTAGGCGCAAAGCGGGGACAGACGGAACGTTCTCGTGGGCGCAAAGCGGGGACAGACGGGGGGGGAAGAAAAGCGGGGACAGACGGAACGTTCTCGTCGTTTCCTGCGTCGTTTCCTGGGTTCTTTCTCTGAAAAACAGGTAAACGTTCCGTCTGTCCCTGGCTTCCTTCCCTGTCGCCTCCCGCGAGTCGTAAGGCTTTTCAGTATCATGTAATGCGGTGGAAGTCCCGCTGAAGGAGGAACGGAAGTGAAATTAGCAGCTCACGCCATGCGCCCCGCCGGCGCGTTTCTGGCTCTGTCGCTCGCGGCCGCGCTGGCCCAGGCCCAGGTGCCGGCCAATATCGAAGAGCAACTGGTGAAGATCGGACATATCGTCGATCCGCCCTGCACCGCGAAACT
The DNA here is from genome assembly GCA_035508055.1 of Bryobacteraceae bacterium. GTDB lineage: Bacteria > Acidobacteriota > Terriglobia > Bryobacterales > Bryobacteraceae > Palsa-89. Next base: position 14,019 of record DATJNO010000048.1, on the reverse strand, counting down.
CTACCGGCCGCTCATGCCGGCCAACGATATCCGCAGCAACGTCACGCCGCTCTATCCCGGCATCAGCATCGCGCGCGACGTCTCCTTCGGCTCCGATCCCAAAGACGTCGTCGACATTTTCACCGCTGACAAGGGCCCCGCCGCGCGCCCGGTGTTGATCTACGTCCCCGGCGGTGCGGGCAACAAGATCGAGCTACAGGACGTCGAAGCGAACGCTTTCTACGACAACATCATGCGTTGGGCCACGCAGAACGGCATGGTCGGCGTCAACATGCAACGCCACGCCAGCCGCACCTGGGACGGAGGCGCCAAAGACATTTCGGCGATGATCCAGTGGGTGCAGGCGAACATCGCCAAGTACCACGGCAATCCCGAGCACATGATCATCTGGGCGCACTCGGCGGGCAACAATCCGCTTGGCACCTACATCGGCCGGCCCGAACTATGGGGGCCGAAAGGCGTGGGCGTGAAAGGCGTCATCTTTATGTCGCCGGCCGCATTTGATATCGCGCCGCTCGAACTGCCGCCGCCTCCGCCCGGGTCGAATCCGTTCGCGATTCTCGCCGACGCCGGCAAAACGTGCGGCGAAAAAGGCGGGGCCATGTCCTCGGCAGGGGCGCTGCCCGGACGCACGCAAGGCCAACCCGGCGGACCGGATGCCCCCTTTGGCCCGCCTCCCGGTGCGAACGGTCGTCCGGCCGGTGGTCCACCGCGCGGCTTCGGTGGTCCTCCCGTCGATGCCGCCACGCGTCTCGCGCGCTCCAGCCTGCCGGAGCTGAAGAAAACCTCGCTGAAAATCATGCTGGCGAGCGCCGAACTCGACCCGGGCGCAGACGGCGGCCCGGTTCCTTTCAACAAGCTCCTGCACGACGAGCTCTGCAAGGAAGGCCCCGCGCACTGCCCCACGTTGCTGGTCGCCAAGGGCGAGAGCCACATGTCCGAAGTGTTCTCCATCGGCACCAAAGACAAGACCGTTTCCGGACCCATCCTGGCCTGGATGAAGAAGATCAAATAGCGCCGGACTTCTGTGGGAGACATTGCTTCATCCACTGCCACGATCCTTCTGCTGGACTCTGACCCGGTCACGCGGGCGTCGCTTCGCGGCGCGCTGCAGGACGCCAATTATCTGGTGGTCGCAGCGGGCGACTTAAACGAAGCCATCGACCGGCTGGCGGAGATCAAAGTCGATTTGCTGATGACGCGGCCGTACGTTAACAGCATGCCGGGAGCGATGGCCGCGGATTATCTTCGCGGCAGGCGTCCCGGTTTGCCCGTGTTGATCGTCGCTGGATTCATGGACAACGATCAGGTGGACGTCCGCAGCGCCGTGCATGATTTTCATACTTTTCCCAAGCCTTTTCACCGCGCTGAATTGCTGGCCAAGGTGCGCGCGGTGCTGGTGCCGGCCCAAAACAGAGCTTCCATTTGAGGCTGCATGCAATCAGCCTGTGTCCGCGTGGCGTCGTCAAGTGATACGATGCCAGCCAGGGTCATGCATTTCAGAAATGTCAGTTTCATCGCGGCGGCTTTTGCGCTTGTCGCGTGCGGCACAGCCCTGAGCCTCGCCGCCGAACCGGAAGGCAACTCGCTGGATGTCATTCAGGTCCGCCCCCACTTCTATATGATCGCCGGCGCCGGCGGAAACATCGGCGTGCAGATCGGCTCCGACGGCGTCGTACTGGTGAATGCGGGAACCGAAGAGGCCTCCGGCCAGGTGCTGGCCGCCTTGAAGAAGCTCACGCCGCTGCCCATTCGCTACGTCATCGACACCAACGCCGACCGCGATTTCGTGGGCGGCAACGCCAAACTCTCCAAGGCCGGCAAGACCATCTTCACCAACGTGCTCGGCAACACGGCGTTCACCAACGCGATGACCAACGGCGGCGCGGCGTCTATCCTGGCGCATGACAGCATCCTGCAGCGCATGAGCGCGCCCACCGGCCAGAAGGCTCCGTTCCCGGACGACGCGCTGCCCACCGAAGCGTTCTACAACAACCGCTACACCCTGCGCATGAACGACGAAGGCATCGAGGTGCTCTACCAACCGGCCGCCCACAGCAATGCCGACAGCTTCGTGTTGTTCCGCGGCTCCGACGTCGTGGTCGCAGGCGACATCATCGACACCACCCGCTTCCCGGCGATCGATCTCGCCCATGGCGGCAGCATTCAGGGAGAAATCGACGCGCTGAACAAGCTGATCGAGCTGGCCATCCCGCCGACGCCTTTCATCTATAAAGGACCCGGCACGTTCGTCATCCCCGGCCACGGCCGCCTTTGCGAACAAATGGAAGTGGTCGACTATCGCGACATGGTGGTCGTGGTGCGCGACGTCATCTCCGACATGATCAAACACGATATGACGCTGGAGCAAATCAAATCCGCGCATCCGGCCAGGCCCTACGAGACCGAGTATGGCGCCGAACCGGGCGTCACCGACGCCTTTGTCGAGTCCATCTATAAGAGCCTCACGGGTGAGAAGTAAGAACATGCGCTTTTCAACGAAATCCTTCGCGTTGGCGATTCTCATTGCGCTCCCGCTCGCCGCTCAATTTCCGGGCGGACCGCCCCCGCCACCCAAAGATCCCAAAGCCGCCGCGCCCATCGATTTAACCGGCTATTGGGTGTCGCTCATTACCGAGGACTGGCGCTACCGCATGGTCACGCCGCGGCCCGGCGATTATCAAAGCGTGCCCATGACGCCCGCCGCCATCCAGTTCGCCGAGACCTGGGACCCCGCCAGGGACGAAGCCGCGGGGGAGCAATGCAAGTCTTACGGCGCGCCCGCAATCCTGCGCGAGCCGGAACACCTGCACATCACCTGGCAGGACGACAAGACTCTGCGCATGGATACCGACGCCGGCAAGCAGACCCGTCTGTTTCACTTCGGCGATTGGAAGCCGAAAGACGACGCGCGCTCAATGCAAGGCGATTCCGTCGCCGAGTGGGATTTCCAACGCGCAGGCCCCAAGACCGTGGGTGGATCGCTCAAAGTCACGACCACGCATCTGAAGGCCGGCTATCTGCGTAAGAACGGCGTTCCCTATAGCGAAAACGCGAGCGTGGAGGAATATTACGACATGCTCCACGAGCGCAACGGCGATCAGCTCATGGTGGCGACCATCACCGTGACCGACCCGGTGTACCTCCGCGAGCCGTTCATCATCAGTTCGCAGTTCAAAAAACTGCCCGACGCAACCGGTTGGAAGCCCACCGATTGCTCCTCCCGATGGTAAGCACATGAAAACTGCTCTTTTACTTTCGCTTTGCCTGGCGCTCCCCGCGCTCGCCGAGGTGGATCTGTCCGGCTCCTGGGCCGCCAAGAATCATGAGGACGCCATGGAGCGCGGCGCCGGTCCGAATCCCGACGACTTCACCGGCCTTCCGTTCAACGAATCCGGCCGCGCCAAGGCGCTCAGCTACACGCAATCCGTCATCTCCATGCCCGAACGCACCTGCTGGTTCTACACGCAGTGGCACATCGCCGACGGGCCGTTCGGCCTCAAGATCTGGAGCCAGAATGATCCGCTGACCGGCAAGATTATCGCGTGGTACATCGGCGCATGGGAAGACCGCGCCGACATGATCATCTGGATGGACGGCCGCCCGCATCCATCGAAGAACGCTCCGCACCTGGAGACCGGTTTCACCACCGGCACGTGGCAGGGCGACGTGCTCACCGCCTACACCACGCACATGAAAAGCGGATATCTGCGGCGCAACGGCGCGCCCACCAGCGATCAGGCCACGCTGACCACTACCTTCTTCCGCCACGGCGACATGCTGACGCTGGCCCTGGTTCTGGAGGACCCGATCTATCTGACCGAGCCGTATGTCATCACGCGAACCTACCTGTTGACGCCTCGTCCCATCTCTCCTGGCGGCCCGCCGTGCATCATCGGATACGAAGGCGTGCAGGAAGGCAGGGTTCCGCATTATCTGCCCGGCAAAAATCCGTTCGTGAACGAGATGGATCGGATCTATCACATCCCGCCGGAAGCAGCGCTGGGCGGCGCGGAAACGATGTATCCGGCCTTTCGCGACAAGATCAAGGACAAGTTCACCATTCCGCCCCGTTGCACGCGCGACTGCGGAACGCCGCCGCCACCAGCGCCTCCGCCGCCAGCCAAGGGGAACTAAGCGCCCATCGATCGCCGCCGCTATTGATCCGCCGGCTCGATTCGCAACACCGTGCCATCTGCGGTCTTGCCGGCAAACGAATTTTCGGTAACCACGTAGAGATCGCCGTCGGGACCCTGCGCGACGTCGCGAATCCGCTGCTCGAGCGGTATCAGCAACCCTTCGCGCTGTTCGGCTTGCCCCTTCTGATGAAACGCGACACGAATCAACTGCTTCTGCGTGAGCGAGCCGACGAACATGTCGTTTTTCCACTTCGGAAACTGGTCGCCGGTGTAAAAGAGGATGCTGGACGGGCTGATCGAAGGCACCCAAAACATGCGCGGATTGTCCATGCCGGGCCGTGCCCAAGGCTGCTCGGAAACCAGCGTGCCGGTATAGTTGCGCCCGGTGGAGACCAGCGGCCAGCCATAGTTGTGGCCGGCAACCAGAATGTTGATCTCGTCTCCGCCCATGGGGCCGATTTCCGCCTGCCACAAGTCGCCGGTTTCGGGATTGATCGCCAGGCCGTAGCCGTTGCGGTGGCCGTAGGTGAAGATCTCGGGCCTCGCGCCGGCGTGGCCGACAAACGGATTGTCCGGAGGGATACTGCCGTCGTCGCGCAGCCGCAGCGTCTTTCCGGCGTCATTGTCCAGGCTTTGCGCTTTCATGCGGAGGCTGTTGTCGTCGGTGCCATTGCAGCACACGCGATCGCGATCGCCGACCGTCACGTAAAGCGAGCCGTCCGGAGTGAAAAACACTCGGCCCGCCAGATTGCCGCCCGTCTCCCAGGCATCCGCGACGAAAATCTCCTGGACGTCGGTCAGTTTGTCGCCCTCCAGGCGCCCGCGCGCGACGGCCAGCGTGAAGCTTTCGCCGTTGTACTTAGGGTAGGAAACGTAAACCCAGTGATTCGCGGCGAACTTCGGATGGACCGCGACGAAGTGCAGCGAGTCCCTGCCATCCTGGGGAGGCGTCGGCGAAACCCACGCGGGTTCCCTCAACATCACGCCGTCGCGAATGATGCGCAGCCGCCCATTGCGTTCGGTCACCAGAAGCGTGTGGGCGTCCGCGAACGCCAGGCTCCAGGGATGGAACAAACCGCTGGCGACCGGCACCACGCGGATCTTGCCGTCCCTGCTGTCGAGGATTTGGGGACCATGGATGCTGAGCGGCATCTGCGCATGCACCGCGGCATAACCCAGCAGGAGGGCGAGCAAGCTGCCCAAGAGTAATCGTCGAGGCGTCCTCATGTGTACAGACGTTATCGGGAAGCCGGGCTCCTGTCAAGCGCGGCGTCCATTCTTATTCGCTCCGCTGGACGTACACTTCTCCGCCCAGTGAGATTCCTCCGGAACTCACCGCCGTCGCGCCAGGGGAAAAGCCAGCTCCAAATAGATCGGAAAGCGTGAAAGCCGCGGTGCACAACATCGAGGGCGGCGGGCAGGCGAAATTAGCGGTTAATTGCGATGGGACCGTGAGCGAAACTTGCAAAACGGACGGGGTGATCTGCGAAATATTTGTGACCGACCAACCGTCCACCGTGAAGAACTGAACCGGACTGCTGGTGTATCGCGGATCGGGCGCGAGACCGTTTACGAAGACCGAGATCGCCGAACCGGGCTGAGCCGGATTGTTGGATGAATTGACCGAGCCATCCGCGTTCAGGGCGAAGGCAAAGGGTTGGGGAACGGTCGCCTGAAAAGTCTCCGGAAGATTCAGGAATAAGCTGGGGTTGAAGCCCAGCGGAAGCCCGCGCTCGGGCGCATTGGCGCCGCTCGCGGTCACCTGCAGGGTTGCCGAAGACTGCTGCAGCGGAACCTGCGGCACCGCGAAGTTGAGCTGGGTCGCGGAGACATACAGCAACGGCGCCGGAACCGAACCCATCGTGACGCTCACGCCGCCGAGCGTAGTCGTGGAATAATCCGTGGCATTCACGCCTGTGGCGGGACCTAATCCGGTTCCGAAGATGGTCAGAACTTGATTGACGGCCACCGGCCCCACCGGCGCGAGATCGGCTCCGTCCACGACGCAACCAATCTGCGGGCTATCCGCCGCGGGAGCAGGTTGCGAGAAATCGACCCCGCCCAAATATGCGCCGGCTACAGAAGTGGGCGATGTTGGAAGATTCCCCACCGTGAGTGCATTCGGCGTGAAAGGGAAATCCGCGAGATAGGTGGCTCCGGCGATCCAAAGTGTCGAACCAGAAAGCGCGACCGCCGATGGGATGAGCGTCGAGCCTCCGATGAACTGGGATCCCAGGATGTTGCCCGACGCGGCATCCACTTGAGCCACATAGCCGGAGTTCGTGATGTTAAAGGCGTTGGGCAAGCACGCTTGAGGAACAGCGGACAGAGCGGGAAGGTTAGCCGTGATGTAGCCTTGACCCGATCCAGAATTCGGATACGGTCCGATCTGCCCGCCAACGTAGACCGAGCCCGAGGAATCCAACTGTACACCCGTGCCCCCAACGGGTACCGAGAACAGAAGGTTCGCTCCGGCCGGGTCGAGCTTGGAAAGAAACGGCAACTGCGGAGCCAAGTTGGGTGTCGCGCCGCTCGGCACGGTGACCTTGGGAGGAGTAACGCTGAACGGATAGCTGGACACGGTGATCCCGGTAAGATACGCGTTTCCGGCCGCATCCACAGCCAAGCCGGCATTGATCGCGTTGCCGGAGCCGGATACAGCCGTCGAATAAATCAGCTTCGAACCCGTAGGATCAACCTTGCTGACATATTGGTTCGGCCCCTGCTCGGTAATTTGGCACAGAAAGGTACAGACGTAGAAGGCCGGAAACGTGGTCTGATAAGCGCCGGGAGTGGTCGGGTAATCCAGCAGCTCGGTAGTGCCCGCCACGTAGATATTTGCGGACGAATCCAGCGCGAGGGCGCTGCCGCCAATTCCCGTCGCGGAGAAAACGATCTTCGTACCGCTCGGGTCCAGCTTGAGTAAATAGGGATGCCCCACGGTGCTCGGTACGCTGTAGGCGCCCGCGGTGGCGGGAAACCCCGCCCCTGCGCTGCCACCGCTCGCCATGCCGCTGACAATGACTTCACCCGCCGGGTCCACCGCAACTGCTTGCGCCGCGCTCGCGCTCGCGCCGCCGAGCAGATCGGAGAACACTAGATCGCCGTTGGGGTCGAATTTGGCTACAAAGGACCGCGGATTGGACTTAAACGTGGGCAAAATCGCCAGGTTTCCCCCGCTGGTCACGGGAAAATCCGGCGATGCCGTCGAGCCCGCGACATAAGCGTTGCCCGCGGCATCGACGGCGATGGCGTTCGCGGAATCTTTTACACTGCCGCCCAGAAACCGCGCGTACAAATAAGCGCTTGCTTGCGGGTTCAGCTTCGCTATCAGCACAGACGTCTGCAAAGTCGCCGGATCGACGACCGCATTTCCCGCGATATAGATGTTCCCCGCGGAGTCCGTGGCGATCGCCGTGGGCGTGAAGCTGTCACGAAGATAAGTGGAATACGTAAGAACCGGGGACGCGGCGAGCGTTGCCGGGAAAATCCAAACTAGCGGCAAGAACGAAAAGAATCGCAGCAAGAGGGACCTCCAAAGACGCGGATGCAACCAGGGTAGCAGCCTCGCGTTCGCTCCACAGGCTCGGCGCACTCGGGCGGGTCTTCTGAATGACCGCGATCGCAGCCGCCTCGTCAAAAGACCGATTCATGATACCTTCGCCAAGAGACTCACCTTAAGGAGGAACCCTCATGAGCAAGCTATCCATGGGTGCGCTGTGCGGCGCGCTTTCGTTTTTCGTCGTCATCTCCGGTAGCATCCGGGCGCGCGCTGACGCGAGCGTTGCGCCTGTGACTCTGGATCGCGACAAGTTGGCGGGTCTCGGTCTACCGGCGATTCCGCCGGACGCCTTCCAGGACATCCTCGTGAGCGGGGAATTGCACATGCGGGTGGCGACGCTTTTCAAGGGCAAGCAGCTGCGCGTCTCCGTCTTCGAATCGACGCCGGCCAAGACCGATCACCGGAAGCGGCCGACCGATATCGACGAGTTCGTCTATGTGCTGAGCGGCAAGCTGATTCTCACCGAAACCAACGGCGCCAGGCACGAATACCGGCCGGGCGATTCCCTTGTGCTTCCGGTTGGGTACACGGGCACCTGGGAAATGCAAGGCAACTACCGGGAACTGGTCGTGGAGCAGCAAAAGAGTGAGGGGCTAACGCGCCATTAGATCAGCTGGCTCGCCCGCCTGCGCGATACTGGAACGATATGCCCCAAACTCCGCACGTGGAGTCGCACTTCACGGCATCGGAATTCGTGCGTGACATTGTCATCGGCATGGCTGACGGGCTCACCGTCCCCTTCGCCCTGGCGGCCGGCCTTTCCGGCGCCGACACCACCACGCGCATTATCGTGGTGGCCGGCTTGGCCGAAATCGCCGCCGGCTCCATTGCCATGGGACTCGGCGGATATCTCGCCGCCAGGAACGACGCCGATCATTATGCCAGCGAACTTCGCCGCGAGCAGCGCGAAGTGGTCGAGCTGCCCGACGTCGAGGCGCAGGAAGTCCTCGAAGTCTTCGAGAATTATGGCCTCACGCACGGCGAAGCCCTGCCCATCGTCGATTCGCTGCGCCAGCGGCCGAATCAGTGGGTGGACTTCATGATGCGCTTCGAACTCGGCTTGGAAGAACCGGACCCCCAGCGCGCCGTGCGTAGCGCCGGCACGATCGCGGGCGCTTACATCGCGGGCGGCTTGATTCCACTGGCGCCTTATATGCTGATGTCCTCGGCCTACTCGGCGCTCATCGTTTCGGTGATGGCGACCATCGTCGCTCTGGCTGTTTTTGGCGCTGTCAAGGGCCATTACACCGGCATGCCGCGTGGCGCCAGTGCTTTCCGGACATCCATCATCGGCGGGCTGGCCGCGGCTGCTGCCTTCGGTATCGCCCGCCTGGTATCGGCCAGGTAACCCCGGTCCGCGGGGTTGTGCGGGAAAATAGAAACAACGTATGATGCCGTCCGCCGCGCTGGTTTTGCTGCTCGCGTTTCAGACCAATTTCGCCCAGCAAGGCCTGAAAGCGCTGGATGCGAGGCAATACGACGCTGCGGTCACCGATTTCGCCCAGGCGATTGCGGCAAACCCGAAGGACTATAGCGCGCACTTCAACCTGGCGCTCGCCTACAGCCTGCTCGGCAAGGATGCCGACGCCATCGCCGAATACAAGAAGACGCTGGAACTCAAGCCGGACCTCTACCCGGCCGAGTTGAACCTGGGCATCTCTCTGCTGCGCGAAAAACAGCCCGGCGAAGCCGTGCCCTACCTGACCGCCGCGGTTGCCGAAAAACCGGAAGAATACCGGCCGAATTACTATCTGGCCTCGGCTTTGCTGGGCGCGGGCGACTTCGCGAGAGCCGGGCAGGTGTACCAAACTGTACTTACCATCAATCCAAAGTCTCCCGAAGCCGAGCTGGGCCTGGCGCATGCGCTCGTCAAGCAGAACCGCTTGGCCGACGCGGCGCCCCACTTTCACAACGCGGCGCAGTTGGATCCTAACTATCACAACGACCTGCTGGAGCTGGCCACCTTGTATGAGGCCGCCAAGCAGTCCGATGACGCCATCGCGATTTACCGGCAATTCCCTGACGACCCCGGTGCGCTGGAGCGCTTGGGCGAACTGCTGCTCGCCTCCGGCCATGCCGCGGAGTCCATTCCACCGTTGGAGGCTTCGGTCGCCAAGTCGCCCACCGAAGCCAACCGAGCCGCGTTGTGCGAAGCCTACCTGAAGAACAACCAGCCCGGCAAAGCGCTGCCCGTGGTCGGGCTGATCCTCGCGACCGATCCCAATAATTTCGATATTCGCATGCTGCACGGGCGCATCATTCGCGATCAGCGCCGCTTCCCGGAAGCCGCGCATGAGTTCCAGCTCGCTACCCAGCTCAAGCCCGACTCGCCTCAAGCCTGGAGCGAACTGGCTGGCGTGCTGGTGATGGCCGAGGATTATCCCGCGGCGCTGGCGGCGCTCGATCGCATCGCCGCGCTGCACGCCGAAAAGCCCGGCCACGTCTACCTGCGTGCTATTGTTTTGGATAAGACGCAGCAGAAAAAAGAGGCGCTGGAGGCTTACCGGCGATTTCTGGCCATGAGTAACGGCGCATTTCCGGACGAGGAGTGGAAAGCCCGCCAGCGCGCTAAGCTTCTCGAAAGGGAGGTGAGCAAGTGACGTTCGCCCTGGTGGTCTTCCTGGCCTTTGCCGATCTGAGCGCCGTCAAATCGGAACCCGATCTGAACAAGCGCTCGGAAATGGCGCTCGAAAACGCCGGGGACGCGCTGGACGAAGCGCGCCAGGCTTCCGCCGCGAACAATGACAAAGCGCTCGGCGCGGCATTGACCGAAGTGGACGAGTCCGTGGAATTGTGTTACCAATCGCTGGAACAAACGCACAGCACGCCGCGCAAGAGCCGCTATTATAAGCGCGCCGAACTGAAACTGAGCGCCTTGCTGCGCCGGCTCACCACTCTGCGCGACGACGTCAGTTACGAATTCCAGCCTAAGGTGGACGCCGTCATCCAGAAGGTATCCGGCGTTCACGACCAGTTGCTCAGCGAAATCATGAGTAAGAGGAAGTAGCCATGCGCATTCTGGCAGTCATTTGCATTTTTGCCGCTGGGGTGTTCGCGCAGGAGCGGGACTTCCTGACCGCCGACGAGGTGGATCAGGTCCGCGAGGCCCAGGAGCCGAACGAGCGCCTGAAGCTGTACGTCGAGTTCGCCAAACAGCGCCTGTCGCTGTTGCAGCAATACCTGAGCAAAGAGAAGCCCGGCCGTTCGGCCCTGATTCACGACACGCTGGAGGACTTCACGCACATCATTGAGGCCATCGACACCGTGTCCGACGATGCGTTGGAGCGCAAGGTGGACCTGACGGTCGGAATGAAAACGGTGAGTGATTCGGAGCGTGAGATGCTGGCTACGCTGCAGAAGGTCCAAAGCTCCGCACCGAAGGACCTGGCGCGCTACGAATTCGTTCTGCAGAATGCCATCGATACGACTTCGGATAGCAAAGAATTATCCGAAGAAGACCTGCACCAGCGCGCCGGCCAGTTGGCCGCGCAAGACAAGAAGGAAGCCGAGGAAAAGCAGGCCTTGCTCGGCGACAAAGAGAAGGCCGAGAAACAAAAGGAAGCCGCCGCCGAGAAGCCGAAGCGGAAGCCTCCCACGCTGTACAAGCCCGGTGAGAAGCCCCCGGATCAGCAATAACCACTACGCGGTCCGCATCGTCTCCGTGCGGTCCGCGCCGGCGATGGCCGCTTGCGCAGCCGCCAGCCGGGCGATCGGCACGCGGTACGGCGAGCAGGAAACGTAATCCATCCCCACGCGATAGCAGAACTCCACCGAACTCGGGTCGCCGCCATGTTCGCCGCAGATGCCGATCTCGAGCCGCGGCTTGGTCGATCGGCCGAGCTTCACTGCCTGCTCGATCACCTTGCCGACGCCTTCCTGATCGATAGTTTGGAACGGATCCGCCTTGAAGATTTTCAATTCCTCGTATTTTTTCGAGAACTTGGTGTAATCGTCGCGCGACATGCCCAGCGTGGTCTGCGTGAGGTCGTTGGTGCCGAAGCTGAAGAAGTCGGCCACTTCAGCGATCTGGTTGGCCGTGACGGCGCCTCGCGGGATCTCGATCATGGTGCCGATCATGTACTTCAGGTCCTTCATACCGGCTTTGGCCAGCACTTCCTTGGCGACCCGGTCGACGATCTCGCGCTGCATGGCCAGCTCGCGCTGGAAACCGACCAGCGGGATCATGACTTCCGGGATCACCTTCACGCCCTTCTTGGCCACTTGCACGGCGGCTTCGAAGATCGCGCGGGCCTGCATTTCGGTGATCGCGGTGTGGACAATGCCCAGCCGGCAGCCGCGGAAGCCGAGCATGGGATTGAACTCGTGCAGATCCTCAACGCGCTTCAACAGGTCCGGCAGCTTTTTCTTCAGCTCGCCCACTTTGATGCCGTAGTTCTCCGACATCTGCTTCTTCTCTTTTGCGCTGGCGTGCGGCAGACGCGCGATGTCCACCATCAGGTTTTCGCGCTTGGGCAGAAACTCATGCAGCGGCGGATCGAGCGTGCGGATGATCACCGGGTAGCCGTCCATGGCTTCGAACAGGCCGGCGAAATCCTTGCGCTGCATGGGCAGCAGCTTCTGGAGCGCTTTGTTGCGCGTCTTTTCGTCTTCGGCCAGAATCATGGCCTGCATGTGGGGGATGCGGTCGGCCGCGAAGAACATGTGCTCGGTGCGGCACAGCCCGATGCCCTCTGCGCCGAACGAGCGGGCGGCTTTAGCGTCGCGCGGGATGTCGGCATTGGCGCGCACACCGAATTTTCCGCGAAACACGTCGGCCCACTTCATGAACTCGACGAACAGCGGCGAGTTGGGGTCCGGCTCCATGGTTTTGGCCTGGCCGAGATAAACGTCGGCAGTGGTGCCGTCGAACGAAATCCAGTCGCCCTCCTTCACCACGACGTCTTTGTCGCCGACCTTCACCGTGAACTGTTTTTTGTGTTCCTCAATATGCAGTGCGCCAGCGCCGACGACGCAGGGAAGGCCCATACCGCGCGCGACCACGGCCGCGTGGCTCGATTTGCCGCCGACGGCTGTGAGCACGCCCTCGGCCACTTCCATGCCGTGAATATCGTCCGGCGTGGTTTCCTTGCGAACCAGAATAACCGGGCCTTTCTCGGAGGCCTCCACGGCCTGATCGGCGGTGAAAACGGCACGTCCGACGGCCGCGCCGGGCGAGGCGTCGATTCCGTTGGCGATTTTCTTCAGTGCCTTGAGCGATGCCGGATCGAATAAAGGATGCAGCAGCTGATCGAGCTGCGGCGGCGCGACGCGCAGGACCGCTTCGCGCTTGTCGATCAGACCTTCCTTGACCATCTCGACGGCAATCCGCAGTGCCGACGCGCCGGTGCGCTTGCCGTTGCGCGTTTGCAGCATATAGAGCTTGCCGTTTTCGATGGTGAACTCGAAATCCTGCATGTCGCGGTAATGCTTTTCGAGGTTGCTGGTGATTTCGCGGAGCTGCCGGTAGGCGTCCGGCATGATGGACTCCAGATCCGCGATGGGGTGCGGGGTGCGGATGCCCGCCACAACGTCTTCGCCTTGCGCGTTCAAAAGGAACTCGCCCCAGAAGACTCTCTCGCCGGTGGCGGGATCGCGCGTGAAGCCGACGCCGGTGCCCGAAGTCTCGCCCATGTTGCCGAATACCATGGCCTGCACGTTGGCGGCGGTGCCCAGATCGTCCGGGATCTTCTCCATGCGGCGGTAATTCGTCGCGTTCTTGCCCCACCAGGAACGGAACACGGCGGCGACGCCCATCGCGAGCTGTTCGCGCGCATCCTGCGGAAACGGCTTTCCCTTTTCCTTCTGAACCAGCTTCTTGTAGTCGGCGATGATCGCCTTCAGGTCTTCGGCGGTGAGATCGGTATCCAGCTTGACCTTAGCCTTCTTCTTGCGCTCGTCGAAGATGTGGTCGAACTTGTGCATGTCCATGTCGAGCGCCACTTCGCCGAACATCTGGATGAAGCGGCGGTAACAGTCATAGGCAAAGCGCGGATTCCCGCTCTTGGCGGCGAGGCCTTCCACGGACTGGTCGTTCAATCCCAGGTTGAGAATCGTGTTCATCATGCCGGGCATGGAAAACTTCGCGCCGGACCGGACGCTGCAGAGCAGGGGATCGGAGGCCGCGCCGAGCTTTTTGCCCATCTGGTCTTCCAGGTGCGCGAGCGCCTGTGCGATCTCTTGCTGGATGTCCTTGGGCAGGGAATTATTGTTCTGAAAATAGATGTTGCAGACTTCGGTGGAGATGGTGAAGCCGGGAGGAACGGGCACGCCGGCGCGGCTCATCTCGGCGAGTCCGGAGCCCTTGCCTCCGAGCACGTC
>DATJNO010000047.1:0-5768 GCA_035508055.1 Bryobacteraceae bacterium | reverse complement strand
TTTTTCGCGGAATCGTTCACGCGAGCGCAATGCAAATCGAGGTCGGGCGTGACTCCCTCAAATGCGCGCGCCCCATCGAAAACCATCGAGCAAAGCCAGGCGGCATGAGTGCGCACGCCGAAGATCGGCAGGTTGCCCTCATGCCAGTCGCCCTCAAAAAATGTCCAGGTTTTCGACAGGCCCGGTGCCGTAGCCATTCGATTCCTCCGAGGTCAAAATTCCGCCGAAATCATCACGGGAAAGAAGGCATGTAGCGCCGGCGCGAAGAACGAAAGCGTTGAATCTCCAGGCGAGCACGGTGAAATGATTGGAAACTCCGTGAAGCGCGACGGCTCCCGGTAAGTTACGCTACCTCAACTTGTGGAGTCAACGACCGCGCGCGCAAGCCGTGCCTCATCGGAAGCTACAGAGGGCTCACTGCTGAAAGAGGAGCTAGGCCGAGGCGCGGCCTACGCTCCGCTTTCCTCGTCGCCGCCGACTTTGCCCGCGACGTGACGATACAGGAACGTGAAATATCCCGTGGCAAGGAAAATCCCGATGACCCACCAAACCAATCCAATGTGCAAGCCGTAGTCCGGCGCTTTCGCATTGTAAATGGTCAATGAGTAGGCAGGATTGGTGCACGCAGGCAAGACGAAGGGATAGACTCCGAAAACAACGCTGGTCAGCATTCCCAGCAGATACGCGCAGGAAGCGAAAAACGTCGGCTCGTCCGCCTCATCGCTCCGAAGGAGCCATCGCACGCTGATCAATCCGGCAACCGCCAAAATCGGAAAGATGAATCCCCACGGCCGCTGAATGAAGCTGGCCTCCACATGCGGCTGAACGCGGAAGGTCGCCCAGGTGATGAGGCCGGTGAAGAGCACAACTCCAAGCCAAGCGCCGCGCGCCACATGCCGCGCTCGTTCCCGCACCGCACCCGTCGTCTTGTACGCCACCCAAAGCGCCCCGTGCTGCGTCAACGCAAAATAGGCAGCCAATCCAACCAGAATCGTATACCAGTCCAGAATGCCCGGCGAATTGCTCAACCGGAAATTCGTCCACAAAGGTTCAAAAAAGTAGCCGGTGGAATCGAGCGGCACGCCGCGTACGACATTTCCCAGCGCCGCGCCGAAAAAAATGGCCAGGAGCGCGCTTGATCCCGAAAAAACCACGTCCCAAAAAGGCATCCAGATGGGGCTGTCAATGTGGCTCCGAAATTCGATGGATATTCCGCGCAGCACCAGCAGCCAGAGAACCATCATCAACGGCAAATAAAATCCGCTGAAACCCGAGGCGTACAAAACGGGGTAGGCGAAAAATAGCGTCCCGCCAGCAGCCAATAGCCAGACTTCGTTGCCGTCCCACACCGGTCCGATCGCCGCCAAGACGCTTCGCCGTTCGGCGTCGTTGCGCGCGACGCCCAGGTGGATGATTCCCGCGCCCAGATCGAAACCGTCCAGGAGAACGTAGACGGCAATCATCACGGCCACCAGGCAGAACCAGATCGTCACCATTCTCGATTCCCTCTCAGGCTTGCGGCGCGGGTTCGGGCCCTTCCTCCACTTCGCGGTACACGAGGAACAGGAACAGAATCCCGAGAACCATGTAAAGACCCATGAACCCGATCAGCGTGAACAGAGTATTTCCGGCGGAGACTTTGGGAGACACTCCGGCGGCGGTTCTCAGTATTCCGTAGACCAGCCAGGGCTGACGGCCGGTTTCAGCCGTGATCCAACCCGCCGTGTTGGCAATGAACGGAAACGGGCAGGCCAGCATGAGAATCCACAGAAGCCAGCGGGACTCGTACAGTTTTTGCCGCCAGAGCTGGATGACTGCCAGACCCATAATCGCGATGAAAATCGTCCCGAGTCCCACCATGATGTGATAGCTGTAATAAACCAGAGTGATCCGGTCCGGCCAGTCGGAAACAGGGAAACTATCCAGCCCGCGTACTTCTCCTACCCAATGCCGGTAAGTCAGAAAACTGAGAGCGTGGGGAATTATGAGCGGATTATCGAGACTCCGGTTGGGAACATCCGGCTGGCCCAGGATGGCGATGGGAGCCGCGGAACTCGATTCAAACAGGCCTTCCATCGCCGCGAGCGTCACCGGCTGATTTTCGGCGACCATTCGCCCCTGCGAATCGCCGGTTGGGAAGAGTTGCAAGACCGTCGCAATAATGCCGACCGTGACGCCCACGCGCAAGAACGTCTTTCCATAACTCTCGTGCCTTTTGGAAAGAAGATAAAAAGCGCCTACGGCAGCCATGACAAAACTTCCGGTAATCACGGCGCCGGACATGTTGTGGGAATACTGCCATAGAGCCCAGGGGTTCAGGATCAGTCCCCAAAAACTCGCCAAGCCAATCTCACCGTTCGGCGCCACCGAGTACGCAACGGGATGCTGCATCCACGCATCCGTTGCCACGATCAAGTAGCCTGACATCCACGATCCCAGAAAAACCATGAACGAAGCGAACCAATGCCCTCGTTCTCCCAGTCGCTTTTCGCCGAATAAGAGCATCCCCAGAAAGCTCGATTCGAGAAAAAATGAAAATATTCCTTCCATCGCGAGCGTTTGCCCGATGACGCCGCCTGTTATGCGTGAGAATTGCGCCCAGTTCGTGCCGAACTGAAATTCCATGGGGATTCCCGTGACCACCCCCATGGCGAATGTGATCCCGAAAATGCGGGCCCAGAAACGGACCGCGCGATTGTAGTGCTCGTCGCCCGTGCGGATGGCCATCGTTTTCAGGATGAAAATCAGCAGCGCGAGGCCCATCGTAAGCTGGGGAAACAGATAGTGGAACGTGACGGTGAACGCGAAATGAAGACGATGAAGACCGAGCGCTTCTTCCAAGTTGGGTCTCCTGCTGTGTTTCAGCCCGCCACTATAATCCCGTTGCCGGGCGGGCAGTTAGATAATTTGGGCGCTTTACATCGCGTCGGTGGGTGCCACACAAGTGTCCTGTACATGAAGTCCCAAGAGTCCAAATCGAAGAAAAGATCGCGCCGCGAACGCTGGTCGCAAGCAATGCCGAAGACCTTGTGGGCGAGCCGCCAGGGATCGGTCCGACGGCCGCTACTTCTTGGCAAATCCCCGGATGTATTCGACGAGGTCCTTGATTTCAGTGGCCGAAAGTTTATTCGCGTACGCCGGCATCTTGTTTTTGCCCTGCGAAATGATCTGCTCCAATTCCGCGTCGCTCATTTTCTGAATCTCAGACGAGGCGAAATCATGCGCGCCCAGTGCTTTTCCCGCGCCCGTGGCTCCCTTGCCGTCCGGGCCGTGGCAACCCGCGCACTTGGACTTGTACAAGGCGCCAGCATCTCCAGCAGCGGCGGGCCCTGTGGAGAGGAGGATCACCGCCAGCGATACAGAAAGAAAATATGGAACCCCAACCTTCCAATTGTTCACTTTTGCCTCCTAAGAAATGGATTCAATCACTCGCTCCTTCGCCTTCCAGCCCCGCGCGTCCCTACACTCAAAACGCGTACCGGAAAGAAAACGTCGCATTGCTGCCGTTGAAGTTCTGCAATGGTATGGCCGCCACCCCGAACGGACTCGTGTTCCCTTGCTGGCTGAACCCGTAATAGTTCCACGCCATTTTGTAGCTGAAGCCTCTGTAGATATCGACGGTGATTGAGCCGTACGGGGTCAAGTAGTTGTAATCAAGCGTGCCCGAGGGGGCGAGCGGGTTGAGAAAGATCGTGTTCCCGCGAACAAAGCTGCCGCTGTACCCGAGCGTGACGGTAGCGCGCTTGAACGGCTTCCACATCACATCGGCATGAGCGAAGTGGTCCTGACTGGAATATGTGGAAAGGGCCCCCAATCCGGTCGCCCCGAGCCCCGCGCCGGTGATCGGGCAGGCGACGGTTGCCACGCCGGGGGGAGAGGTGCCAAAGATGGTCGTGCCAGTAGCGGGCGGCGGATTCGTATAGCTTATCGAATAGTTGAAGCAGATGTCCGACTGCGTGTAGACATCCCAGTAGTTGTAGCCAAAGCTCACGGCAATGTGCGGGTTGGGGGTGAGCATCGCTGAAACGCCATAAGACCGGTCGTGCTCTAAATTATTCACTTGATATACGTTGTCCCGGTTCTCATGAATTTCGACGCCTCCGTCCAGCGTCGCCCACGGTTTTGGCGTGTACATCACATGCACTTTGTAGCTCTGCACCTGCCGTGGATCAATCCGCGTATAGGACGCGTCGTTGTAACCGAACTCCAAATCACCGGTGATGCGCAAGGCGTCAATCGGGCGAAGCATTCCTCCCACCAGCAGCGCATTCTCGTTGATGGTCGTGAGGTCGCGAACCGGGGCCGCCCCCGCAGGACCGACAAAGGTAACCGAACCGTCTGGATTTAGCGTGCAGCCGGCGGGCAAAACGCCGCCAGTCGGAATGGCGCAACTGCCGCGCGCGGCGAGGTAATCGTTCGCCGGCGCGCCGCCCGGTCCGCCCGGATAATAGGTCAGCGCGCAAGCCGCGCCACCGCAAGCCGCTCCCGAGGTGTCCGTATCGCCGTTCGTATCTGCGTTCAACTGGGCGATGGTCCTGTTCGTGTAGAGGTAGCCGATGTGGGCGCTATATCGCCTGCTGAAGTCGTACTGGAGCTCAAAAGTGTTTGATTTCAGGTTCTGGCCCAGAAACGTTTGAGCGTAACCGTTGATCACATCCGCGGCCGAGGTGCCGCCTGTCGCGGTCATAGTCGGAGGCGCATGCTGCGGGCAGGTCGGCGCGTTGAAGGGAGCAGGGCAATTGGAGGCAGTGGTTCCATTCGTGTTGAAGACGGCCTGATTTTGCTGCAAACCTGCTATGCCCGGATAGCCTGTGCCAAAAATATTCGTCTCGTCGATATCCCACAAGCCCGGGTTGCGCCAATTGTCGTAGCGGAACGAATCGAGGACGCGAAGCTTGTCGGTGACCGCATAGACGCCCGACCAGTCGGCATTCACGGAAACCCGTTTTGCCGTTGCTGGACCGCCGGTCGTGCTGCCACGAGTGGCGGTGCGAGACGTATAGTCGTTCACGTACTCTAGGAAATCTGGAATTATGTTGTCAGCCGAGCTGTAGCCGACCGAACCCGACATTTCGAAATTCTTGAAGTAGTTCGATTGGAAGCGTAGCCGCTCCGTGGGCATGAAATTTCGCGGCCGGCCCACTTGGCTATAAGACAAGAATCCGTTGCAAGTCGGGGTGGCCGTGTTCACGGTGCCGGTAACGATGGGGGTCGCGCAAGGTAGTGCCTCTGCAGGCGTCTGCGTGCTCCAAACACTTCCGAGGTCTACTGGCGTGCCGTTCGGCGTCCCGTTTGCCGTGCCGTTGGCGAGGACATATCCATAATTCTGCGGATTGACGGCTGGGTTGTCAGTGACGATGTTGTCCTGCTTGAAATAATTTAGAAACTGGTCGTAGGAAATCGTCGTGCGGGGCAGGATGCGGAAGTCCACACCGGCGCGATAGGCGTTTGTGGTGTAGCTGTAGTTCTGCGGAAAATCCGGCACCGTCCCGCTGTCGGTTGTGAAAAAGCCCGGACCCTCGTCGCGGTAATGAGAAAATCCCAGGCGGAACCGCACCCGGGATTGCGGCAGCAGAGTCACGTCGTAATCCTGCATCCGCCGCACCGTGTCCATTGAATGCAGAGAATTCGTTTCCGCGATGGCCGGGTTCGAGCAGTAGCCCGGGAGACCCGGATGCGCGGAGGTGGGCGGGCTGACGATGCAGCCTGAGGTCTGCGACCCGACAGGATTCAAGGCCGCCGGGTTGAACGGGTTGGCCCAAAGATTG